>NZ_JBHMEC010000017.1:0-604811 GCF_042430665.1 Roseovarius ramblicola | reverse complement strand
CTCAGAGCAAAAATCGGTTGCTGCAATCTTCGCTGTAAAACACTGTAAACTTCGCTGTCACGCTACAGCTACAGTCACGCTACAGTCACGCTACAGCGGGATTGACGTGGGTGGTGGCTTGTGGCTATAAAATGAACAATCGTTCAATAAATGTCGGAGGCCAGGGATGTTCAATGCCGTGATGCAGTTTGATCTGGGCGAGGATGTGAACGCCCTGCGCGAGATGGTGCATCGCTGGGCGCAGGAGCGCGTCAGGCCGATGGCGGCGGAGGTGGACCGCGGCAATGTCTTTCCCCACGAGCTGTGGCGCGAGATGGGCGATCTGGGCCTGCTGGGGATCACCGTGCCGGAGGAGTATGGCGGCGCGGGGATGGGCTATCTCGCCCATGTCGTCGCCGTAGAGGAGATCGCCCGCGCCTCGGCCTCGGTGTCGCTCAGCTATGGCGCGCATTCCAACCTCTGCGTCAATCAGATCAAGCTCAACGGCTCGCCCGAGCAGAAGGCGAAATACCTGCCCGGGCTGGTCAGTGGCGAACATGTCGGCGCACTGGCCATGTCAGAGTCGGGGGCGGGCAGCGACGTGGTCAGCATGATGCTGCGCGCCGAACGGCGCAACGATCACTACCGGCTCAATGGCAACAAGTACTGGATCACCAACGGCCCGGATGCCGACACGCTTGTTGTCTATGCCAAGACCGACCCGGAGGCGGGCGCGAAGGGCATCACCGCGTTCCTGATCGAAAAGACGATGATGGGCTTCAGCACCTCGCCGCATTTCGACAAGCTGGGGATGCGCGGCTCCAACACCGCCGAGCTTATCTTCGAGGATGTCGAGGTGCCGTTCGTGAACGTTCTGGGCGAAGAGGGCAAGGGCGTGCGCGTGTTGATGTCCGGGCTCGATTACGAGCGCGTGGTGCTGGCGGGGATCGGCACCGGGATCATGGCAGGCTGTCTTGACGAGATCATGCCCTACATGGCCGAGCGAAAGCAGTTCGGCCAGCCGATCGGCTCGTTCCAGCTCATGCAGGGCAAAATGGCCGATATGTATACGGCGATGAACTCGGCCCGCGCCTATGTCTACGAGGTGGCCAAGGCCTGCGACCGAGGCGAAGTGACGCGGCAGGACGCGGCGGCCTGCTGTCTCTATGCGTCCGAGCAGGCGATGGTGCAGGCGCATCAGGCGGTGCAGGCGATGGGCGGGGCGGGCTTTCTCAACGATTCACCGGTGGGGCGCATCTTTCGCGATGCGAAGCTGATGGAGATCGGCGCGGGAACGAGCGAGATCCGGCGCATGCTGATCGGGCGCGAGATGATGGGGGCGATGGGGTGAGTCGATGCCGCGCCGCCTGATCCTTTTCCCGGTTCTGATCCTCGCCGCCGCGGTGATGGTGCTGGGACTCGTTCTTGGCGGGCGTGCCGCGACGACCACCGAGACGGAGGTGATTGACCGGGTGGCCGCCCGCTACGCGCGCGAGACCGGCTCGGCGCGTGACGACTGCGCCGCGCGGCCCGCCGTAAGCGCGGAACTGTGGCTGGTGGTGACGTGTGCGGAGTACGAATACTTCGTCGATGCCTTTGGTCGGGTGGTGGATGTGGCGCAACCGGGGAAGACGTCATGACCGCGGCGCGCCCCCTCCTGCGGCGCGCGCCCTACGCGACGTTATGCGACGGATTCCGCTGGGACATCCCGGCGCGGCTCAATATGGCGGCACAGGTCTGCGATGACTGGGTGGCGCGCGCGCCCGGGCGGCTGGCGATCCGCGATCTTTCGGACGCGGAGGCGCATGACGTGAGCTATGGCGCGCTGCGGCGCATGGCCGACGGGCTGGCGCAGGCGCTGGTGGCGCGGGGCGTGGCGCGTGGCGACCGGGTGGGTGTGCTGCGCAGCCAGGGCGCGTGGTGCGCGGCGGCGCATATCGCAATCTGGAAAATCGGCGCGATTTCAATCCCCTTGTTCAAACTCTTCCGGCAGGATGCGCTGGTCAGCCGAGTGGGGGACGCGGGCGCGAGGATCGTGATCACCGATGCCGAGGGCGTGGACATGCTGGCTCCGCTGGACGGTGTGACGGCGCTCGTCCCCGAGGCAACCGCGTTACCCGAGGGGCGTTTCGAGACCGTGAAGACCGGGCCCGAGACGCCCGCCGTTCTGATCTACACGTCCGGCACGACCGGCAGCCCCAAGGGCGCGCTGCACGGCCACCGGGTGCTGACCGGCCACCTGCCGGGCGTCGAGATGAGCCATGATTTTCTCGGGGAACCGGGCGATTGCCTGTGGACGCCTGCCGACTGGGCCTGGATCGGCGGGCTGTTTGACGTGCTGATGCCGGGGCTGGCCATCGGCGTGCCGGTGGCGGCGGCGCGGATGGCTCGGTTCGATGTCCAAGAGTGCATCAGGATCGTCCGAAAAGGTGCTGTCAGGAATGTATTTTTTCCACCAACCGCGCTGCGGATGCTGCGCGCCGAGGAGGCGCGGATCGAGGGTTTGCGCAGCGTCGCGAGCGGCGGCGAGCCGCTGGGACCCGAGATGCTCGACTGGGGGCGGTACGCCTTTGGCCTGACGATCAACGAATTCTACGGGCAGACCGAGTGCAACATGGTGGGATCGTCCTGCGGGGCGCTTTTCGAGCCGCGCCCCGGTGCCCTGGGGCGGGCCGTACCGGGTCATGAGGTGGCGGTGATCGACGGGGAGGGTCGTGAAACAGCCGGTGAGGGCGATATCGCGATCAGGCGAGGTTCGGCCTCGATGATGTTGGAATATTTCGGAAAACCGCGCGAGACGGCAGAGAAGTTCAGGGGCGATTGGCTGCTCACCGGCGACCGGGGCGTGATCGAGGACGGATACATCCGGTTCATCGGTCGTGAGGATGACGTGATCACGAGCGCCGGCTACCGGATCGGGCCTGCGGAAATCGAGGATTGCCTGCTCGCGCATCCCGATGTCTCCACGGTGGGAGTGGTGGGCAAGCCCGACCCCCTGCGCACCGAGATCGTCAAGGCCTATGTGGTGCGGCGCCCGGGGACCGGGGTGCGCGCCGCAGAGCTTCAGGCATGGGTCAGGGACCGGCTTGCAAGCTATTCCTATCCAAGGGAAATTTCATTCGTGGACGCGCTGCCGATGACCGTGACAGGCAAGGTGATCCGCAAGGAGCTAAAGGCCCGCGCCGCAGCAGAGGGTTCACCATGATGGTGCCCCGGCATGAAAAGGGGGCCGACACGCTGGCCGACCCCCAAATCGTGATCCTGATCGCGCGCGGATCAGAACCGCAGCACATAGGCGACGTTGAACACCCACGGGCTGATATCGACATCGCCGATATCGTTGCCACCGACCTCGGCGTCGGTTTCGATATCGATATAGCGGACATCGGCGCGCAGGGCGGATTTCTCGGAGAGCGCGAAATCGGCACCGGCATGCAGGGCGAGGCCCCAGGAATCATCGAGCTTGAGATTGGGGGCACCGGGACCGTCAAGCTCTTCATCGAAGAAGTAGGTGTAGTTGATCCCAGCCCCCACGAAGGGGGTGATCGTGCTCTTGTTGGTGAAGTAGTACTGCAGCGAGAGCGTCGGCGGCAGGTGCTTGGTCTCGCCCGCGTCGTTCCCGTTGATGTTCAGGTCATGGGTGAACGGCCACGAGGCCAGCAACTCGAGTCCGATGCGGTCGGCGATGAAATATTCGAACGTGATGGTCGGGCTGAGCGCACCATCGGCATCGATCTTGCCGGCAGCGGTGTTGCTGCCGTCATCCGGCTCGATCCAGCCGAGGCCGAGGCCGAGCAGCATGTCACCCTGTTGCTGGGCGAGGGCCGGGGCGGCGGTGGTGCTCATAAGGGCGGCGAGGGTGAGGGCTGTGATTTTTTTCATGGTCTTTCCACTTTCATACTGACGCTGCCGGGTATGCAGCGTGTCGGGGCAACTCACCTTGACGTGAATCAAATACGCGCAGCTCTGCCGCGCTGCGGCAATTTTGCAACAGATAACCCGCTACAGGAGGAGCAGCCATGCGTCTGACATCATCGGCGCTGCCGTCATCCGAAGGCTTTCGCGCCAATCAGGCCGCCAATCTCGAGGCGCTGCGCGTGGTGGAAGAGGCCGCCGTGGCCGCGGCCGAGGGGGGCGGCGAAGCGGCGCGCGAGCGGCACAAGGCGCGCGGCAAGATGTCCCCCCGCGACCGTGTGGCGGGGCTGCTCGATCCCGGCAGCCCGTTTCTGGAGGTGGGGGCCACGGCGGCGCATGGCCTCTATGACGGGGCGGCGCCCTGTGCGGGGGTGATCGCGGGCGTGGGCCGCGTGCAGGGGCGCGATTGCATGGTCGTGTGCAATGACGCCACGGTGAAGGGCGGCACCTATTACCCGATGACCGTCAAGAAGCACCTGCGCGCGCAGGAGATCGCCGAGGAGTGCCATCTGCCGTGCATTTACCTCGTGGATTCGGGCGGTGCGAACCTGCCCAATCAGGACGAGGTGTTCCCCGACCGCGACCATTTCGGGCGGATTTTCTACAATCAGGCGCGGATGAGCGCGAAGGGTATCGCGCAGATCGCCGTGGTGATGGGGTCCTGCACGGCAGGCGGCGCCTATGTGCCCGCGATGAGCGATGTCACCATCATCGTGAAGGGTCAGGGCACGATCTTTCTCGCCGGGCCGCCGCTCGTGAAGGCCGCGACCGGCGAGGTGGTCAGCGCCGAGGATCTGGGCGGCGGCGATGTGCATACGCGCCTTTCGGGCGTGGCGGATTATCTGGCCGAGGATGACGCGCACGCGCTGGCCTTGGCAAGGCGGGCGGTGGGCAATCTGGGGGGTGGGTTGGCACCCGTCCGGGGCTGGCAGACCCCGGAGGAGCCTGCCTATGATCCGGCGGAATTGCTCGGCGTGGTGCCCGCCGATCTGCGCACGCCCTATGACATTCGCGAGGTCATTGCGCGGCTGGTGGATGGCAGCCGCTTTGACGAATTCAAGGCGCGGTTCGGCGAGACGCTGGTCTGCGGCTTTGCCCATGTGAAGGGCTGCCCGGTGGGGATCATCGCCAATAACGGCGTGCTGTTTTCCGAGGCGGCCTCAAAAGGCGCGCATTTCGTCGAACTGTGCTCGCAGCGCCGCATCCCGCTGGTGTTCCTGCAGAATATCACCGGCTTCATGGTGGGGCGCAAATACGAGAACGAGGGCATCGCGCGGCACGGGGCCAAGATGGTGACGGCGGTAGCGACGACGAGCGTGCCGAAGATCACCATGTTGGTGGGCGGCTCGTTCGGGGCAGGTAATTACGGCATGGCGGGGCGCGCCTATCAGCCGCGATTCCTGTGGACATGGCCCAATTCCCGGATTTCCGTGATGGGCGGCGCGCAGGCGGCGGGGGTGCTGGCCACGGTCAGGCGCGACGCGATGGAGAAACGCGGCGAGACGTGGTCGGCGGAAGACGAAGAGGCGTTCAAGCGGCCCACTATGGAGATGTTCGAGCGGCAGGCGCATCCGCTTTATGCCAGCGCCCGGCTCTGGGATGATGGCTGCATCGACCCGCGCAAGAGCCGCGATGTGCTAAGCCTCAGCCTGCGCGCCGCTTTGAATGCGCCGGTGGAGGAGACACGCTTTGGCGTCTTCCGGATGTGAGGGTGGTGATGTCGGGATTTGGATATTTTTGGCAAGATGAAGCAGGGGGCGCGGGCCATGTTTGAGCGGATTCTGGTGGCCAACCGGGGCGAGATCGCGTGTCGCGTGATGCGGACGGCGCAGGCGATGGGGGTCGAGGTGGTGGCGGTCTATTCCGATGCTGACCGCGGCGCGGCGCATGTGGCGATGGCGGACGTCGCTGTGCATATCGGCGGGTCGGCCCCCTCGGACAGCTATCTGAAGGGCGAGGCGATCATCGCGGCGGCGCTCGAGACGGGCTGCGGCGCGATCCATCCCGGCTATGGTTTCCTGAGCGAGAACCCCGATTTCGTTGAGGCGGTTGAGGCGGCGGGGCTGGTATTTATCGGCCCGTCGGCGGCGGCCATTCGGGCCATGGGCCTCAAGGATGCCGCCAAGGCGCTGATGGAGGAGGCGGGCGTGCCGGTGGTACCGGGTTATCACGGCAGCAATCAGGACCCCGAGCATCTGTCGGGGGCGGCCGACACCGTCGGCTATCCGGTGCTGATCAAGGCCGTTGCCGGGGGTGGCGGCAAGGGGATGCGGCTGGTGGGGCGGCCACAGGATTTTGCCGATGCACTGGAGAGCGCCCGAGGCGAGGCGTGCACCGCCTTTGGCAACTCCGACGTGCTGATCGAGAAATTCGTCGAAAAGCCGCGCCATATCGAGGTGCAGGTGTTCGGTGACGGCACCCGCGCGGTGCATTTTTTCGAGCGCGACTGTTCCCTGCAGCGCCGTCATCAGAAGGTGATCGAGGAGGCCCCGGCACCGGGCATGACGCCTGAGATGCGCGCCGCGATGGGGCAGGCTGCGGTACGGGCTGCCGAGGCGATCGGCTATAGCGGGGCGGGCACGGTGGAGTTCATCGTCGATGGCTCGGACGGGCTGCGCCCGGATCGCTTCTGGTTCATGGAGATGAACACGCGGTTGCAGGTCGAGCATCCGGTGACGGAGGCGATCACGCGCGTCGATCTGGTTGAGTGGCAGGTGCGCGTGGCCGCCGGAGAGGGGCTGCCCGCGCGGCAGGAGGAGCTGAGCATCACGGGCCATGCCTTCGAGGCGCGGCTTTATGCCGAGGACGTTCCCAAGGGGTTTCTGCCCGCGACCGGCAGGCTGTCGCATCTGACCTTTCCGGCAGGCTGCCGCGCCGATAGCGGGGTGCGCGCGGGCGACGAGATCAGCCCGTTCTATGATCCGATGATCGCCAAGGTGATCACCCATGGCCCGACGCGCGATGTGGCGCTGCGGCGGCTGTCGCGCGCGCTGGAGCGGTGCGAGGTGGCCGGGACGGTCACCAATCTCGGATTTCTCGGTGCGCTCGCGCGGCATGAGGGGTTTGCGCGCGGCGATGTTGATACCGGGCTGATTGCGCGGGATATCGAGGCGCTGGTGGTGGTCCCGATGGCGGGACCGGGCGAGGTCGCGCTGGCGGCCTTGGCCGGGTTGGGGCTGTTGGAAGACGCGCCGGAGGCGGCGGGCTTTGTCCTGTGGCAACCGCTGGAGCGCGACGTGGTTTTGATCCATGCGGGCGATGAGATCACGGTGCGGTTGCGCACCCTCTCGGCGACGGCCCATGATCTGCGGGTGGGCGAGACATGGGTCGCGGCGCGGCGCGTGGACGGGCAGTGGCGGCTCGATGGCGCGCCCGCGCCCGGGGTGGCGGTGGACGGCGCGCGGATCACGGTCTTTGCGCGATACGGGCTGGCCTTCGATCTGGTTGACCCGCTGGCGCGGGACAGTGTGGCGGGCGGCGATGCGGCCTTGATCGAGGCGCCGATGCCGGGGCTGGTCAAGGCGGTCTTTGCCAAGGCGGGGCAGGCGGTGAGCAAGGGCGACCGGCTGGCCGTGCTGGAGGCGATGAAGATGGAGCACAGCCTGCTGGCCGCGCGCGACGGCGTGGTGGCCGAGGTGCTGGTCGCGACAGGCGATCAGGTCAGCGCGGGGGCGGCGCTGGTGCGGCTGGAGGACGACGCATGATCCGGCTTCACCATGTGCCGCTGGCGCGCTCGCTGCGGGTGCTTTGGCTGCTGGAGGAGCTGGGGCCGGAGTATGAGGTGGCCTATTACTCGATCCGCGACGGCTCGATGCGCGCGCCCGAGTTCCTGGCGCTGTCGCCGGCGGGCCGGGTTCCTGTGCTGGAGCACGAGGGGACGGTCTGGGTGGAGAGTGCGGCCATCGTGCAGATGCTGTGCGAGACCTATCCCGATGCCGGGCTGATGCCGCCGCCGGGTCATCCGGAGCGCGCGCGGTTTCTGGAAATGCTGAGCCTGTCGGAGACGGTGGGTTGTCTGCTGGAAAACCTCAACCTCAATCAGGTGTTCCTGCGCCCGCCCGCCCGCCCGTCGCCCACGGTGGTGAAGCTGTTGAATGCGCGGCTGCGGGCGGTGCTGGCTGCAATGGAGGCGCGGCTGGACGGCAATCATCTATTGCCCTCTGGATTTTCGGCGGCGGATATCATGTTTGCCTACGGGTTCGAGCTGGCGCGGTATTATGTTGATCTGAACGCCTATCCGCGTCTCATGGCCTATTGGGACCGGCTGCGCGCGCGGCCCGCCTACAGACGGGCCAAGGTGCGGGACGGGGAGCAGGATATCTATGCACAGGAATTCTATCCTGTGCCGGAGGAATGAAGATGGCCGAGAGCGTTGAAATCTTCGAAGTCGGCCCGCGCGACGGGTTGCAGAACGAGGCGGCGCGGATCGCCACGCGCGACAAGATCGCGCTTGTGAACCTGCTGAGCGAGGCGGGGTTCTCGCGCATCGAGGTGGCGAGTTTCGTAAGCCCCAAATGGGTGCCGCAGATGGCCGACTCGGGCGAGGTGTTGCGCGGGATCAGGCGCGCACCGGGGGTGCGTTATGCAGCACTTACGCCGAACATGCGGGGTCTGTCCGATGCGCTCGAGGCCGGGGCGGATGAGGTGGCGATCTTCGGGTCGGCCTCGGAGGGGTTCTCGAAGGCCAATATCAACGCCACGATCGACGAGAGCCTTGCACGGTTTGCCCCGGTGCTGGAGGCGGCCGGGGCCGAGGGGCTGCGGGTGCGCGGCTATGTCTCCTGCGTAGTTGAGTGCCCCTATGACGGGCCGGTGGCCCCGGCGGCGGTGGTGCGCGTGGCCGAGGCGCTGTGGCAGATGGGATGCTACGAGATCAGCCTCGGCGACACCATCGGGCAGGGCAGGCCCGAGGCGGTCGATGCGATGCTGGCGGCGATCTGCGATGCGCTGCCGGCGGAGCGACTGGCCGGGCATTTCCACGACACGGCGGGCCGGGCGCTCGACAATATCGAGGTCGCACTGACGCGCGGGGTGCGGGTGTTCGATGCCGCGATCGGGGGGCTGGGGGGCTGCCCCTATGCGCCCGGCGCGGCGGGGAACGTGGCGACGGAAAAGGTGCATGAGCGTCTGACGGCGCTTGGATACGAGACCGGTCTCGATCCCGATATATTGTCCGAGGCGGTGGATATGGCGCGGGCGATGCGGGGTGAGGCGCAAAAATCTTGACAAGATTTTTGGCAAATTTCTTGTGAAGAAATTTGGCGCGAGGAGGAGAGAGCATGACCGAGACGATCAGCATCGAACGGGATGCGCGCGGCGTGGTGACGCTGTGGCTGGACCGGGCCGAAAAGCACAATGCCATGTCGGCGCAGATGATCGCCGAGTTGCATCAGGCGGCCACGGATCTGGGGGCTGACGATGCTGTGCGGGTCGTGGTGCTGGCGGCCAGAGGCAAGACATTTTGCGCGGGCGGTGATCTGGGCTGGATGCGCGAGCAGTTCGACGCCGAGCCGGAGACGCGCAGCCGCGAGGCCGCCAAGCTGGCGCATATGCTGCAGGCGCTCAATACCTTGCCCAAGCCGCTGATCGGACGCGTGCACGGCAATGCGTTTGGCGGCGGTATCGGGCTGATGAGCGTGTGCGACGCGGTGACCGGGGCAGGAGAGGCGCAATTCGCATTGACCGAGACGCGGCTGGGACTGATCCCGGCAACGATTGGGCCCTACGTCGCCGCACGCATTGGCGAGGCCAAGGCGCGGCGCGTGTTCATGTCGGGCCGTCGGTTCGACGCGGATGAGGCGGTGGCGCTTGGCTTTCTCGCGCGGGCGGTTTCGGAGGCTGAGCTTGACGCGGCCATTGAGGAAGAGGTCTTGCCCTACCTCTCATGCGCGCCGGGTGCCGTGGCGCGGGCCAAGGCGCTGCTCAGGGGCTTCGGGCCGCGCATCGACGACACGGTGATCGCCGAGACTATCGGGGCGCTCGCCGAGACCTGGGCCGGGGGGGAGGCACCGGAAGGCATCGCCGCCTTTTTCGAGCGCCGCAGACCCGGCTGGCAGCAGGGGTGAGTCGCCCCCGCTTGCCGCGGCGCGGCAAGAGCTGGTCCGGTTTTCCGACCAATTGCGGCACAATACCGCATACTGCTGCATACCAAACCCAAGATTCCGGCCCCGACGGCGGGCAAACCGGCGCGGCTTCGGTTGACCGGGCAGAGGGGCGGGTTTAAGTCAGGATCATATGCAGCCAACTTGATGCGCGCGGGGCCGCGCATGAAAGGAGCCATCCCGTGGAAGAGATGCTGAGGGAATATCTCCCGATCCTGGTC
The DNA here is from genome assembly GCF_042430665.1 of Roseovarius ramblicola. Classification (NCBI taxonomy): domain Bacteria; kingdom Pseudomonadati; phylum Pseudomonadota; class Alphaproteobacteria; order Rhodobacterales; family Roseobacteraceae; genus Roseovarius; species Roseovarius ramblicola. The sequence continues at coordinate 594,595 of NZ_JBHMEC010000017.1, read as the reverse complement.
CTTCTCGCGGTCGCCATCGGCCTGGGGCTCGTCCTGATCCTCGCCGCCGTGGTGCTCGCGGTGCGCCATCCCGATCCCGAGAAGGTGAGCGCCTATGAATGCGGCTTCAACGCCTTTGACGATGCACGGATGAAATTCGACGTGCGGTTCTATCTGGTGTCGATCCTGTTCATCATATTTGACCTCGAGATTGCCATGCTGTTTCCTTGGGCCGTCGCGTTTCAGGATCTGAGCATGGCGGCCTTCTGGTCGATGATGGTGTTCCTGGCGGTCTTGACCGCGGGCTTTGCCTATGAATGGCGCAAGGGGGCGATGGAATGGCAATGAATGATCGCGAAGACGCGCTGGTGACCGAGACGCTGGGCCACGGTGCCCAGAGCCCCCGGGTCAAATCCGGCCCCTCCAGCCTCGCGCCGGCCGAGGCCTATGACGCCGGCAAGGAGCTGGACCCGGCCTCGCAGGCGCTCAATGCCGAGTTGCAGGACAAGGGCTTTCTCGTCACCTCGACCGAGGACATCATCAACTGGGCGCGCACGGGCAGCCTGCACTGGATGACGTTCGGCCTTGCGTGCTGCGCCGTGGAGATGATGCACACCTCGATGCCGCGCTACGATATGGAGCGCTACGGCACCGCACCGCGTGCGAGCCCGCGCCAGTCGGACCTGATGATCGTGGCCGGAACCCTCACCAACAAGATGGCGCCGGCGCTGCGAAAGGTTTATGACCAGATGCCGGAACCGCGCTATGTGATCTCGATGGGCAGTTGCGCCAATGGCGGCGGCTATTACCACTACAGCTATTCGGTGGTGCGCGGCTGCGACCGCATCGTGCCGGTCGACATCTACGTGCCGGGCTGTCCGCCGACCGCCGAGGCGTTGATGTACGGAATCCTGCAACTGCAGCGCAAGATCCGCCGGACAGGGACGATCGTGAGATGAGCAAGGCACTCAAGGAACTGGGCGAGTACATCGAGGCCAAGCGCGCCGATTGCGTGCTGGGCTGGCAGATCGCGAATGACGAGCTCACCATCGACGTGGCACTGTCGAACATCGCCGGGCTGGCCGAGTTTCTGAAAACCGACCAGAACTGCGCCTTTTCCACGCTGGTGGACATCACCGCCGTGGACTGGCCCGAGCGCCCCAAGCGGTTCGACGTGGTGTATCACCTGCTCAGCATGTATCAGAATCACCGCATCCGCCTGCGCGTACCGGTGCGCGAAGAGGACATGGTGCGCTCGCTCTGCGGGATGTACCCGGCGGCCAACTGGTTCGAGCGGGAGGTGTTCGACATGTTCGGCATCATCTTCATCGGCCATCCGGACATGCGCCGCATCCTCACCGATTACGGCTTCCGCGGCTACCCGCTGCGCAAGGATTTCCCGACAACGGGCTATACCGAAGTGCGCTATGACGAGGTGCAGAAGCGCGTCGTCTACGAGCCTGTGAACCTGGTGCAGGAATACCGGCAGTTCGATTTCATGTCGCCCTGGGAAGGGGCCGACTATATCCTTCCCGGCGACGAGAAGGAGGACGCGAAATGATGGGCGCAGGCTATGGCATGGGTGGCGGCGGTCTGATCTTCATGCTGATCTTCGCGGTGCTGATGGTGGTGCCCTTCTGGCGGCTGCTGCCGCAGTTCGGCATCCCCAACTGGGTATCGCTGGCGGCGATCATCCCGCTGGGGGCGCTGATCCTGCTGTGGGTGATGGCGTTCCGCGACAAGTTTGACGGAGGCAGGTCATGATGGACGGCTCCAAGTTCGACGACGCCCTCACGGGCGAACAGAAAATCCGCAATTTCAACATCAACTTTGGCCCGCAACACCCTGCGGCGCACGGTGTTCTGCGGCTGGTGCTGGAGCTTGACGGTGAGCTGGTCGAGCGCTGCGATCCGCATATCGGTCTGCTGCATCGCGGCACCGAGAAGCTGATGGAGAGCCGCACCTACCTGCAGAACCTGCCGTATTTCGACCGGCTGGATTACGTGGCTCCGATGAACCAGGAACACGCCTGGTGCCTCGCAATCGAAAAGCTGACCGGCACGCCGGTGCCGCGCCGCGCGAGCCTGATCCGGGTGCTCTACTCGGAAATCGGCCGCATCCTCAACCACCTCCTGAACGTCACCACGCAGGCGATGGACGTCGGCGCGCTCACCCCGCCGCTGTGGGGCTTCGAGGAGCGCGAGAAGCTGATGATCTTCTACGAGCGGGCCTGCGGTGCGCGGCTCCACGCCGCCTATTTCCGCCCCGGCGGCGTGCATCAGGACCTGCCGCCGGAGCTGCTCGATGATACCGAAGCCTGGGCCAATGATTTCCCGCGGGTGATCGACGATATCGACGGGCTCCTGACCGAGAACCGCATCTTCAAGCAGCGCAACGTCGATATCGGCGTGGTCAGCCAGCAGGAGGCGCTCGACTGGGGTTTTTCCGGCGTGATGGTGCGCGGGTCGGGCATGGCGTGGGACCTGCGCCGTGCGCAGCCCTACGAATGCTATGACGAGTTCGACTTCCTCGTGCCGGTGGGCAAGAATGGCGACTGTTTCGACCGCTATCTTTGCCGGATGGAGGAGATGCGCCAGAGCCTGCGCATCATCCATCAGTCCATCGAGAAACTGCGCGCGCCCGAGGGGCAGGGCGATATCCTCGCCCGCGGCAAGGTAACCCCGCCCAAGCGCGGCGAGATGAAGCGCTCGATGGAGGCGCTCATTCACCACTTCAAGCTCTATACCGAGGGGTTCCACGTTCCCGAGGGCGAGGTCTATGCCGCCGTCGAGGCCCCCAAGGGCGAGTTCGGCGTCTACCTCGTGGCCGATGGCAGCAACCGGCCGTACCGGGCCAAGCTGCGCGCGCCGGGCTTTCTGCATCTTCAGGCGATGGATCATATCGCCAAGGGGCACCAGCTTGCCGACGTGGCGGCGATCATCGGCACGATGGACGTGGTGTTCGGGGAGATCGACAGGTGATCGAGCTGGGCCGTCTGAGCGCGGGGCTTGCCGGGGCCGGGGGCGTGGCGCTCGCCGTGCTGGGGCTGGCGTTCCTGCGCGACCCGGCGGCGGCGCTGCGGCTCAGCGGCCACCGTGCCGAAAACCTGCCTCCGGTGATGGCCAACCGCTATCTCGCACTTGCCGCGCTGGCGGTGCTGGCGATGTTGCACCGCGACGCGGGCGTGATCGCCGCGCTGTTCGCGGTGCTGGGTCTGATGGGCCTGCACGATGCCGCGATTTACGCCCGCGCCGGGCATGGCTGGGGCCGCCACGCGGCGGCGGGCTGTGCGGCGCTGGGCGTGGCGGGGTTGGCGTGGCTGGCCCGGGCCGGGGGGGCATGAGGATGCTGCGCCCTGCGATCCCGCTTTGCGCGCTGGGCGCGCTTGCGGCCTGCGCCGCGCTGCCGCCGGGGACCACGGAGGCGGATCTGGCGCGTTTTGATGCCGCCGCCGACAGCCTCGGTTGCACCCTGCGCGACGAGGGGGATTACCTGGCCATGGAGATCCAGACCGGGCTGGCGCGCCAGCAACTGCTGGAGCTCGCGGCCTACCGTCTGACCACCGGGGGCGCCGAGCGGCTGCCCGACGGGGGCGTGAAACTGACCACAGGAGCCTGTGCCTGAGATGCTACGCCGTCTTTACCACGAGCAGCCCGAGAGCTTTGCCTTTACCCCGGCCAACCAGGCCTGGGCCGAGGCGCAGATCACCAAGTATCCCGAAGGGCGTCAGGCGAGTGCGATCATCGCGCTTCTGTGGCGCGCGCAGGAGCAGGAGGGCTGGCTGAGCCGCCCGGCGATCGAGCATATCGCCGCGATGCTGGACATGGCCTATATCCGTGCGCTGGAGGTGGCGACCTTCTACTTCATGTTCCACCTGCATCCCGTGGGCAGCGTGGCGCATTTCCAGATTTGCGGCACCACGCCCTGCATGTTGTGCGGCTCCGAGGACCTGATCGGCGTATGCCGTGACAAGATCGCGGCGGAGCCGTTCCAGCTCTCCGAGGATGGCAGGTTCTCGTGGGAAGAGGTCGAGTGCCTCGGGGCGTGCTCCAACGCGCCGATGGCGCAGGTGGGCAAGGATTACTACGAGGATCTCACCCCCGAAGGCTTTGCCGCGATGATCGACGCTATGGCGGCGGGCGAGGTGCCGCGCCCGGGGCCGCAGAACGGGCGCTATGCCAGCGAGCCCGCGTCGGGATTGACCAGCCTCAAGGAATTCGAGAGCGGGCGCGCGCCCCACAATGCCAGCGTCGCCCGTGCGCTCGATCTTGGCGACACGATCAAGCGCATCGACGGCACCGAGGTGCCGCTTGCCGCGCCCTGGCGCGACCACGGGGCCAATCACGCGCCCGCGCCCTCGGCGGTGGTGCAAAACGAAGAGCCGGTGGCCATCACCGCGAAGGGGGCGAGGCCCGGGGGGGCCGTTCCCGCGCCGGAGTCCGAGGTTACCAAGACCGAAGAGCGTGGCAAGGCCGGGAGTGCGCCCGCCGGCGGCACCCGCCCTGCGACGCTGGACGGACCGCGCGCGGGCAAGGCCGACGATCTCAAGAAGATCAAGGGCGTGGGACCGAAGCTGGAAAAGCTGGCCAACGAAATGGGGGTCTACCATTTCGATCAGATCGCGAACTGGACCGAGGCCGAGATCGCCTGGGTCGATGACAATCTCGTAGGCTTCAAGGGGCGCGTCAGCCGCGACGCTTGGGTCGAGCAGGCCAAACTGCTGGCCGAGGGCAAGGAGACGGAGTTCTCCACCCGGGTCAAGAAAGGCGAGGTCTATTGACCGCGCCCTATTGAGAACCAACGGGGGGATACGCACATGTCCGACACGTCCAAACTGAGCACTTGCCAGATCGTCTGCTGGGGCCTTTCGGGGCTCGCGGGGCTCATCGTCCTGTGGTCCGCTGCAGGCGCGGTGGGTTTTCTGGCGGCGCTGTTGCTGGCCATCGCCTTCGCGGCGCTGCTGGGACTGGTCTCGACGCGGCTGGTCTGCACCGGCTACGGTCCCGAAGATCGCGGTATCGAGGCGCGCGACGTGGAGAACACGCTGCGGCAGGCCACCGGGGTGACCGGCTACAAGGCCCCTGACCCGGACGAGGACGACAGCCCGGCTCCGGCGCCGCCGACGGCATCTGCCGACGAGGTCGCCCCCGCCCCGTCCGCCGCCGAGCCGACCGCGACCGCGGCAACGGCAGAGACTTCGGCGGCGGTGCGCACGGGCACGACGCTTGCCGGCGAGGAGGAACTGGCCGCGCGCAAGGGCGCGTGGCGCTACGGGGACGAGGACGATGCAAAGGCCGCGCCCGACGATGCGGGCACGCGCCCTGCGGCGCTGGATGCCCCGCGCGAAGGCAAGGCCGACGATCTCAAGAAGATCAAGGGCGTCGGGCCCAAGCTGGAAAAGCTCATCAACGAGATGGGGTTCTACCATTTCGACCAGATCGCGGGCTGGACCGAGGCCGAGATCGCCTGGGTCGATGATAACCTCAAGGGGTTCAAGGGCCGGGTAAGCCGCGACAACTGGGTCGCGCAGGCAAAAATTCTCGCCGAGGGCGGCGAGACCGAGTTCTCGCATCGCGTGGACGAGGGCGACGTTTACTGAGCATGGGAAAAGATGCCGCAGCAGGATGCAGAAATCGCGCGCAAGGGGCGGCTTGCCGCGCTGGTGATCGCGGGGACGGGGGCCTTCTGGATCCTCGCCACGATCATGGGCGGGGTCATGGCGCTCGATCATCGGGTGCGCGCGCTGTTCGACCTGATGGCGCTGGGCGGCTTCGTCTTCGCGCTCGTGCTCATCTATCAACTCTGGCGGATGCGTCAGGGCAACCGGAGGTAACGGGATGCTGAAAGACGAGGACCGTATCTTTACCAATCTCTACGGGATGCACGATCGCAGCCTCAAGGGTGCGATGGCCCGTGGTCATTGGGACGGAACGGCGAAAATCCTTCAGAACGGACGGCAATGGATCGTCGATCAGATGAAGGCGAGCGGGCTGCGCGGGCGCGGCGGTGCCGGCTTTCCGACGGGTCTCAAGTGGTCCTTCATGCCCAAGGAGAGCGACGGACGGCCCGCCTATCTGGTGGTCAATGCCGACGAATCCGAGCCCGGCACCTGCAAGGACCGCGAGATCATGCGCCACGATCCGCACACGCTGATCGAGGGCTGCCTGGTCGCCAGTTTCGCGATGAACGCGCATGTCTGCTATATCTACATCCGTGGCGAATACATCCGCGAGAAAGAGGCGCTCCAGGCCGCCATCGACGAGGCTTACGAGGCCGGGCTGGTTGGCCGCAATGCCTGCAAGTCCGGCTGGGATTTCGACATCTACCTCACCCACGGGGCCGGGGCCTATATCTGCGGCGAGGAGACCGCGCTGCTGGAAAGCCTCGAGGGCAAGAAGGGTATGCCCCGGATGAAGCCGCCCTTCCCGGCGATGGCCGGGGTCTATGGCTGCCCGACCACCGTCAACAACGTCGAATCCATCGCCGTCGCCCCCACCATCTTGCGGCGCGGCCCGGAATGGTTCGCGGGCTTCGGGCGGGCCAACAACACGGGGACGAAGATTTTTGCCGTCTCGGGCCATGTGAACCACCCCTGCGTCGTCGAGGAGGAGATGTCGATTTCCTTTGAGGAACTGATCGACCGCCATTGCGGCGGCATCCGCGGCGGCTGGGACAACCTCAAGGCGGTGATCCCCGGCGGCAGTTCGGTGCCATGCGTGCGCGGCGAGCACATGCGCGATGCGATCATGGATTTCGACCACCTCCAGAAAGAGCTGAAATCCGGCCTCGGCACCGCCGCGGTGATCGTGATGGACAAGGATACCGACATCATCAAGGCGATCTGGCGGCTGTCGAAATTCTACAAGCACGAAAGCTGCGGGCAATGCACGCCCTGCCGCGAGGGCACCGGCTGGATGATGCGGGTGATGGACCGTCTGGTGCGCGGCGAGGCGTGCGTCGAGGAGATCGACATGCTGTTCGAGGTGTCCAAGCAGGTCGAGGGCCACACGATCTGTGCGCTTGGCGACGCCGCAGCCTGGCCCATCCAGGGCCTGATCCGCAACTTCCGCGACGAGATCGAGGACCGCATCCGCGCACGCGAGCGTGGTCGCGCCTCGGCGGTGGCGGCGGAATGAGGCGACCGGGTGCATACCGGGTGGGCGGCGCCGTGGCGCTGCTCGTTGTCGCCCTCGCGGCGGGCTGTACCGAGCGCAGCGAGCGCGTGCTTTTTGATGGCAATTACTATCCGGCCAAGGCGCGCGGCGAGCGCGAGGACCGCAGCGAGTTCACCGCCACCGTGCGCCGCGCGGACAACGGCATCGAGGGCGCGCAGAAGGCCGCGGTGCACGAGGCGACGCGCTATTGCCTGCGCAATTTCGGCACCTCGGAAATCACCTGGGCCGGTGTGCCGGCGGGCGAGGACGACCCCGCTTATATCCGCTCCGGCGATCGCCTGTCGGTATCTGGACGCTGTGCCATATGGGAATGATCCGGGTCATATCGCGGGACTGTCCCGCGCTGGCGGGAGCGTGGATCGTGGCGCTGGCGGTTCTGTGCGGCACGGAGGTGCGGGCGGGCACGCTCGCGCAGGAGACCGGCATCAACCAGCGGCTGGTCGAGATGTCGGTGGCCGATGAAATCCGCAAGCGCTGTGACAGCATCTCGGCACGGTTCTTTGCCGGGCTGAAGCTTATGATGGCGCTCCGCTCCGAGGCGCGGGAGCGCGGCTATACCGCAGCCGAGATAGAGGATTACGTGTCCGACAAGGAAGAGAAGCGCAAGATACGCGGGCGCGCCGACGCCTATATCCGCGCGCACGGCGCCGAACCGAATGACGGGCCGAGCCTGTGTGCTCTCGGCCAGAGCGAAATCGCGAAGCAGAGCCGGATCGGCGCGCTTCTGAGAGCAAGGTGAGGACTGATGGCTGACCTACGCAAGATCATCATCGACGGCCAGGAGGTCGAGGTCGAGGGCGCGATGACCCTCATCCAGGCCTGCGAGCAGGCGGGGGTGGAAATACCGCGCTTCTGCTATCATGAGCGGCTCAGCATCGCGGGCAACTGCCGGATGTGCCTCGTCGAGGTGCAGCCCGGCCCGCCGAAGCCGGCGGCAAGCTGCGCGATGCAGGTCAAGGACATGCGCCCCTTCCCCGATGGCAGCCCGCCGCAGGTCTCGACCAAATCGCCGATGGTGAAAAAGGCGCGCGAGGGGGTGATGGAGTTCCTGCTCATCAACCACCCGCTGGATTGCCCGATCTGCGATCAGGGCGGCGAATGCGACCTTCAGGATCAGGCGATGGCCTATGGCGTCGATTTCTCGCGCTTCCGCGAGCCCAAGCGCGCCACCGAGGACCTCGACCTCGGTCCGCTGGTCGAGACGCACATGACGCGCTGCATCTCCTGCACCCGCTGCGTGCGCTTTACCACCGAGGTGGCGGGCGTGCATGTCATGGGACAGACCGGGCGCGGCGAGGATGCCGAGATCACCACCTACCTTGGCGAGATCGTCGATTCGAACCTGCAGGGCAACATCATCGACCTGTGCCCGGTGGGCGCGCTGGTCAGCAAGCCCTACGCGTTTACCGCCCGTCCCTGGGAGCTGACCAAGACCGAGACCATCGACGTGATGGACGCGCTCGGCAGCAGCATCCGCGTCGATACCAAGGGCCGCGAGGTGATGCGCATCCTGCCGCGCAACCATGACGGCACCAACGAGGAATGGATTTCCGACAAGACGCGCTTTGTCTGGGACGGGCTGCGCCGGCAGCGGCTCGACCGGCCCTATATCCGCGAGGATGGCCGCCTGCGTCCCGCCACATGGCCCGAGGCGCTGACCGCCGCGTCCAAGGCGATCAAGGGTGCGAAAAAGCTCGCCGGGCTGGTGGGCGATCTGGCCCCCGTGGAGGCCGCGTTCTCGCTCAAGCGCCTTGTCGAGGGTCGGGGCGGCGTGGTCGAATGCCGCACCGACGGCGCGGCGCTGCCCTCGGCCAACCGGTCTGCTTACATCGGTACCGCGCGGATTGACGAGATCGACACCGCGAAGCATATCACCCTGATCGGCACCGACCCGTGCACCGAGGCCCCGGTGCTCGGCGCGCGCATCCGCAAGGCGTGGCTCGCGGGTGCCGAGATCACCCATGTGGGCCAGCCCGCCAATCTGACGTTCGAGGCGACGCAGATGGGTGCGCGCAACAAGTTCCTCGCGCGTCTCGTCAAGGACGCGGCCCCTGCCGAGGGCGCGCTGGTCATCGTCGGGCAGGGCGCGCTGCGCGGTGCGGGCGGCCCGGCTGCGCTCGGTGCCGTGATGCAACTGGCCGAGGCGCAGGGCGCGGGCCTGCTGGTGCTGCACACGGCGGCGGGCCGCGCGGGCGCGATGGACGTGGATGCCACCTGCGAGGGTGGGATCGACGCGGCGCTCGACGGCGCGGATGTGGTCTGCAACCTCGGGGCCGACGAGATCGACATCCCCGAGGGACCTTTTGTCATTTACCAGGGCAGCCACGGCGACCGCGGTGCGCACCGTGCCGACGTGATCCTGCCGGCAGCGGCCTGGACCGAGGAACAGGGGCTCTTCGTCAACACCGAGGGGCGCCCGCAGCTTGCGCTACGCGCCGGGCACCCGCCGGGCGAGGCCAAGGAAAACTGGGCGATCCTGCGCGCGCTCTCGGGCGAGCTTGGCGAGGCGCTGCCGTGGGACAGTCTTGCGCAATTACGTCAGGCGCTGGTCAAGGCGGTGCCGCACCTCGCGTCGATCGACACGGTGCCGGAAAACGAGTGGCAGCCGGTTGCCGCCGCCGATATCGGGGCGGGGCAGATCGAGACGGCGGTCGCGGATTTCTACCTGACCAACCCGATCGCGCGCGCCAGCGAACTGATGGCGGAACTGAGCGCCAATGCCAGGGCACGCCGCGAGCGGCCGGTGGCGGCGGAGTGAGAATGGCGGCTGCCCTCATATCCACGCTGGCGCTGTCGGGCTGCGCCGAAGGCGGCACGGAGCACGCCTTCGCGCCGGACTATCAGGGCATCGAGACGCGGCTCCTTGATGGCGAACTGGTAAATTTCCGGGTTGCCATGCGCGGCGCACGCGACGAGAGCGATGTCGAGCGCTATGCCGAATGCGCCGCCGCGCAATACGCGCTCATCCGCGGCTATGGATTCGCGCGCCATGTGCGCACGCTCGTGAGCGAAGAGGGTGGAAACTGGCGCGGCGATGCGGTTTACACGATCTCGGCGGCGCTGCCGCGCGGGCTCAGGACGATAGACGCCGAAGTGACGGCCGCCGATTGCGCGGAAAACGGAATACCGATGGTGTGAGGACACGGACCCCATGGCAGATTTCTTGACAACCCCGTTCGGCACCTTCGTGCTGATCCTCGCGCAGTGCCTTGCCGTGGTCGGCTTCGTCATGGTGTCGCTGCTGTTCCTCGTCTACGGTGATCGCAAGATCTGGGCGGCGGTGCAAATGCGGCGGGGGCCCAACGTGGTGGGCGTCTTCGGCCTGCTCCAGACCGTTGCCGACGCGCTCAAATACGTGGTCAAGGAGGTGGTCGTGCCGGCGGGCGCCGACAAGACCGTGTTCATGCTGGCGCCGCTTACCTCCTTCGTGCTGGCGGTTCTGGCCTGGGCGGTGATCCCGCTGAACGAGGGCTGGGTGCTTTCGGATATCAACGTTGCGATCCTCTTCGTGTTCGCGATCTCCTCGCTTGAGGTCTACGGCGTGATCATGGGCGGCTGGGCGTCGAACTCGAAATACCCGTTCCTGGGCAGCCTGCGTTCGGCGGCGCAGATGATCTCCTACGAGGTGTCCCTGGGGCTCATCATCATCGGCGTCATCATCTCCACCGGGTCGCTCAATTTCGGGGCCATCGTGGCGGCGCAGGATACCGCCTACGGCTTCTTCGGCTGGTACTGGCTGCCGCACCTGCCGATGGTGTTCCTGTTCTTCATCTCGGCGCTGGCCGAGACCAACCGCCCGCCCTTTGACCTGCCCGAGGCGGAATCGGAGCTGGTGGCGGGCTACCAGGTAGAGTACTCGGCAACGCCCTTCCTGCTGTTCATGGCGGGCGAATACATCGCCATCTTCCTGATGTGCGCGCTGACCTCGCTGTTGTTCTTCGGCGGCTGGCTGTCGCCGATCCCGGGGTTGCCGGATGGCGTGGTCTGGATGATCGCCAAGATGGGGTTCTTCTTCTTCCTCTTCGCGATGGTCAAGGCGATCACGCCCCGCTACCGCTACGACCAGTTGATGCGCATCGGCTGGAAGGTGTTCCTGCCGCTGTCGCTTGGCTGGGTGGTGATCGTATCTTTCCTTGCGAAATTCGAAGTGCTGGGCGGGTTCTGGGCCCGTTGGGCGATTGGAGGCTGACCCATGACGAAGATCGACTATGGCCGCGCAGCGGGATATTTCCTGCTCAGCGATTTCATCAAGGGCTTCCGGCTCGGCTTCAAATACTTCTTCGCGCCCAAGGCCACCTTGAACTATCCGCATGAAAAGGGCCCGCTCTCGCCCCGCTTTCGTGGTGAGCATGCGCTGCGCCGTTATCCCAATGGCGAAGAGCGGTGCATCGCCTGCAAGCTCTGCGAGGCGATCTGCCCGGCGCAGGCGATCACCATCGACGCCGAGCCGCGCGACGACGGCAGCCGCCGCACCACGCGCTACGATATCGACATGACGAAATGCATCTATTGCGGGTTCTGCCAGGAGGCGTGCCCGGTGGATGCCATCGTCGAGGGCCCGAATTTCGAGTTCGCCACCGAGACCCGCGAGGAGCTGTTCTACGACAAGGCAAAGCTGCTTGCGAACGGCGACCGCTGGGAGGCCGAGATCGCCCGCAACCTCGAGATGGACGCCCCCTACAGATGACCGACAATGGCAACCCCTTCGAGATGATGATGCGGCAGGCGCAGGAGATGGCCAAGGCCATGAATCCCGCGCTCGAGAGCTTTTCGCCCAAGGGGTTCGAGAAGCTGTGGCCGACCATGCCCAAGGAATTCATGGAAATGAGTTTCGGACGCGGCCTGAGCAAGGAGGGGCTTGATGCCAAGACGCGGCTGCTGCTCACGCTGGCGGGGCTCACCATGCTGGGCGCGCAGAGCGATACGCAGATCCGCCTCACCGTGCGCCACGCGCTCGAAGCGGGGGCGACCAAGGATGAGATCGCCGAGACCATCGCGCAGATGGCGATGTTTGCCGGCGTGCCCTCGATGACCCGCGCGATGGATTTCGCCCGCGAGGTGATGGACGAGGACGACGAGAAAGGATCGGAAAAATGACAATTGCGGCGATGTCCTTCTATCTCTTCGCCACCGCACTTCTGGCCGGGGGGCTGCTGACCGTCATCAGCCGCAACCCCGTGCATTCGGTGCTGTGGCTGATCCTGTCGTTCATCAGCGCGGCGGGGCTCTTCGTGCTTCTGGGCGCGGAGTTCGTGGCGATGCTCCTCATCATCGTCTACGTCGGCGCGGTGGCGGTGTTGTTCCTCTTCGTGGTGATGATGCTCGACGTGGATTTCGCCGAGTTGAAGGCGGAGATGGCGAAATACATGCCATTGGCGCTGCTGATCGGGGTGATCCTGCTGATGCAGTTCGGCATTGCCTTCGGCAACTGGCAGATGGCCGATGGCGCGATGAACGCGCGCGCGGCGGTGACACCCGAGGGCGTGCAGAACACGGCGGCGCTGGGGATGCTGCTCTATGACAAATACTTCATCCTCTTTCAGCTTGCCGGGCTGATCCTGCTGGTGGCGATGATCGGGGCCATCGTGCTGACGCTGCGCCACCGCGAAGGGGTCAAGCGGCAGGACGTGCTGGCACAGATGTACCGCGACCCCGCCAAGGCGATGGAGTTGAAGGACGTGCGGCCGGGGCAGGGCCTCTGACCGCCGCGTGAGCGGATAGATACCGCGCGGGGCGCACATGCCTTGCGGGACCAAAGACGACAATCGGGCAATGGCTCGGAGGGACAGACATGATCGGACTTGAACATTACCTGACGGTGGCCGCCGCGCTCTTCGTCATCGGCATCTTCGGCCTCTTTCTCAACCGAAAGAACGTGATCGTGCTGTTGATGTCGATCGAGCTGATGCTGCTCTCGGTCAACGTCAACCTCGTCGCCTTCTCCGCCCACCTGGGCGATCTGGTAGGGCAGGTCTTCACCCTCTTCGTGCTGACCGTCGCCGCTGCCGAGGCGGCCATCGGCCTCGCGATCCTCGTGTGCTTCTTCCGCAACCGCGGGACCATCGCCGTCGAAGACGTCAACGTGATGAAAGGCTGATCCCGATGATCTACAAGATAATACTCTTCGCGCCGCTCATCGGGGCGATCATCGCGGGCTTCGGCTGGCGGATCATCGGCGACAAGGGCGCGCAATGGCTGACCACCGGCCTGCTGTTCCTCGCCATGGTCCTGAGCTGGGTGGTGTTCCTGCAAGGCGCATCCGAGGCGCAGGCGGTGCACGTCCTCGACTGGGTGCAATCGGGCACGCTCTATGCCGACTGGTCGATCCGGGTGGATCGGCTCACCACGATCATGCTGATCGTGGTCACCACCGTCTCGGCGCTCGTGCATCTCTACTCGGTGGGCTACATGGCCCATGACGCGAATTTCCGCGAGGACGAGAGCTACCGGCCCCGTTTCTTTGCCTACCTGTCGTTCTTCACCTTCGCGATGCTGATGCTGGTGACGTCCGACAACCTCGTGCAGATGTTTTTCGGCTGGGAGGGCGTCGGCGTCGCCTCCTACCTGCTCATCGGCTTCTACTATCGCAAGCCAAGCGCCAATGCCGCCGCGATCAAGGCATTCGTGGTCAACCGCGTCGGCGATTTCGGGTTCGCGCTGGGGATCATGGCGCTCTATTTCCTGACCGACTCGGTGCGCTTCGACGACATCTTCGCCGCAGCCCCCATGCTGGCCGAGACGCAACTTGCCTTCCTGTGGACCGAGTGGAACGCTGCCAACCTGATCGCCTTCCTGCTGTTCGTGGGGGCGATGGGCAAGTCGGCGCAGCTTTTCCTGCACACCTGGCTACCCGACGCGATGGAGGGCCCGACGCCGGTGTCGGCGCTCATCCACGCGGCGACGATGGTGACGGCGGGGGTGTTCCTCGTCTGCCGCATGTCACCGCTGATGGAGTACGCCCCGGAGGCCACGAATTTCGTGGTGTTCATCGGGGCATCGACAGCGTTCTTCGCCGCCACCGTGGGTCTCGTGCAGAACGATATCAAGCGCGTGATCGCCTATTCGACCTGCTCACAGCTTGGCTACATGTTCGTGGCTGCGGGCGTCGGCGTCTACTCGGTGGCGATGTTCCACCTCTTCACCCACGCCTTCTTCAAGGCGATGCTGTTTCTGGGCGCGGGGAGCGTCATCCACGGGATGCATCACGAGCAAGACATGCGCCACTATGGCGGCCTGCGCAAGAAACTGCCCTACACGTTCTGGGCGATGATGATCGGCACGCTGGCCATCACCGGCGTTGGCATCCCGCTTACCCATATCGGCTTTGCCGGCTTCCTGTCGAAGGACGCGGTGATCGAGAGCGCATGGGCGGGCACCGAAGGAGGCTATGCCTTCTGGATGCTGGTGATCGCGGCGCTTTTCACGTCGTTCTATAGCTGGCGGCTGATGTTCCTCACCTTCTTCGGCGAGGCGCGCGGCGAAAGGCACACCCATGAGCACGCGCATGAGAGCCCGATGGTGATGGTCGCGCCGCTTGGTGTGCTGGCGCTTGGCGCGGTTTTTGCCGGCATGATCTGGTACGGCAGCTTTTTCGGCAGCCATGCACAGGTCAACAGTTTCTTCGGGATGCCGGAGCATCACGCCGAGGCATCCGAGACCCACGGTGAGGCCGCGACAGAAGAGACCGCAACGCATGACGCGCCCGTGGCTCATGCCGAAGCCCCGCAGGGGGCGATCTTCATGCATCCCGACAGCACCGTACTTGATGACGCGCATCATGCGCCGACATGGGTCAAGATCAGCCCGTTCATCGCCATGCTGATCGGCCTGATCACGGCGCTGTGGTTCTATGTCTGGGATCCGGCGATGCCGGGGCGCGTGGCCGCAACGAACCGTCCGCTTTACCTCTTCCTCCTCAACAAGTGGTATTTCGACGAGATATTCGATTTTCTCTTGGTTCGCCCCGCCAAGGCGCTGGGGCAACTGCTGTGGAAGCGCGGCGACGGTGATGTGATCGACGGCTCGATCAATGGCGTGGCGATGGGGCTGATCCCGCGGCTGACGCGCGCCGCCGGGCGGGCGCAATCGGGCTACATCTTCACCTATGCCTTTGCCATGGTGCTCGGGATCGCGCTCCTTGTCACCTGGATGACCATGTTCGGGGGGGCCAACTGATGGACAACCTGCTTTCCATTGTGACCTTCATCCCCGCGGTGGCGGCGGCGATCCTCGCCGTGTTCCTGCGCGGCGAGGACGAGGCGGCGCAGCGCAACGCCAAATGGGTGGCGTTGATCGCGACCACGCTCACCTTCGTGGTGTCGCTGTTCATCCTGTTCGGGTTCGACCCGTCGGATACCGGGTTTCAGTTCGTCGAGGAGCGCGAGTGGCTGCTGGGTCTGAAATACAAGATGGGCGTCGACGGCATCAGCGTGCTGTTCGTCATGCTCACCACCTTCATGATGCCGCTGACCATCGCCGCGTCGTGGAACGTGACGAGCCGCGTCAAGGAATACATGATCGCGTTCCTGATCCTCGAGACGCTCATGCTCGGTGTGTTCATGGCGCTCGACCTGGTGCTGTTCTACCTGTTCTTCGAGGCGGGGCTCATTCCGATGTTCCTCATCATCGGCATCTGGGGCGGCAAGGAGCGAATCTACGCCTCGTTCAAGTTCTTCCTGTATACTTTCCTTGGCTCGGTACTGATGCTGGTGGCGATGGTCGCGATGTTCTCGGATGCGGGCACCACCGATATCCCGTCGCTTCTGCGCCACGAGTTCGCCTCCGAGAGCTTCTCGCTGCTGGGTATCCACATCGTCGGCGGGATGCAGACGCTGATGTTCATCGCCTTCTTCGCCTCCTTCGCGGTCAAGATGCCGATGTGGCCGGTGCATACCTGGCTGCCCGATGCGCACGTGCAGGCGCCGACGGCAGGCTCGGTCGTGCTGGCGGCGATCCTGTTGAAAATGGGCGGCTACGGCTTCCTGCGCTTTTCACTGCCGATGTTCCCGGTGGGGTCCGAGGTGCTGACGCCGCTGGTGCTGTGGATGAGCGCCATCGCGATTGTCTATACCTCGCTGGTCGCACTGGCACAGGAAGACATGAAAAAGCTCATCGCCTATTCGTCGGTGGCCCATATGGGCTATGTGACGATGGGGATTTTCGCGGCCAACCAGCAGGGGCTCGACGGCGCGATCTTCCAGATGATCAGTCACGGCTTCATCTCGGGCGCGCTGTTTCTCTGCGTCGGCGTGATCTATGACCGGATGCACACCCGCGAGATCGACGCCTATGGCGGCCTCGTGAACCGGATGCCGGCCTATGCGCTCATATTCATGTTCTTCACCATGGCCAATGTTGGCCTGCCGGGCACCTCCGGGTTCATCGGCGAGTTCCTGACGCTGGTGGGGATCTTCCAGGTCAACACCTGGGTGGCGGCGGTGGCCACCTCGGGCGTGATCCTGTCGGCGGCCTACGCGCTCTGGCTCTATCGCCGGGTGGTGTTCGGCGATCTCATCAAGGAGAGCCTCAAGACCATCTCCGACATGGGCACCCGCGAGCGGGCGATTTTCGCGCCGCTGGTGGCGATGACGCTGCTCTTGGGCGTCTATCCCCGCCTCGTCACCGATATCACCGGCCCCTCCGTCGAGGCGCTGATTTCCAATGTCGAACTTGCCCAGTCGATCGCGCACAACGCGGCCGCGGTGGCGCAGGTCGCACACTGAACCGGAGGCCCTGAACCATGCAGGCTGATCTCAACGTCATCCTCCCGGAAATCGTGCTCGCGGTCTATGCGATGGCGGCACTCCTGGGGGCGGCCTATAGCGGACGCGACCGGCTCGCGGTGCCGCTCGTCTGGGCGACGGCGGGGCTTATGGCGCTGCTTGCCGTCTGGATCGGGATGGGCGGCGCAGGTACGCGCACGGCCTTCGATGGCATGATCAACGATGACGGTTTCGCCCGTTTCGCCAAGGTGACGATCCTGCTGGCGGCGGCGGCGGTGCTGGTGCTGGGGCAGGATTACATGGCCCGCCGCGGCATCCTGCGGTTCGAGTATCCGCTGCTGATCGCGCTGTCGGTCGTCGGCATGATGGTGATGGTGAGCGCGGGCGACCTGATGGCGCTCTACATGGGGCTCGAGCTGCAATCGCTGGCGCTTTACGTGGTGGCGTCGATGCGGCGAGACAGCGTCAAGTCCACCGAGGCGGGGCTCAAGTATTTCGTGCTCGGCGCGCTGTCGTCGGGGCTGTTGCTGTTCGGCGCGTCGCTGACCTACGGCTTTGCCGGCACGACGCTCTTTTCCGGCATCCTTGCTGCGGCGGACGGGCAGGCACCCGTGGGGCTGCTGATCGGGCTGGTGCTGGTGATCTCCGGCCTTGCCTTCAAGGTCTCGGCGGTGCCGTTCCACATGTGGACACCCGACGTCTACGAGGGTGCGCCGACGCCGATCACAGCCTTCTTCGCCACCGCGCCCAAGGTGGCGGCCCTGGGCCTGTTCGCGCGCGTGGTGCACGACGCCTTTGGCGGCGTGGTGGGAGACTGGCAACAGGTGCTGGCGGCGCTCAGCCTCCTGTCGATGTTCCTCGGTGCGGTGGCGGCGATCGGGCAGACCGACATCAAGCGGCTGATGGCCTATTCCTCGATCGCGCATATGGGCTATGCGCTGATGGGGCTGGCGTCGGGAACCGCCTTCGGCGTGCAGGCGATGCTGGTCTACGTGGCCATCTACGTGGCGATGAACGTGGGCACCTTCGCCTTCATCCTCAGCATGGAGCGCGGTGGCCAGCCGGTGACCGACATCCGCAGCCTCAACCTCTATTCCAGGGCTGAGCCGGGGCGGGCGCTGGCGATGCTGATCCTCCTGTTCAGCCTCGCAGGCGTGCCACCGCTGCTGGGGTTCTTCGGCAAGCTCTACGTGCTGCGCGCGGCCTACGAGGGCGGGCTTGCCTGGCTCGCGGTTGCGGGCGTGATCGCCAGCGTCATCGGTGCATTCTACTACCTGCGCATCGTCTACTACATGTATTTCGGCGAGGAGGGCGAGGCGCTCGAGACCGGGCGTTCGCCGGTGCAGTGGGGCTTTCTCATGGCCTCGGCGGCGGTGATGGTGTTTGGCATCGTCAACATGTTCGGCGTCGAGACCATGGCGCAGGCGGCGGCGGCGACCCTTGTGCACTAGGGCGGTGTCCGCCTCCGGCGGGGATATTTCGGGCAAGATGAAGCCGGGGGCGGGCTGGCCCGAGGGCTATGGACGGCGCGTTCTGGCCTCGGTGGACAGCACCAATGCCGAGGCCGCGCGCCGCGCCGCCACGCTTGCCGGGCCGGAATGGATCCTCGCCCTTGAGCAGACGGCGGCGCGCGGGCGGCGGGGCCGGGCGTGGGCGAACCCGTCGGGCAATTTCGCGGCGACGCTGGCGATGCGCCCGTCGGAGAGCCCCGACCGCGTGGCGCTGCGCTCTTTCGTGGCGGCGCTCGCGCTTTACGACGCGCTGGCGGCGGCGACCGGGCGGGTGGACGGGCTGGCGCTCAAATGGCCCAATGACGTGCTGCTGAACGGCGGCAAGCTGGCGGGTATCCTGCTGGAGAGCGCGGGCAGCGGCACGGGACTCAGCCATTTCGCCATCGGCATCGGCGTCAACCTCGTGGCCGCCCCCGACAAGGCAGAGGTCGAACCCGGCGCGGCGCGCCCTGTCTCGCTCTTGTCCGAAACCGGGGTGGCGATCGACCCGGAGGCGTTTCTCGACCTGCTCGCGCCCGCCTATGCGCGCCACGAGGCGCAATTCGTTACCTACGGATTCGCCCCCGTCCGCACGGCCTGGCTTGCGCGGGCTGCAAAACTGGGCGAAACCATCGTGGCGCGCACGACGCGCGATACCCATGAGGGGCGGTTCGAGACGGTGGACGAGGCCGGAAACCTCGTTCTCGTCACCGCAAAGGGCCGCACCAGCATCGCAGCGGCCGAGGTGTTTTTCTGAACAGAGGGACCGGCATGCTTCTGGCGATAGATTGCGGCAATACCAACACGGTGTTTTCCATCTGGGACGGCACGCGGTTCCTGTGCACCCTGCGCACCGCCACCGAACATCAGCGCACCGCCGATCAGTATTTCGTCTGGTTCTCCACGCTGCTCGGGCACCACGGCATCCGCGCGGACATCACCGATGTCATCATCTCGTCGACCGTGCCGCGGGTCGTGTTCAACCTGCGCGTCTTTGCCGATCGCTATTTCGGCTGCCGCCCGCTGGTCGTGGGCAAGCCCGAATGCCGGCTGCCGGTAGACGTGCGCGTCGATCCCGGCACGCAGGTGGGCCCCGACCGGCTGGTCAACACGGTGGCGGGTCACGATCTCTATGGCGGCGACCTCATCATCGTGGATTTCGGCACCGCCACCACCTTCGATGTGGTGGCGTGCGACGGCGCCTATATCGGCGGCGTGATCGCGCCCGGGGTGAACCTGTCGCTTCAGGCACTGCACGAAGCGGCGGCGGCGCTGCCCCATGTCGACGTGACCAGGCCGGAACGGGTGATTGGCACCAACACCGTGGAGTGCATGCAATCGGGCGTGTTCTGGGGTTATGTCGGCCTCATAAACGGGATATGCGAGCGAATAAAGGCCGAGCGCGGCCGCGCCATGACAGTGATCGCAACCGGGGGGCTGGCCCCGCTGTTCCAGCAAGGCGACACCCCTTTCGACGGTGTCGAGGAAGATCTGACAATGCACGGGCTGACCGTGATCCATGAGCATAACAAGGAGGGCTGACGCCCCATGAGCAGCGACAGACTAATTTACCTGCCCCTCGGGGGGGCGGGCGAGATCGGTATGAACGCCTATGTCTACGGCTATGGCAAACCGGGCAAGGAGCGGCTGATCCTCGTCGATCTGGGCGTGACCTTTCCGGACATGGACACCACGCCGGGGGTGGACCTGATCCTGCCCGACATCACCTGGCTGGCGGAGCGGCGCGACCGGCTGGAGGGGGTGTTCATCACCCATGCCCACGAGGATCATGTCGGCGCCGTGGCGCATTATTACGAGCAGTTGGGCGCGCCCATCCACGCGCGTGCCTTCACCGCCAACATCGCGCGCGCCAA
Organism: Roseovarius ramblicola; assembly: GCF_042430665.1. NCBI lineage: Bacteria > Pseudomonadati > Pseudomonadota > Alphaproteobacteria > Rhodobacterales > Roseobacteraceae > Roseovarius > Roseovarius ramblicola. The sequence continues at coordinate 574,355 of NZ_JBHMEC010000017.1, read as the reverse complement.
GATGGCCGAGCACGGCCACCCCGACACGGCGGTGCGCGTGGTCTCGCCCTGGCCGGAGACGGTGACTGCCGGGCCCTTCACCGTGGGCTTTGCGCCCATTTCGCATTCCATCCCCGAAAGCTCGGGGCTGGTGATCGACACGCCCGGGGGGCGGCTGGTGCATACCGGCGATTTCAAGATCGACACCGATCCGGTGGTGGGCGAACCCTTCGACCGCGAGATGTGGGAGAGCATCGGTGCGGACGGCATCAAGGCGATGATCTGCGATTCCACCAACGTCTTCAGCGAGCACGCGGGCCGCTCGGAAAGCAGCGTGGGCGCGCCCATCACCGAACTGATCCAGGGTCGCCCCGGCATGGTCGTGGCCACCACCTTCGCCAGCAACGTGGCCCGCGTCAAGACGCTCGCCGAGGCGGGCGTGCGCGCCGGGCGCTCGGTCTGTCTGATGGGCCGGGCGATGAACCGCATGGTCGAGGCGGGCAAGCAGACCGGCGTGCTCACCGGCTTTCCCGCCACCATCCCGCCCGAGGAAGCGAGCAAGCTTGCCCGCGAGAGCGTGATGCTGATCGTCACCGGCAGCCAGGGCGAACGCCGCGCGGCCAGCGCGCAGCTTGCCAATGGCAAGTATAACGGCATCACCATGAAGGAGGGCGACACGTTCCTGTTTTCCTCCAAGACCATCCCCGGCAACGAGCGCGGCGTGATCCGCATCATGAACCAGTTCTCGGAACAGGGCGTCGACGTGATCGAAGGCGACGACCGATACCACGTCTCGGGCCATGCCAACCGGCCCGATCTCGATGCTATGCACAAGATCCTGCGCCCGCAGATCCTGATTCCGATGCATGGCGAACACCGCCACCTGCGCGAGCATGTCAAGCTCGCCAAATCCAACCGCATCGAAGGTGTGGTGGCCGTCAACGGCATGATGATCGACCTTGGCGGCAATGCCCCCAAGGTGGCCGAGTATATCGAGACCGGGCGCACCTATCTCGACGGCAGCGTCAAGATCGGTGCGATGGACGGCATCGTGCGCGACCGTATCCGCATGGCGCTCAACGGGCATGTGATGATCAACGTCATCATCGACGAGGACGACGCGCCGCTGGGCGACCCCTGGGTCGAGATCATGGGCCTGCCCGAGACCGGACGCGCGCGCGCGCCGCTCGTCGATGTGCTGGAGGAGGATCTCGCGCAGTTCATGGGCCGTGCGGGGGACAAGACGCTGGCCGACGATGACAAGCTCGAACAGGGGCTGCGCCGCGTGGCACGCCAGAGCACGCAGACCGAGACCGGCAAGCGCCCCGAGGTCACCGTGGTCATCAGCCGCCTGACCGAGTGACGGCCAGGCGCGGAGGCCCGCGTGGTCCGGCTTTGCGATTGCGCGGGGCGGGCCGATGCACTACTGCACGGCGCGTGCAAACCGAGGACGGATGACCATGACCGAGACCGGCAAACCGAGCGGGATGACCTATGCCGAGGCCGGCGTCGATATCGACGCCGGCAACGCGCTGGTCGAGCGGATCAAGCCCGCAGCCGCTGCCACAAGGCGGCCCGGGGTGATGTCCGGCCTCGGCGGTTTCGGCGGGCTGTTCGACCTCGGGGCTGCGGGCTTCACCGACCCGATCCTCGTCGCCGCGACCGATGGCGTCGGCACCAAGCTGCGCATCGCCATCGACACCGGGCTGGTGGACGGCGTTGGCGTGGATCTCGTCGCCATGTGCGTCAACGATCTGGTCTGCCAGGGGGCCGAGCCGCTGTTCTTCCTTGACTATTTTGCGACCGGCAAGCTCGATTCCGAGCAGGCCGCGCGTATCATCGAGGGCATCGCGCGCGGTTGCGCGGGGGCGGGCTGCGCGCTCATCGGCGGCGAGACGGCGGAAATGCCGGGCATGTACCCGGCGGGCGATTTCGATCTCGCGGGCTTTGCCATCGGCGCGATGGAGCGCGGCACCGATCTGCCGCGCGGCGTGGCGGTGGGCGACGTGCTGATCGGGCTGGCCTCGGACGGGGTGCATTCCAACGGCTACAGCCTCGTGCGGCGGATCGTCGAACGCTCCGGCCTGGGCTGGGACGATCCCTGCCCGTGGGACGGGGGCCGGACGCTGGGCGCGGCGCTGCTCGCGCCCACGCGGCTCTACGTGCGCCCCGTGCTCGACGCGTTGAAATCGGACGGTGTGCACGGCCTTGCCCATATCACCGGCGGCGGGCTGACCGAGAACCTGCCGCGCGTCCTGCCCGAGGGGCTGGGGGCCGGGATCGACCTCGGGGCCTGGCCGCTGCCGCCGGTCTTCGGCTGGCTGGCCGGGCAGGGCGGGCTGACCGAGGCCGAACTGCTCAAGACCTTCAACGCCGGAATCGGCATGGTCGTGGTCGCCGCGCCCGACAGCGCAGACGCGGTCGAGGCGGCGCTCGCGGAGGCGGGCGAGACAACACACCGCCTCGGCCACGTCACCGCCGGGGAGGGCTTGCGCTATACCGGACGACTCGCTTGAGCAAGCGGGTCGCGATCTTCATCTCCGGCGGCGGCTCCAACATGCGCGCGCTGGTGCGCAGCATGACCGGCGATCACCCCGCCCGGCCCGCGCTGGTGCTATCTAATACCGCCGATGCGGGCGGTCTCGAATGGGCGCGGGCCGAGGGCATCCCCACCGAAGTGGTCGATCACCGCCCGTTCAAGGGCGACCGCGCGGCGTTCGAGACCGCACTCGCCGAATGCGTCGCGCCGCACGCCATCGACATCATTGCCCTCGCGGGGTTCATGCGCGTGCTCACCTCGGGATTCGTCACGCCGTGGCGGGGGCGGATGCTCAACATCCACCCGTCGCTGCTGCCGAAATACCGCGGGCTCGACACCCATGCCCGCGCGCTGGCCGCTGGAGAAACCGAGGCCGGCTGCACCGTCCACGAGGTCACCCCGGCGCTCGACGATGGCCCGGTCCTCGGGCAGGCGCGGGTGCCGGTACTGCCGGATGACACGCCCGAAAGCCTCGCGGCGCGGGTGCTGGAACAGGAACACATCCTCTACCCGATCGTTTTGAGACGCTTCGCCGGGGGGGACCGGCGACCTGTGATGTTGCCCTGAGCGGGGCATTTCCTTTGCTCCGGTCGCAGGATATACCCGGCCAAAGGGCAGGATCGAGAGACCGGAGAGCAACACCCCACATGCAGACCATCACCACCACCGAAGATCTCGCCGCCTTTTGCGAGGCGGCGCGCGCACATGATTACGTCACCGTCGATACCGAGTTCATGCGCGAGCGGACCTACTACGCCAAGCTTTGCCTCATTCAGCTTGCCATGCCGGGCACCGGTGACGAGACGGCGGTGCTGGTCGATCCCGTCGAGGGGGGCGAGGCGCTGTCGCTCGCGCCGCTCTACGATCTGTTTCGTGATCCGTCCGTGGTCAAGGTGTTTCACGCCGCCCGGCAGGATCTCGAGATTTTCGCCGTTGCCGAAGGCGTCATTCCCGCGCCGCTCTTCGATACGCAGGTGGCGGCGATGGTCTGCGGTTTCGGCGATCAGGCGGGCTACGAGACGCTGGTGAAGCGCATCGCGCGCGCTTCGGTGGACAAGAGTTCGCGCTTCACCGACTGGTCGCGTCGCCCATTGTCGGATGCACAAAAGACCTATGCGCTGGCCGATGTCACCCACCTGCGTCAGATCTACGAATATCTCGCCGCGCGGCTGGACGAGACCGGGCGCAGTGCCTGGGTCGAGGAGGAATTGAAGACCCTCGCCGATCCCGCAACCTACCGCACCGATCCGGCGGAGGCATGGCGGCGCATCAAGACGCGCAACACCGCGCCGCGCTTTCTCGCCATCCTGCGCGAGCTGGCGCGGTTCCGCGAGAGCCATGCTCAGGCGCGCGATGTGCCACGCAGCCGCGTTTTCAAGGATGACGCGTTGCTTGAGCTGGCCGCGACCAAGCCGCAGACCATGCAGGACCTCGGGCGCGCGCGCCTCCTGCTGCGCGAGGCGCGCAAGGGCGAGATCGCCGAGGGCATCCTCGCCGCCGTCAAGGCGGGGCTCGACTGTCCGCAGGGCGATCTGCCGCGCGTGGCGCAGGACACCCACGGCAAGGTCCAGGCCAACCCGGCGATCGCCGACATGCTGCGCGTCCTGCTCAAGGCGCGCAGCGACCAGAGCGGCGTGGCCGCGCGCCTGATCGCCAGCGCCGCCGATCTCGATCACCTCGCCGCCGGCGGGCGCGAGGTGCCCGCGCTCTCGGGCTGGCGCCGCGAGGTTTTCGGCGAGGACGCGCTGCGCCTCTGCCGGGGCGAGATCGGCCTCGTTGTGCGCGGCGAGGACGTGGCAGCGGTGCCGCTCTGACTCCGCCTCACGCCCCGAGGTGAATGGCAAACCGCGCCCGGATGGCCGCGTCCACGTCCGCCGCAAAGCGCGCGGGCGCGCGGGTGGCGAGGACGCGATCCTTGCGGGCGGTGGCGGTGGCGACGAGATCGGGCTGGCCCTGCTCGACCCATTCCTTGGGCGAGGCGCGGTTGGCGCAGGCGGGATAGAGGTAATCGGTCTGCATCCGCGCCAGCGTCTGGCCCGCACCAAGGTAATGGCCCGGGCCGCCGATGCAGGCCTCGCGGATCACCTCGAGGCTGAGTGTGTCCTCGTCCACCTCGATACCGCGCACGCAGCGCAGCGCCTGCCCGATCAGATCATCGCCGAGGATGAGCGACTCGTGGCAGAAGCCCAGCAGCGAGGCGTGCATCCCCGCCGCCTCGTAGACCATGTTGAGGCCAGAGAGCCCCGCCATGACGTTGGAGGTGGCCTGCTCCCACCCGGCCTGCATGTCGGGCAGCTTCGAATCGGCGATGCCGCCCACGGCGCCGCCGGGCAGGCCGTAGAACTTGTGCATCTGCGCGCAACCCGCCGACAGGAGCGCCTGTTCGCCCGAGCCGCCGGACATCGCACCGGTGCGCAAGTCGCTGACGAAGGGCCAGGTGCCGAAGATCGCCGGGTGGCCCGGTTTCACGGCGTTGACGTAGACCAGCCCGGCGAGGCATTCGGCCACCGCCTGCACGATGGCCCCGGCGATGGGGGCGGGGGCGGTGGCGCCGGCCTGGCCTGCCGACAGGAGAAGCACTGGCATGCCGCCGCGGATCACCTCCTCCATCACGCGGCAGGATTCGGTGGCGAATTTCATCGGCGGGACGACGAAGCAATTGGAATTGCTGACGAAGGGGCGCGCGCGCCATGCCGCCTCGCCGCCCGCGATCAGGTGCAGCATCTCGAGCGCGTCGGCGACGAATTCCGGCTCGGTAAAGGACACGCCGACATGCTTGGTGGTGCCCGCGCAGCAGGCGTAGAGCGTGTTGAGGTCCATCTCGCGGTTGTCGGGGATGTCGCGGCAGACCATCGGGCGCTGCACGAAATGGATGTTGTCGAGCGTGTCGGCGATGCGCGCGGCGTCGTGCAGATCCTGCACGGTGCTTTCGCGATACTCGCCCGTGGCCGCGTCCACCAGATGCACCGCCGCACCGGCGGTGCCGTAATGCACGCGGTTGCCCGACAGGCTCAGATCGTGGCGCGGGTCGCGCCCGTGCAGGGTGATCGCGCGGTTGGCGCGGGCGACGGTGTCCTCGATCAGCGCGCGGGGAAAGCGCAGCCGCCCGTCGGTGCCGAGGGTGGCACCCGCGCGGGTCATGTACTCGACGCCCGAGGGCGGTGCGTCGGCCAGCCCGATCTGTTCGAGAGCGTCGAGCGCGGCGGCGTGGATGCGGTGCATCTGTGCCTCGGTCAGCGGGTGGTAGAGCCCGCCGTCGAGGCCCGGGCGGACTGGGCGGAGGGTGTCGGCGAGGGGGGCGGCGCGTGCGTCACGGCGCGCGGCGCGGCCGCCGGAGCGGCGCGGGGCGGTGGCTGTCATCGGGAAGTGTCCTTGGCAAGATCGCAGGGTCGGCGGGCGCGGCGGTTGGCGTGCCCTCAGGGTCGCCCCCGCGGCGCGAGGCCGCGTTCCGCCCCGATGGTGCGGCACACGAGCGCGATCTTGCTGCGTTGGGCCATGACCGTTCCTCCTCCGGGGATCGAATCCCGAATCGGCCCAGCCTGTCTGTCGCGTTTGCGACCGGTGTCGCAAACGGGCTATGAAGCGGCGTCTTGTGCCTGCAGATTGATCCGCAGGGCAACCTGAACCCAGGGCGGCAAGAGGCAGGGTCCGGCTTGCTGCGGCCCTTCGGACGTTCCGTCGCGCGCCCGACATGGACGATACGGTGCGCAATGTACGCGCACCCCGTCCGGTGCCGTGTCCGTAGCGTGCGCATCCCTCGCGCATCCGCCGGGGGCCAATTCGCCGGTGTCCCAACGACGGCTCATGGCCAGCCATGCCGCTCAGAGCGGCAGATAAGCCACAACCTCGCCCGCCTCCCGCGCCGGGTCGTGGGGCGGGCGCACCAGCAGGGCGTCGGAATGGGCGAGGATGCTCAGCAGCGAGCTGTCCTGCTTTTCCTCCGCCGCAATCCCCGCCTCCGAAAGCCGTGCGCGCATGTAGTGCTCGCGCGGGCCATTTGCGGGCAGCGGGGCGGCGAGCGGGGCGGTACTGCGGGGGGCGGGGGCGGTCCCGAGCCCAAGCATGACGTCGATCATTGGCGCCACAAAGACATGGCCGCAGACCATCGCCGAGACCGGGTTGCCCGGCAGCCCGACCATCGCCGCATTCCCCATCCGGCCCGCCATCAGCGGCTTGCCGGGTCGCATCGCCACCGTGTAGAACGCGCGCTCCAGTCCCAGCTCCGACCCCAGCCGGGCCACCAGATCGTGATCGCCCACCGATGCGCCGCCGATGGTCACCATCATGTCGCAGCCCTCGGCCAGCCCCAGCACCGTCTCCAGCGAGGCGCGGGTGTCGCGCGCGATCGGCAACAGCCGCGCCCGCGCCCCGCGCGTCTCCAGCAGCGCCTTGAGTCCAAAGGCGTTGGAAGCGATGATCTGGTCGGGGCCGGGATCCTCACCGGGCATCACAAGCTCGTCGCCGGTTGCGATCAGCGCCACCTCGGGGCGGCGGCGCACGGGGACGGTGGCCGCGCTCATCGACGCCAGCAGCGCGATATCGGCGGGACGCAGGCGGCGCGGCGCGCTCATCGCCTGCCCCTCGCGAAAGTCACAGCCCGCAGGGCGGATATTGTCGTTCGGTCCGATGCCGTCGCCGAGGGTGATGGCACAGCCGTCGCGCGTCGCGTCCTCCTGCATCACCACGCGGGTCGCGCCCTCCGGCACCGGCGCGCCGGTGAAGATGCGCACCGCCTCTCCAGTGCCCACGCGGCCCGTAAAACCATGCCCGGCCGCCGCCTCGCCAATCACGGTCAATACCGTGCCGGGGGCAGGGGCCTCGGCGATCGCATAGCCGTCCATCGCCGAGGCGGCGAAGGGTGGCTGATCGCGGGTGGCGGCCACGTCGCGGGCCAGAACGCGGCCCGCAGCCTCGGCGAGGGGGACTTCCTCGGTCCCGGTCGGGCCGACCAGCGCGAAGAGTTGGCCCAGGGCCTCGGCAACGGTGATCATGTCGCCTCGTATCGCCCCGATTTGCCGCCATCCTTGAGAACCACCCGGATGCCGCCGATCTCCATCGCGCGGTCCACGGCCTTGGCCATGTCATAGACCGTGAGCGCCGCCACCGACACGGCGGTGAGCGCCTCCATCTCGACGCCGGTCTGCCCGGTGGTCTTGACCGTGGCCTCGACCCTCACGCCCGGCAGGTCGGGATCGAGGGTCAGGTCCACCGCCACGCGGGTCACCGGCAGCGGGTGGCACAGCGGGATGAGATCCGGTGTCTTCTTTGCGCCCATGATCCCCGCCAGCCGCGCCACCGACAGCACATCGCCCTTCTTCGCGCGGCCTTCGGCAATGAGATCAAAGGTTTGCGGGGCCATCTTGATGTGGCCTTCGGCCACGGCCACCCGCGCGGTCACGTCCTTGTCGGACACGTCCACCATATGCGCCGCGCCGCGCTCGTCGAAATGGGTCAGCCCGGCCATCAGATGCCTCCGGCGGTGAGCGGGTTGGCCAGCAGCGCGCGGGTTGCGGCGGCCACGTCATCGGCGCGCATCAGCACCTCGCCGATGAGAAAGGAGCGCGCGCCGTAGCGGGCCATCTCGGCAAGATCGTCGGGCGTGGCCAGCCCGCTTTCGCTGACGATCATGCGCTCGGGCGGCACGAATTTCGACAGCTTGCGGGTGGTGTCGAGGCTGGTCTCGAAGCTGTGCAGGTCGCGGTTGTTGATGCCGATCATGCGCGAGCTGAGCGCCGCCGCGCGATCAAGCTCTTCGCGGTTGTGCACCTCGATGAGCGTATCCATTCCCCATTCGGTCGCGGCCGTCTCCAGCTCAAGCGCCTGCGCGTCGGATACGCTGGCCATGATGACGAGGATGCAATCGGCGCCCCAGGCCCGTGCCTCGGCCACCTGGTAGGGATCGTACATGAAATCCTTGCGCAGCACGGGCAGATCGCACGCCTCGCGGACCGCGCGCAGATACTCCGGCGCGCCCTGGAAACTCGGACCGTCGGTCAGCACCGACAGGCACGCAGCCCCGCCCTCGGCATAGGCCCGCGCCAATGCCGCTGGGTCGAAATCCTCACGGATGAGGCCCTTGGAGGGGCTCGCCTTCTTGATCTCGGCGATGAGGCCATAGCCGGTCTTCGACGCTTGCAGCAGCGACCCGGCAAAGGGGCGCACGGCGGGCGCGTCGCGGGCCTCGGTCTCGATCTCGTCGAGCGGCTTTGCCGCCTTGGCGGCGGCGATCTCCTCGAGCTTGTAGTCCTTGATCTTCTCCAGAATGGTCGGTGCGGTCATGAAACCTCCGATGTGGCTTTGGCAAGCGCGGCGAGCCGCGTGCGCGCCGCGCCAGAGTCGATGCTCTCGGCGGCGATTGCCACGCCCTCGCGCAGGTCGTCCGTGCGCCCTGCGACGGTGAGCGCGGCGGCGGCATTCAGCAGCACGGCGTCGCGATACGCCCCCGGCGCGCCGTCCAGAAGCGCCTTGAGCGCGCGGCCGTTCTCCTCGGGCGTGCCGCCGAGAATGGCCTCGAACGGGTGGACGGGCAGGCCGAAATCCTCGGGATGCAGCTCCGCTTCGCGGATGCTGCCATCCTCTTCGAGGGCGGCCAGCCATGTCACCCCGGTGATGGTCATCTCGTCGGTGCCGTCGCTGCCATGCACGAGCCACGCGCGCTCGGACCCCAACTGCCCCAGCGTCTCGGCCATCGGGCGGATCAGATCGCGCGAGAACGCACCGGTAAGCTGCCGCTTCACGCCTGCCGGGTTGGTCAACGGCCCGAGTATGTTGAAGATCGTGCGCGTGCCAAGCTCGGCGCGCACCGGGCCGACATGGGCCATCGCCGGGTGGTGCATCGGCGCCATCATGAAGGCGATACCAACCTCTGCGAGCACCCGCTCCACTGCCTCGGCGCCGATCATTACCTTGACACCCAGCATGCCGAGCGCGTCCGCCGCGCCCGATTTCGAGCTGAGGTTGCGGTTGCCGTGCTTGGCCACCACGACACCCGCCCCTGCCACCACGATGGCGGTGGCGGTCGAGATGTTGAGCGTGCCCTTGCCGTCGCCGCCGGTGCCGACGATGTCCATCGCGCCTTCGGGCGCGCGTACCTTGTGGCATTTCGCGCGCATAACGGCGGCGGCGGCGGCGTATTCGTCCACCGTCTCGCCCCGCGTGCGCAGCGCCATGAGAAAGCCGCCGGTCTGCGCGGGCGTGGCCTCGCCCTCGAACAGGATGGTGAACGCGGCCTCCGCCTCGGACCGCGTCAGCGCCCGGTCGGCGGCGGCGGCGATCAGCGGCCGGATGTCGCTCATGCGGGCACCTGCATCATGTTGAGGAAGTTGCGCAGGAGCGCGTGGCCATGCTGCGAGGCGATGGATTCGGGGTGGAACTGCACGCCGTGGATCGGGTGTTCGCGGTGGCGCAGGCCCATGATGGTGCCGTCGGCAAGCTCTGCCGTTACCTCCAGACAGTCCGGCAGGCTGTCGCGCTCGACCACCAGCGAATGATAGCGCGTCGCCTCGAACGGTGAGGGCAGCCCGGCGAACACGCTTGCCCCGGTATGGCGGATTTCGCCCATCTTGCCGTGGACGATCTCGGAATGGCGGATGACGCGGCCGCCAAAGGCCTGACCGATGGCCTGATGCCCGAGGCACACGCCGAGAAGCGGGATGCTTGCGTCCGCCGCCGCACGGGTCAGGTCGAGGCAGATGCCCGCCTGGTCCGGGTCGCACGGGCCGGGCGACAGCAGGATGCCTGCGGGGCGCAATGCGATCGCTTCGGCCACGTCCATCGCGTCGTTGCGCACGACGCGGGTTTCGGCCCCCAATTCGCCCACGTAATGTACGAGGTTGTAGGTGAAACTGTCGTAATTGTCGATCAAGAGCAGCATGACGCCTGTCCTTTGGCAACGGGGCTGTTGGCCGTGGGGCCGGTCGCGGTATACTTGTTCAGGCTTGCGCCGGACCGTCAAGGGGCGCTAGGCCGGAAACGCGGGCGAACGGGCACGAGAAATCAAGGGGTGAGGGCAGCAATGCGCGGGGTTCTGGCGGGAATGATGACGGGCCTTGTGGTGTCGGGCCTCGTTCTGGGCACCGCGTCGGTGGTGGTCGACCTCGCCGACAGGACGGCGCAGCGCGAGCAGGCGCCCGATGCCGGTGCCGTCGAGGTGCCGCCAGGCTCGGGATTTGACGCGGTGCGCGAGGATCGCGAGGCGGCGCTGCCGGATGTGGGCGACGGGCCCGATTCCGGCGCCGCGCCGCGCGTGCCCGCGCCGGAGCCTGACGATACGCGCGGGCTCAGCGCCGCCGACACCGCCCCGCCCCCCGATACCGGCGGCGCGTCCTCTCTCGCTGCGCCGCCCGCCGATGGGCCGGACGCGGGCGGCGTCGCGGTGCAGAGCGACAGTCCGGTGCTGCCCTCGCCGCAGGCCCCGGCCCCCGCGCAGCCCGAAGGCGAGACGCGTCTGACGATCTCGACCGAGCCGGCCCAGCCCCCGAGCCCCGACCCCGGCGAGAGCGATGCCGGTCTGAGAACGCCTGATGAGCCGCGACAGCCCCCCGCCGACGACAGCATCGCCACCATGGCCCCCGAAGAGGGCACACCCGAGACTGCCCCCGGCCCCCGAAGGATCGAGCCGGAGGGCGGTGACACGCTGCCCGGTGATGGCGGCAGCGACCGGCTGCCGCGCATCGGTGACGCGCCCACGGTGGACGAGGCGGCGGACAACGACGCCCGGCCCGCGCCGCCGCAGGGCGCGCTCGCACGCAACGCGGTCGCGATCGACCCGCCGCCCGACAAGCCGCTGATGGCCGTCGTGCTGATCGACGGGGGACAGAACGCGCTCGGGATCGAGGCGCTGGAGGCATTCCCCTATCCCCTGAGCATCGCCATCGCCGCCACCCACCCCGACGCGGCAGGGGCGGCTGCGCGCTACCGCGACGCCGGGTTCGAGGTGCTGCTTGCCGCCGACCTGCCGCCCGACGCCACGCCAGCGGAGGTCGAGACCGCGATGGCCGCCATGCTCAGCCGTGTGCCGCAGGCGGTGGCGGTGATCGAGGGTGACGGCACCGGGCTGCAGGGCAGCCGCGCGGCCGGCGCGCAGCTAGCCCCGATCCTGTCAGAGAGCGGCCACGGCCTCGTGATGCGGCCCAACGGGCTCGACACGACGCGCAAGCTCATCGCCCGCGAGGGCGTGCCCTCGGCCACGCTGTTCCGCGATTTCGATGCGCAGGGGCAGGATGCAGCCGCCGTGCGCCGCTTTCTCGATCAGGCGGCGATGCGCGCCAATCAGCAGCAGGACGGCGTCATCATGCTGGGCCGCCTGCGCGCCGACACGATCAGCGCGCTGTTGCTCTGGGGCCTGCAGGACCGCGCGGCGAGCGTGGCACTGGTGCCGGTCTCCGCGGTGCTGCGGCGGGGGGCGGCGAACTAGGGCGTGTCGCTCAAAAGCGGGAAGCGGCTTCGATCTTCCCGAACATGCGAGATCAAGCAGTCGGAGCGGGGCGCGTGACCGCGAATGAACGTGGGCACGTTCCGGGCTGACCGACGTCGGACCCTCGGCGACCGGGCAGGTGCCGCGCGTCGATGCCTCACCGGTGGCAAGTGGCCTGGAGGGGACTTCCGGGTGAGCCGCGCATCGACGGGCCGCGGTGCGGCGATCCAACGTCAGTTTGGCAGTGCTTTATGCCAGCCAAACCCGAAAAACATCAGAGATCAGAGCAGGTTGCAGCCAAATCGCCGTGCCGGGGGGCGGCCCGGCGATGCGCGGCGGGCTTCGCCCTTGATTCCGCGCATGGGTATAGACGTCAATGTCCCCTTCAAGGCCATTCGCCGCCGTCACCGCACCGCCGCGATCGGTCCCTCGGCGCGGCCGTGGATGAACTGATCGAGATACGGATCGCCCGAGTTATCCATCCCCGACACCGGTCCGGTCCACTTGATCACCCCGTCATGCAGCATCGCCACGTTGTCGGCGATGGCGCGGACGCTGGTCATGTCGTGGGTGATGGTCATGGCCGTGGCCCCCATCTCCACCACGATCTCGCGGATGAGCTCGTTGATGACGCCCGACATGATCGGGTCGAGCCCGGTCGTTGGCTCGTCGAAAAAGATGATCTCGGGCTCGGCGGCGATCGCCCGCGCCAGCCCCACGCGCTTTTGCATGCCGCCGGACAATTCCGCCGGGAACTTGTCGGCCACGTCGGGCGTCAGCCCGACGCGGCGCAGCTTTTCCACAGCGACCTCGCGCGCCTCGTCCCTGGGCCGCTTGAGCGAGCCACGCAGCAGGCGAAAGGCGACGTTCTGCCAGACGGGCAGCGAATCAAAGAGCGCACCGCCCTGAAACAGCATCCCGAAGCGCGCGAGAAACGCGTCGCGGTCGCCGCGGGTCACGTCGTCACCGTCGAGCGTGATGGTGCCGCTGTCGGGGCGGATCAGCCCGAGAATACACTTGAGCGCCACCGACTTGCCGGTGCCCGAGCCGCCGATGATCACCATGGAACTGCCGGACCCGATGGTCAGGTTCAGCCCGCGCAGCACGCGGTTGTCTCCAAAGGTCTTGTGAACGTCGCAAAGCTCGATCATGCCGAAAAGAACACCTCTGTCAGCACGTAGTTGGAGGCGAGGATCAGCACCGACGAGGCCACCACCGCGCGCTTGGTGGCGCGGCCCACGCCCTGCGCGCCGCCGCGCGAGCGCATTCCGTGATAGCAGCCGGTCACCGCCACGATGAAGCCGAACACCGCCCCCTTGACGAGACCCGAGACCACGTCGCGCGCCTCGAGGAAGTCGACCGTGTTCTGCAGATAGGCGTTCGCCCCGAAATCGAGCCGCCCGATGCCGACGAGGAAGCCGCCCATGATCCCGATCGCGTCGCCCACGGCCACCAGCACAGGAACGCTGAGCGTGGCGGCCAGCACGCGGGGCAGGGTGAGGTATTTCATCGGGTTGGTCGAGAGCGTGGTCAGCGCATCGATCTGTTCGGTCACCTTCATGGTGCCGATCTCGGCGGCGATGGAGGAGGCCACGCGCGCCGCCACCATCAGCCCGCCCAGCACCGGCCCGAGCTCGCGCGTCAGCCCGATGGCGACGATCGAGGGCACCACCGTCTCGGCGTTGAAGCGCGCGCCGCCGGCATAGATTTGCAGGGCCAGCGCGCCGCCGGTGAACAGCGCGGTCATGCCGACAACGGGCAGCGAAAACCAGCCGATCTGCATCAGCGACACGCCCAGTTCGCGCCAGTAGAAGGGCGGGCGCGCGAGGTGGCTGACGGTAGCGGCGGCGTAGAGGGCGAATTCACCCACCCCGGCCAGACCGGTGATCACCGCGCGCCCCAGGCTCGCGAGGAGGCGCAGGAGCACGCTCACGCGCCGATATGGCGCCGCGTGTAGCGCGCCCCCAGCGAGGTGAGGATTTCGTAGCCGATGGTGTCCGCATTACCGGCGAGAACGTCGATGCCCTGCTCGGGGCCCAGCAGCCGCAGGCTCGACGGATCGTGGCCCAGATCGGTGATGTCCACGCCAATGAGATCCATCGAGATGCGGCCCGCGATGGGGCAGGGCGTGTCCTCGGCATAGAGCGAGGTGCGCGGTCCCATGCCCCGCAGGATGCCATCGGCATAGCCCGCCGAGACGGTGGCGATGCGGGTGGGCCGCGCCGCCACGAAGGCGTTGCCGTAGCCCACGGTTTCGCCCTCCTGCAGGTCGCGGCACTGGATCACGGGGATGTCGAGCGTGACCGCCGGCCGCGCGTCGGTGAAGGGCGCGCCGCCATAGAGACCGATGCCGGGGCGCGCGAGGTCGAAATGGTAATCGCGGTGCATCAGGATGCCGCCGGTATTGGCGAGGCTGAGCGGGACATCCAGCCCCTCTGTCATGTCGCGGAAGGCGTGCAACTGCTGCGCGTTCATCGCGTGATCGGCCTCGTCGGCGCAGGCGAGATGCGACATGATGAGGCGCGGCCCCTGCGCCAGCGCGATCTCGCGCACCGCCTGCCACTCGGCGGGTTCCATCCCCAGCCGGTTCATGCCGCTGTCGAGCTGAATGCCAAAGCCATGGCCGGGCAGCGCCTCGGCCTGGCGGATCATCTGATCGACCGAGTTGATCATCGGCACGAGGTGGCAATCGGCGATCATGTCGGCATCGCCGGGCATGTGACCCGAGAACACGTAAATGGCCGCCTCCGGCCCCACCACCTCGCGCAGGGCCGCCCCCTCCTCGGCGATGGCGACGAAGAAGCTGCGCGCGCCTTCGCGCATCAGCCTGCGCGCCACGCGGGTTGCGCCCAGCCCGTAGGCATCGGCCTTGACCACCGCCGCCGTCTCGCCGGTGTTGGCGGCGTCGAGCGCGCGCCAGTTGGCGGCGATGGCGTCGAGGTCGATGGTGAGGGTGGCGGTGCTCATGACCTTGGGTTTTGACAGCCGGGGCGGGGGCGTCAAGGGAAAAGCGGACCCCGCGCGCCCCGCTGCGGGGGACGCGCGCCGCGCCGCCTGCGACCGCGTCAGAACCAGCTCTGGACGCCGCGCGCGGCACCGGAAATGTCGCGTCCGATGCCATCGACGGTGGCGCACCCGGTCAGCCCGGCGATGAGGGCGAGGGCGATGAGTTTGCGCATGTGCTTGCCTGCTCTGCTCGTGTGACGTTATTGATTGTCGTTCTTTTTCTCCCACCAGACCGTCGGCAGGAAATGAATCCCGTCACCGTAGATCGGCAGGTTATCCACAGGATAGGTCAAATCCGCCTTGTGGGCAATACGGCCCACGGCATAGCGATGGATCGGGATGACATAGCGCCCGGCGCTCAGCACCCGGTCGAGCGCGCGGGTGGCGGCGACGAAGCCCGCGCGGTCGGGCGCGGCGAGCATGGCGTCGATCATCGCCCCGGCGGCCTCGGACCGCATCCCCATCAGGTTGCGGCTGCCGGGCTCGTCGGCATGATCGCCCCCCCAGTAAAAGCGCTGCTCGTTGCCGGGGCTGAGGGACAGGGACCGGCGCATCATCGTCAGGTCGAAATCGAACTGCGCCGCGCGCTCGGCATATTGCGCCTTGTCCACCGACTCGATGGTCAGCGCGATACCCAGCCGCGACAGCGCGCGGGCGTAGATGTCCATCATCGCGCCCGCCTGCGCGATCAGCCCGTCCTGTTGCAGCAGCACGGTCAGCTCCAGCGGGCGGCCCGCGTCGTTCACCAGCCGCCCCTCGCGCACCTGCCAGCCCGCCTCACCCAGCAGCCGCATCGCCCGGCGCAGGCCCTTGCGATTGCGCGCCGTGCCATCGCTCACCGGCAGATCATACCCCTGGAGCGTGCCGGGCAGGAGGCTGTCGGCAAAGGGCAGCAGCAGTTCGCGCACCCGCCCCTCGGCGGGGCCGGGACGCATGCCCAGCTCTGAGCCCGAGAAATACGAGGTAATGCGCGGCTGCCGCCCGCCGGTGAGTGTGTCGTTGACATGCTCGAAGTTGAACGCGGTGATGAGCGCCTCGCGCACCCGCCAGTCATCCAGCGGCGCGCGCCTTGTGTTCATGACAAATCCGGTCATGCCGGAGGGCTTTCGGTGCGGGATTTCCGACAGCACGATCTCGCCGCGCTCAACGGCCGGAAAATCGTACTGATTGGCCCAGGCCTCGGCGTTGAACTCGCGTACATAGCTCAGCAGCCCGCCCTTGAACGCCTCCTTGAGCACGGTATCGTCGCCGTAGAACTCGATCCGGATCTCGTCGAAATTATGCGTGCCGCGGCGGAACGCGAGATCGCGGCCCCAGTAATCCGGGTCGCGCCGCAAATACACGAAACGGCCGGCCTCGTATTCCTCGACCACATAGGGACCGGTGCCCAGGGGCACGTCGGCAAGACCGCCCTCGGCGATGTCGCGCCCCTGCCATTGCGCCTTTTGCAGGATCGGACGCATCCCGGCCAGCAGCGCCAGCTCGCGGTCGGTCTCGTTGAAGGTGAGCCGCAGCTTGCGCGGGCCGGTCGCCTCGATCGAGGCGACCTTGTCCCAGAAGCCGCGATAGCGCGGATGGCCGCGCGTGCCGAGCGCCTCGAAGGACCAGATCACATCCTCGACAGTGACCGGCGTACCGTCCGAGAATCGGGCCTCCTCGCGCAGGGTGAACTCCACCCACGAGCGGGCCGCATCCGTCTCGACCGATTCGGCAAGAAGACCGTAAAGCGTGAACGGCTCGTCGAAAGATCGCCCCATGAGTGTCTCGTGCGTGAGGTGCGCGATCTGCCACGGTGCGGTGCCGCGCAGGATGAAAGGGTTGAGCGAATCGAAGCTGCCGACATTGCCGGTGACGATGCGCCCGCCCTTGGAGGCATCCGGGTTGGCATAGGGCAGCGACACAAAATCAGGTGGCAGGGCAGGGGGGCCATACATAGCTATGCCATGTGTCGGCTCTGCGCGCGCCGGTGCCGCTGTCAGCCCGAGCGCGAGCGCCGCGAGTGCGGCGCGCCATGTGGAGAAAAAATCCGGTGCCATATCGGCGACAATTCCTGCTCTGCCTTGTTTTCCTGGTGCCGAGCCTAAGACCGGATTCACGCCTTTTCAAACTTTTAGCTTGGACAGCGGCTCAGGATTGCTTATAAAGAAACCACTGCTCGATAGGTTTCTTGCCTGTATGAAACCTGCCTCAATGACTGGACCCCGGCCTTGTGCCGGGGCTTTTTTTGTCCGCTCTCCGCGACGTGATCGCAAGACCCGCGTGCAATTCCGCAATGCAGCATCTATGCTGCGCGCGCAATGCATATGGGAGACACAGCATGAGCGTGAAGGGCAAGACCGCCGTCATCACCGGCTCCAATTCCGGTATCGGATTGGGCATCGCCGAGGAACTGGCACGCGCGGGCGTGAATGTGATTCTGAACTCGTTCACCGATTCGGACGAGGATCACGCGCTCGCCGCCCGAATCGCCGACGAGACCGGCGTGCAGGCGCGCTACATCAAGGCCGACATGTCGAAACCCGACGAGTGCCGGGCGCTGATCGCACAGGCGGGCGCCTGCGACATCCTCGTCAACAACGCGGGCATTCAGCATGTCGCCCCGATCGACGAGTTTCCACAGGACAAATGGGACGCGATCATCGCGATCAACATGAACTCGGCCTTTCACACCACCGCCGCCGCGCTGCCCCTGATGCGCAAGGCGGGCTGGGGCCGGATCGTCAACATCGCCTCGGCGCACGGGCTCCGCGCCTCGCCCTTCAAGGCCGCCTACGTCACCGCCAAGCATGGTGTCGTCGGCATGACAAAGACGGTCGGGCTCGAGACCGCGAAGGAGCCGATCACCTGCAACGCCGTCTGTCCCGGCTACGTGCTCACCCCGCTGGTGGAAGCGCAAATTCCCGATACGGCCAGGCAATACGGCATTTCCGAGGATGCCGCGATCGAGCAGGTGATCCTCGCCAAACAGCCGTCCAAGGATTTCGTCACGGTCGAACAGCTTGCCGGGACCGTGCTCTATCTCTGCTCGGACGCGGCGGCGCAGGTCACCGGCACGACGATCAGCGTCGATGGCGGCTGGAGCGCGCAGTAACAACGGGGCATTGGCGCGGGCGCGCGGGCGGTCTATATCGGCGGCATGTTCGGAGATTTGCTCAGCCGGCTTCTGGCCCCCGCCCCCGAGACCCTGCCCGACGAGGACGCGCGGCGCGCGCTGTCGGCGTTGATGGTGCGCCTAGCGCGCGCCGACGGCCATTATGACGCCGACGAGCGCGCGCGCATCGCCCGCATCCTGTCCGAGCGGTACGCGCTGGACGCGACCGGGGCCGAGGTGCTGCGCGGCGACGCCGAGGCGCTCGAGGCCGAGGCGCCCGATACGGTGCGCTTCACCCGCGCGATCAAGGACGCGGTGCCCTATGAGGCGCGCGCCGAAATTATCGAGGCGCTGTGGCAGGTTGCGCTGGCCGATGGCGCGCGCGAGGCGCACGAGGACTCGCTCATCCGGCTGGTGACGAGCCTTCTGGGCCTCACCGATCAGGACAGCGCCCGCGCCCGCCAACGGGTCATGCGCGGATGATTGCCAGCCTGCCGATGTATGACCGGCCCGAGACGGCGGCGGCCAATGACCGGCTGTGGCAGGGCGTGCGCACGCGGCTGGGCGAGGGGCCGGAGCGGCTCACCCGTGAGGGAGACCTCTGGGACCATTGGCAGAGCCCCGACCTGCTCTTGTCGCAGACCTGTGGTTTGCCTTACCGTTCAAGGCTTTACGACAAGGTGAACCTTGTGGGCCCCCCGGTCTGCGACCTGCCGGATTGCCCTCCGGGCCACTACTACAGCGTGTTCGTTGCACGCCGCGACGATCCGCGCGACGACCCGCGCGAATTCGCCGGGGCGGTGCTGGCCTACAACGACGCGCTGTCGCAATCGGGCTGGGCCGCGCCGCAGGCATGGGCGGCGGAGCGGGGTTTTGCCTTTACCGAAACACTGCGCACGGGCGCACACGCGGCCTCTGCCCGGGCGGTTGCCGAGGGCCGCGCGGACATCGCCGCGCTCGACGCGCTAAGCTGGAGGTTCATGGCGCGAACCGACAGGTTCGCGCGCGACCTGCGGGTGGTCGGACGCACCGATCCCACACCCGCGCTGCCCTGGATCACCGCCGCCACGCGCGACCCCGCCCCGATCCGCGCCGCGCTCTCGGCGGCGCTGGCGGCGATGACGCGGGAGGATCGCGACACGCTGGGGATTTCGGGGCTGGCCCGGATCGCACCCGAGGCCTATCTCGCGCTGCCGATCCCGGCGCCGCCTGCCTCCGAATTGACCTGATCGGGCGTCAATTCGGAGGTCACGCGCCCTGTTCCGCCGTATTGCAAGTTGCATCGCGCGGAATTTTCGGCCCTATTGTCACGAGAACGTCACAAGACAAAAGTCCGACAGGGGGACGCGCGTGGCCGAGACGCCGGTGATCGAAATCCGCAACCTGCACAAGGCCTATGGTGCGCTTGAGGTCATAAAGGGCGTCGATATCACCGCGCCGCGCGGCCATGTCATCTCGCTCATCGGATCGTCGGGATCGGGCAAATCCACCATCCTGCGCTGTGCCAACCTGCTGGAGGACAGCCAGCAGGGCGACATCCTGTTCAATGGCGAACCGGTCAAGTGGAAGGGCGAGGGGCTGGGCCGCCATCCCGCTGATGCCAAACAGGTTTTGCGCATCCGCACCAATCTGAGCATGGTGTTCCAGCAGTTCAACCTTTGGGCGCACATGACCATCCTGCAAAACGTGATGGAGGCGCCGGTCACGGTGCTGGGCCGCGACCGGGCCGAGGTGGAGCACGCGGCGCGCGGCTATCTCGACAAGGTGGGCATCGGCGACAAGTGCGACGTCTACCCCGCACAGCTCTCGGGCGGGCAGCAACAGCGCGCCGCAATCGCCCGCGCGCTGTGCATGGAGCCCGAGGCGCTGCTCTTTGACGAGCCGACCTCGGCGCTAGACCCGGAACTGGAGCAGGAGGTGATCCGCGTCATCAAGGACCTCGCGAACGAGGGACGCACGATGATGCTCGTTACCCACGACATGAGCATGGCCCGCGACGTGAGCGATCATGTCGTCTTTCTCCATCAGGGCCTGATCGAGGAAGAGGGCGCGCCGGACGCATTGTTCGGCGCACCGGAATCAGAGCGGCTGCGGGGCTTTCTCAGCTCCACGATGGCCGCCTGAAATTTACCAACCAGGAGGGAAAAACACATGAAGAAACTACTGATTTCCACCGCCGCCGTGACCATGATGGCCGGCATCGCGATGGCGCAGGACGTGGTGCGGCTGGGCACCGAGGGGGCCTATCCGCCGTGGAACTTCATCAACGATGCGGGCGAGGTGGACGGCTTCGAGCGCGATCTGGGCGACGAGTTGTGCACGCGCGCCGAGCTCAACTGCGAGTGGGTGACGAACGACTGGGACAGCATCATTCCCAATCTCGTCTCGGGCAACTACGACGCCATCATCGCCGGCATGTCGATCACCGACGAGCGCGACGAGGTGATCGACTTTACCCAGAACTACACGCCCCCGGACCCGTCCGCCTACCTGGCGATGTCCGACGATGTCGATCTGACGGGCGGCGTGATCGCGGCGCAGACCGGCACGATCCAGGCAGGCTACGTGGCCGAATCGGGCGCGACCTTGCTGGAATTCGCCACGCCCGAGGAGACCATCGCGGCGGTGCGCAACGGCGAGGCCGACGCGGTTCTGGCCGACAAGTCCTACCTCGCACCGATCGCGGAGGAGGACCCGGGCCTGATGTTCGTAGGCGATGACGTGCCGCTGGGCGGCGGTGTCGGGATGGGCGTGCGCGAATCCGACGGCGAGCTGCGCGAGACCTTCGATGCGGCGATCCAGTCGATGAAGGATGACGGCACGCTCAACACGATGATCGAGAAATGGGAAGTGTCCTCGACCTTCGAGTGACCGCTTTCATCCCCGCGCGCCATGCGGCGCGCGGGCCGATCCGCCGGGGGCCGCGCGCATGTTTTCCTTCTGCTCCGATCCCGCGACGCTCGACGGTGCGCGGTGGCTGGCCTGTTACCTGACCACGGTCAAGCACGCCAATCTCTACATCGCGGTGGGCACGGTGCTGCTCTTGCTGGCGATCACCGCGCCGACGGCCCTCGCCTTCGGCTTTGGCGGGGCGATGGCGGCGCGGTCGCGGATCTGGCCGCTGTCGTGGTTCGGCAAGTCGTATATCGCCATCGTGCGCGGTGTGCCGGATATCGCGTTCTTCCTGTTCTTCGTGATCGCGCTCGACCAGATTTTCGAGGTGATCCGCCATCAGGTCAAATGCCCCGACTGGCCCGACGAGATCTGGCAGGGCAATGATTTCGTGGTGTGCCAGGCGGCCAAGCTGCCCTTGGGCAACTCGCCGCAATGGGTGCATGACACCTATGGATTTTTCCTCGCCGTTCTGACGTTCGCCATCGTGTTCGGGGCGTTCGCCGCCAGCGTGCTCTATGGCGCGATGCGCGCGGTGCCGCGCGCGCAGATCGAGACGGCGGAGGCCTATGGGATGAGCCGCCGGCAGAGTTTCTGGCGCATCCTCGTGCCGCAGATGTGGGTCTATGCGCTGCCGGGCCTCAGCAACCTGTGGATGGTGCTGACCAAGGCCACGCCGCTGCTGTTCCTCCTCGGGGTGGAGGATATCGTCTACTGGGCGCGCGAGATGGGGGGCACCGCGCTGCCGCGCTTTACCGACTATCCGCATGGCGACTGGCGGATGTGGTATTTTCTGGCACTTCTGGTGTTCTATCTCGGACTGACCAAGGTCTCGGAGGTGGCGCTCGAGCGGGTGATGCAGCGCCTCAGCCACGGGCAGGCCACCACCGGCGGCGAAGCGCAGCGGAGGGCGGGCGCATGAGCTGCTGGCAGACGGTGCAGGATTACGCGCTGCGCAGTCTCGGCCATGGCGAACGGCTGTTGCCGCGCGAGGGCTATACGCTCTGCGAGCATTTCACGCTGATCGGGTCGGGCATGATCTGGAACGTGTATTTCGGGGCGCTGGCGCTTTTGGCGGGGTTTTTCCTGGCCACGCTGGTGGCGGTGGGCAAGGGATCGCGCAACCGGGTGATCCGCAAGCTGTCGGAATGGTTCATCTTTGTCTTTCGCGGCTCGCCGCTCTTCATCCAGTTCTTTTTCGCCTATTTCCTGTTTCTGTCGCTGAAATCGGTCAGCCCGGTCTTTGACGCATTCACGTCGGCGTGGCTGGGGGCGCTGATCGTGCTGTTTCTCAATACCGCAGCCTATTCCGGCGAGATCTTCTATGGTGCGCTGCGATCGATCCCCAAGGGCGATGTGGAGGCGGCGGACGCCTATGGCTTTTCGGGCTGGACGCGGTTTCGCAGGATCATCTGGCCCACCATGCTGCGGCTGGCGTGGCCTGCCTATACCAACGAGGCGATCTTTCTGTTCCATTCGACGACGCTGGTGTTCTTTTCCGGCTTTCCGGCGTGGCAGCAGCGGGGCGACGCGCTGTATTATGCCAATTATTTCGCCGACAAAACCTTCAACCCGTTTGTGCCCTACCCGATCCTCGCGGGGTATTTCATCCTGCTGACGCTGGTGGTGATCGGGATATTCGGTGCGGTGAACCGGCGGCTGAACCGGCACCTGCCGCAGGAGGCGCGTCGCGGGCTGCGGCTGCGGCTCAACGTCATCCGGTGAGCGGTGCGGTGGCGATCCTGGTGCCGGCGGCGGGGGCGTCGCGGCGGATGCGGGGGCGCGACAAGCTGATGGAGGAGGTGCGCGGGCGGGCGCTGCTGGCCGATCGGGTGGCGGCGGCGCTGGACCTCGGCGGCGAGGTGCTGGTGACGTTGCCGCCCGGGGGGGACGCGCGGGCGCGGGCGCTGGCGCCGCTGACGGGGCCGCGCCTGTGGCTGGAGGAGGTGCCGGAGGCGGGCGAGGGCATGGCCGCGTCGCTGCGCCGGGGGGCGGATTGGGCCACGGCGCGCGGGGCGGGGGCGCTGATGGTGCTGTTGCCCGATCTGCCGGATCTGACGGTGGCGGATTTGCGGGCGGTTCTGGGGGCGTTTGACGGGGTCCGTATCCTGCGGGCCACTGCCGAGGATGGCCGCGTGGGGCACCCGGTGGTGTTCCCGGCGCGGTATCTGCCGGAGATGGCGACGCTGCGCGGGGATGCGGGCGCGCGGGCGATCCTTGCGGCGCATGAGGTAGCGCATGTCGCGCTGCCGGGCGCGCGCGCCGTGACCGACCTCGACACCCCCGAGGACTGGGCTGCGTGGCGCGCGGGCGGGATGCCGAAACCTTAAGAAAACCCAAACATGACGGGCGTTTGGCCGGTGGCGCAGATTTGACCGATCGCAGGAGATCGCGTATAGGTTGTGCCTTGCTGGACGAGATGGACGGGCGGTCGCGGGGTGCCAAAGGCGACCGTCTTTTCGTGCCGGCGCGGGCGGGGGGCATCGCGAGAAGGGAAACGGCATGAGGCAGCGACACGCATGGTTCTGATCACCCCGGAGGAGGGGCCCTCGGGCCTGAGCAATGCGATCAATTCGCTTGAAGAGCAGCTTGCGGACATGCGCGGCGAGCTCGAGGCGCTTTATCGGCGGATACGGGCCGGGGAATTCGACGAATTGAAGAACGCGACGCGGGCCACGGCGGAAATCCGTCAGTGGCTCAGGATCGCCATCGATATGGAGGCACAGCTTGAAAAACGCAGACAACACGAGCGTGGCATCGTCCACGGCTACGCCATCGACTTCGACGCCGCCCGGGTTGAGATCCGGTGCCGCATGGATCGTCTCGCAAGGAAGCGATGCGCAGCACGAGTTCCTCGATGCCCTGGGCGAGGGTGAATTGCTGGCGCTGCCCTATGTGTTCGAGTTCTGGGCGATGGCGCATCAGTTGCCGCCCGGCGGCGACTGGCGCACATGGGTGATCCTGGGCGGACGCGGCGCGGGCAAGACGCGGGCGGGGGCCGAATGGGTGCGCGCCCGCGTCGAAGGCGCGAAGCCGCTGGACGAAGGTGCGTGCAAGCGGCTGGCGCTGGTCGGCGAGACGGTCGAGCAGGTGCGCGAGGTCATGATCTTTGGCGAGAGCGGGATCATGGCGTGCAGCCCCCCGGACCGCCGCCCCGAGTGGCAGGCCACGCGCAGACGGCTCGTATGGCCCAACGGGGCGGTGGCGCAGGTGTTTTCCGCGCACGAGCCCGAGGGGCTGCGGGGGCCGCAGTTCGACGGTGCCTGGGTGGATGAACTGGCCAAGTGGAAGAAGGCGCGCGACACCTGGGACATGCTGCAATTCGGGCTGCGGCTGGGCGAGGCGCCGCAGGTCTGCGTGACCACGACGCCGCGCAACGTGGGCGTGCTCAAGGATATCCTTGCCAGCGACAGCACGGTGGAGACGAGCGCGCCCACCGAGGCCAACACCGCCAATCTGGCGCAGGGGTTCCTCGAGGAGGTGCGCGCGCGCTATGCCGGCACGCGGCTGGGGCGGCAGGAGCTTGACGGCGTGTTGATGGACGCCGCCGAGGATGCGCTGTGGACGCCCGCTATGATCGAGGCGGGGCGGGTCGGGGCGGCGCCGGAGCTGGACCGGATCGTGGTGGCCGTGGACCCGCCGGTGACTGGCCATTCCGGGTCGGATGAATGCGGGATCGTGGTGGTGGGTGCGGTCACGCAAGGGCCCGTGTCGGACTGGCGGGCCTGGGTGCTGGCCGATGCGAGCGTCAGCGCCGCGAGCCCGATGGCCTGGGCGAAGGCCGCGATCCGCGCGATGGAGCGCTGGGGGGCCGACCGCCTGGTGGCCGAGGTCAACCAGGGCGGCGACCTGGTGGAACAGGTGATCCGGCAGGTGGACCCGCTGGTGCCGTTCCGCAAGGTCCACGCGAACCGGGGCAAGGTGACGCGCGCCGAGCCGGTGGCTGCGCTCTACGAGCAGGGGCGGGTGCATCACCTGCGCGGACTGGGCGCGCTGGAGGACCAGATGTGCGCGATGACCGCGCGCGGCTATGAGGGGCGCGGCAGCCCCGACCGGGTGGACGCGCTGGTCTGGGCGCTGACCGAGCTGATCGTGGAGCCGGGGGCGACGTGGCGCCGCCCGAGCGTGCGCGCGCTGTGAGCGGCGGGCGGGCGGTGCGGCGGTGGCGGATGATCACGCGTCGCCCGCCCGCCGGTCTGTCGCGACCCGCTGGCACGCGGGACGGGAATCGCTTAGCTTGCGACCTGTTTCAAACGGGAGGCCGGATCGATGCGGATGATATCCTTGGGGCTTGTGGTGCTGTGCGCGCTGGCACCACTGGCTGCGGCGGCGCAGAATCCGATCTGCGCCCCCACCGGCGAGATCGTCGCTGCCGCCGTCGAGGCGCGCAAGGCCGGGCAGGGGGCCGGGGACGCGAAGGCCGGGATCACCGACAGCCTCGGTGCCGGGCGGGAGGGCTATGCGCCCGCCGTGCCCCCGCTGGTGGACTGGGTTTACGATCTGCCCGACAAGGACCTCGACAAGGATGTGGCCGCGGCGTGGGTGGCACAGTGCGAGGCGCAGTGAGCCTCTGGACATGAGCGCGCCCGCACCCGATATATGAGGCATGAGCCTGCCCCCGGGATTCCTTGATGAATTGCGCACGCGTCTGTCGCTCAGCGATGTCGTGGGCCGCAAGGTCATGTGGGACATGCGCAAGTCCAACCAGGCCAAGGGCGACATGTGGGCCCCGTGCCCCTTTCACCAGGAAAAGACCGCGTCCTTTCACGTCGATGACCGCAAGGGGTTCTATTACTGCTTTGGCTGCCACGCCAAGGGCGACGCGATCAGCTTCGTCCGCGAGACCGAGAATGTCGAGTTCTTCGAGGCGGTGCGCATCCTGGCGGGCGAGGCCGGGATGCCGATGCCCGAGCGCGACCCGCAAGCGCAGGAAAAGGCCGACCGGCGCGCGCAACTGACCGAGGTGATGGAGCAGGCGGTCAGGTATTTCGGCCTGCAACTGCGCGCGGGCGCGGGGACAGCGGCACGGGACTATCTCAGGCGCCGGGGGTTGAGCGGGGAGACGCTCACGCAGTTCGACATCGGCTTTGCCCCCGATGGATGGCAGGGGCTGTGGGATCACCTGACGGGCAAGGGGGTGGTGCCGGAGATGATCCTGGCCTGCGGGTTGGCGCGCGAGAGCGAGCGGGGCGGGCGCCCCTACGACGTGTTCCGCAACCGCATCATGTTCCCCATCCGCGACGCGCGCGGGCGCTGCGTCGCCTTTGGCGGGCGGGCGATGGACCCGAATGACAACGCCAAGTATCTCAACTCGCCCGAGACCGAGATTTTCGACAAGTCGCGCACGCTCTACAATCTTGCGCCCGCGCGCGAGGCGGCGGGCAAGGGTGCCCCCCTGATCGTGGCCGAGGGCTACATGGACGTGATCGCGTTGGTGGCCGCCGGTTTCGGGGCGGCGGTGGCCCCCCTGGGCACGGCGGTCACGGAGGATCAGTTGCAGCTATTGTGGCGGATCGCGGACGAGCCGGTGATCATGCTCGACGGCGATCGCGCCGGCCTCGGCGCGGCCTACCGGGTGATCGACCTTGCCCTGCCGCTGCTGGAGGCGGGGCGGACGCTGCGGTTTGCGCTCATGCCCGAGGGAAAGGACCCCGACGACCTGCTGCGCGCCGAAGGCCCCGGCGCGGTGCAGGCGCGCATCGACGCGGCGCTGCCGCTGGTGCGGCTGTTGTGGCAGCGCGAAACCGAGGGGCGCGATTTCGCCACGCCCGAGCGCAAGGCGGCGCTGGAGCGGACCTGCCGCGACAAGGCGGCGTTGATCCGCGACCCGTCGCTGCGTGGCTATTACGAGCGCGAGCTGAAGGATCTGCGCTGGCAGCTCTTCAACCCGCGCAGGCAGGCGGCGCAGGCACCGCGCGGGCGCGGGCCGAGGGGCAAGTGGTCCCCGCCCGAGACGGCGCGCGCCGAGACGCGCAACTCGGTGCTGGCCTCGGGCGACCCGGCGCAGGCGGTGCGCCTGCGCGAGGCGGTGATCCTCGCCACGCTCATCTCCTGTCCGGACGTCGCCGAGATGTTCGAGGCCGAGATCGAGCGGATGCCGTGCCGCGACCCCGACCATGCGGCCTTGCGCGCGGCGATCCTGCACCACGCCGGGGCAGGGGAAAAAACACTGCGTGCGCAGATCGCGGCGGAGATCGGCGACGAAACCCTTGAAAAGCTGATGGCGCTGCCCCATGTCGCGCTGGCCCCGCCGGTGCGCCACCCGGGTGACGCCGAGCGCGCGACGCTCACCCTGCGCGAGGAATTCGCCAAGTTGGCGGCGGGCGCTGGCGTGGAGGCGGAACTGCGCGAGGCGGTCGAGGATATCGACGGCCTGGCCGACGAGACGCTGACATGGCGCGTGGCGCAGGCGGCGGAGGCGCGCAACCGTGCGCAGCGCAGCGTTGAGGAGGATCGCACCGTCTACGATCTTGGAGAGAATGGCCTGCGCCTCGATCGCGAGGAGCGCGAAGCGTTTGCCCGGCTGCTCGGGCAACTGGACCGCCCCAAGCCGGGGCATTGACGAGCCGGAGCGTGGCCGAATCGCAATTCGTTGCGGAAGAGGCAGGAAATAAACAGTAAACGGGTGTGCGAATCAGTTGATCGCGCTATTGATTCGGGTCAACGAATCAGATGGCTGCAACCGCCCCCGGAATCGCCAAGGAGATGCGCATGGCCGCCAAGGACACCGACGAGCAAAAGCCCGACGAGCAGGAACCGGAGGTTTCGCTCGACATGAGCCAGGCCGCGGTGAAGCGGATGATCTCGGAGGCCCGCGAAAAGGGCTTCATCACCTATGACCAGCTCAACCAGGTGCTGCCGCCCGACCAGGTGTCGTCCGAGCAGATCGAGGACGTGATGTCGATGCTGTCGGAGATGGGCATCAACATCATCGAGGCCGAGGAGGCCGAGGAGGATGACGGCAAGACCACCGCCGTCGCCGAGATCGGCAAGAAGGGCGAGATCACCCTCGGGTCGGGCAAGGAGGAAAAGCTCGACCGTACCGACGATCCGGTGCGCATGTATCTGCGCGAGATGGGGTCGGTCGAGCTGCTGAGCCGCGAGGGCGAGATCGCCATCGCCAAGCGCATCGAGGCGGGCCGCAACACGATGATCGCGGGCCTGTGCGAGAGCCCGCTGACCTTTCAGGCGATCACCATCTGGCGCGACGAGCTTCTGGGCGAGGACATCCTGCTGCGCGACGTGATCGACCTCGAGACCACCTTTGGCAACACCCCCGGCGAGGAGGGCGAGGAGCCGGTGGTCGCCGCGAATGTCAGCACGCCGCCCGCCGGCGCGGCGACCGACGGGGCCGACAAGTCGCAGGAGCTTGACGCCGACGGCAACCCGATCCAGCGCGCCGAGGACGACGACGAGGAGGACGAGCAGGCCAACATGAGCCTCGCCGCGATGGAGGCCGCGCTCAAGCCGCGCGTGCTCGAGACGCTCGACCGCATCGCCGAGGATTTCGCGCAACTGAGCGAGATGCAGGACAGCCGCATCTCCGCCACGCTGAACGAGGACAGCTCGTTTTCCGAGGCGCAGGAGGCGAAATACCAGAAGCTGCGCGCCGAGATCGTCGAACTGGTCAATTCGCTGCACCTGCACAACAACCGCATCGAGGCGCTGATCGACCAGCTTTACGGTATCAACCGCCGGATCATGCAGATCGACGGCGCGATGGTGAAGCTGGCCGATCAGGCGCGCATCAACCGCCGCGAATTCATCGAGGAATACCGCGGGCGCGAGCTTGACCCCGCCTGGCTTGAGGACATGGCGAAGAAGCCCGGGCGCGGCTGGCAGATGTTCATCGAGCGGTTCGCCGACAAGGTGGCCGAGCAGCGCGCCGACATGGCGCAGGTGGGCCAGTATGTCGGCCTCGACATCAGCGAATTCCGCCGCATCGTCGGGCAGGTCCAGAAGGGTGAGAAGGAGGCCCGCGTCGCCAAGAAGGAAATGGTCGAGGCCAACCTGCGGCTGGTGATCTCGATCGCCAAGAAATACACCAACCGCGGGCTGCAGTTCCTTGATCTCATTCAGGAAGGCAACATTGGCCTGATGAAGGCGGTGGACAAGTTCGAGTATCGCCGCGGTTATAAATTCAGCACCTATGCCACATGGTGGATCCGGCAGGCGATCACCCGCTCGATCGCCGATCAGGCGCGCACCATCCGCATCCCCGTGCACATGATCGAGACGATCAACAAGCTGGTGCGCACGGGCCGCCAGATGCTCCACGAGATCGGCCGCGAGCCGACGCCGGAAGAGCTGGCAGAAAAGCTCCAGATGCCGCTGGAGAAGGTCCGCAAGGTGATGAAGATCGCCAAGGAGCCGATTTCTCTGGAGACGCCCATCGGCGACGAGGAAGACAGCCAGCTTGGCGATTTCATCGAGGACAAGAACGTCATCCTGCCGCTCGACAGCGCGATCCAGGACAACCTGCGCGAGACGACGACGCGGGTGCTGTCGTCGCTCACCCCGCGCGAGGAACGGGTGCTGCGGATGCGGTTCGGCATCGGGATGAACACCGATCACACGCTCGAAGAGGTGGGGCAGCAGTTCTCGGTGACGCGCGAGCGCATCCGGCAGATCGAGGCCAAGGCGCTGCGCAAGCTGAAGCATCCCAGCCGGTCACGGAAGCTAAGGAGTTTCCTGGATCAGTGAGGTTTTAGCTTTTATCGGTTTTGAGGCGAAAATGACCGGAGACCTGATTTCCGAACTCGACATGCGACGTGGACTGACTGACACGGGAAGGCAGTGCCTCCGGGTTCTTCGTGACGAGACTTCAGTATTGCCATTCGATCTGAAAATTCAGAAGCGTGGTCATTTTGGGGATGTGCTTCGTTGGACCTGTAACGGAAAGCTCTGGTTCGACGCTCTCCCGGCGAAGCAATGGGTTTTATTTTATCTCAACAAACGGGCGTTAAGCGAGCCTGGCTTGAGCTATTCTTCTGTTTCTGCACGCCTGCCACATGCAGTTGAGCGACGAGATTTAATCGTGAATGTGCGTCTTCACGACAAGTCCGAAGCGTCGACAATGGCAGCTTTGATAAGGGATGCCGCGCGATTTCTGTCCAGCCCTGTGTAGCGCAGGCGCCGACACTCCTTCGGCATGATCGCATGCCGGGCTCGCCGGATTTCGCCCTCCCGAGCCGCTGCGGGGCGATCTGGCGGGGTATTGGTCGCGGCGGATCGACCGGGAGCATCGTCTGGTCTATCATGTGACGCAGGACGAGATCGTCATCCTGCAATGCCGGTATCATTATTGAGGGCAGTCCCCGCGAGGGCCGTGCCCGCACCACAAAGGAGGCCCCGATGTCCATCCTGTCAAAACTGTTCGGAGGCGGTGGCGGTGACGCGAAGCGCGATGCACCGGGATTTCCCGCCGAGGACTACAACGGCTACAGCATCACGCCCGCGCCGCAGCCGGAAGACGGCGGCTGGCGCGTGGGCGCGCGGATCGAGCGGCAGGTGGGCGGCGAGGTGAAGGTGCACCACCTGCTGCGCGCCGACGTGCTGCGCGACGAGGGCGAGGCGGCGGCGGTGTCGCTGCGCAAGGCGAAACAGGTGATCGACGAGCAGGGCGAACGGATTTTTCACTGATCGCCGGGCGCGGCACGGCGGCGCGGGGTCTTGCACGGGCGCGCGGATGCGCCTACTCTCAAGGTAACTTGTAATGGAGGGCGTGTTGTCATGGCGCCCAAGCGTCCGATTGGTGCGGGCGCTATCCCGGACCCGGTCGAGAGCCCCGCGCCGAGCCTGCCGGATCGGGTGCCGCTTTACGCGGCGCTTGATCTTGGAACAAACAGTTGTCGCATGCTGATCGCCCGCCCCGAGGGCAGGACGTTTCGCGTGATCGACAGTTTCTCGAAATCGGTTCAGCTCGGCACCGGGCTGGAGCGGTCGGGGCGTTTGTCGCGCGCCGCGATCTACCGCACGATTCAGGCGCTGCGCGTGTGCCGGCAGAAGCTGCGCCGCCACAGGGTAACGCGGATGCGGCTGGTGGCCACCGAGGCGTGCCGCCGCGCCGTCAACGGTGCCGAGTTCATGGCGCGGGTGGAGCGCGAGACCGGCCTGACGCTCGATGTGATCCCGACCGAGGAGGAGGCGCGGCTGGCGGTGATCTCCTGCGCGCCGCTGGTGAGCGCGCGGACCGAGCAGCTTCTGGTGGTGGATATCGGCGGCGGCTCGACCGAGCTTGTCTGGATCGACCTGCGCGACGTGCCCGAAGCCGAGCGCAAGCGCGCCATCATGCAGATGCACATGGGGTTTCAGTCCAAGGGGACCGCCCCCGCCGCGCGGGTGGTGGACTGGATCAGCGTGCCGCTGGGGGTGGCGACGCTGCGCGAGCAGTTCCGCGATGTCGAGGACGATGCCGCGCGCTTTGCGCTGATGAGCTGGTATTTCGAGGAGAACCTCGCCGAGTTCGCCCCCTACAAGGACGAGCAGAGCCGCGACGGATTCCAGATCGTCGGCACGAGCGGCACCATCACCACCGTGGCGGCGAGTCACCTGGGCCTACGCCGCTATGACCGCAACAAGGTGGACGGGCTGACCATGACCAGCGACGAGATCGACCGGGTGATCCGCTCCTACCTCTCGCTCGGCCCCGCCGGGCGGCGGCGCGATCCGCGCATCGGTCAGGACCGGCAGACGCTCATCATGTCGGGTGCCGCGATCCTTCAGGCGCTGCTGCGCTGCTGGCCCACGGACCGGCTGTCGGTGGCGGACCGGGGGCTGCGCGAGGGGATGCTCTATGCGCAGATGGCTGCCGATGGCGTGCTCGAGGATGGAGAGGACTGATGGCGAAGGGGCCGGACGGCAAGAACACATCCGGGCGCGGGCAGCGCGATCTGACCGTGAAGGTCAAGACCGCGCGAGGGCGGCGCGCGTCGTCGACGCGGTGGCTGCAGAGGCAGCTCAACGACCCGTATGTCAAGCGCGCGCAGGCCGAGGGCTACCGTGGCCGCGCCGCGTTCAAGATCATGGAACTGGACGACAGGTTCCGCTTTCTCGTGCCCGGCGCGCGGGTGGTCGATCTGGGCTGTGCGCCCGGCGGCTGGTGTCAGGTGGCGGTGCCGCGCATCAACGCGTTGGGCGACCGCGCGGGCAAGCGGCAGGGCCGTCTCATCGGTATCGACCTGCAGGAGGTGGAGCCGATCGCCGGGGCCGAGATCCATCAGCTCGATTTCATGGACGAGGGCGCCGACGAGCAGGTCAAGGCCTGGCTCGGCGGCAAGGCGGACGTGGTGATGTCGGACATGGCGGCGTCAAGCTCGGGGCACAAGCAGACCGATCACCTACGCATCATCGCGCTGTGCGAGGCGGCGGCCTATCTGGCCTTCGACGTGCTGGAGGAGGGTGGCACCTTTGTGTCCAAGGTACTGGCGGGCGGGGCCGAGGGCGATTTGCAGAAGGTTCTCAAGCAGCGATTCGCCAAGGTGGCCAACGTGAAGCCCCCGGCCTCGCGCGCCGACAGTTCCGAGAAATTCGTGGTGGCCACGGGCTTTCGCGGCTGAGAGGCGCGGGGGCGGGCCACCGGCGCTCCGGGGCGGTTCACGCCGCGTGGACATGCCCGGCGGCGGCCCGCGGGCGTGGCCGCGACGCTCAGCCCCGGGTGCCCGAGAACCGCGCCTGCCAGTCCTCGCGCGCCTCGTCGGTGATCTTGGCAAAGAGCACATCGGGCACCTCGAAGGCGTGGCCCGGTGCCAGGTGCCCGAGCGCGGCGGGGACGTCGTCGGGCCAGCTAGTATCGTCGGTCTTCATCGCCGTCAGCATCGCCTGCGCCGCGTCGGGAATGAAGGGCGCGGACAGCACCGCGTAGAGCCGGACGAGATTGAGCGCGAGCCGGATCTGCGCCGCTGCCTGCGCGGGGTCCTCCTTGAAGGTGGCCCACGGCGCGGCCTCCTGCAGGTACTCGTTGCCCTCGACCCAGATCGCCCGCAGCGCGCCCGCCGCCTTGCGGATCTCGATCGCCTCCATGTGCGCCTCGTAATCCCCGATCCGCGCCGACAGCCGGTCGGTCAACGCCTGTTCCTGCGGGCCATACACGCCCCCTTCCGGCACTGCCTCGCCGAATTTCGAGCGGCAGAACTTGGTCACGCGGGAGACAAAATTGCCCAGTACGTCGGCAAGGTCCTTGTTCACGCTGGCCTGAAAATTCTCCCATGTGAATTCGCTGTCGGAATTCTCGGGCGCGTGGCTCAGCAGCCACCAGCGCCAGTAATCGGCGGGCAGGATGTCGAGCGCGTCGTCCATGAACACGCCGCGCCCCTGGCTGGTGGAGAACTGGCCGCCATCGTAGTTGAGGTAATTGAACGACTTGATGTAATCGACGAGCTTCCACGGCTCGGTCCCGTCATGGTTTGCGCCCATCAGCGTTGCTGGAAAGCTGAGCGTGTGGAACGGCACGTTGTCCTTGCCCATGAACTGGGTGTAGCGCACATCCGCGGCCCCTTTGTCGGTGCGCCACCAGCGCTCCCACGCCTCGGCCTCCAGCCCCTGCGCCTCGGCCCATTCGGCGGCGCAGGCGAGGTACTCGATGGGTGCGTCGAACCACACGTAGAAAACCTTGCCCTCCATGCCCTGCCAAGGCGCGCCCTCGAACTGCACCGGGATGCCCCAGTCGAGATCGCGGGTGATGCCGCGATCCTGGAGCCCGTCGCCGTCGTTGAGCCACTTGCGCGCGATAGAGGTGGTGAGCAGCGGCCAGTCGGCCTTGGTGTCGATCCAGTCGCTGAGCGCGCGGCGCATCACCGATTGCCGCAGATAGAGGTGGCGCGTCTCGCGCACCTCCAGATCGGTCGCGCCCGAGATCGCCGAGCGCGGCGCGATCAGGTCGGTGGGGTCGAGTTGCTTGGTGCAGTTCTCGCACTGGTCGCCGCGGGCCTTGTCATAGCCGCAATTGGGGCAGGTGCCCTCGATGTAGCGATCCGGCAGGAAGCGGCCATCGGCCTTTGAATAGACCTGTTTCTCGCGCACCTCCTCGATAAGCCCGGCCTCGTGCAGCCGCACCGCGAGATGCTGGGTCAGGCGGCGGTTCTGCGGGCTGGAGGAGCGACCGAAATGGTCGAAGCCGAGGCGGAACCCGTCGGAGAGCCGTTTCTGAACGGACCACATCTCGGCGCAGTATTCATCCACCGGCTTGCCCGCCTTGGCGGCGGCAAGTTCGGCGGGGGTGCCGTGCTCGTCCGTGGCGCACAGATAGAGCACCTCGTGGCCGCGCCCGCGCAGGTAGCGCGCGTAGAGATCGGCGGGAAGCTGGCTGCCCACGAGATTGCCGAGGTGCTTGATCCCGTTGATATAGGGGATCGCCGAGGTGATGAGGTGACGTGCCATCGTGCCGGACTGCCTTTGTCGCCTTGAACTGGGTTCCCCGCGTTTAACCGCCCCGTGCCCAAAGGGCCAGAGGCCGCGCCCCTGCCTGCCGCATATTTGCGCATGTGCCGGGGCGCGCTGCGGGGGCTGCGAATCGGGTTTGACGCGGCCCGCCGTCGGGTGTAGCGGCGCGGGCGTACGGGGCTGTCAACCACAGGGAATCGCCACGATGTTCAAGGTTATCGGCTCGGTCTGGGCGCTGCTGCTGGGCATGATGCTCGTGATGATCGGCAACGGGATGCAGGCCACGCTCATGGGGGTGCGCGGCGGCATCGAGGGCTTTGGCACGCTGGAGCTGTCGATCATCACCTCGGCCTATTTCGTGGGCTTTCTGGCGGGCAGCCGGGCAACGCCCGAGATGATCCGCCGGGTGGGGCATGTGCGGGTGTTCGCGGCCTTGGGCTCGTTCCTGTCGGCGGGGCTGATCGCGTTCCCGGTGCTGACCGATCCCTATAGCTGGACGGTGATCCGGGTGCTGCTGGGCTTCTGCCTCGCGGGGGTCTACGTGACCGCCGAGAGCTGGCTCAACAACGCCGCCACAAACACCACGCGCGGCAAGATCATCTCGGCTTACATGATCGCCCAGACCTCGGGCATCATCGCCGCGCAGGGGCTGATGAACCTGGGCGACGCGGGCGGCTATCTGCTGTTCGTTGTGCCCTCGATCCTCGTGTCGCTGAGCTTCGCGCCGATCCTTCTGTCGGCCTCGCCCACGCCCGCCTTCGAGACCGACAAGCCGATGACCTTGCGCCGGCTCTATGACAGCTCGCCGCTGGCCAGCGTGGGGATGCTGATCCTTGGTGGCATCTTTGCCGCACAGTTCGGCATGGCCTCGGTCTATGGCGCGCAGGCGGGGCTCAGTGTGGCGCAGATCAGCGGCTTCGTCGCCGCCATCTTTGCCGGCGCGGTGGCGTTCCAGATGCCCATCGGCTGGCTGTCGGACCGGATCGACCGGCGGTGGCTCATCCTCGGGGTGGCGGCGGTGGGCGCGGTCAGCACCGGGGTGGGCGCATTCCTCGGGGTCGATTTCGAGACGCTGCTGGTGCTGGGCTTCATCATGGGGGGGATGGCCTCGCCGCTCTATTCGCTGTTCATCGCCTATACCAACGATTTCCTTCAGGTCGAGGACATGGCCGCCGCGTCGGGCGGGCTGGTGTTCGTCTACGGGATGGGGGCAATCGCCGGGCCGATGGTGACGGGGCAGTTGATGGACATGGTCGGGCCGCACGGGTTCTGGCTCTTTCTGGCGGTGCTGTTCGCGCTGATCGCGGCGTATGCCGCGTGGCGGATGACCTGTCGGCCCTCGGTGCCGGTGGACGAGACCGGGGCCTATGTCGGCGTCTCGCCCACCGGCTCGCCGGTGGCGCTGGCGGCGGCGCAGGAATGGTACGTGGAGACCGCCGAGGACAGCGCAGCGGAAGAGGCGCGCGAGGGCTGAGGCGCGCGGCCCGGGCGGCGGCCGGTCGCCGCACCGCATCCGGCAACCTTTGCGGCCGCCCCTCCAGCCCGGCCCGACGCCGGTTTCCGGCCGCCTCGGGTATGTGGCGCGCTGCTCTCTTGCTGGCTGGCCTGTCGCGTCGATCCGGTGCATGACGGGGCATGGACGCCTGGATTATCCTCTCCGTCGCCGCGGCGGCGTTTCAGACCCTGCGCTTCGTGCTGCAGAAGCGGCTGAGCATGGGCGCGCTCAGCGCCGGCGGGGCGACGCTGGCGCGATTTCTGTATTCCGCGCCTTTCGTGGTGGTGCTGGCCGGTGGCTACCTCATCGCCACGGGCGCGGTCTGGCCGGGTCTGACACCTGCCTTCTGGCTCTATGCCGTGGCTGGAGGGCTGGCGCAGATCGCAGCCACCTGGGCCGTGGTCGCGCTCTTTGCCGAGCGCAATTTCGCGGTGGGTATCGTCTTCAAGAAGACCGAGGTGGTGCAGACCGCGCTGGTCGGCCTCGTGGTGCTGGGCGACCGGATCGGGCTGGCGGGTCTGGGCGCGATCATCGTCGGGCTGGCCGGTGTTCTGCTTTTGTCGCAGACGCCCGGCACAGCCGGGCGCTGGTGGCGGCACCTCGGCTCGCGGGCGGCGATGCTGGGCCTCGGTTCGGGGGCGTTCTTTGCCGTCTCGGCGGTGGGCTATCGCGGCGCGACGCTGGAGATCGCGAGCGCCGATCCGCTGGTGCGGGCGGGGATCACGCTGACGGCCGTGACGCTGATGCAGGCGCTCGCGCTGTCGTTGTGGCTCGGCTGGCGCGAGCCGGGGCAGGTGGGCCGCGTTTTCGCGGCGCGGCGGGTGGCGGTGTGGATCGGGCTGTCGGGCATGGCCGGGAGCCTGTGCTGGTTCACCGCCTTCACGCTTCAGGCCGCCGCGCTCGTCTTTGCCGTGGGTCAGGTCGAGGTGATTTTCTCGCTGCTGGCGTCGGTGCTGATCTTCGGCGAGAGGCTCACACGGCGCGAGGGGTTTGCCATCGCGCTGGTCACGGTCTCGGTGGTCGCGGTGGTGATGGTGCGGTGAAGGCGGGTGATCTGGCCTGAAGGGGACTTCTGGGTGAGCCGCGCATCGACGGGCCGCAGTGCGGCGATCCAACGTCAGTTTGGCAGTGCTTTATGCCAGCCAAACCCGAAAAACATCAGAGATCAGAGCAGGTTGCAGCCAAATCGCCGTGCCGGGGGGGCGGCCCGGCGATGCGCGGCGGGCTTCGCCCTTGATTCCGCGCATGGGTATAGACGTCAACGTCCGCTCAAGGCCACAAACGACGAGGACCCTCAGTCCGTTTCCATCCCACTGAGCCGCAGGAACAGGCTTGCCTCGTCATCGTTGCGGAAGAACGGCACCGAGGCGGGCGGGCTTCGGTCATGGGCGCGGGCGCTCACCTCGGCGAGCACCACCTCGGTAATGAACGGCAGGTCGTGGCGGCGCACCTCAGCGAGCGGCACCCACTGCAGGTGGCTCAGTTCCTCGCAGGCGGCCGAGAAATCATCCGGGTCGCCCGCGATCGCCTCGGCATGGACGAGGAAGAAACGCGCGTCGAAGCGGCGCGGGCGGCCCGGCGGCGTGATCGCGCGGAACACGAATTGCAGCGCATCGGCCACCGGCACGAGGCCACGGCCGGCGAAGCCTGTCCAATCCGGCGGGACCGCGCCGGGCCACGCGCCGGGCGTGCCGAGGGCGAGACCGGTTTCCTCCCACAGCTCGCGGATCGCGGCGGCGGCGAGCGCGTGGCCGAGATCGCTCTCGCAATCCGCGCGCAGCCGGTCGGCGCAGACCGGCGGCAGCGGTCGGGCGAGCGGCACATCGGCATCGCCCACGTCCACCGCACCGCCGGGAAACACCACCTTGTTGGGCATGAACACGGCACCGGCCCCGCGCTGGCCCATCAGCACATGGGGCGCGCCCGCGCGTTCGCGCAGCACGATCACCGTGGCGGCATCGCGCACCGGCACCTGTGCCGCGTCTGTCTGCGTCTCGGTCATGCGCCCCTCCAATCGTCTCGGGGCGTCAGTCCTCGTCCCCGAAACCGTGCATTCTCTTGGCCCATTGCAGGCCCACCATGCCCCCCTTGAGGCGCGGCAGAAGGTAGAGCGACAGCGCGATGGTGCCAACAGAGAATGTGGTGAACAGTACGAGCGGCTCGGGTCGCCATGTCTCGAACACGAACATCAGGAGCGGTGCCATCAGATGGCCGACGATCAGGATGGTCAGGTAGGCGGGCCCGTCATCGGCGCGCTGGTGGCTGAGGTCCTCGCGGCACACCGGGCAGTGGTCGCGCACCTTGAGATAGCCGCGCAGAAGCGGACCGCTGCCGCAATTGGGACACTTGCCGCGAAACCCGCGCCACATGGCGCGCCGGGTGTCGCGCTCGGCCTCTGTGACCTCGGTGATGGTTGTGTCGCGCATTCCTGCTTCCTCGCGGCTGTTGGCGCGAACATGGCCGGGCGCGCACCGGATTTGAAGGCGACAGCCCGTCCTTGCGGCACCATGTCGCGCGCCCGTGCGGGACGGACGCGAAAAAACCGGGCACGGCGCGCCGGAACCGGCAGAGGAGAGCGTATCAGCAGACAGGTGCGCGCGAAAGAGGCGGTGCCGGGAAACACGATGAACAGCAAGAGGGAAGATAATGCAACATATTGGACGTCTGGCGGGTCTCGCGCTCGTTATCGCTCTGGGCGGCGGGCTGAGCGCCGCGGTCGAGGCGCAACAGCAGAACGGCATGGGCCAGGGCATGGGGATGCATCACGGGATGCAGGGTGACGGCCCGATGGACATGGCCGAGCGTTTCGGCGAGGCCGATGCCGACGGCGACGGCAAGGTCAGCCGCGACGAGATGGTGACGCGCATGACCGAGCGGGCCACAGGCCGGATCGAGGCGCGGGTGGACCGGATGATCGCGTATCACGACGGCGACGGCGATGGCATGCTGACGCTGGAGGAAATGCGCGCAGGCCCCGCCGGGCGCATGTTCGACCGGCTCGACGCCGATGGCAATGGCGCGGTGTCACGCGAGGAATTCGCCAGGATGCGCGAGATGCGCGGGAAGATGCGGCGTGGCAAGGGCCGTGGCATGCATCACGGCATGCATCAAGGCATGCGGCATGGCGAGGGCGACGGCATGGCCCGTCACAGCCTCGGCAAGGGCAGCGTGGTGCAGGGTGATCTTGTTATCCACCACCACTATCACGAGAACTGAGCCCGCCCGCGCCCGCCGCTTGGCACGCGGCGGGCGCGGCGCTAGCCTCGTGAGATGACCATGCCGCTGGACGCCCATGACGACCTGTCAGACGAGGACCTGCTCGACGCCTTTGCCGGCGGCGACAGGGCGGCTGCGCGCACCCTCACGCTACGGCTCACGCCGCGCGTGCTGGCCCATGCCGCGCGGCTTCTGGGCAATCGCGCAGAGGCCGAGGAGGTGGCGCAGGAGGCGATGCTGCGGCTGTGGCGGCAGGCCCCGCGTTGGCGCGCGGGCGAGGCGCGTGTCACCACCTGGCTCTACCGCGTGGTGGCCAACCTGTGCATCGACCGGAAGCGGCGGGCGCGCGGCGGCACGGTGGCGCTCGACGATGTCCCCGAGCCGCCCGACCCGGCCCCCGACGCGCCCGCGTTGATGCAGACACGCACCCGCGCCGCCGCGCTGCAGGCGGCGCTGGCGGAGTTGCCTGCGCGGCAGCGGCATGCGGTGGTGCTGCGCCATATCGAGGGCTGCACCAATCCCGAGATCGCCGGGATCATGAACACCACGGTCGAGGCGGTCGAAAGTCTGACCACGCGCGGCCGGCGCGCACTGGCAACCGCGCTGTCCGCGCGCAAGGAGGAGTTGGGATATGTCGATGACTGACGAGGACAGGCGGCAGGAGGCGGCGCTCGCGCCGTTTTTCGAAGCCGCACGCAAGGCCGCGCCCGCGCCCTCACCCGACCTGATGGCGCGGGTGCTGGAGGACGCCGGGGCCGAGCAGGCGCGGTACGCGGCGGTCGTGGCGCGGCCTGCCGCGCCGCGCGCCGGTCTGTGGGCGCGTATCACGCGGGCGCTGGGCGGCTGGCCGGCGATGGCCGGACTGGGTGCGGCGGGGCTGGCCGGGGTGTGGATCGGGCTCGCCCTGCCCGAGACGCTGCCGGGTCTGGCGTCGGCTACGGGCGATTACGTGGTCGATATCGCGCCCGATCTGGCGCTGGAGACGGGAGGGGGGTTCTGATGTCTGAGCAGTCCGGGAACCACGGGCGCGGCTGGCGCGTCGTGCTGATCCTGTCGCTGGCGCTCAACCTGGTTGTGCTCGGGGCGATTGGCGGCTGGGTGTTGCGCCACGGGATCGGGCCGCATGGCGCATACGGCCCGCACGCCGCGCGAATGGCGCAGATGGGCGGGCCGCTGACCCACGCGCTCGACGCCGAGGGGCGCGAGGCCGTCGCGGCGCGATTGCGCGACGGGCGGGGCGCGCATGCGGCGCGCCGCGCGGCGCTTCGTGAAAGCTTCGAGGCGCTGCTGTCCGACCTGCGGGCGCAGCCCTTTGATCCGGCACCGGTGGAGGCACGGCTCGCCGCGCAGCGCGTGCGGGTGGCGGAGAGATTCGAGGCCGGACACGCCGCGCTGGTGGCGCACCTCATGGCGATGAGCGACGCCGGACGTTCCGCCTATGCCGGGCGGCTGGAAGAGAACGTGCGCCGCTGGCGGCACCGGCACCATCGCTAGGGTTGGCCACCTGACAGAAGCGTCCGCAGGGAAGGCGGGTATCGGGCACTGGTCCGGTATCCTTGTGTGAAACAGTCGAAGGACGACCGGCAGCCGGAAATGCGGACGACGGTGGAGTGGGACGACCGACGGG
The DNA here is from genome assembly GCF_042430665.1 of Roseovarius ramblicola. Classification (NCBI taxonomy): domain Bacteria; kingdom Pseudomonadati; phylum Pseudomonadota; class Alphaproteobacteria; order Rhodobacterales; family Roseobacteraceae; genus Roseovarius; species Roseovarius ramblicola. The sequence goes on along the minus strand of NZ_JBHMEC010000017.1, from coordinate 533,715 downwards.
AATGGCCTGGAGGGGACGGTGGCCGTCTGGTCCCGGCGCGGAGTCAAGGCCGAAGGCCGCCGCGCCATCGCATGTCCGCCCCGTCGCACCGGAGGTGCGCCGGTATACGCGGCACGCCTTCGGCGTGACGGACAGGCGATATGGCTCAGCCAGCGCGCCGATTAAGACTTTTGCGGGTATGGAGGGATAAAGTGCCCTGAAACACCGTTGGCTCGCCTGCCCGCGGACATGCGATGGCGCGGCTCACTGCAATGCCCCCTCCAGACCAATCGCACCCCTCGCGACGCATTCGGTCACAGGCCGCACCGTTCGCACCCGGCGCTAAACTCCAAGCCACCAATCAGCCGGGCAGGGCTGGATCGGAACAGCCCGTTGACAGCGCACATCTAGGCGGAGAGGACGTAGCGCCACAACAGGTAGAGCAGCGCTCCAAACAGCATCAGGTTGAGCACGATCCCGCCCGCGATCCGCAGGAGTGCCGTCTTGCGCCGCGCGCGCCGCCCGCTGCCGCCGGGGGCGGCGTCTGCGGTGCGCGGGGCGAGCAGGCGGGCGAGCCTTGGGTGGTCCGTCCCGCGCTGACCCGCCTGAAGCGTGGCGTCGGCGCGGCGCGTCAGGCGGTCTCGCGCCGGTCCGCGCGACCCCGTCCTGTCGCACAGGCGCGCGGCGATCCGGCCGCGGGGTTGGCTGGTGTCTGTCATCGGCATGCAGCCTTCGTCTGTGTCCTCGTGCCGGGCGCAGGTCCGGCACCGGGGCTGGTCATCGGCGTGGCACGGCGCTATGCACGTCCCATGTTGAACATGATCGAGCATGGCAGCCCCTCTGACAAGCCGGGAGTGCTGATCGCGCACGGGCTCTACGGCTCGGCGCGCAACTGGGGCGTGATCGCCAAGCGGATGTCGGACAGCCGCCGCGTGGTGGCGGTGGACATGCGCAATCACGGCGGCAGCCCGTGGTTCGACAGCCATGGCTACGACGATATGGCCGGTGACCTGGCCGAGGTGATCGGGCATCTGGGCGGTGCATGGGACGTGTTGGGCCATTCGATGGGCGGCAAGGCCGCGATGGTGCTGGCGCTGACGCGGCCCGATCTGGTCAACAGCCTGATCGTGGCCGATATCGCGCCGGTGGCCTACACGCACAGTCAGGTCCAGTATGTCGAGGCGATGAAGGCGGTGGATCTGGACCGCGTCGAGCGGCGCGCCGACGCGGGCGCGCAACTGCTGGAGCGGGTGGATAACCCCGATCTGGTCCCGTTCTTCCTGCAATCGCTCGACGTGAAGGAAAAGCGTTGGCTTCTCAATCTCGACACGCTGACGCGCGAAATGCCGAAAATCATCGGGTTTCCCGATGTGTCCGGGGTCTACGAGGGCCGCACGCTGTTCCTGACGGGGGCGGAGTCGGACTATGTCGCGCCGCAGCACCGTGACCGGATCAAGGCGCTGTTTCCCGCCGCGCGCTTCGCGAAGATCCCCGGCGCGGGCCATTGGCTCCACGCCGAGAAGCCCCGCGAATTCGAGGCGGCGGTGCGCGCGTGGCTCGACGGCTGAGCGCGGCGGTCAGCCATTCTCCCAGAGCTTTTTCGTCACCACATAGGTCACCGGAAAAGCCGCGACGAAACCGAGTGCCGCGGCGATCAGGATCGGGATCAGCGTATCCTGCCCGATCACGAGCGCGGCGATGACGGCAGAGCCCGCGAGGGTGGAGCCGATGAAGAGATGCAGGATGAAACCAAGGCGCAGCATGGGCCCCTCCGGGTCTGAGGATCGTTGCGGCGATTGTTAGTCGCGGTTTCGCGCGGGCACCTTGATCTGGGTCACGATAGTCCGGATTTGCAGGCACGGGCCGCGCGAGGTATCCTTGTCGGATAGCGATATGCGGGAGACGCCCCATCACCGACAAGCGCAACCATATCGACAAGGTCCTCGAACAGTCGCAGTCGGCCTCAGCCCCGGCGCGGTCGCGGGTGGTGGCGTCCTGGCGGCGCTCGATGCTCACGCATGGGCTGGACCCCGCCGAGCGGCGCGCGCCCGAGCGGGTGGAGGCGGCCGAGTTGCGGCAGCGGCAGGTGGGGCTGGAGCAGTTCCTGCAAGTGGCCGCGCCGAAGCTGGATCAACTTTTCGGTCTGCTGGGCCATTCGGGCTGTGCCGTGCTGCTGACCGACGCCGAGGGGGTGGTGCTGGATCAGCGCTGCGCCGAGGGAGATGCGTCGATCTTCGACGATTGGGGTCTGTGGCAGGGGGCCGACTGGTCCGAGGCCGCCGAGGGCACCAACGGGATCGGCACCTGCATCGCCGAGGACCGCCGCGTCATCATCCACCGTGACGAGCATTTTCTTGCGCGCAACACCGCGATGAGCTGCATGGATGCGCCGATCTACGGGGCCGACGGGCGGATCATGGCGGCGCTTGACGTGTCCTCGGCGCGGTCGGATCAGACCGAGGCGTTCAACCGGCTGATCGGCGCGATGGTGGCGCAGACCGCGCGGCAGATCGAGGCCGACAATTTCCGCGCCGCCTATCCGCGCGCGCGTATCCTCTATGCCGATCACGACGACAGCGAGGCGGCGATGCTGCTGGCCGTCGATGGCGACGATATCGTCGTGGGGGCCACGCGCGCCGCGCGCAAGGCGTTCGGTCTGGGGCAGGCGGCGGCGATCCGCCCGGTGCCTGCAAGCGACATTTTCGGCCGCGAGGACGGGCCGCGCGGCTTTGAGAAGGCCGAGCGCGCGGCGGTGATTCGGGCGCTGGCGCGGGCCGGGGGCAATGTCTCGGAGGCCGCGCGCGCGCTCGGGATCGGGCGCGCGACGCTCTATCGGCGGATGAAACGGCTGGGTCTCAACGAAAGCACTGGCGACCTGTCTCAGGACTGAGACAGGTGCGCCCGCCCGTCCTCCGCGCATGGGGTGACGCGGGGTGCTGTGGTGTGCAGGGTAGCCTCATTCCCCGGCGGAGGACCGGGGGACAACCGGAGGAAACCCAATGAACGAGATGACACAGGTGGCGGGCCAGCAGGGCGCGCCGTTCAAGACCCGTTACGACAATTTCATCGGCGGCGCGTTCGTGCCCCCCGTGAACGGGCGCTATTTCGACAACATCACCCCGATCACCGGCGCGGTCGTGTGCGAGGTGGCGCGCTCGGACGCGGCGGATGTGGATCTGGCGCTCGATGCCGCCCATGCCGCGAAAGAGGCCTGGGGGCGGACATCCGCCACCGAACGGTCGAACATCCTGCTGAAGGTCGCCGATGTGATGGAGGCCAATCTGGAGCTTATCGCGCTGGCCGAGACATGGGACAACGGCAAGCCCATTCGCGAGACGATGGCCGCCGACATTCCGTTGGCGGTCGATCATTTTCGCTATTTTGCGGGCGTGCTGCGCGGGCAGGAAGGCACCATGTCCGAGATCGACCATGACACGGTCGCCTATCACTTCCACGAGCCGCTGGGCGTCGTGGGACAGATCATCCCGTGGAATTTCTCGATCCTGATGGCGGCGTGGAAGCTCGCGCCGGCGCTGGCGGCGGGCAATTGCATCGTGCTCAAGCCCGCCGAGCAGACCCCTGCCGCGATCATGGTGCTGGCCGAGTTGATAAACGATCTTTTGCCTGCGGGTGTGCTGAACATCGTCAACGGTCTGGGGGCCGAGGTGGGGGCGCCGCTGGCGAGATCGCCGCGCATCGCCAAGATCGCCTTTACCGGCTCGACCGAGACCGGGCGTAAGATCATGCAGGCCGCGAACGAGAACCTTATTCCCGTCACGCTGGAACTGGGCGGCAAGTCGCCCAACATCTTCTTTTCCGACGTGATGGCGCAGGACGACGCATTCCTCGACAAGGCGGTCGAGGGCTTCGTGCTCTTTGCCTTCAATCAGGGCGAGGTGTGCACCTGCCCGAGCCGCGCGCTCATTCAGGAGGATATCTACGAGGAGTTCATCACCCGCTGCATCGCCCGCGTGAAGGCGATCAAGCAGGGCGATCCGCGCGACCCCGAGACGATGGTGGGCGCGCAGGCAAGCGCCGAGCAGCAGGACAAGATCATGTCCTACCTGACCATCGGTGTCGAAGAGGGGGCCGAGGTTCTGGTCGGCGGCGAGGCCGCGCGCTTCGACGGGGACCTCTCGGGCGGCTATTACGTGCAGCCCACGATCCTGAAAGGCCACAACAAGATGCGGGTCTTCCAGGAAGAAATCTTCGGCCCCGTGGTCAGCGTCACCACCTTCAAGGACGAGGCCGAGGCGTTGGCGATCGCCAATGACACGATGTACGGCCTCGGCGCCGGGGTCTGGACCCGCGACGGCAGCCGCGCCTATCGCTTTGGTCGCGCGATCGAGGCGGGGCGTGTTTGGGTCAACAACTACCACGCCTATCCGGCGCATGCGGCCTTTGGCGGCTACAAGCAGTCGGGCGTCGGGCGCGAGAACCACAAGATGATGCTCGACCACTACCAGCAGACCAAGAACATGCTGGTCAGCTACAACCCCAACAAGCTCGGGTTTTTCTGAGGCTGTAAGCGCAACGAGTGCTGGCCGTCGGGGAAACCCGGCGGCCTTTCGGCATGTGTGCGATGACGTTTGCGACCGGTTGGCCAGCGTTGTATGGATGTGGCGACAAAAAAGGGAGACTGCGGGATGAAACGGCTGACGATCGGGTTGCTGGCCTGCATGGCGCTGGCGGCGTGCGAGACGGTGCAGGGGGCGGGGCGCGACCTGCAAAATGCCGGGCGTGCCGTGGAGCAGGCGGCGGACTGAGCCGTCGCCGCGCGCGCGGAGCGCGCGGGCTCAGGCGGCCGGACGCGGCGCGTCGAGCTCGTCCTCGGTCTCGGGCAGGCCCTCGCGCGACAAGAGCACCGCGATCGGCCGCAGCCCCGGCAGGTGGCTGAACACGATCATCGCGCCCACCATGATCGGCACCGCGAGAAACATTCCCGGTATGCCCCAGACCGCGCCCCAGAAGGCGAGGCTGATGATGATGCCAAATGACGACACCCTGAGCGCGCGACCCATCAGCATCGGGTCGATGATGTTGCCGTTGAGGAACTGGATCGCGCCGGTGATGGCAAAGATACCCAGCGTGACCGGGCCGCTGCCCAGTTGCACGAAGGCCACCAGCGCCACCAGTACCGTGGCCACGATCGAGCCGATGGCGGGGATGTAGTTTAGCACGAAGGTGAGGATGCCCAGCGCCCCGGCGAGATCGAGCTCGAAGAAGCGCGCCACGCCGTAGACCATCCCCCCCGTGACCGCGCTGACCAGCGTCTTGACCAGCAGGTAGTGGTTCACCCGGTGGATGATCGAACCGATGATGCGGCCCGCGCGCTCGGCCTGTGCGCGGTCTCCCAGCAGGCTTTCGAGCTTGGTGTCGAACCACACCCGCTCGGCGAAAAGAAAGCCCACGAAGAGGATCACCAGCACCGTGCCCTGCATCAGGCTGCCCGCCTGTCCGGCGATGGTGCGCAGATAGCCCGCGACGTCGAAGGTGGCCACCGCCTGCCGCACCGCCGTCTCCGCCTGCGGGCCGAGCCACGCCACCGCTGCGGCCAGCGCCTCGGGGGCGCGGTCGGCATAGGCGATGGTGGTCGAGAGCACCGTGTTGGCCTGCGCCAGGATGATCGCCGACAGGCTGAGCAGCGCCGAGGAGATCATCACCAGCGCCGTGAGGCTGGCCAGCCAGTTGGGGATGCGCGCCGGGCCGATGCGTACCCGCGCGATGGAATTGATCGCGTCGGAGGTGAGGCTGAAAAGGATGATCGCCGTGGCCAGAGAAATGAGCAGGAACCGTGCCTGCACCAGCAGGAACAGCACCACGGCAAACGCCATGATGATCTGTGCGACGGTGCGCACGCGCTGGAAATCCTGCGTCTCGGTGCGGAGGGGGCGGGGCTTGGTCACTTGGGCGGGCGCTCGCTTGTCGGCTGATCGGGCGGTTTACCCTCAATATCGGGAAAAACCGGGGAAGATCAATCTTGCGCGGGCGTCGACAGGACGATCGCGACGTTTTGCGCGTCGCGGGTGACCGTGATCCGGGCATTGCCGCGCGCGATATGCGCGGCCAGCAGGTGAAACTCCACCTGCCGGGGGTCGGGGGCGGGCAGGGCCGACTGGTCCGCCAGCCCGTCCCACAGCGCAGGATCGGCAGTGAGATCGCCCCCGGCTGTGACGGTGACGCGGACGTCCTGCGCGCTGCGCGCCACTGCCAGCGTGCCGCCGCGCGGCAGCGCGTGGGCGGCGCACAGGATCGCAAGGGCCAGGTGCTGTTCGGTTGCCGGTGTGAGTGGGCCGTCCAGCGCCCAATCGAACTGCAGCCGGGGGCGCGCGGCGAGGTGGCCGCGCGCCGTCGCTCCGAGGGAGGCGGCATCGCGCGCCGCGCCCGTGCCCGCCCGTCCGAAGGCCGTGCGCAGCATTTCGAGCGTGGCGCGCGCGCCGGTCAGGCTGTCGCGCAGGAGCGCCATCACCCCGGGGTCGGCGGTGCCGGGCGCGCCCGAAAGGAAATCGAGCCCGGTGAGCGCCGCGCCGACGGGGCTTGCGAGATCGTGGCAGATGCGCGAGCCTGTGAGGGCCGTGATGTCGGGGTCATCCGGCGGCATGGCTTCGGTCGGGCAGGGGGCAGGACATGACGGATCTCAACGCGCTGCTGGAGCCGGGGATGCTGGTGGAGAACCCCGACCGCCCCGACTGGGGTGTGGGGCAGGTGCAGTCGAATATCGGCGGGCGCATCACGGTGAACTTTCGCGAAGAGGGCAAGGTGGTGATCGACGGCAACCGCGTGACACTGTTGCCGGTCCTTGATGGCTGATCGCGGTTAGCAAAGGGTTAACACCGGTTGATATCACGGGCGGTGCAAACGGGCCAGCACCGCGTTGCAACCCGGGGCGCGGCTGCGTAGAAGCCTTGCAGCCGCATCAGAGACGAGGCCGATGACCGGACATGCCCCCCGATTCCGTGCCGAGCTTGCGCATGACCCCGCCGATATCGAGGCCGCGCAACGGCTACGCTACGAGGTTTTCGTCGAGGAACTGGGTGGCGACGGGCCGCTTGTGGATCACGCCGCACGGCTGGAACGCGACCGCTTCGACCCGGTCTTCGACCATCTGATCCTGCGCGATCTGAGCCGCGCGGGTGCCGTGGTGGGCGTCTACCGTCTGCTGCGCGAGGAGGGCGCGGCGCGCGCCGGGCAGTTCTATTCCGAGGACGAGTACGACCTCGCGCCGCTCCGCGCGAGCGGGCGGCGGCTGCTGGAGCTGGGCCGGTCCTGCGTGGCGCGCCCCTATCGCGGCGGCGAGGCGCTCTATCAACTGTGGCAGGGGCTGGCGCGCTATGTCGAGCGGCACGGGATCGAGGTGCTGTTCGGTGTGGCGAGCTTTCACGGCACCGATGTGGGCGCGCTGGCGCAGCCTTTGTCGTTGCTCCATCACCGTCATCTCGCGCCGCCCGCGCTGCGGGTGCGGGCGCGGGAAGGGCATTTCCAGCCGATGGACCTGGTGGCGGAGACCGATGTGGACCGGTTCGCGGCGATGCGCGCCGTGCCGGCGCTGATCAAGGCCTATCTGCGGCTGGGAGGCTGCGTGGGCGAGGGGGCCTATGTCGATCATGCGTTCAACACCACCGATGTGTGCCTGGTCATGGATACCGCGCTGCTGAGCGCGCGCCAGCGCGCGCTCTACACGCGCGGCGGCGACGGATGAGCGTCACTTGGCACTCGCCCGCGCCCCGGCCCGCAGTCGCCCGCGCCCCGGGGCACTGGCGGCGGGTGGCGTGGCGCGGGGCGCGCATCGCGCTGGTGATCGGGGCGGGGGTACTGGCGACGCTGCTGCTGCGGCCGGTGGAGCGGCCGGTGCACGGCATGGCGCGGCCGTGGACGCAGCCGGTCACCGTGTGGGTGTGCCGCCGGGTGCTGGTCATCCTGCGGATCGCGCACGAGGTGGCGGGCACGCCGATGGAGGGGCCCGGTGCGGTGGTGGCAAACCATGTCTCATGGCTCGACATCTTCGCTCTCAATGCGCGCAAACGGGTGTATTTCGTGTCCAAGGCCGAGGTGGCGGGCTGGCCCGGCATCGGGTTCCTGGCGCGGCTGGTCGGCACGGTGTTCATCACCCGCGACCCGCGCGCGGCGAGGGCGCACACGGCGCTCTTGCAGGCGCGGCTGGCGGCGGGGCAGCGGTTGTTGTTCTTTCCCGAGGGCACGAGCACCGACGGGATGCGCGTGCGCCCGTTCAAGACGACGCTGTTCGAGGCGCTCTGCGCCCCCGGCACGGGGCTGGACGGGGCGCGGGTGCAGCCCGTCACGCTGGTCTACGAGGCCCCCGAGGGCACCGACCCGCGCGTCTACGGCTGGTGGGGGGACATGGCGTTCGCAAGCCACCTGCTGACGGTTCTGGGGATGCCGCGGCAGGGGCGGGTGCGCGTGGTGTGCCACACTCCCGTGCCGCTCGGCGAGGGACGCAAGGCGCTGGCCGCCGCTTGCGAGGCGGCGGTGCGGGCGGGGATGCCGGAGGACCGGCGCGGGGTGTGAAGAGGGGGCGGACTGGCCCGGTGCGGACGGTCGGTATAATGGCCCGGCGCGGCGCATCGCCTTGCGCTCATGATCCGCAACAGGGCATTCCGGGCGAAACCGTCTTTGCCGTGCGCCGCTAACCGCTTGCCCCCCATACCGGGCTGTCCTACACAAGGCGGGAGCGCAACGAAGGAGGGCGGCGATGCGTCGAGTCGTGGTGACCGGGCTGGGAATCGTCTCCAGCATCGGCAACAACGCCGAGGAGGTTCTGGCCTCGCTGCGGGAGGGGCGATCGGGGATCGTCGCGGATGACGCGATGGCCGAGCACGGCTTTCGCAGTCGGGTGGCGGGCGCGATCAATATCGACATCGCCGCGCATGTCGACAAGCGCACGCTGCGGTTCATGGGGCCGGGTGCTGCCTATGCCCATATCGCCATGGAGCAGGCCATCGCCGATTCGGGGCTGGAGGAGGCCGATATCGTCAACCCGCGCACCGGGCTGATCGCCGGTTCGGGCGGGCCATCGACCTCGGCCATGTTGCAGGCGCACCAGACGGTGCTCAAGTCCGGCGGCACGCGGCGCGTCGGGCCGTTCGCCGTGCCCAAGACCATGTGCTCGACGATCTCGGCCAATCTGTGCACCGCGCACCGGATCAAGGGCATCAACTACTCCATCACCTCGGCCTGCTCGACCTCGCTGCACTGCATCGGCAACGCTGCCGAGCAGATCATGATGGGCAAGCAGGACGTGATGTTCGCCGGCGGCGGCGAGGAACTGGACTGGACGCTGTCGTGCCTGTTCGACGCGATGGGCGCGATGTCATCGAAGTTCAACGACGATCCGGCACGCGCCAGCCGCGCGTTCGACGCCGATCGCGATGGGTTCGTGATCTCGGGCGGCGGCGGCATCGTGGTGCTGGAGGATCGCGACCACGCGCTGGCGCGTGGCGGGAAGATCTATGCCGAGATCACCGGCTACGGGGCCACCTCGGACGGCGAGGATATGGTCGCGCCCTCGGGTGAGGGCGGCGAGCGGGCGATGCGGCTGGCGCTCTCGACGCTGCCCGAGGGCCGCGCGGTGAGCTATATCAACGCGCATGGTACATCCACCCCGGTGGGCGACGTGGGCGAGGTCGAGGCGGTGCGCCGCATCTTCGGGCACGGCACGACGCCCCCCATCAGCTCGACCAAGTCGATGACCGGCCACAGCCAGGGGGCCACCGGCGCGCAGGAGGCAATCTACTGCCTGCTGGCGCTCGAGCACGATTTCATCATCCCGTCGATCAATGTCGAGACGCTCGACCCCGCGCTCGACGCGGGCGAGATCGCCACCGCACGGGTGGACGCGGCCGGGCTCGACACGGTGATGACCAACAGTTTCGGCTTTGGCGGCACCAACGGGGCCATGCTGCTGAGCAAGTATCACGGATGACGGGCAGATGACGATTTCGATGCAGGGCAAGCGCGGGCTGATCATGGGGGTGGCCAATGATCGGTCGATCGCCTGGGGGATCGCCCGCGAGATGCGCGCGGCGGGGGCAGAGCTGGCCTTTACCTACCAGGGCGAGGCGTTCGGCAAGCGCGTGGCCCCGCTGGCCGAAAGCCTCGGGTCCGACCTGCTTCTCGACGTGGACGTGACCGACGACGAGTCGCTCGGAGCGGCGTTCGGCACGCTGGCCGGGCGCTGGCCGACGATTGATTTCGTGGTCCATGCCATCGCCTATTCGGACAAGTCGGAGCTGACCGGGCGGTTCCTCAACACCTCCCGCGCGAATTTCAAGCATTCGCTCGATATCTCGACCTATTCCTTCATCGAGGTGGCGCGGCGCGCCTATCCGATGATGAAGGCGAATGGCGGATGCCTGCTGACCCTGACCTATCAGGGGTCGAACAAGGTGGTCCCGAATTACAATGTCATGGGCGTGGCCAAGGCCGCGCTGGAGGCGACGACGCGTTACCTCGCCAACGATCTCGGCCCCGACGGCATCCGCGTCAACGCGCTTAGCCCCGGCCCGATGAAGACGCTGGCGGGCGCGGCGATCGGGGGTGCGCGCAAGACCTTCAAGCACACGGAGATGAACGCGCCGATGCGCGCGAATGCCACGCTGGAGGCGATCGGCGGCACGGCGGTCTGGCTTGCCTCGGACGCCGGGGCGTGCACCAGTGGCGAGATCATCCATATTGATTGCGGTTACCATGTTCTGGGGATGCCACAGGCCGAGAACCTCTGAGCGCCACCCCCGCGCCGTTCCGGTGCCGTCTTTTCGCCGCATTTCCGCCACCGTCCGGTGGCAATGTTTCGCGATGGCGATGCCATTCCCCGATATCGCGCCGCCCCGGGCGGATAGACGCGCCGCGCGCGCACGGCGCGCGCGACTCTGGGCCTGGCCGGTGCGGCTGGCGCTGCTGGCCTGTCTCGGGGTCGCGATCTGGCAGGAGCCGCGGTTGTCGCCCTCGCTGCACGCGCGGATGCAGGCGACCGTCGCCCATGCGCAGGCCATGCTGGAGCGCACGGCGGGGGCCGGGCGGCGGCTGGCCTGGGCTGGTCGCATCTCTCCCTACAAGGGGGCGGGCGTCTCGGGGTGGATCGTCGAGGTGTTGTCACCCTGAGGCGGCACGCGGGGCGGGCCACGCCACGCGCCCGTGATCGCGGCATGTGTTGATCACGACGCGAAAATGCCCATCTTGAGGGCATGACACAGATGAACCGCACCCACCCGAACGTGCCGGGCGTGGATCAGTCGGACCGCACGGTCCCCGCGAACCTGCGCCAATCCGGTCCCACCCCCGTGCAGATGCTGATTTCCACCCGCGTGCGCAAATCGCCGTTCTGGCACCTGTCGATCGAGGCGGGGGCGTGGCGCGCAACGGTCTATAACCGCATGTACCACCCGCGCGGATATGCAAGGCCCGAGGATGGCGGGGCGATGGCCGAATACCGCGCGCTGGTCAACGGCGTGACCCTGTGGAACGTCGCGGTGGAGCGGCAGATCCGGGTCAAGGGTCCCGACGCGGAGGATTTCGTCAACACCGTCATCACCCGTGACGCCACCTGCATCGCGCCGATGCACGGCAAATACTGCATCCTGTGCAACGACCGGGGCGGTATCCTCAACGATCCGGTGCTGTTGCGGCTGGCCGAGGATGAATTCTGGTTCTCGATCTCCGACAGCGACCTGATGCTGTGGTTGCAGGGGGTCAACACGCCCCGGCGCTGGGATGTCGATATCCGCGAGCTGGACGTGGCCCCGTTGCAGGTGCAGGGGCCGTTGTCGGAGGATCTGATGGCCGATCTGCTGGGTGAGGGGCTGCGCGACATTCCCTATTACGGGCTGATGGAGGCGCAGATCGAGGGCTGTCCGGTGGTCATCAGCCAGACTGGGTTCAGTGGCGAGAAGGGATACGAGATCTATGTCCGCAATGCCTCGCAGACCGCCGAGCGCGTGTGGTACGCGCTGCGCGGGATCGGGGCGCATTACGGCCTGCGGGTGATCGCGCCGGGCCATCACCGCCGTATCGCGGCGGGCATCCTGTCCTGGGGGCAGGACATGGATGCCGAAACCTCGCCGTTTCAGGTCAACCTCGCCTACCAGGTGCCGCGCCACAAGAGCGCCGACTACATCGGCAAACCCGCGCTCGAGGCGCAGCGCGACGAGATCGAGGCGGGGCGCTACCCGTTCGCGCTCAAGCTGGTGGGGCTCAAGATGGGCGGCAAGCCGATCACCGATTACGCGCCGGATTTCTGGCTGGTCGCCGACGAGGATGATCTGCGCTGCGGTTATGTCACCTCACCGTGGTATTCGCCCGACCTGGAGCAGAACATCGCCCTGGCCTTTGTGCCGTGGGACAAGTCGGGCATCGGCACGCGGCTGCGGGTGGAACTGCCGGAGATGTATCAGGAAACCTCGGGAAGGTCGGTCTCGGCGATCGTGTCGGAGGTGCCGTTCGTGGCCTCGGCCCATCCCAGCGCGCGCGAGCGCCGGAAAGACGGCGGATCCTGAGCGCCGGTCAGAACCACTGCCCCGGCTCGATCAGCCCGAGATCGAGCAACTGGCGCGAGTGCCATTCGAAGGGCACCGAATTGTGACAGGTGAAGGTGGCGATGTCGAAGGTCGAGCCGGGGTTGCTCTTGAGCGCCTTGGCGGTGCGGAAGGAAGCGATGGCCGCCGTCAGGCTGTTGTGCCAGGGGCAGGCGTAGGTGTTGTATTCCTCGTCCGAAAAAGTGTGATCGGCGCGCAGCGTGACGTCGGGCTGAGCGCGAAACAGCGCTATGCGGTCGATCTTGCGACGGTCGGGGGGGATGTGCTCCTCGAACCGCCAGCGCAGCCCGCCGTGAAAATCGAGCTGGCGCTCCCTGGGGTGGTTGTGGTTGCCGGGGTCTGGCCGCCCCAGCGCGTAATAGCCCGACCGGTCGAGTTGCGCCTCTTCGAGAGAGACGGCATCGGGGTGGCGCCCGAGATCGGGTGCGTAGAGGTCGATCACGTAGGTGAGCATCGCGTCGCGCCGTTCCTCGGTGTGGAAGGTAAGCAGATCACCAATCGTGCGCGTCTCGCAGAACGGGTAGAACAGGTATTCGGCATTGTAGCAGTAATACATCCACCGGCCCGGTGCGGCTGCGGCAACCGCATTGACGGCGGCGATGGGATCGTCGCCGCTGGCGGTGTCGAAGCGGATCCGGCGGACTGTCGGCTCGGAGATCACATCCGGCGCGGTGGCAAAGGCGTCGGGCGCGAACAGCAGCACCGAGCGGAACCCGAGGTCGAGATGGTGGCGCAGGGTCGAGTCGATCTCGGTCTCGTCCTCGGCGAAGATCATCGCCACGGGCCCCTTCGCAAGCGCGGTGCCGGGCGCGGCCAGGAATTGCTTGAGCGTGGCTGCCGTCATGTGTCTGTCCTGCCCGTTTCGGTGCAGGGTCGGCAAAACCGGCGGGCATTGCAAGAGGGGCGTGCCCTGATGTAGGAGCCGGTCGAGACCTCTGATGCAGGAGCCGGGCGCATGGCCGATCCGAAAAAGCTCTATATCCGCACCTATGGCTGTCAGATGAACGTCTATGACAGCGAGCGCATGGCCGAGGCCATGGGCGGGGCGGGCTATGTCGGGACCGACCGTCCCGAGGAGGCCGACATGATCCTGCTCAACACCTGCCATATCCGCGAAAAAGCCGCCGAGAAGGTCTATTCCGAACTGGGCCGGTTGCGCAGCCTGAAGGCCGACAATCCCGATCTGAAGATCGGCGTGGCGGGCTGCGTGGCGCAGGCCGAGGGCGAGGAGATCATGCGCCGGCAGCCTCTGGTCGATCTGGTGGTGGGGCCACAGAGCTATCACCGCTTGCCGCAGATGGAGGCGCGGGTGCGCGCCGGCGAAACCGCGCTCGACACCGATTTCCCGGCTGATGACAAGTTCGACACGCTGCGGCATCGTCCCAAGGCGAAGCGCGGCCCGACCGCGTTCCTGACCGTGCAGGAGGGCTGCGACAAGTTCTGCGCCTTCTGCGTGGTCCCGTATACGCGCGGGTCCGAGGTGAGCCGTCCGGCGTCGCGCGTGCTGGAAGAGGCGCGCGATCTGGTGGAGCGCGGGGTGCGCGAGATCACCCTGCTGGGGCAGAACGTCAACGCCTATCATGGGGCCGGAGAGGGCGGGGACTGGAGCCTCGCGCGGCTCATTTGGGCCCTCGACGACATCGACGGGCTGGAGCGCATCCGCTTTACCACCAGCCACCCCAACGACATGACCGACGACCTGATCGCGGCGCATGGGGCGTGCGCCAAGCTGATGCCCTATCTGCACCTGCCGGTGCAGTCGGGCAGCGACCGCATTCTCAAGCGGATGAACCGCAAGCACACCGCCGAGGGCTATATCCGCCTGATCGAGCGGATCCGCGCGGCGCGGCCCGATATCCTCATCTCGGGCGATTTCATTACCGGCTTTCCCGAGGAAACCGAGGACGATTTCCAGGCCACGCTCGACCTGATCGAGGCCGTGGGTTACGGGCAGGCGTTTTCGTTCAAGTATTCCACGCGCCCTGGCACCCCCGCCGCCGAGCGCGGCCAGGTGGACGAGGACGTCAAGGCCGATCGGCTGCACCGGCTGCAGGACCTCATCACCCGGCAGCAGCGCGCGGTGCAGGACGCGATGGTGGGCCGCACCGTGGGCGTGCTGTTCGAGAAACCGGGACGGTTGCCGGGACAGATGGTTGGCAAGTCCGACCACCTGCACGCGGTGCATGTCGCCGATGCGGGGCTCGGGGCGGGCGATCTGGCGCAGGTCGAGATCGTCGAGAGCGGGGCCAATTCGCTGGCCGGACGGATCGTCGCGTAGCGCCGCGATTGTGGCACGATTGCGGCGCGTTGGGCATTGTTTCCCATCTGTCCACAATATCTGGTGAAATTCGCTTCACATGGAGTGGAAATCGGATAAACTTGTCAGTGATTTGACAAAGGTCGCGTCTGTCCGGGCGCGGGATTGTGCGGATGGGGGGCTGAGATGGTGACAAGCAGGATATCCGGGATACTGTGCCGGGCGGCGGGCGGTGCCGCTGCGCTGGCGCTTGGCATGTCGGCTCTGGCCGGGCCGGCAAGCGCGCAGCAGGGTCAGCGCACCGTTATCGGCGAGCGCTATGTTCCGACCATTTGGGTCGATCCCGACGGCTGCGAACACTGGGTGATGGATGACGGGGCCGAGGGTTATATGAGCCCGCATGTCAACCGCCAGGGCATCCCCGTCTGCCGCGAGGCCAACCTGTGCGGCACCGTCAACACCGACACGCTCTTTGCCACCGACAGCGCGCGCATCCATCCCTCGGGCAAGCAGCGGCTGCGCGAGTTCTTTCAGCAGACGGAGGCCGTGTCCTACACCATCGTCGGCCATACCGACAGCCGCGCCGCAGACGAATACAACATGCGCCTGTCCTATCGCCGCGCCAATTCGGTGGCGTCGGTCGCGCGTAGCATGGGGGCGCGCATCGCGGATGTGCGCGGCTACGGCGAGCGCCAGCCCAAGGCGTCGAACAACACCGCCGACGGTATGGCGCAGAATCGCCGCGTCGAGATCATGTGCTGGCGCTGAGGGGATATTTGACATGACAGTTTTCAGGATCGCATTCGCCCTGCCGGTGATCGGGCTGCTTTCGGCTTGTGGCCACGGAGGCGTGGGGCCGGACAAGACACAGGACCGCGGCACCGACAAGAAGCATCTGAGCCAGTTGCGGGCCGGTATCTGGGTCGATCCCAACGGCTGCGATCACTGGATCATCGACGACGGGGTCGAAGGATATCTGTCGCAGCGGCTCGACAAGTACGGCAAGCCGGTCTGCTCGGGGGCGGCACCGCCCACGGTGGCAACGGGGCCGTTCAAGGACGGCAGCAACATTTCCGATCCGCTCTGACCGTGACAATGCCGCACATCGGCGCGGGCGCGGGGCCGGGCGGTCTCGCGCCCGTCACGCGCTTGTCGCTTGCGCCCGGCGGCACATCTTGGCACGCTCGGGCGGCAACTCTGATCCTGGGAGACCTGATTGGGTAACACCGCATCGCCCCCCGCCCCCGAATCGCTTCACGAGACGGCGGTCGAATTTCCCGACAACAAGCTGCTGATCGACCTGTGCGGCGAATACGACCGGAATCTCGCCGAGATCGAGCGCGTTCTCGGCGTGCAGATCGTGCGGCGCGGCAACCTGCTTGCCGTGCTGGGCGAGGAGGCCCCGACCGCCGAGGCAACCGGTGTGCTCAACGCGCTCTACGCCCGGCTCGAGGGCGGCAAGGACGTGGAATTCGCCGATGTGGACCGTGAGTTGCGGATGGGGGCCGACGACGCGGACAGCGGCGCGCTCGATGGCGATCAACTGGAGATGTTCAAGGGCGGCGCGGTGGAGATCCGTACCCGCAAGAAACTGATCGAGCCACGCACCGATGCGCAAAAGGCCTATGTGAAATCGCTCTACGCGAACGAGCTGGCCTTTGGCATCGGGCCCGCGGGCACCGGCAAGACCTATCTTGCCGTGGCCGTCGGCGTGAACATGTTCATAGAGGGGCATGTCGACCGCATCATCCTGGCGCGTCCCGCGGTCGAGGCGGGCGAGAAGCTGGGCTATCTGCCCGGCGACATGAAGGACAAGGTCGACCCCTACATGCAGCCGCTCTACGACGCGCTGAACGATTTCTTGCCGGGCAAGCAACTGGCCAAGCTGATCGAGGAAAAGCGCATCGAGATCGCGCCGCTGGCGTTCATGCGCGGACGCACGCTGTCGAATGCCTTCGTGGTGCTGGACGAGGCGCAGAACGCCACCTCTATGCAGATGAAGATGTTCCTGACCCGGCTGGGCGAGGGCAGTCGCATGGTCATCACCGGCGACCGCACGCAGATCGACCTGCCGCGCGGCGTGCCCTCGGGGCTTGCGGATGCCGAGCGGCTGCTGGGGTCCATCCCGCAGATCAGCTTCAACTACTTCTCGGCGCGCGACGTGGTGCGCCACCCGCTGGTGGCGGCGATCATCGAGGCCTACGAGGCCGATGGCTGAGCCATGCCGATGGAGGTGATCGTCGAGGATGCCCGCTGGCACGCGGCGGGGCTGGAGGACCTGGCCCCGCGCGCCGCAGAGGCCGCGCTCGGCCATCTCGGCATCGACCCGGAGCTATGGGAGATCAGCCTGCTGGCCTGCGACGATTCGCGCATCATGGCCCTCAACGCCGATTTCCGGGGCAAGCCTGCCGCCACAAATGTGCTGAGCTGGCCCGCCGAGGACCTGGCACCGGAGGCGCCCGGAGCCCGCCCCGTCCCGCCCGAACCGGGCGTGGAGCCCTTTCTCGGTGATATCGCCATCGCCTGGGAGACCTGCGCGCGCGAGGCCGCGGGGGCGGGTCGCCCGCTGGCCGACCACGTTACCCATCTGGTGGTGCACGCGGTGTTGCACCTCTTGGGCTATGACCACATCCGTGACCCGGATGCCACGCTCATGGAAGCAACCGAGATCGCGATACTTGGCAAGCTGGGGGTTCCTGACCCATATACTGCGCATGACGGGGCGCACTGACCCCACCACCTGAGACGAGACGGATGGACGAGAGCATAGAAGGATCATCTGGCGCGGCGCGGAGCGCGCAGCCCGAGGGCCGAACCGAGAGCGACGAGACGGGCGGATTCTTTCGCCGGGTTATCGGCATTTTCAACCACGGTGACGAAGAGGACGCGGAGGACGAGGTGCCCGACGGATCGGGGGCTGCGATCTTCGGCGTCGATCGGTTGCGCGATGTCACGGTCGAGGACGTGGCCATTCCAACCGCCGAGATCGTCGCCGTGCCCGTGGATATCAGCCTCGCCGACCTCGTGCAGGTGTTTCGCGAGAGTGGCATGTCGCGGCTGCCGGTCTACGAGGGCACGCTCGACACGCCTCTGGGCATGATCCATCTCAAGGATTTCGCCCTCAAGCACGGGTTCAACGGCAAGGGGGCGCGGCTGGCGATCCGGCCGATGCTGCGTCCGCTGCTCTACGTGCCGCCGTCGATGCCGATCGGGGTGCTGATGCAGAAGATGCAGGCCGAGCGGCGGCACATGGCGCTGGTGATCGACGAATACGGCGGCGTGGACGGCCTCCTGACCATCGAGGATCTGATCGAACAGGTGGTGGGCGAGATCGAGGACGAGCACGACACCGACGACGACGCCTACTGGCACAAGGAAGGGCCGGGCAGCTACCTCGCCGCCGCCAAGACGCCGCTGGATCAGTTCGAGGCGGAGATCGGCCTGTCGCTGACCGACACCGACGAGGTCGACGAGGAAGAGATCGACACGCTGGGCGGGCTGGTCTTCATGCTGCTGGGCCGGGTGCCCGCGCGCGGCGAGGTGATCGAGCATCCCACCGGTGCGAGCCTTGAGGTGGTCGAGGCCGATCCGCGCCGGATCAAGCGGGTGCGCGTGCGCGTGCCGAGCCTCGCCGGTGAGTGAGACCCTGGCCGCGCTGCCCGGCCGCATGGGGCGGCCCGCGCGGGCCGCCCTGGTGCTCGGGCTTGGCGCTCTGGCGGCGCTGGGACAGGCCCCCTGGGGGCTGTGGCCACTGACCGTGGCAGCGCTGGCGCTGGTCTACGGGCTGTGGCGGCAGACGGGTGGCTGGCGCGCGGCGGCGTGGCTCGGCTGGGGCGCGGGCACCGGGCATTTCCTGCTGGCCCTTCACTGGATCACCGAGCCGTTCATGGTCGATGCCGCGCGGCATGGCTGGATGGCCCCGTTCGCGCTTGTGGGACTTGCCGCGGGGCTCGGGCTCTTCTGGGGGGCGGCGTTGGCGCTGGCGCGCGCGGCAGGGGATGGGGCCGTGGCCTTTGTCGCTGCGCTGGGGTTGGCCGAGGCGCTGCGCGGGTGGCTCTTCACCGGCTTTCCCTGGGCGCAGCCGGGACACGCGCTGATCGACACACCGCTGCTGCACTGGGCCGCGTGGATCGGCGCGCCGGGGCTGCTGGTGCTGGTGCTGGCGGCGGCAGCGGCGCTCTGGCATCTCGCGACAGGGGCGCGGGTGGCGGCGGCGGCGGTGCTTGGCGCGGTCGCCGCGCTCTGGCCGCTGGGCGCGGCGCTCACGCCCGGGGCCGGGACCGGGCCCGATGCGCCGGTGGTGCGGCTGGTGCAGCCGAACGCGCCGCAGCACGAGAAATGGGACCCCGACAAGGTGCAGATGTTCTATGACCGGCAGCGCGCCTTCTCGGCGGCGGGCGCTGTGGCTCCCGATCTCGTGGTGTGGCCGGAGACGGCGGTGCCGGTGCTGCTGGAGCGCGCGGGGCCGACGCTCGGGGCGGTGGCGGAGGCGGCCCGCGGCGCGCCGGTGGTGTTGGGCATTCAGCGCACCGAGGGCGCGCGCATCTTCAATTCGCTGGCGGTGATCGGGGCGGGCGGCACGGTCAGCGATGTCTATGACAAGCACCACCTCGTGCCGTTCGGCGAGTACATGCCGTTCGGCGACACGCTGGCGCGGTTCGGCATCCAGGGGCTGGCGTCCAATGCGGGGCGGGGCTATTCGGCGGGGCCGGGCCCGCGGCTGGTGGAGATCGCGGGGCTGGGGCAGGCGCTGCCGCTGATCTGCTACGAGGGGGTGTTCGCGCGCGACCTGCTTGCGGCCCCGGCGCGCCCCGATTTCCTGCTGCTCATCACCAATGATGCCTGGTTCGGTCGGATTTCCGGCCCTTATCAACACCTTGCACAGGCGCGGCTGCGCAGCGCCGAGCTTGGCCTGCCGATGATCCGGGTGGCCAATACCGGCGTTTCGGCGATGATCGACGCCACCGGGCGCGTGACCGCGCGCTTGCCCTTGGGCGAGGCGGGCTGGCGCGATGCGGCGCTGCCGCCGCCGCTGCCCGAG
This sequence comes from Roseovarius ramblicola, assembly GCF_042430665.1. Taxonomy (NCBI): domain Bacteria; kingdom Pseudomonadati; phylum Pseudomonadota; class Alphaproteobacteria; order Rhodobacterales; family Roseobacteraceae; genus Roseovarius; species Roseovarius ramblicola. The sequence continues at coordinate 513,890 of NZ_JBHMEC010000017.1, read as the reverse complement.
ACCGTCTATGCGCGGCTTGGCGACGCGCCGATGCTGGTACTCTACGCGGTGCTGCTTGCGTCGTCGCTGTGGCGGCACAGGCGCCGCGCACGGCGCATTTAGCGATTGACGCCGGGGGCTTGCGGGCTTACCCACTGTCAATCCCGTCACAACGGCTTCCTGGCGTGGCGGATGTATCCAATGGAGCGTTTCACATGTCCCGACAGAACTACCTCTTTACCTCCGAGTCCGTTTCGGAGGGGCACCCCGACAAGGTCTGTGACCGGATCTCAGATGCGGTGCTCGACGCCTTCCTCAGCGAGGAGGAAAACGCACGGGTGGCGTGCGAGACCTTTGCCACCACCAATTGCGTGGTGGTCGGCGGCGAGGTGGGGCTGTCGGACAAGTCGCGCCTCGCGGAGTTCATGGGCGGAATCGACGGGATCGTGCGCGATTGCGTCCGCGACATTGGGTATGAGCAGGACGAATTCCACTGGAATACCTTGCAGTTACATAACATGCTTCATCCTCAGTCGGCGCATATCGCGCAAGGGGTGGACCGCGACGGTGCGGGTGATCAGGGGATCATGTTCGGCTTTGCCGTGGACGAGACGCCGGAGCTGATGCCGGCACCGATCCTGTATTCCCATGCCATCCTCAAACGGCTGGCCGACGTGAGAAAATCGGGCAAAGAGAAGACGTTAGGCCCCGATGCCAAGTCGCAGCTCACGCTGCGCTACGAGAATGGCGAGCCGGTCGAGGTGATGCAACTCGTGCTGTCCACGCAGCATACCGACGCGGCGCAGACCAGCGACGACATCCGCGCCATCGTCGAACCCTACATCAGGGATGTCATTCCAAATCAATGGCTTACGGATAAAACCGAATGGTGGGTCAACCCCACCGGCACCTTCGTCATCGGCGGGCCGGACGGCGATGCGGGGCTGACCGGGCGCAAGATCATCGTCGATACCTATGGCGGCGCGGCTCCGCACGGGGGCGGGGCGTTTTCCGGCAAGGACCCGACAAAGGTAGACAGATCAGCGGCTTACGCGGCGCGGTACCTGGCCAAGAACATCGTCGCGGCAGGGCTGGCGCACAAGTGCACGCTGCAACTGAGCTATGCGATCGGTGTGGCGCGGCCGCTATCCATCTATGTCGATATGCACGGAACCGGCCAAGTACCTGAAGAGGCTGTTGAAAACGCCATCCGTCAGGTCATGGACCTGACCCCGCGCGGCATCCGCGAGCACCTGCAACTGACCCGCCCGATCTATGCCCGCACCGCTGCCTATGGCCATTTCGGACGCGCGCCGGAGGCCGATGGCGGCTTTAGCTGGGAGCGGACCGACCTTGTCGATGCGCTGAAAAATAACGTCTGAGCAAAGGCTTGCCAGATGTTTCTAATGTGTGGCGATAGGTGAAATGACCACCGGTAGCTATCCCAAGGACGCACCCTGGCGCAATTTCCACGGGCGCATCAAGGGCAAGGCGCTGCGCCCAAATCAGGAAGCGTGGCTGGACGAGGACCTGGGCCGGCTGTCGCCCGGTTCGATCGGTTGGGATGTCAATCCAGAGCGGAAACCCATTGATCTAAAAGAATATTTCGGAAGTCGTGAGGTCTGGCTGGAGATCGGCTTCGGGGGCGGCGAGCACATGGTGCATCAGGCCGTGGCCAACCCGGATGTGGGCATCGTCGGGTGCGAGCCCTACATCAACGGCGTGGCCATGCTGCTGGGCAAGATCCGCGCCTCCGGGGCACAAAATATTGCGGTCTATCCGGGTGATGTCCGCAACATGTTTGATGTTCTGCCCGAGGCGTCGATCTCGCGCGCCTTCCTTCTTTACCCTGATCCGTGGCCGAAAAAGCGCCATCACAAGCGCCGCTTCGTCACCGAAGAGCATTTAGCACCGCTCTCCAAGTGCCTGAAAAAAGGTGCTATTTTTAGAGTTGCCACGGATATTCCCGACTATGTACGCCAATGCCTCGAACAGGTGCCGCGCTTTGGCTTCGAGTGGCTGGCGGAGCGGCCCGGCGATTGGCGGGTGCCGTGGAATGACTGGATGTCAACGCGTTACGAGCAAAAGGCGCTGCGCGAGGGGCGGGTGCCGCATTACCTGACCTTCCGCCGCATCTGAGCCGCGAACCTGCAGGTTCGCGCGTCGAACCGCAAGGTTCGCGCCGGGCGGCGCGCGGTGCGTTAACCCGATTCCGGCTCGCCGCCGAAATGCGCCCAGAACTCGTCGCGCGGGTTGGACCGGGGAAACGGCGTGTCGGGCACCGGCCGGCCCAGGAAATCGCAGAGCGGCCCCCATCCATCGGCAACGTGAAAGACCAGAAGCCGGTCGGCGGGGACGGTCTCGCGCACCGCGCGGTTGTTGGCGCGGTAGGCGGCGATGGCGCAGTCGCGATCGGTGTGGTCGGCGAAGGTCTGTTTCAGGAACCAGCCGGACATGGTGTCGAAGATGTCGCGGATATGCGGTGGCAGGTCCATCGCGGGCGCGTTCACGAAGAACTTGCTGATGGTGGTGCTGAAGCTGCGCCACCACTCCTCCTCCGGGCGCTCGGTATGGATGACCCTGGCGTCGGGAAAGGCGTGGATTGTCTGTGGCCAGACGGCGGCGCCGGGCCAGTCCACCTGCGACCGGAACCCGGCGAAGACCGCGTGCCAGTCCACCGACGCACCGCGCGCGATGGCGGCCCAGTGGGCCGGTTGGTCGGGGCGCTGCATCACCTCGTACATGTGGTGGCAGGGGCCGAAGCCCAGCACCTCCAGCGCAAGCTTGGTGGACATGGTGCCGGTGCGCCCGAAGCCCGAGCCGATGATCTGAAGGGACATGCCGTGGTCTCCCGATACGCGGAACGCGGGCAGGATACGCGAGAGGGCGGGATTGACCTAGCGCATTAGCAAGCGAGCGGGGGCGGTGTTGACCTCTTGCCGCCGCGCGGGCGGGCACCGGCCCCCTGTGCGCCCGACAAGACAAGGGCACCGCGCGCCGCGCGATGCCCCGGTGCTCCGTGGTCTCAGCCGGTCGCCACGCCGGTTGCCGCGATCTGCTTTTTCGGGTCGAAGAAGGGCTTGTCGACCACCGTGGCCTCCACCGGGCCCGCCAGCGTGTGCACCTCCAGCGATTCGCCCAGCCCGGCGTGTTCGATGCCGACCATCGCCAGCGCGATGTTCTGCTGCAGCCGCGGCGACCAGATCGCCGACGTGACCTTGCCCACCGTCTCGCCGGCGTGGCTCACCGGCCAGAACCAGGTGTTCGGCCCCGACAGCGGCGCGCCGCCCAGCCGCAGGCCCACCTGCTTGCGCGCGACGCCATTGTCGCGGATGCGCCGGAGCGCGAACTTGCCAATGAAGTCGGCCTCCATGTCGACGTTCACCAGCCGGTCGAGGCCCAGCTCGTAAGGGTTGGTGTGGATGTCGGCATCGGCGTGATAGCTGAGCATCCCGCCCTCGATGCGGCGGATGGTCGAGGTGTGGCCCGGTTTGAGCCCGAAGGGCAGCCCGGCGGTCATGATCCGCTCCCACAGCGCATCGCCCCAGTCGCCGTCGCGCAGGTAGATCTCGTAGCCCAGCTCGCTCGACCAGCCGGTGCGCGACACGATCAGCGGGATGCCGTCAAGCTCCATCTCGCGGAACCAGTAATAGCGCAGGTCCATGATCCCGTCGCCAAACAGCGCGCGCATGATCTCGCCCGATTTGGGCCCCTGCAATTGCAGCGGCGACACGTCCGGCTCGGTGATCTGCACGTCCATACCCGAATGCACCGCCACGCCCTGCGCCCAGAGCAGGATGTCGCTGTCGGCGAGCGACAGCCAGAAATGGTTCTCGCCCAGCCGCAGGCAGATCGGATCGTTGAGGATGCCGCCCTCGGCATTGGTGATCAGCACGTATTTGCACTGCCCCACCGCCATGCCCGACAGGTCGCGCGGTGTCAGCATCTGCGTGAAGCGCGCGGCGTCCGGCCCGGTGATCTCGACCTGCCGCTCGACACCCACGTCGCACAGGATCGCGTCGTTGACGAGGGTCCAGAAGTTCTGCTCGGGGTCGCCGAAATCGCGGGGGATATACATGTGGTTGTACACCGAGAAGCCCTGCGCCCCCCAGCGCACGGTCGCGTCGAAATACGGTGACTTGCGTATTTGCGTGCCGAAGCCGAAATCGTTCATCTGCGCCATGTCAGTCGCCTCCCTTGTCAATCGGCGGCCATCCGGGCCGCGCGGCGTTGCGATACCGGCGCTTGTAACGCAGCATCCGGGGGGCTGTGGTCTGAAGAATCCTCGCGCAAGGATCGTGCGGGCTGTTTTCCCGGCCCTGTTCAGGCCAAACGGTCCTGTGTCGCGGCGCGCGCCCGCGCGCGGCCCGAATCAGCCGGTGTCGGCGGAGGGGCGGGCCGCCGGGATGGCGGCGAGCTTGGCGAGGTCGGGGGCCGTGTGCTTGACGGTGCGGGTGGTGAAATAGGTCACGTAGCGGTCGATCCCGAGGTCGGAATCGAGCAGGCCCGCCATCAGCGTCTCGAACGCGGCGACGCTGCGGACATAGATGGTCATGATGTAATCCATGCCGCCGCCGGTGGCGACGCAATCGGTGATCTCGTCGAGCGTGGCGACATGTCCCTCGAACCGGTCGAAATCCGCCCGCCGGTGATGGATGAGCGAGACGGTCACGATCACGCGGGTGAAATCGACGATCCGCTCCAGCGCGATCTCGCCGCGATAGCCGCGGATATAGCCCGCAGACTTGAGCCGGTCGAGCCGGGCCCAGCATGGCGTGGGCGACAGGCTGACGATCTCGGCCAGCCGCGTCTTGCTGAGTTGCCCGTGCCGCTGCACGGCACCGAGGATGCGGATATCAATCGCGTCGAGTCCGGTCTTCTTCATCCATGCGCCTTCGTGCGGGAGCCTGACCATGCCGCACGCCCCATGCGACCACTCTGGCACAGGATTTAGGGTATAGCTTGCCAATTTCGACCGCTTGCCGCCGGATCGCGTCGTCCGCGGGCGGCGCGCCGCCTCTGTCAGCCGGCGAAGGACACCCGCCGGTCGAACGGCATCTCGCGCAGCCGTGTGCCCGTCGCGGCAAAGATAGCATTGGCCAGCGCCGGGGCGGCGGGCGGCACCGGCGGCTCGCCGATGCCGCGCACCTTGGCCGCGGTTTCCAGCCCGCGCACCACGATCTCGGGGCATTCATGCAGGCGCATCGACCGGAACGTGTCGAAATTGCGCTGCTCCACAGCCCCTTCCGTATAGGTGAGTGCCCCGTGCATCGCGTGCCCGAGGCCCCAGACCACGCCGCCCTGCATCTGCGCCTCGAAGTTCACCGGGTCCACGATGCGGCCCACGTCGGCGGCCACCCACACGCGGGTGATGCGAATGCCGTCGCCGGTGTCGCGCACCTCCACCACCTGCGCGCAGGGCACCCCGAACGAGAGGCAGAACGCCACGCCGCGCCCCTCGCCGGGGCCCATGCTGCCGCCCCAGCCCGACATCTCGCCCACCGCCGCGAGCACCGCGCGCGAGGGCGCGTGGTGGCACAGGCGCAGCCGCTCCTCCAGGGGGTCGGCCCCGGCGGCGTGGATCAATTCATCCAGCAGGCAATCGTGAAAGAAGCCGTTGGTGGACGCCCCCACCGAGCGCCACGACGAAACCGGTGCCAGCTCCGGCGCGCGGTATCCCGTCACCCGGTAATCGGGGACGGCAAAGGGCTGATCCCACGCCCCCGCCACGATCTGCAGGTCGGGGCCCGGCGTGGGGATCGCCTGCCGCCCCATCTGCGAGGTGAGGATCGAGGGCATGGCGATGCCCAGATCATACGCCGTGACGCGGCCCCCCGATACGCGCCCGCGCCCGCGCGCCATAGCGATCTGGCGGGGGTATTCCTGGCCCATGTCCTGCTCGCGCGCGTATGTCAGCTTGACCGGCGTGCCCGGCACCGCCATCGCCAGCCGCGTGGCGTGTTGCACCACGGTATCCTCCAGCCGGTGGCCAAAGCTGCCGCCCGCCACGCGCACATGCACATGCACGTCGCCCGCATCCTGCCCGGTGATCGCGGCGGCATTGCCCTGCACGAAGCGCGGCACCTGCGTGCCGGTCCAGATATCGGTGCGCTCGGCCGTGTAGCGGACGGTGGCGTTCAATGGCTCCAGCGGCGCATGGGCGAGGTAGGGCGCGCGGTATTCCACCTCGACATCCGCGCCCTCTGCGAGCGCCGCCGCCACGTCGCCCTCGTCGCGCAGGCGGCTGTCCTGCCGGTCGGGGGTGAAGCTGTCGGCAAGCGTCTGCCAATGGCCGTCCATCCCGGCGGGGTAGGGGGCCGGGGCCCAGTCGCAGGCGATCGCCTCTGCCGCCCGCATCGCGCGCCATGTGTTGTCGGCGATGATTCCGACGCCGCCGGGCAGCTCCACGATTCGCGTCACCCCGCGCATTCCCCCGGCCCCTGCCGCGTCATAACCCCGGAGCGCCCCGCCGTGGCCCGGATTGAGCCGGATCGCGGCGTGGAGCATGCCGGGCTGATCCTCGTCGATGCCGTAATCCTGTGTGCCGGTGGATTTCGCCACGATATCCAGGCGCTGCACCGGCGTGCCCACCAGCCGCCATTCGTCGGGATCGCGCAAGCGCACATCCGTCACAGGCTCGGTGTGCGCGGCCTCGGCGGCGAGGCTTTCGTAGCTCAGCCTTGTCCCGTCGGGCAGGATCACCGCGCCGCCCTCGGTGCGCAGCGCCGCGCGCTCCACCCCGTGCAGCCGCGCCGCCGTGGCCTTGAGCGTCTCGCGCGCCACCGCGCCGGCGCGGCGCAGCTTTTCGTACCCGTCGGGCACGGTGGTCGAGCCGCCGGTGATCTGCATGCCGAGGAATTTCATCGGCGCGTCCATCACGTCGCGCGCGGTCTCTGCCAGCCAGCCCCGGTCGGTGGCGCGGAACGGCACCGCCTCCTCCGACAGCGCCGTGTTCCAGTAGGCGCGGTCGGGCGGTCCGAATTCGGTCGCCACCTGCGCCGGGTCCACGTCCAGTTCCTCGGCGATGAGCATCGCCTGCACCGACACCGCCCCCTGGCCGACATCGGCGCGCGGGGTGATGAGGGTGATCGCCTCCCCGGTGATCCGCACATAGGGCGTCAGCGCCGCCGCCCCGTCGGGCAGGTCGTCCAGCAGCGGGTTGTCATAGGGCGTGGCATGGCGCCATATGCCAAAGGCGACGCCGCCTGCCACGGTGACCGAGCCGATCAGGAACGCGCGCCGGGCGATGGTCTTGCCGCGTGCCATCTCAGGCCCCCTCGCGCAGGGCGCGGGCCGCCGCCCTGACCGCCGCGCGGATGCGTGGGTAGGTGCCGCAGCGGCACAGGTTGCCGGACATGGCGTCGTCGATATCCTGATCGGTTGGGTCGGGCAGCCCGGCCAGCAGGCTCGCCGCCTGCATGATCTGCCCGGACTGGCAATAGCCGCATTGCGCCACCTGTGCGGCGATCCACGCCGCCTGCACCGGGTGCGGCTCATCGGGTGTGCCCAGCCCTTCGATGGTCGTCACCGCGCCCCGGACATCGCCCACCGGCATCTGGCAGGAGCGGACCGCCTCGCCATCCACATGCACCGTGCAGGCGCCGCATTGCGCGATGCCGCAGCCGTATTTCGGCCCCCGGATGCCCAGCACGTCGCGCAAGGCCCACAGGAGCGGCATCTCCGGCTCGATGCCGTCGAGCGCGTGTTCGGTGCCGTTGACGGTCAGGCGCATGGGCGGGGCTCCTCTCCGGTGCTCTCACGCGGCAGGATAAACCGCTCGGTTCAGGTGTAAAGCGCGACGTGGCAGCAGGCACCCGGCCCCGCGCCGGTGTGTTGCAGCCCGTCGGGGGCCGGGATCACGCGTTCCCGGTGTGCAGGCAAGACATCGCGCGCACGAGGGCCGGTCCGGGCCTGTTGCTGCCGTTCGCCTCCTGCCCCGCGCGGAATAGAGGCGGGCTTTCCCGCCGCCGCGCGAGCGCCCGACCGCCCCATCGGGCGGGCGCTTTTGCAACGGCGCAAATAGCGGTGATTTCTGAAGTATCTTGCACCATAAATCGCACAGCAAAGACCGAACTGCGCCCACCCGGCGGTCGGGCCCTCGCGCGGCTCATCGCGTCATGCCCAACGACCCCTCCAGGCCAACACCGGACCGGGACGTCACGTCCCGTCCGGCACCGCGCTATCCCGCCGATCTCAGGTCGGAGATCAGCGCGTCGATATCGCCGTTGCGGCGGTCGAGCATCGCCCCGATCTCGGTGCGCTCGGTGATTCGCATGCTGATGCCCTCGATCACGAGATCGAAGAACCGGTCGCGTCCCGACCGGTCGGACACCAGAAAGCTCACCTCGAACGGGGATTGACCGGGCAGGTAGGCCGTCGAGCGCACCTCGTGCCAGGACTTGACCTCGCGCACTCCCTTGACCTCGATCCGCCCGCCCTTGAACTCGTTGAACCGCTTGCCGTATTTGCGCGCGACATAGCTGCGGAATGCCTCGGTGTAGGCGCGCAGTTGCGCCGCCGAGGCGCGGCGGGCGGCGGGCCCCAGCGTCGAGCGCGCGATGATCGACACATCGGCGTAGCGCGCGAAGATGCGCTCGAACTCCGAGATCATCCGGCTCAGCGAGCGTCCCGAGGCGATCACCCGGTTGATATCCTGAACCACCGAATCCACCAGCGCGCGGGCGCGCGCCTCGGTCAGGGCGCGCGCCGGCACGGGCAGGGCGGCCAGCCCCAGCGCGGCCAGCCCGGCGGAGGTCACGGCACGCCGCGTCGGCTCATTCGTCATCGGGCCCCTCCTGCGCGATCGTCTGGCCATACCGGTCATACGGGTCAGAATAGCCGTCTCCCGCCGTACCGCCAAGCTTGAAGCGGCGGTTCTGCAGGTAGATCGAGCGCGACAGCGCGTAGCTGTCCTCGCTCTCGTAGAGGATCTGGTCGATCGTCTCCGAGAAGCGCTCGCGCCGCGACAGCCCCGAGGCGACGCCCGCGACGGTGCCGACGAGGTTTTCGGGACTCTCCAGAACATAGGTCAGCGGGTTGGTGAACAGGTCGAAGAATATCCCGAACGTGTGGCGCGTCGTCGACGGGCCCAGAACCGGCAGTTCGATATAGGCCCCCTCGCGCGCGCCCCAGACATAGAGCGTCTCGCCGAAATCGGTATTGGTGGGCGCGGCCATGCCCATCTCGCTCGCCGGGTCCCACAGGCCGCCGATGCCCACGGTGGTGTTGACCAGAAGCCGCCCGGTATCGCGGAACGCGCCGCGCATGTTGAGCTGCAGGATGTTGTTGACGATGTCGGCGGGCAGCGACAGGTTCTCGGCCAGCCGCACCACGCGGGTCTCGATATCGTCGGGCACGGCGCTGGTATAGCCCTTGGAGACCGGCCGCACCAGCACCCGGTCGAACCCGCGGTTGAACTCGTGCATGCGCCGGTTCTCGCCCTCGTAGGGGTCGAACACGTCGCGGGTGGCGGCAGAGTCCTGCGCGGCACAGCCCGCGACCAGGGTCACGGCGGCCAGGATCAGCGCGGGCATGGTGCGGCGGAGGCCGGTAAAGCATGTCGGGGTCAAGGCAAAATCCACGTCCTGAGTCGAATGCAATCTTACATAACCCATCGCTGGCGCAAACCCACCCCTGCCTTTCGATCGGTCACGTTCCTGTGGCAGAATGGCGACATGACCGCCCGAGGCAGGCCCGAGGCAGGACAGACGCCTCGTGACATGCGGTTCCGGCGGCCCGCGCGCGGGGGCTTTTCATTGCATCGCGCCGCCGCTAGCGTCCGGGCAGACCGCGCACCAGCCGCACACCACAGGAGACCGTGACATGAGCCAGTTCGAAACCCGCCTCGCCGGGATGGGCGTGACCCTGCCCGACGCGCCGATGCCCGCCGCCAATTACGTGCCGTATGTGCAGGTCGGCGAGATGCTCTACGTCTCGGGCCAGATCGCCAAGGACGGCGACCGCCTGCTCACCGGCAAGCTGGGCGCCGATATGGACGTGGCGGCGGGTGCCGAGGCGGCGCGCGTCTGCGCCATCGCCTTGCTGGCGCAGGTCAAGGCCGCCTGCGGCGGCGATCTCGACCGGCTGGAGCAGGTGGTGCGGCTGACCGGCTTTGTCAACTCCACCGCCGATTTCACCGAGCAGCCGCAGGTCATCAACGGCGCCTCGGATTTCCTCGGCGAGGCGCTGGGCGCGGCCGGAAAACACGCCCGCGCCGCCGTCTCCGCCGCGGCGCTGCCGTTTGGCGTCGCGGTCGAGATCGACGGGATCTTCCGCATCCGATGACCGCGCTGCCCGAGGCGTTCCTGGCGGTCCCGCTGGCGCATCGCGGTCTCCATGACCGCGACGCTGGCCGCCCCGAGAATTCGCGCGCCGCGGTACGCGCGGCGGTCGCGGCGGGCTACGGCATCGAGATCGACCTGCAGGCCAGCCGCGACGGCGCGGCGATGGTGTTCCACGACTACGATCTGGGGCGGCTCACGCCCGAGACCGGCCCGGTGCGCCGGCGCGACGCCGCGCAACTGGCGCAGATCCCGCTCACCGGCGGCGATGAGGGCATCCCGGCGTTGCCCGAGATCCTCGCGCTGGTGGCGTGCCGCGTGCCGCTGCTGATCGAGCTCAAGGATCAGCATGGCCAGATGGGCGAGACCGACGGCGCGCTCGAATCCGCAACCGCGGCGGCGCTCGCGGATTACGCGGGGCCGGTGGCGGTGATGTCCTTCAACCCGCACATGGTGATCGCCATGGCGGCGCGCGCGCCGCAAGTCCCCCGCGGCCTCGTCACCGGTGCCTTCTCCGCCGAAAAATGGCCGCTCCTGCGCGAGGAAACCCGCGCGCGGCTCCGCGCCATCCCCGATTACGACGCGGCGGGCGCGTCGTTCGTCAGCCACGCGGCGGATGACCTCGACAGCCCGCATCTTGCCCGCCTGCGCGCGCGCGGCGCGCCAGTGCTGTGCTGGACCGTGCGGAGCGCAGAGGCCGAGGCGCGCGCGCGCCGCGTGGCCGACACCATCACCTTCGAGGGGTATCTCCCCGATCTGCCCGCTTGATGCGCGCGCCGGGCGCGCCAGATAGAGGTGCGCCAGATAGAAATGCGTTCGCACGCAACCCCGGGACCACGCTGGATGACCGAGACCGAGCTGACCGTCACCGCCCATGACAGCATCCACGCCATCGGCGCGGATGCCTGGGATGCCTGCGCCTGCCCCGAGGCGGTGGAGGGGGGCCGCGCCGGGGATCCGTTCACCACCCACCGCTTCCTCGCCGCGCTGGAGGACAGCGGCTCGGTCGGTCCCGGCTCGGGCTGGCAGCCGCATTACCTGACGGTGGCGCGCGGCGGCGACGTGATCGCCTGCGCGCCGCTCTACCTCAAGGGCCACAGCCAGGGCGAGTACATCTTCGACCACGCCTGGGCCCATGCCTACGAGCGCGCCGGCGGGCGCTACTACCCCAAGGCGCAGGTGGCGGTGCCCTTCACGCCGGTCACGGGCCGGCGGCTGCTCGCCCGGCGCGGCCACGAGGAGATGGGGCGCGCCGCGCTCCTTCAGGGGGCGACGGCGCTGGCGGCACAGAACCGGCTGTCGTCGCTGCACGTCACCTTCTGCACCGATGCCGAGGCCGCGGCGGGCGCGGCGGCGGGGCTGCTCGCGCGGCGGACCCAGCAATACCACTGGCACAACCCCGGCTACGCCGATTTCGAGGCGTTCCTCGCCGATCTCGCGTCGCGCAAGCGCAAGACCATCCGCAAGGAACGCGCCCGCGCGCAAGGATTCGGCGGCGAGATCGTGGCCCTCACCGGCGACGACATCCGGCCCGCCCACTGGCAGGCGATGTGGCAGTTCTACCAGGACACCGGCGCCCGCAAATGGGGCACGCCCTACCTCACGCGGGCCTTCTTCGACATCGCCCACGAGCGGCTGCGCGATGACGTGCTGATGGTGCTGGCGCTGCGCGACGGTCGCCCGGTGGCGGGCGCGATGAACCTGATCGGGCGGTCGGCGCTCTTTGGCCGATACTGGGGCTGCGCCGAGGATCACCCCTGCCTGCATTTCGAGCTGTGCTATTACCGGGCCATGGATTTCGCCATTGAACGCGGGTTGGAATGGGTAGAGGCTGGCGCGCAGGGCGAGCACAAGCTTGCCCGCGGCTACCTGCCGCGCGCCACCCATTCGCTGCACTGGCTGCGCGACCCGGGCTTCGCCGACGCGGTGGCGCAGTATCTCGAGGCCGAGCGCGCCGCCGTCGAGGAGGAAATCGAGATTCTCACCGGCTACGGCCCCTTCCGCAAGATTCCGATGGAGGACCACGAATGACCGAGAAACTCAGCGACACCGCCCGCAAGACCACGCTTCAGCCGCTGCTGGAAAACGGCTGGTCGATGGTCGAGGGGCGCGACGCCATCACCAAGAGCTACACGTTCGGCGACTTCGTCGAGGCCATGGGCTTCATGACCCGCGCCGCCCTCTGGGCCGAGAAATGGAATCACCACCCGGAATGGTTCAACGTCTACAACCGCGTCGAGGTCACGCTCTCGACCCATGATGTGGGGGGCCTGAGCGCGCTCGACACCAAGCTTGCTCGCAAGTTCGACGGGCTCGTGGCCTGAGGGCCGGGGGGATTCGAGTATTTGGGCCAGGAAGAAACCCGCTTGCATCTTCTTGGTGAAAATACTCACCGTCCGACGGCAGCCAAGGGCGGCGCGGTGCCGGGGGAGGCCCCACGCCGCGCCGCGCCGTGACGATCAGATCGCGGCCAGCAGCGATTCGCCCGCCGTCGCCTCGCAGGTGCCGGGGTTGTCCTCGACATGCAGCACCGTGACGCGTCCGTCCTCGACCGCCATCGCGTAGCGCTTTGACCGGCCGATCAGTCCGGCGGGGGGCGCGTCGAAATCCATGCCGATCGCCTTGGTGAACGTCCCTTCGGCGTCACCTAGCATGGTGATCCCGGCCCCGGATGCGCCGGTGGCGTCGCCCCAGGCGTTCACCACGAAGGGGTCGTTGACGCTGATGCAGATGATCTCGTCCACGCCCTTGGCGTCGAACTCGGCCTTGGTGCGGATGAAGCTCGGCACATGGGCCGAGGAACAGGTGGGCGTGTAGGCGCCGGGCACGGCGAAGATCACCACCTTGCGCCCCTTGGTCAGGGCCGCGAGGCTCACCGTCTCGGGGCCGCTGTCGCCCATCTTCAAGAGGTCCGCGTCGGGCAGCGTGTCGCCGGTGGATATGGTCATGGTCGCTTCCTTTCTCCTGTCGCGTTGCGGTTTGAAGTAGACATAGGCCGGTGCTAGGCAAGGTGCCATGGCAAAAGACAAAAGGGACAGGGGCATGGCAGGTATTGTTGTGGTCGGGGCCGGGCAGGCCGGGGCGTCGCTGGTGATGCGGCTGCGGGCGCAGGGCTTCGACGGTGCGATCACGCTGATCGGCGACGAGCCGGTGCCGCCCTATCAGCGCCCGCCCTTGTCCAAGAAATACCTGCTGGGCGAGATGGCGCTCGAGCGCCTCTACCTGCGCCCCGAGGCCGCCTATGCCGAGGCCGGGATCGACTTGCGCACCGGCACGCAGGCAACCGCCATCGACCGCGCCGCGCAAGAGGTTGTGACGGGCGACGGGCGGCTGGGATACGACACGCTGGTGCTGGCCACCGGGTCGCGCCCGCGCCGCCTGCCCGCCGCCATCGGCGGCGATCTGGGTGGCGTCCACGTGGTGCGCACGCTGGCGGATGTCGATGCGATGGCGCCGGGCGTGGTGCCGGGCGCGCGGGTGCTGATCGTGGGTGGCGGCTATATCGGGCTCGAGGCGGCGGCGGTGGCGGCACGCCGCGGCATGGCCGTCACCCTCGTCGAGATGGCCCCGCGCATTCTGCAACGGGTGGCAGCAAAGGAGACCTCGGACTATTTCCGCGCGCTGCACGCGCGCCACGGCGTCGATATCCGCGAAGGGGTCGGGCTCGACCGTCTCATCGGCGACGGGCAGGTGACGGGCGCGCGGCTCACCGATGGCAGCGAGATCGGGGTGGACATGGTCATCGTCGGCGTCGGCATCGTGCCCGACACGGCGCTCGCCGAGGACGCGGGGCTCGCCATCTCCGACGGCATCGCGGTGGACGCGCAGGGCCGCACCGACGACCCGGCGATCTGGGCCGCGGGCGATTGCGCGTCGTTTCCATACGGCGGCGGACGGTTGCGGCTCGAAAGCGTGCCCAACGCCATCGACATGGCCGAATGCGTGGCCGACAACATCACCGGCGCGGGGCAGGACTACGTGCCGAAGCCGTGGTTCTGGTCGGATCAATACGACGTGAAATTGCAGATCGCCGGGCTTGGCACCGGCCATGACCGGATCGTGACGCGGGCGGTGGGCGATGCGGTGTCCTTCTGGTACTACGCGGGCGACCGGCTCCTGGCGGTGGACGCGATGAACGATCCGCGCGCCTACATGGTGGGCAAGCGCCTGATCGAGGCCGGGCGCAGCGCCGACCCGGCCCGCGTCACCGATCCCGCCACCGACCTCAAGGCGCTGCTCAGGTGAGGATCATCGGCGGCGCGCATCGCGGCCGGGCGCTGGCCAGCGTCGGCAAGGGGGATGCGGCGGCGCATCTGCGCCCCACCTCGGACCGGGTGCGCGAGGCGCTCTTCAACGTGCTGGCGGGCGGCTATGGCGACCCCGTCACCGACGCGCGCGTGCTCGATCTCTTCGCCGGCACGGGCGCGCTCGGGCTCGAGGCGCTGTCGCGCGGCGCGGCCACCGCCACCTTCGTCGAGAGCGGGCGCAAGGCGCTGTCGCTCCTGCGCGACAATATCGGGCGCTGCGGGGCAGGGGAGGCGGCGCGGGTGTTCCCTCTCGATGCGCGCAGGCCGGGCTCCAACCCGGGCGCCCCCCATGATCTCGTCTTCCTCGATCCCCCCTATGGCAAGGGGCTGGGCGAGGCGGCGCTCGCGGCCGCGCTGGCGGGCGGCTGGATCGCGCCGGACGCGCTGATTGTCTGGGAGGAGAGCGCCCCCATCACCCCCCCCGAGGGCCTGCGCCTGATCGAGGAGCGGCGCTACGGCGATACGGTGATCCGGTTTCTTGGCCGGGGGTGAGGGTCAGCAAGGCAGGGCAGAGCGGAAGCCATTTCATTCCAAAGCGTCCACGAGAATGGAATTGAGCATGGAGCCAGAGCGCCGCAGGACGGCGAGGGACTGAAATTCATCCGAATTCCAAAATGATTTGGCATGATCGCGGTCAGGAAATTCGATTATGAAGGCGGCGTCCGGCACAGGGTTGTCTCCCTCCATACGCTCAGGTTCGCCACCACGTACCGTGAATTTCCCTTTGTGCCGGGCCACCACGTCGGGGATCTTCGAGAAATACTCTTCCATCCAGTCCCGGCTGTGAATCGTCATCTGACCAATAATGAATGCGGTCATGGCAAATTCCTCGCTTGCGAATGGTCGGGCAGGTCTTGCAGCATACGGCGCTTGTTTTCACCCCGCATCAATGGTGACGCGAGCATCAATCCTCATGTTCGCATATGTCCGCCGGGGGTTCCAAACCGCCAACTGACCGTATGGCGCACGGCTATCGGGCCGCCACTCGCCCCCCACCAAAAAAACCGGCCCGCGCGGGTGGCGGGCCGGGGAGGTGTCGTCACTGCTGACGAGGAGGACACCGGGGGCCTTGTCTCACCAGTCCGCCGGGCCCTTCTCCGAGAACTGGTGGACGAGGAAATCTATGAAGGCGCGCACCTTGGGCTGGGTAAAGCGGCCCGGCGGGTAGACGGCGTAGATGCCCTGCGTCTCCACCGGCAGGTCGGGCATGGCGTCCTCGACCAGCCCCTCGGCCATCGCGCGGGCATAGAGGAACGAGGGCAGGTAGGCGATGCCGAGGCCGGAAATCGCGGCGTTGAGCAGCGATTGCCCGTCATTGACGCTGAGCCCGCCCGCCGTGCGCACCTGCCGCTTCTCGCCCGAGGGCGCGGTCAGCTTCCACACCGCGTTGCCGCCCTGGCTGGAATAATGCAGCAGCTTGTGTTCGTTGAGGTCGTCGATCTTCCGGGGCCGTCCGTATTTCCTGAAATAGGCGGGGCTCGCGATCATGCGGCGGGTGGTGTCGGACAGCTTGCGCGCGCGCAGGGTGCTGTCCTCCAGGTCGCCGATTCGCACCGCCATGTCGAACCCCTCGGAAATCAGCTCCACATAGCGGTTGTTGAGCACCATGTTGACGGTGATATCGGGGAAATCCTCGAGGAACTGTCCCAGCACCGGACTCAGGTGGTTGACGCCGAAATCGGTGGCCACCGAGATGCGCAGCAGGCCCGACGGGTCCGATTGCATCGAGCTTACCAACGCATCCGCCTCGCCCGCGTCGTTGAGCACCCTGAGCGCCCGGTCGTAATAGGCCAGCCCGATCTCGGTCGGGCTGACGCGCCGCGTGGTGCGGTTGAGCAGCCGCGCGCCAAGCCGCGCCTCGAGCGACGAGACATGCTTGGACACGGCGGATTTCGAGATGCCCATCTTGCGGGCCGCGTCGGTAAACCCGCCCTGGTCCACCACCGTGGCAAAGGCCTCCATTTCCGTCAGGCGATCCATACTGTGTCCCCGTTTTCAAATCTCCTGCTCTTGTGCCGCAAAAATCAGGCGCAACTGCGGCGCGTGCCTGACAATATCGGGGTGTTGGCGGGATCGTCGCCACAGTGGAAACATCGCAAACACGGCAATTTGAGGCGACAGGGACGCCACGCTTGTTACTCTCGGCGCGATCCGGGCCAGATCGCTCGCATTCCAGAGAGGAGGAATCGCCATGAAACCGCTCGTCGCACTCACGCTTGCCGCCACGCTCACCGCTGCCGCGCCCGCGCTCGCGGGCGACACCCCGGTGCCCGAGGGGGCCGGGGTCTATTTCGTCGGGCTCGAGGACGGGGCCACCGTATCCTCCCCCGTCACCGTCGTCTTCGGGCTGAGGGGCATGGGCGTGGCCCCCGCCGGCACCGGGCGCGAGGCCACCGGCCACCATCACCTGCTGATCGACCGCCCGGCCCTCGGCCAGGGCGAGGACGGCGCGGCGGAGCTTGACGCGCCGTTGCCCTCGGACGCGCATCACCGCCATTTCGGCGGCGGCCAGACGCAGGTGACGCTCGATCTCGATCCCGGCGCGCATACGCTGCAACTCGTGCTCGGCGACATGAACCATGAGCCGCACGATCCGCCGGTCACGTCCGAGGTGATCACCGTTACCGTCGAATGACCCCTCAGAGCGTGGCGGCCAGCCGCGTGCCCTGATCTATGGCGCGTTTCGCATCCAGCTCGGCGGCCACATCCGCGCCGCCGATCACGTGGACCGTGACGCCGCGCGCCTCCAGCGCATCGGCGAGGCTGCGCTCGCTCACCTGCCCGGCGCAGAGCACGATGGTGTCGGCCTCGATCACCGTCGGAGTCTCCCGCGCCTCGCCAAAGCTGACATGCAGGCCGCCCGCGTCGATCCGCTCGTAATTGACGCCGCTCACCATCTCGACGCCCTTCATCCGCAGCGCGGCGCGGTGAATCCAGCCGGTGGTCTTGCCCAGCCGCTTGCCGGGGCGTTCGGCCTTGCGCTGCAACAGCGTGACCGCCCGCGCGGGCGGTTCAGGCTGCGGACCCTTCGGGGCCAGCCCACCGCGCACCTCCGAAGGGTCGCCCACGCCCCATTCAACGCGCCAGAGCGGCAGGTTCTCGGTCGGGCTCTGGCCCTCATGGACGAGGAATTCGGACACGTCGAAGCCGATGCCGCCCGCCCCCACGACGGCCACGCGGCGACCCACCGGCGCGCGCCCGCGCAGCACGTCGATATAGCTCAGCACGTTGGGGCCGTCCTGCCCGTCGATGTTTGGGTCGCGCGGGATCACCCCGGTGGCGATGATCACCTCGTCGAAGCCGGCGAGGTCATCCGGCCCCACATCCTGCCCCAGCCTCACCTCGACGCCGGTTTCCTGAACCATCACCTCGAACCACTCGACGAGGCCGTGGAATTCCTCCTTGCCGGGGATGACGCGGGCCATGTTGAGCTGGCCGCCAAGCTCTTCTGCGCGGTCGAAGAGCGTGACCTTGTGCCCGCGCTCCGCCGCCGTGATCGCCGCCGAAAGGCCCGCAGGCCCGGCCCCGACCACAGCGATGCGTTTCGCGATGTCGGCGGGCGCGATGGTCAGTTCGGTCTCGTGGCAGGCGCGCGGGTTGACGAGGCAGGAGGTCAGCTTGCCCGAAAACGTGTGGTCGAGGCACGCCTGATTGCAGGCGATGCAGGGGGCGATGGTCCGCGCGCGCCCCTCCGCCGCCTTGTTGACGAAATCCGCATCGGCGAGGAAGGGCCGCGCCATCGACACCATGTCGGCCACGCCCTGCGCGATCAGGTCTTCGCCGACCTGCGGCGTGTTGATCCGGTTCGAGGTGATCACCGGGATGCCCACCTTGCCCATCAGTTTCTGCGTGACCCAGGCCCAGCCCGCGCGCGGGACGCTGGTGGCGATGGTCGGCACCCGCGCCTCGTGCCAGCCGATCCCGGTGTTGAGGATCGAGGCGCCCGCCGCCTCGACCGCCTGGGCCAGTTGCACCACCTCATCATGGGTGCTGCCCTCGGGGATGAGGTCGATCATCGACAGGCGGTAGATCACGATGAAATCGGGGCCCAGGGCCGCGCGGGTGCGGCGCACCACCTCAATGGGAAGGCGCATCCGGTTCTCGTAGGAGCCGCCCCAGCGATCGTCGCGCTTGTTGGTGTGGGTGACGAGAAACTGGTTGAGGAAATAGCCCTCGCTCCCCATGATCTCGACCCCGTCATACCCCGCCTCGCGGGCGCGTTCCGCCGCCGTGACGATATCGGCGATCTGCTTCTCGATGCCGTCCTCGTCGAGTTCGGCGGGGGTAAAAGGCGAGATCGGAGACTTGATGGGAGAGGGGGCGACGCATTCCTTGCCATAGGCATAGCGGCCCGCGTGCAGGATCTGCATCGCGATCAGCCCGCCCGCGTCGTGCACCCGGTCGGTGACGATGCGGTGATTGGCGATATCGTCGGGCGTGAAGAGGCCCGCCGCGCCGGGGAATACCCCGCCCTCGCGGTTGGGGGCCATGCCGCCGGTGACCATGAGGCCGACGCCGCCGCGCGCGCGGGCGGCGTAGAATTCCGCCACCCGGTTCCAGTCCCGCGTCTCCTCCAGCCCGGTATGCATCGAGCCCATGAGCACGCGGTTTTTCAGCGTGACATGGCCCAGATCGAGGGGGGCAAGAAGGTGCGGGTAGTCGGTCATGGCGTGGCTCCCTTGGCTTGTTCCCGTGATGCCGCAGGCGGGCGCGCTTGTCACCCGTGAACGCTGCGTTACCGGGGGGAGGGGCTGCGCCCCGCCATTTGAGTATTTTTGCCAAGAAGAAGCCGGGGCGGGTGTTTTGTCAGTCCTGATCGTCTGCGAAACCGAGGGCCGCCCAGTTGCGCCGCTCGTGCACCACGCGCAAAATGACGATATCCGGCCCGACCGACCGATAAAAGACGAGGTGCCGCCCGATCTTGAGCGAGCGGGCGCCCGGCACGAAGACCGAGCGGTCGCGGCCCGACATCGGCGCGGCCACCGCGCGCTCGAAGCCTCCGAATATCTGGCTGACATAGGCTTCCGCCTGATCCTCGCCCCATGTGAGGCGGGTATGCTCCCATATGTCATCGAGATCGGCCACAGCCGACCGCGTCAGGCGGACCCTCATGAAGCTGATATTTTGCGCTTTGCGGCTAGAAAGCCTTCGAGGTCGACGTCCAGCGTTTCACCGCGCACCGCTTGCCGGTCAGCCTCCTCCAAGGTGGCCTTCAGGCGATCGAACTCCAGTTCCGCCTCCTGGCGTTCCAGCATCCGCAACCCCGCGCGCACCACGTCGCTGGCCGAGGCGTAGCGTCCGCTTTCGACGGCGCGGGCGATGAAGTCGTTGAAGTGGTCGCTCAGGACGACGGAGGTGTTGCGGGGCATGGGGTGGCTCCTTTGGCCGCAATATACCAATTATTGGTATCGCGTTCAACGCCCGTAGGCCGGGCTTCAGCCCGGCGTCCTCACTCCTCGCCGTCCACCCGGCCCCGCAATGCCTTGACCTCGCCGCGCTGCTTCTTGGCCGCCACGCGCTTGCGCTTCTGGTTTTGCGACACCCGCGTCGGGATGCGGCGCTTGGGTTTGACCGTGGCCTGTCGGATCAATTCCGCCAGACGGTCGCGCACGATCTCGCGGTTGCGGGTCTGGCTGCGGGTCTCGTCGCAGTGCAGCACGACCGCGCCCTCCCTGGTCCAGCGCCGCCCCGCGAGCCGCCGCAGCCGCGCCTTGACCGGGCCGGGCAGGTTGGGCGAGCGATCGGCCTCGAAGCGAAGCTCGACCGCGCTCGCCACCTTGTTGACGTTCTGCCCGCCGGGCCCCGAGGCGCGGACGAACTGCTCGGTCAGCTCCCAATCCTCGATGGCGATCTCGTCGGTGATCCTCAGCATGGGCGAATCCGGTTGACGCGGCGGGCGCAGGACGGGGCGAACCGTGCGGTTCGCGCGCCGAACCTGAAGGTTGAAAAGGGCCGCCCCGGTTCGGGACGGCCCTCCAGACGTTTCGGAGGCGGGCCGGTCAGGCACGCGCCAATCCGGGTGGCTTTCGCCTCGGGGCTGCCCTAGACGGCGGCCTCCCGGACTGTCCCGACACCTCGCTCCAATACTTCTATAGACACTGGACCACCTCCTTTCGCTTGTTGAACCTGGGACAAGCGTGCCACAAATTCTGCCCATGTCAAAACAAAATAATGTGGAGGCGGAAAAATCCGACGCAGGATGCTGCGTCACCGGTCTTGCAGCACCGCCACGCATTGGCGCGGCAGATCCGCCATGGTCAGCTCTCGGCGGGGCCTGGGCTTGGGCTTGGGCGCGTCAGGGTCCGGCGGCGGGGTGTTCAGGATGTTGCGCACCCACCCTTGGGCCTCGGCGCAGCCATCGCCCGGCGGCGGCGCGGCCTGCTCAACGCAACCCTTTGTATTTTCAGGACAATTCAGTCGTACATGGAAATGGTAATGGTGCCCCCACCAAGGCCTGATCTTGCGCAGCCAGGCGCGGTCGCCGGTCTCGTCCTCGCACATTTGCACCTTGGCACCGGGAAAGATGAAGATGCGCGCCGTCCGCGGGTCCTGTGCTGCGGCCTTGACGATCTCGTGATGGGCGCGCGTCCAGTTGTCGTTGGTATAGGCACCGTTGGCCCGTCTCATTGAAATCGAATGGATATTCTCCCGCGTCGCACGGCTGAGCGTCAGGTCGTCGGCCGGCCGCAGCCAGATATCGGCGTCGAGCCCCATCTGGTGGCTGCGGTGCCCCGACAGCATCGGCCCGCCGCGCGGCTGGCTGATATCGCCCACGTAAATCCCGTTCCAGCCCGGTTGCTGTGCCGCCTTTTGGGATAGTTTTTTAATTAAATCAATGGTTTCCGGGTGGGCCCAGTTGCGGTTGCGGCTCAGGCGCATGGCCTGCCATGTGGGGCCGCTCTCGGGCAGGGTGACGCCGCCGGCGAGGCAGCCCTTGGCATAGCTGCCATAGGCGGCGGGCGCGTGCTCTGACCCGCGTGGCTGCGCGCCGAAAAGCTGTTTGGCATGAACGCCTTGCATATCTTTCGGGATGCTCTGGCTCGACAGGATGGCGGGCGCGGGAGCGCGCTGCTGCGCATCCATGCACCCGGCGAGCGCCAGTGCGGCGGCGAGTATGGCGATACGTCTCACGGCGTGCGATCTCCCTCCGGCCTGACCCACCTTAGCAGCAACAGCCCCACCACGAAAAGCCCGATGACCGGCGCGATGCCGATCCGCGCGCTGCCCGAGAGCGTGGTGACAAGGCCGATGAGTGCCGGGGCGAGGAACGCGGTGGCGCGCCCCGACAGGCCGTAGAGGCCGAAATTCTCGGTCGGGGCCAAGGGGTCGGTATGGTGCACCATGAGCGTGCGGCTCGCGGCCTGAAGGGTGCCGCCGAGCCCGCCGATCAGCACGCCGCAGCCGAAGAAGATCGCGTCGGGCAGGGTCGAGCCTTCGGCCAGCGCCATGCCGAAAATCTGGCTGCGATCCATGCCCACGACGATGACGCAAACCGCGATCAGCCCCCAGATTGCCGCGACGATCACCGGTTTGGGGCCGAACCGCGCATCCAGCCTGCCGCCCACCCAGCTAAACAGCGCCGCCGAGATCGCGCCGATGATGCCGAAGACGCCCACCGAGGTGATCGACCAGTTCAGCACCAGGATCGCATAGGTGCCGCCAAAGCCGTAAAGCCCGTTGAGCGCGTCGCGGTAGAGCATCGACGAGCCGAGATAGGCGCTCAGGCTGAGGCGGTGGCGCAGGCCCTTGATCGTCCTGGCCAGAAGCCCGAGCGCGTCGCCGATGCCGCGCCCCGTGCCCGCAGGCCCGGTGTCGCGCACCCACAGGAAATATGGGATCATGAAGACGGCAAACCACAGCGCCGTGAACGGCCCGACAAAGCGGGTGCCCTCGCGTTGCGCCGCATCGAGGCCAAAGGCCGGATCGAGCCCGATCAGGGTCTTGCCGCTCGATTGTTCGACAAAGAGCAAAAGCATGATCAGCAGCGACAACACTCCGCCCGCGTAGCCGAAGGCAAAGCCCGAGCCGGAAAGCGCGCCGACCTCTTCCTCGGTGCCGAGCGAGGGAAGCTGCGAGTTGATGAAGATGAGCGCGTATTCCGCCCCGATGAAGCCGAGACCGAAGGCGAGAAGGCCGAACCACAGGTTCGAGCCGTCTGGCATCATCCCCCAGATTGCCGAGGCGCCCACCACGTACATGAGCGAGAACACCACGATCCACGGCAGCCGTCGCCCCGTCGTGTCGGCAAACGCCCCCATGACCGGTGCGCCCAGCCCGATGATCAATCCGCTGACCGTCAGCCCGGTGGACCACAACGCCTGCGCGCGCGCGTCGGCCGCCTGTTCGGGCAGGCCCGTGTCCATGTAATACCCGGTGGCGACCGACGCGAAATAGGGGCCGAAGATGAAGGTGACGAGCAGCGTGTGATAGGGTTGGCTCGCCCAGTCGAAGAAGAACCAGCCCCAGATGCGCCTGCGCTGCGATATGTTCGCCATGCTGCCCTCGCCCGTTTGGCGCGATAAGACAGGCTCTGGCAAGGGCTGGCAAGCTATTCCTGCGCCGGGCGCGCCCCCTCGTCCGGCATCGGCGGCCAGGGGCGCATGGCGTCGGCCTCGATCCAGGCGCGTGCCCAGCCGGGCAGCGGCGGCGCGGCGAGTTCGGGCTGCCCGAGCGCGTCCAGGACGTCGCCCGGGGGCACGATCCCGTCCTTGCCCGTCACGGCGGCGCGGTAGAGGATGTGGCTCGCGCACTCCCCGTCGCGCCGCCACATGGACTGTTCGAGATACACGAACCGATCGTCCCACGAGAGCAGCCGCGAGCGCATCTCGATGCGGTCGAACATGCGTACCCGGCGGCGGTAGCGCACACTCGCCCCCGCGATGGCCAGCCCCCAGCGCTGCCGCCGCAGCGCCGCGATCAGCCCGACACGCCGGGCCAGCGGGATGCGACCGAGGTCGTAGAGCGTCAGCGTGCGCCCGTTGTTGAGTTCGCGCCACAGGTCGATGTCCCAGGGCAGGCAATAATGCTGCGACGCATGGGTGCCGGTGAGCGGCAGCGGCGGGTCGTTGCGGTGACGCCAGAGTTGCCAAAGCAGGCGTATGACGGGGTACATCGGGCGTCTCCGGTGGTTGCGGCGCGGAAGTGGCAGGCGGGGCGCCCGACGTCAACCGCGACCGCGCGTCAGGCTTGCGCTCGGGCGCATGCCCGCATAGGTCTTGGGTCGTTCAGACAAGAGGGCCGGGCCACCATGCAATCGCTATTCCAGATCCTGATGCTGCTGCTCGATGTGCTGTGGTTCTTCGTCATCGCGCATGTCATCATGTCCTGGCTCATAAACTTCCAGGTTCTGAACCTGCGCCAGCAACTCGTGGCCCAGATATGGTATGCGCTCAACCGTCTGCTCGAGCCGCTTTATCAACCCGTCCGGCGCATCCTGCCCAACATGGGCGGCATCGACCTCGCGCCTCTGGTGGTTCTGATCGGTGTCTATGCTCTGCGGATCATCCTGATGAACAACGCGGCGGCGTTTTACTGATCCGGGGTCTTGTTCACCGAATCCTGGTGTGAAACACTGCCTGTAAGAGCAGAAATATAAAATCTTACAGGACCGCCATGCCGAGCGCTGCCACGCTTTTGCGCGATGTCTTCGGGTTCGATGCCTTTCGCCCCGGACAGGAAGAGATCGTGCACACCGTCGCCACCGGCTGCAACACGCTAGCGATCATGCCCACGGGGGGCGGTAAATCCCTGTGTTTCCAATTACCTGCGCTGCTGCGTGACGGGGTGACGGTGGTCATCTCGCCGTTGATTGCGCTGATGCGCGATCAGGTGCGGGGGTTGCGTGCGGCGGGGGTCGAGGCCGGGGCGCTCACCTCCGGCAATACCGAAGACGAGACGGCGGAGGTCTGGGCGGCGCTGGAGGCGGGGCGGCTCAAACTGCTTTACATCGCGCCCGAGCGGCTGGCCTCGGGGGCGGCGCTCGGGATGCTGCGGCGCGTCGGCGTGAGCCTCATTGCCGTGGATGAGGCGCATTGCGTCAGCCAATGGGGCCATGATTTCCGCCCCGATTACCTGCGCATCGGGGAGTTGCGCCGCGCGCTGAATGTGCCGCTCGCCGCCTTCACCGCAACCGCCGATGCCGAGACGCAAGCCGAGATCGTCGCCAAGCTCTTCGACGGGCAGCCGCCGCAGATCTTCCTGCACGGTTTTGATCGGCCCAACATCCACCTCGCCTTTCGGGCCAAGGACGGGCCGCGTCAGCAGATCATGGGCTTTGCCGCCGCGCGCAAGGGGCAGTCGGGCATCGTCTATTGTGGTACCCGCGCCAAGACCGAGAGCCTTGCGCAGGCGCTGTCGCAGGCCGGGCACAATGCCTGCGCCTATCACGGCGGGATGGAGGCCGATCAGCGCCGCCATGTAGAGCATCGGTTCAACACCGAGGACGGGCTGATCGTGGTGGCGACGGTGGCCTTTGGCATGGGCGTGGACAAGCCCGATATCCGCTGGGTGGCGCATGCCGACCTGCCCAAGAGCATCGAGGCGTATTATCAGGAAATCGGCCGCGCGGGCCGCGATGGCGCGCCCGCCGAGACGCTGACGCTCTTTGGCCCCGACGATATCCGCCTGCGCCGCACCCAGATCGACGAGGGGCTGGCCCCGCCGGAACGGCGCATGGCCGATCACGGGCGGCTCAACGCGCTGTTGGGTTTGGCCGAGGCGCTGGAGTGTCGCCGCGCCACGCTGCTGGGTTATTTCGGCGAGGCGGCGGAGCCGTGCGGGAATTGCGACCTGTGCGAGACGCCGCCTGAGACCTTTGACGGGACCGAGGCGGTGCAAAAGGCGTTGTCGGCGATCCTGCGCACCGAGGAGCGGTTCGGCGCGGGGCACCTGATCGACATCCTGATGGGCCATGCGACCGAGAAGGTGCGCGCGCGCGGGCATGACAATTTGCCCACCTTCGGCGTGGGCCGCGACATGGACAAGCGCGGCTGGCAGGGCGTGTTCCGGCAGATGATGGGGCATGATCTGGTGCGCCCCGATCCCGAACGGCATGGCGCGCTTGTGATGACCGAGACCGCCCGCCCGATCCTGCGGGCGGAAACCCCGATCCGCCTGCGCCGCGAGGTGGCGGATCGAACGCCGCGCCCGGCCGTCCACGCCCTGGTGTCGGACGAAGATGCGCCGCTCCTGTCGGCGCTCAAGGCCAAGCGCCGCGCGCTGGCCGAGGCGGCGGGGGTGCCCGCCTATATCGTCTTCAACGATCGCACGCTCATCGAGATGGCCGAGACACGGCCCGCCAATCTCGATGCGATGGCGCGGATCGGCGGGGTGGGGGCGACCAAGCTGGAACGGTATGGTGCCGCCTTTCTGGAGGTGATCCACGGTGCGGCAGAGGCGGTGCACCCCACCCGCCGCAAGCTTGCCGGGCGCGCGGCGGGCGAGGTCTATGACCGGCTGATCGAGGTGAGCCGCGACCTGGCGCGCGGGGATTGCGGCACGCTGCGCCCGCTTTCGTGCACCCATTCGACCCTGCGACAGATCGCCGAACGGCGGCCGTCCACGCTCGACGCGCTGGAACGCCTGCCGGGCATGGGGCCGCAAAAGGCCGAACGTTTCGGTGCGGCCTTTCTGGACGTTCTGCGCGCGACGGACTAACTGACCCGAAGCGCTGTCACAGGGAGATCCGCGGATGCTGGTTGTCGTCTCGCCCGCCAAGAAAATGGACATGACCCCGGTGGACGGGATCACGCCGACGCGCCCCGTCTTTCGCGCCGACGCCGAGGCCCTCGTGGAGGTGGCGCGCGGCCTCGATGTGGGCGATCTGCAAAAGCTGATGAAGATCAGCGAGACCCTTGCCCGGCTTAACGCGGACCGCTTTGCCGGGTTCGGCACGATGGAGGAAAAGCCCGCCGCGCTGGCCTTTGCGGGGGACACCTATCAGGGGCTGGAGGCGACGTCTCTTGACCCCGACGAGATGGCCTGGGCGCAGGATCATTTCCGTATCCTGTCGGGGCTTTACGGCCTGTTGCGCCCGCTCGACGCGATCGAGCCCTACCGGCTGGAAATGGGCAGTCGCCTCAGGACGGATCAGGGCCGCACGCTTTACGACTATTGGGGCGACAGGATCGCGACGGCGCTCAAGGCGCAGGCCGAGGAGATCGGGGCCGATACGCTGGTGAATTGCGCCAGCCAGGAGTATTTCGGCGCGGTCGATCGTGCGGCGCTCGGGCTGCGGGTGATCACGCCGGTATTCATGGAAGAACGCGGCGGGGAACCCAGGGTCATCAGCTTCTACGCCAAGCGCGCGCGTGGCGCGATGGCGCGCTTCGTCATCCAGAACCGCCTGCGCGACCCGGAAAGCTTGCTTGATTTCGATACCGGCGGGTATCGGCACGCACCCGACCTGTCCGAGGCCGACCGCCCGGTTTTCCTGCGCGATCAACCTGCCGCCTGAGAGGTCGTGCGCTCGGGCGGGCGCAGGTCCGGCGTGGCGGCGGCGGCGATGCGCTCGACGATGACCGCTCGCTTGAGCGGCTTGGTGAGGTAGTGATCAAGCCCGGCGGCGAGGATGTCGGCATCGTCACCGGTTATCGCATGAGCGGTCATTGCCACGATCGGCACATGCCGGCCCTGTCGTTTTTCGATCTTGCGGATGGCGCGGGTGGCCGCCTTGCCGTCCATCCCGGGCATGGAGATATCCATGAACACGATATCCGGCGCCATGCTCTGGTAAAGGGTGACCGCCTCGCGTCCGTTCTCGGCGAAGGTCAGTTCGATATCAAGCGCTTGCACCATCTTGGAAAACACGAGGCGATTGGTCTTGTTGTCCTCGGCGGCGAGTACCCGCATCGCGCGGGGCACGGCGGCGGCGGTGGAACTGCCGGTCCCGATTGCGGCATCGGGATCGTCTGACATAGCGGCGGCGTCCGGTGCGGAGAGGGCGGCCAGCGCCGTAACGAGGTCGCGACGCGCCACGGGCTTCTGCAGGACCGCCTGAACCTGGCCATGGGCGGGCTCCTGCGCGGCGCTGCCGGAATTGGTGCTGAGCACGATGATCTGCATGGCGTGGCCGCGCGCGCGCAGCTCCGCCGCAAGCTCGAACCCGTCCATGCCCGGCATGTGGTGATCGCAGATCAACAGATCGGGTGTGTCCGAGGCCACGATACCGAGCGCGGCGCGCGCATCGGCGCAGGCGGTGACCCGCATCCCGAGCGCTCCAAGCTGGCGTTCCAGGAGCGCGCGCGAGGTGTCGTGCGGCTCTACCACGAGGGCACGCGCCAGCGCCGGATTCGGGCGGGGCCCCTCCGGCATTCCGGGCTCCGCCGCCGGCAGGGGCAGCGACAACCCGAAGGTCGAGCCGCGGCCCTGCTCGGACTCGACCCACAGATCGCCGCCCATGAGCCGCACCAGCTTGCGCGTGATGGCGAGGCCCAGCCCGGTCCCCTCGAACTTGCGGCTCTGCGCGTCATCCACCTGGTTGAACTCGCCGAATATGTGGTCGATCTTGTCGGGCGGTATGCCGATGCCGGTATCCTCGATGCCGATACGGATATCGGCCTCGGCCCCTTCATCGGCCTGCACCCCGGTGACCCGGATCATCACGTGCCCGGCCTCGGTGAACTTGACGGCGTTGCCCACGAGGTTGGTGAGGATCTGCCGGATCCGCCCCGGGTCGCCGGTGAACCGGGTCGGCAGGAACAGGTCGTAATCGACCAGCAGGTCGATCCCGCGATCGCGGGCATCGGCCTGCATCAGGGTGACAAGCTCGTGGATGCAGCGCTCGAGATCGAATGGCTCGGGGTGCAGGACGAGCCTGTCAGCCTCGATCTTGGAATAGTCGAGCACGTCGTTGATGATGACGAGGAGCGCCTCGGCCGAATGCTTGATGGTGGTGACGTAGAGCCGCTGCTCGTCGTCGAGCGCGCCCTCGATCAGCAGATCGGCCATCCCCACGACCCCGTTCATCGGCGTTCGGATCTCATGACTCATGTTGGCGAGAAAGGCCGATTTCGCGCGGTTCGCGGCCTCGGCGCGGCGGCGGGCCTCCTTCAGATCCTTCTCGTGGCGGATGGTGGCGGTGATGTTC
Source organism: Roseovarius ramblicola (assembly GCF_042430665.1). Taxonomy (NCBI): domain Bacteria; kingdom Pseudomonadati; phylum Pseudomonadota; class Alphaproteobacteria; order Rhodobacterales; family Roseobacteraceae; genus Roseovarius; species Roseovarius ramblicola. Next base: position 485,238 of record NZ_JBHMEC010000017.1, on the reverse strand, counting down.
TGTACCAGGCTGACCACGTCGCCGCCCGCGCCGCGCCGGTCGGTGAGGCGGATATAGTGGTCGTTCCAGAGGCGGAGAACCTCCGGCCCGGGGGCCGGGGCCTGCCAGCGGTCGAGCATGTGCTCGCGCCAGCCCCGCGGGCTCATGTCGCCGATATTGACGATCCCCTCCTCGGTGATGATCTGCAGGATCTCGACATAGCTGACCCCCGGTCTCACCGCCTCGACCCCGTCGAACACGGCGAGCCAGGCATCGTTGGCGGCGATCATGCGGCTGTCGGCGTCGAAGAAGGCGAAACCGTCCTCGATGGTCTGGATTGAATGCCACAGCCGGCGCTCGGCGATCTCGATCTTTTCGTTGGCGGCGCTGAGATCGGATCTGACGCGGCGATTCTCGTCGCGCACGGAGCGGACCTCGGCGCGTGTCTCGGTGATCTCGTGGCTGAGCGCGCGGGCGTGCAGCCCGAGCTTGCGATTGGCGGCGTGAAGCTCCGCCTGCTTCTGCTCCAGCAGGCGTTCGGCGGCGAGGCGCGCGCGCCGTTCCTCTGCCAGCTTGTTCGCCAGGCTCATGCCCGTCCTCCGCCGCGCCGGATCGTGGTCAGGCCACAATCCGGCATCGTCGTCAACAAGCGGTTAAAGTCAGAAAAATAAAGGCTTCAGAGCGCCTCGATGGCGAGCGCGATGCCCTGGCCGCCGCCGATGCACATGGTGATGAGCGCGCGCTTGCCGCCGGTGCGCTCAAGCTCGTAGAGCGCCTTGACGGTGAGGATCGCGCCGGTGGCACCGACCGGGTGGCCAAGCGCGATGGCGCCGCCGTTGGGGTTGACGCGGGCGGCGTCGAGGCCGAGGCCCTTGTTGACCGCAAGTGCCTGAGCAGCAAAGGCTTCGTTGGATTCCACCACGTCGAAATCGGCCACGCTGAGCCCGGTTTTCGCCAGCAGGCTTTCCACCGCCGGGACCGGGCCGATGCCCATCACCTCGGGGCGCACCCCGGCATGGGCATAGCCCAGCACGCGGGCGCGCGGGCGCAGGCCCGCGCCCTCTGCCGCGCCGGCGCGGGCAAACACGAGCGCGGCGGCCCCGTCGTTGATTCCGCTTGCATTTCCGGCGGTTACGCTGCCGTCTTTCTGGAATGCGGGGCGCAGGCCGGCGAGCGCTTCGGGCGTCGTGGCCTTGGGGTGCTCGTCGGTGTCGAAGGGTACCATGTCGCGCTTCACGCGGACCTCGACCGGCACGATCTGCGACTTGAAGCGCCCCTCCTCGATGGCGAGCGCCGCGCGGCGTTGGCTCTCGAGCGCGAAGGCGTCCTGATCGGTGCGGCTAACCCCATGTTCTGCCGCAACATTTTCCGCCGTGACGCCCATGTGGCCGGTGCCGAAGGGGCAATTGAGTGCGCCGAGCATCATGTCGCGTGTGGTCACATCGCCCATCTTGGCGCCCCAGCGCTGATCGGGGATGATGAAGGGCGAGCGGCTCATGTTCTCGACGCCCCCGGCGAGGCCGAAATCGGCATCCCCCAGCATCAGGGATTGCACAACGGAAACAATGGCTTGCGCACCGGAGCCGCAGAGGCGGTTGACGTTCATCGCAGGCGCCGTGTCGGGGATGCCGGCGTCGATGGCGCTGACGCGGCTCACGTACATGTCGCGCGGCTCGGTGTTGATGACATGGCCATAGACCACGTGACCGATCTGCCCGCCCTCGACGCCGGATCGCGCAAGTGCCTCTTTTGCAACGATAGTTCCGAGCGTGGTGGGCGGCGTGCCCGCGAGGGCCCCGCCAAAGGTGCCGATGGCGGTACGGCAGCCGTCGAGAATCACGATATCGGTCATGGGGTCCTCCCTGTCAGGTTGCGCGGAGAGTAGCCACAGGGGGGCCGGGATGGCAACGGTGACATGGGCGCGCAGGGGCGAACCTGCAGGTTCAGCGCACGAACCGGGAGGTTCGCGCGCAGGCACGGGCTGTGAGGCAAGCGGTCGTTAACGCTTGCTGCTCATGGTGTCCGACCAGGCCTCGGTGCCCGTCATGCGCCAGGGGATCGGATGGTTCGAAATCTTGAAAAGATTTCGGCCCGATTTCTTTTCAAGAAATCGGTTGCGTGCCGGGAGTGAGCGGCACGCGCCCCGTTTCGTCCAGCAGCCAGCAGTCGCGCCCCTCGAACACGGCGGGCCAGAGCGCGCGGCCCTGGCCCGCGCCGCCGTCGAGGTCGATGCGGTTGCCGAAATGGGCCGGATGCGAAAGCGCGGTGTGGCCGTGGACCACCAGCCACGGGTGCGGGTCCGTGTGGTCGAGAAAGGGCGCGCGGATCCACATCAGGTCCTCGGGGTCCTGATCGCCGAGGGCGACGCCGGGGCGGATACCGGCATGGACGAAGAGGCGCGGCCCGTCCTCGTGCGAGCAGGGCAGGGTGGCCAGCCAGTCGCGATGGGCGCGCGGCACGGCACTGCGGGCCCCGGCATGGGCCTGATCGGGGTCGGGCGCGGTGATGCCGTAGGACGCGAGCGTCGCGGCCCCGCCAAGCCGGTTGTCGAGCCAGGGCAGGCCCGAGGCCACACGCCGCGAGTGCAGCGTCCCGTGATCGAGAAAGTCGAGGAACATCTGGTCGTGATTGCCGCGCAGCACGGTCCAGGGGCGGCCCTGCTGTTGCCCGCGGATCAGCCGGTCGATCACCGCGCGGCTGTCGGGACCGCGATCGACGAGGTCGCCGAGAATGACCACCGGCGCGTCCGGCCCGCCGTCGCGGGCGATGCGCTCCAGCGCCTCGTCGAGCAGGGCGTCGTGGCCGTGGATGTCGGGGATGGCGTAGATCGGATCGGTCATGGCGGCATGTAGAGCGCGGCTGGCGCGGGTTGTCCAGTGGGGGGCAGACGGCATCCGGGATCGCGGTCCGGGCGGCGCGACAGGCACGGCCCGCGGCCGCCGCGCGATGCCTTTGGCCGCGCCGCGATCACGCGCCCCATTTTCCCATCACCCTGCCGGCGATGAATGCGGTCAGCGCGCGGGGCGCAAGCCGCGGGGCAAAGGCGAAGATCCTGTTCATGGCGCCGGTCACGCGGATGCGGCGGCCCTGCATCATCGCCTGCCAGCCCGCGCGCGCCACCGCGTCGGCGCGGGCCGGGCGGCCCAGCTTCAGCAGGCCGATGCCGTGCATGTCGGCGGCGTCGAAGAACCCCGTTTGCGTCGCCCCGGGGCACAGGACGCAGAGGCGCACGTTTGTCCCGCGCAACTCCTCGGCCACCGCCTCGGTGAGCGACAGCACATAGGCCTTGGTGGCGTGATAGACGGCCATGTTGGGCCCGGGCATGAACCCGGCGGTGGAGCCCACGTTGAGGATCCGCCCGCCGCCCTGCGCGTCCATATGCGGTATGGCGCGGCTCATCAGGCCGGTGAGCGCGGTCATGTTCACCGCCATGGTCGAGAGGTCGCGCGCCCAGCCATCGACGCTGCCGAAGGCACCGTGGCGGCCCAGCCCCGCGTTGTTCACCAGGATGTCGATGCGGCGGTCGCGGCTCGCCTCCTGCCAGAGCCGGTCTGCCCCGGTCGCCTCCGACAGGTCGGCGGGGATCACGGCGATCTCGCCCGCGCGGCCCTGTAATTCCCGCGCCAGCGCCGCGAGCTTGTCCTGCGACCTTGCGGTCAGGATCAGGTTGCGCCCCTCGGCGGCGGCGAGGCGGGCAAACTCCGCGCCCAGCCCCTCGGAGGCACCGGTGATGAGGGTCCAGCCTGTCATCCGGCCACGCTGCCCCTGTGCGGGCGTCGCGTCAAGCGCCCTTGAGCGCCGCGACGCCGGGCAGATCCCTGCCCTCCATCCATTCGAGGAAGGCCCCGCCGGCGGTGGAGATATAGGTGAAATCCGCCGCCGCCCCAGCGCGGTTGAGCGCCGAGACCGTATCGCCGCCGCCGGCCACGGAGATGAGCCGCCCGTCGCGGCTGAGCCGGGCCGCGTGCTGCGCGGCGGCGTTGGTGGCGGCATCAAAAGGCGCGATCTCGAACGCGCCGAGCGGGCCGTTCCAGATCAGCGTTTTCGCGGTGTCGAGGGCGGCGGTGATGCGCGCCACCGCCTGCGGGCCCGCGTCGAGGATCATGGCATCCGGCGGGCAGGCATGGGCCCCCGTCACCTCATGTGCCGCCCCTTCGGCAAACTCGCGCGCCACGACCACATCGGCCGGCAGCAGGATGGTGCAGCCCGCCGCCCCCGCTTTCGCCATGATGTCGCGCGCGGTGGCGGCCATGTCGTGTTCGCAGAGCGAGCGGCCCACATCGAGCCCCATCGCGGCGAGGAAGGTGTTGGCCATGCCGCCGCCGATCACCAGGGTATCGACCTTTTGCACGAGGTTGCCCAGCAGGTCGAGCTTGGTCGAGACCTTGGCCCCGCCCACCACCGCCACGACAGGGCGCGCGGGATTGCCGAGGGCGGCCTCGAGCGCCTGCAACTCGGCCTGCATCAGCCGCCCCGCGCAGGCGGGCAGCAGGTGGGCAAGCGCGGTGGTCGAGGCATGCGCGCGGTGCGCCGCCGAGAACGCATCGTTGCAGTAGATATCGCCGAGGGCGGCGAGGCGGGCCGCGAAATCGGGGTCGTTCGCCTCTTCGCCGGGGTGAAAGCGGATGTTCTCCAGCAGCAGCACGTCGGCGGCGCGGGCCTCTTCGGTGAGGTTCTCGGCCCCCTCCAGGGTCTCGATCAGGCGCACGGAGCAGACGAATGCCGCCTCGAGCGCGGGCACCGTCACGCGCAGCGACATGGACGGGACGACCTTGCCCCTGGGCCGGTCGAAATGGGCGACCAGCATGGGCTTGCCGCCACGGGCGAGGATGTCGGTGACGGTGGGCACGATCCGCTCTATCCGGGTGGTGTCGGTCACGGCACCCTTGTCCACCGGCACGTTGATATCCACGCGCACCAGCACGCGCTTGCCCGCGAGGTCCATGTCGTCGAGGGTTTTCCAGCTCATGGCGCGGACGCCTCCCTGTTGATCCCATGTCGCGCCCCTATTGGCGCGGGGGGCCGGCGGCGTCAACCTGCGTGCTTGGCATCGGCACGCGTTCGTCCTAGGTATCGGGCGACCACGCAAAAAGGAGCGCCCGATGGCCGAGATCAAGGACCCCGAGAACACCATCCTCATGGAGCTGAAGGACGGCACCGTCACCATCGAGCTTCTGCCCGATATCGCGCCGGGGCATTGCGAGCGGATGAAGGCGCTGGCGCGCGCCGGGAAATATGACAACGTCGCCTTTCACCGGGTGATCGACGGCTTCATGGCGCAGACCGGCGACGTGCAGCACGCCAACATGGAACAGGATTACAACCCGCGCCGCGCGGGCACCGGCGGCAGCGATCTGCCCGATCTCAAGGCCGAGTTCTCGAAGATCCCGCATGACCGCGGCACGCTGGGTGCCGCCCGCAGCCAGAACCCGAACAGCGCCAACAGCCAGTTCTTCATCAGTTTCAAGGACAACCATTTCCTCAACGGGCAGTACACGGTCTATGGAAGGGTGATTTCGGGCATGGAGCATGTCGATGCCATCACCAAGGGCGAGCCGCCCGCGAACCCCGACCGCATGATCAGCGTGACGGTGGCCGCCGATGCGTAAGCTTGTCCTTGCTTTCACCCTCCTGGCGAGCCCTGCGCTCGGGACCGGCCTCGACATCGAGGTAACAGGCGAGGCCAACGGCATCGTCAGCATCGACCTTCTGGAGGATGTGGCCCCGAACCACGTGGCGCAGATCACCGCGCTGGCCGAAGAGGGGGCCTATGACGGGGTGGTGTTCCACCGCGTGATCGACGGTTTCATGGCGCAGACCGGCGATGTCGCGTTCGGCAGGCTCGAGGGCGGCGACATGGCGATGGCGGGGCGCGGCGGCAGCGACCGGCCCGATCTCGAGGCCGAATTCTCGGACATCCCGTTCGAGCGCGGCGTGGTCGGCATGGCACGCTCGCGCGATCCCGACAGCGCCAATTCGCAGTTCTTCATCATGTTTGCCCCGGCACCGAACCTCGACGGCCAATATACCGTGGTGGGCCGCGTGACGGACGGCATGGACGTGGTCGATGCCATCAAGCGCGGGCGCGGGCAGAACGGCGCGGTGATCGGGCGGCCCGACGCGATGACCGAAGTCACCGTCACCGAGTGAGCACGCCGCCGCCCGCCCCCGCGCCGCGCGCGCTGGCCCCCGGCCTCTGGGCGCTGGAGGGCGCGGTCGTGCCGTGGCGCATGGGCGTGCCGATGCCGCTGCGCACGGTGGTGGCGCGGCTGGGCGGCGGGGCGCTCTGGGTCCATGCGCCGGGGCCGCTCATGCCCGAGCTGGCCGACTGGCTGGATGCGCAGGGCCGCGTGGCGCATCTGGTGGCCCCCGCCGCGCCCGCACTGCCGTGGCTGGAGGACTGGCAGGCGGCGTATCCGGCGGCGCGGGCGTGGCGCGGGGCAGAGATGGCCGAGGCCCCGTGGCGGCGCGAGATAAGGCCGCTGAGCATGTCCGGCACCGAATGCGAGACCGTGTTCCTGCACCGCGAGAGCCGCTCGGTGATCCTGTCGCGGCTGATGATGGCGGTCGAGACCGGGCCGTTGCCGCCCTGGGCGCGGGTGCCGGTCTGGCTGGCGGGGATCGACGACAGCGACGGCAAGCCGCCGCCGGGCCTGCCGGGCCGCGTGGGCGGGCGCGGGGCCGTGGGCGACCTGGTGGAAAAGGTGCTCGACTGGGGGCCGGAGCGGCTCATCCTCACGCATGGGCGGTGTTACGAGGCCGACGCGGGCGGCGAGCTGCGGCGCGCCATGCGCCGGATCATGCGCGACCGGCTCTGGGACCGGGCGCTGAGCGAGGCGAAGCGGCGCTGACGCAGGGTCACATTCGCGTGGGCGGGGCTGGCCCGAATCCCGCGTCCGGCGCATCCTGCCGCCGTCAGTCACGACCGCAGGAGCGTCCTCCATGCCCCGGTTTCCCACGACCCGGATTTTCACCTTTCTCGCGGCGATGCTGGTCCTCGTGCCGCTGGTCCTCGTGCCGCTGGCCCATGCCAACCCGTCGCAGTGGCGGGCCGAGTGGCCGCGGACCGATTTCTCGGAGACGAGCATCGACGACTGGTCCGAGATCATGTCGGGCGGGCCGCCCAAGGACGGCATCCCCGCCATCGACGACCCGCGATTCCTGCGCGCGACGGACGACACGGCGCTGCGCGGGCGCGAGCCGGTCATCACCGTCGAGATCGACGGGGCCGCGCCGCGCGCCTACCCGATCCGCTACCTGATGTGGCACGAGATCGTCAACGACACCGTTGGTGGCGTGCCGGTGGCGGTGACCTATTGCCCGCTGTGCAACTCGGGCATGATCTTCGACCGGCGGGTGCGGGGCCGGGTGCTGAGCTTTGGCGTGTCGGGCAAGCTGCGCCATTCCGACATGGTGATGTATGACCGGCAGACCCAGAGCTGGTGGCAGCAGGCGATCGGCGAGGGGATCGTGGGCGAGATGACCGGGGTGGAGCTGCGGCAATTGCCGGCATGGATGGAAAGCTGGGATCAGTACCGCGCGCGCAACCCGCAGGGGCTGGTGATGGCCGAGCCCGCGCATGACCGCTCCTACGGGCGCAACCCCTATCGCGGCTATGACCGCTCCGCGCGGCCGTTTCTCTACAATGGCGAGGATCCGCCGCACGGCATCCCGCCGCTGGCGCGCGTGGTGCGGGTGGGCGACCGCGCCTGGCCGCTGACGCGGATCCGCGACGAGGGCGGGGTGCGCGAGGCGGGGCTGGCGATAAGCTGGGAGGAAGGGCAGGCCTCGGCGCTGGATCGCGGCGTCATCTCGGAGGGCCGTGAGGTGGGCACGGTGCGGGTGCGGGACGGGCAGGGGCGCGACGTGGCGCATGACGTGATGTTCGCCTTCGCGTTTCACGCCTTCTGGCCCGACGGGCGGTGGATGCTGCGCTAGACCGCGCCCGCGTTCCCTCGCTGTCACGCGGCACGTTCCAACGGCTCGATTTCGCATGGTCGCGGCGCTCAAGACCGGGCCCCGCTTTTGAGCAACATGCTTTGGTGTCAGCCGCCTGACAGACGGCACCCGGCCTGACCCCGGTGCGCCCCCGGCGGCGTCGTGGAGGGTAACGGGGCAGGCGTGCGGGGCGGTGCCGTTCGTGGAGGGGGCGTCGTGGAGGGGGCGAATCGCCTGGAGGGGACATTGTGATAAGCCGCGCCATCGCATGTCCGCGGGCAGGCGAACCAACAGAACTTCAGAGCACTTTATTACAGCCACATCCGCAAAACATGCGATCGGCGCGCTGGCTTGACCACATCGCCAGTCCGTCACGCCAGAGGCGTGCCGCGTATACCGGCGCACCTCCGGTGCGACGGGGCGGACATGCGATGGCGCGGCGGGCTTCGCCCTTGATTCCGCGCCGGGGCCGGAGAGGTGAACGACCCCTCCAGGCGATTCCTTGTCGGCTGCTCCGATCCGCTGCACCGCACAGTCCGGGCTCTCACCCGGCGGTCGCCGCCCGCTGTCCGGGACCGGTGCCATCGCGGCTCATTTCAGGACCGACCGCCCGGCATAGCGCGCGCTCTCGCCCAGCATCTCCTCGATGCGGATGAGCTGGTTGTATTTCGCCAGCCGGTCCGACCGCGCGAGGCTGCCGGTCTTGATCTGTCCGCAATTGGTGGCCACGGCGAGATCGGCGATGGTGGCGTCCTCGGTCTCGCCCGAGCGGTGCGACATCACGTTGGTCATGCCCGCGCGGTGCGCCATCTCCACCGCCTGCAGAGTCTCGGTCAGCGTGCCGATCTGGTTGACCTTGACCAGCATGGCATTGGCCGCACCGCGGTCGATGCCCTCGGCCAGCCGCGCAGGATTGGTCACGAACAGGTCGTCGCCGACAAGCTGCACGCGGTCGCCGATGGCATCGGTCAGCGTCTTCCAGCCGTCCCAGTCATCCTCGGACATGCCGTCCTCGATGGAGGCGATCGGATAATCGGCGCAGAGCGCTTGCAGATACTCCGCATTCTCCGCGCCCGACAGGCTCAGCCCCTCGCCGGAGATCTCGTATTTGCCGTCACGGTAGTATTCCGTCGCCGCGCAATCGAGCGCGAGGAAGATGTCCTCGCCGGGGGCATAGCCCGCCTTTTCGATGGACCGCAGGATGAAATCCAGCGCCTCGCGCGTGCCCGACAGGTTCGGCGCGAAGCCGCCCTCGTCGCCGACGCCGGTGGCAAGCCCGGCGGCGCTCAATTCCTTTTTCAGCGTGTGGAACACCTCGGCCCCCATGCGCACCGCCTCGCGGATGCTGCCGGCGCTCACCGGCATGATCATGAATTCCTGGATGTCGATGGGGTTGTCGGCATGCTCGCCGCCATTGATGATGTTCATCATCGGCACCGGCAGCACCCGCGCCGAGGTGCCGCCCACGTAGCGATAAAGCGGGACGGCGCTGTAATCGGCGGCGGCGCGGGCGGCCGCGAGGCTGACGCCGAGGATCGCGTTGGCCCCCAGCCGCCCCTTGTTGGGGGTGCCGTCAAGCTCGATCATGGTCTCGTCCACGGCCACCTGCTCGGTCGCATCCATGCCCAAGAGCGCCTCGGCGATCTCGCCGTTGACGCTGGCGCAGGCCTCCAGCACGCCCTTGCCGCCATAGCGCACCGGATCGCCGTCGCGCTTCTCAACCGCCTCATGCGCGCCGGTGGAGGCCCCCGACGGGACAGCGGCGCGGCCCATCGTGCCGTCCTCCAGCGTGACCTCGACCTCCACCGTCGGGTTGCCCCGGCTGTCAAGGATTTCGCGGGCGTGAATGTCGATGATGCTGCTCATGGCGTGCCTGTCCCGGAGTTGACTGAATCCTGACCGCCAATAGCAAGAAACCCCGGCAATGCAAACGCGGCACATGCCGCGCGGCCGGTGGTCGCCATGTGACACGGGATACCCGATGGACGCGGGGGGCACGGGCCCGGCATCCCTGATGCGATCCGGTCGGATGACGACCGGACGCCGGAACCGCGAGCTATGCCGGAGCGGGGCTGTTGGCGGGTTCTGGGCCTGAAGGGGACGTTGGCGCGGCGGGCTTCGCACTTGATTCCGCGCCGGGACGGGAGAGGCGAACGGCGGGTATAGGCCAATCGCCCCTTCTCACAACGGCACCGTCCGTGCCCGCAATGACGCGCCCGCGCGATCAGACGCCGCGCGCCAGCCGCGCGGCGCGGCCGCCGCGGCGCGTCTTCAGCAGGTCGGCGCGGTCGGGCAGGGCGGCGATGATGGCGCGGCGCTCCTGCGCGCTCATCTTCGACCAGCGGGTGATCTCGTCGATCGAGCGCAGGCAGCCGGTGCAGATGCGCGCCTGCGGGTGGACGACGCAGACGCGCACGCAGGGGCTTTCGACCTCGTCGCGGTTCCAGACCTCATCCGCCATTCTGCGCATCCCTCATGTGGTGCATCCGATCGAGCGCCCCTTGCAGGATATAGGCCGCGGCGACCGAGTCGATCACCTCTGCGCGACGTCTTCGTGTCGTATCCGCCTCGAGCAGGGCCCGCTCGGCGGCCACGGTCGAGAGCCGTTCGTCCCAGAAGCCGATGGGCAGGTCGGTGAGCCGCGACAGGTTGCGGGCGAAGGCGCGGGTGGATTGCGCGCGGGGGCCTTCGCTGCCGTCCATGTTGCGCGGCAGGCCCAGCAGGATGCCGCCGGCCTCGCGATCCGCCGCGATCTCCAGCAGACGCGCCGCATCGAGGGTGAACTTGCGCCGCTTGACGGTCTCCACCGCGCTGGCGCTTGACAGGAGCCGGTCGGAGAGCGCCACGCCGATGGTCCTGGTGCCCAGATCGAGCCCCATCACGCCGCGCCCCGGCACCAGTGCGGCGGCGAAGTGGGCGATGTCCTCGCGGATCATTCGGCGACGCCCGCGGCCTCTGCCGCCGTGCGCAGAATACCGAGCGCGCGGGCATCGCCGCCAAAGGTCTCGCGCGCCTCGGTCCAGATGCGCCGGGCTTGCGCGGTCTCGCCCAGCACGCCATAGGCGTTGATGAGCCGCGCCCAGTCCTCGGGCGGGCCACCATCGGTGGCAAGCCGTTCGGACAGCCCCGCCACCATGCCGCGGATCATCCCGGCGCGCGCCTCGGGGTCCATCCCGGCGGCGGCGTCGATATCGGCGGCGGAGGGGCCGCGGCCCTGCGGCGCGGGCGGGGTGTAGCGCACGCCCGCGCGTTTTGCGACCTCGCCGATCTCTGCGCGGATCGCGGCCGCCCAGGGCGCGCCGGGGCGGCTCTGTTCCAGCAGGTCGCGCCAGACCGGAAAGGCAAGGTCGGGCCGGCCCGTCTGCAGGTGCCACAGCCCGAGATAGAACCGCGCGGTGGGCGCGCGCGGGTCAATCTCGAGGGCCGTGCGCAGCGCCGCGTGCGCGTCCGCCGAGACATAGCCGCCCGCCGCCTCGATCATCAGTTCGGCGAGCATAGCGTGGTCGCTGGCGCCCGCCTCGTCGCCGCGCACAGCGATGAGCTGTTGCTGCGCGCGGCGCGCCGCCTCCATGCGCCCCAGCGCCGCCTCGCTGCGCACGAGAAAGCGCAGACCCTGCTGATCCTCGGGCCGCGCCGCCACCACCTCGCGCAGGCGCTGCACCAGTTGCAGGTGCTCGGCGCTGCTGTCCTCGGGGGGGGCGGTCTCGCCGGGGCCGTAGCGGGCCTCGGCGGCCTCCTGCCCCAGCCGCTCGGCGCGGGCCGCCTCGGACGCGGCGATGCGGGCCCCCAGCGGCATGTCGCCGTAGCCGGGCGCGCCGACGGCGGCATAGAGCGCCAGCCCCCCGCCCGCGATCAGCGCCATGACCACGAGCGCGCCGGCCCGCCCGGCGAGACGCGGCTGGCCCGCGGTGGCGCCGCCCGAGCGCAATTGTGTATCGGCCGCGAGAATGCGGCGCGACACCTCCGCGCGCAGCCGCTCGGCCTCGTCCCCGGCGATCACGCCGCGTTTGGCGTCGCGCTCGATCTCGCGCAACTGGTCGCGGTAGACGCGCAGGTCGTAGGAGGCGGGCGGCTCGGCCCCCGCGCGCCCGCGCAGCGCCGCCAGCGCCAGAAGCAGCCCGGTGCCGACGGCAAGCGCCGCCGCGATGATCCAGAAACCCATGACCGTCATCCTCTCTGGCCTCCATCTAAAGCGCCGCGCGCGCGGAAAAAAGGGGCAATGCCGCCGATCGGCGCGCGCGCCCCGCGCCGCGATGTCGCAATGTCGCAATTCGCGGGCGAAGCGCCGCCCTCGGTCACCTTTCGCCCGTCCGCCCGTCGCATTACCATCGCAACCGCTTTCGCCCCGCGAATCCCCGGAGAAGGACTGTCCGCGCATGAAACGCTATTCCGTCTTTGCCATCGCCCGAGAGGCGCTGCGCGACCACATGGGGTGGGAACGCGCCTGGGCCTCGCCCGAGCCGAAGAAGAAATACGATGTCATCATCATCGGTGCGGGCGGGCATGGCCTCGCCACCGCCTATTACCTCGGCAAGAATTTCGGCATCACCAACGTGGCGGTGCTGGAAAAGGGCTGGCTGGGCGGCGGCAACACCGGGCGCAACACCACCATCATCCGCTCCAACTATCTTCAGGACCCGTCGGCGGCGATCTACGAGAAGTCCCGCTCGCTCTACGAGACGCTGAGCCAGGACCTGAACTACAATATCATGTATTCGCCCCGCGGCGTCATCATGCTGGCGCAGACCGAGCACGAGGTGCGCGGCTACAAGCGCACCGCGCAGGCCAACGCGCTACAGGGTGTCACCACCGAGTTCATCACGCCGCAGCGCGTCAAGGAGATCGTGCCGATCATCAATCTCGACGGGCCGCGCTATCCGGTGCTGGGCGGCCTCTGGCAGGCGCGCGGGGGCACCGCGCGGCACGATGCCGTGGCGTGGGGCTTTGCGCGGGCGTGCTCGGCCATGGGCATGGACATCATCCAGAAATGCGAGGTCACGGGCATCCGCCGCGATGGCGGGCGCGTGCGCGGCGTCACCACCAATCGCGGCGATATCGACTGCGACAAGCTGGGCATCGTGGTGGCGGGGCATTCGGGGCACCTCGCCGAGATGGCCGGGTTCCGCCTGCCGATCGAGAGCGTGGCGCTTCAGGCGCTGGTCTCCGAGCCGATCAAGCCGTGCATGGATTGCGTCGTCATGGCCAACACCGTGCACGGCTACATGAGCCAGTCCGACAAGGGCGAGATGGTGATCGGCGGCGGCACCGACGGCTACAACAACTACACACAGCGCGGCGCCTTCCACCATATCGAGGAGACGGTGCGCGCATTGGTCGAGACCTTCCCGATGGTCGCGCGGCTCAAGATGCTGCGGCAATGGGGCGGCATCGTGGACGTCACCGGCGACCGCTCGCCGATCCTCTCGAAGACGCCGGTCGAGGGCATCTTCATCAACGGGGGCTGGGGTACCGGCGGGTTCAAGGCGACGCCCGGCTCGGGCTGGGGCTTTGCCGAACTGATGGCCAAGGGGCACTCGCCGCTCTGCGACGAATTCGGCCTCGACCGGTTCTATCAGGGCCGGTTCATCGACGAGTCGGTCGCCGCCGGCGTCGCCCACTAAGGAGGGATAGACCATGCTGATCCTCACCTGCCCCTGCTGCGGTGTGACCGCCGAGGAGACCGAGTTTCACCAGGGCGGCGAGGCGCATCTCACGCGCCACGGCCCCGGCTCTTCGGACGATGACTTTCACACCTATCTCTTCGCCAAGGAAAACCCCAAGGGCGTGCATTTCGAGCGCTGGCGGCACAACAATGGCTGCGGCAAGTGGTTCCACGCCGCGCGCGATACCGTGACGCTGGAGGTCTACGGCACCTACCCGGCGCAAACGCTGGAGCCGCCGCAGGAGATCCGTGACGCGATCACCGCAAGGCGCCCCGGCTGGGCGTGGAGGGGCTTCGCATGACGCTTCTTCTTGGCAAAAATACTCAATTCATCACGCCCGCACCGGGCAGGAGGTCTGGCATATGAGCACACGTCTGGCCAAAGGCGGCCGCCTCCTCGATCGCGGCCGCCGCCTTGAGTTCACCTTCAACGGCAAGCGGATGCAGGGCCATGCGGGCGATACGCTCGCCTCGGCGCTGCTGGCCAATGGCCAGACGCTGGTGGGCCGTTCGTTCAAGTATCACCGCCCGCGCGGCATCGTGGCCTCGGGCGCCGAGGAGCCAAACGCGCTCGTCGGTCTCGGGCAGGGTGCGCGGTTCGAGCCGAACCAGCGCGCCACCACGACCGAGCTGTTCGACGGGCTGACGGCGATCAGCCAGAACCACTGGCCGAGCCTTGAGAACGATATCGGTGCCGTGAACACCTGGTTCGCGCGGTTCCTGCCCGCGGGTTTCTACTACAAGATGTTCATCCACCCGCGCCCCTTGTGGAAGCATGTCTACGAGCCGTTCATCCGTCAGTCGGCGGGGCTCGGCCGCGCAGCGAACCCCGGCGATCCCGACCGCTACGAGCATTTCTATTACTTCTGCGATGTGCTCGTCGTCGGCGGCGGTGTGGCCGGGCTGCAAGCCGCGCTCGCTGCCGCAGAGGCCGGATCGAAGGTCATGCTGATCGAGCAGACCGCCCATTGGGGCGGGCGCGCGCCCGTCGACTATGGCGATGGCGGCGAGGTCGATGGCCAGCCCGTGGCCGACTGGGTCGATGCCACTGTCGCCAGACTGCGGGACATGCCCAATGTCACCCTGCGCAACCGTTGCATGGGGGCCGGGGTCTACGATCACGGCTATGCGCTGGGCTACGAGCAGGTGGCCGATCATGCGCCCGGCTCGGACGCGCCGCGCCACCGCCTGTGGCGCATCCGCGCGGGCCAGATCGTCACCGCGACCGGGGCGATCGAGCGCCCGCTGAGCTTTGCCGGCAACGACATTCCCGGTGTCATGCTCGCCTCGGCGGTGCGCGATTACGCGGTCGATTACGGCGTGTCCATCGGCGACCGCACCGTGGTCGTCACCAACAACGACGACGCCTACCGCACCGCCATCACGCTCAGGAAGCTGGGGCTTGAGATTCCCGCGATCCTCGATGCGCGCCAACAGGGCGGCGGCGCGCTGGCCGAGGAGGCGCGCGCGCTGGGCATCCGCATCGAGAACGGCAAGGGCATCGCAAAGGTCAAGGGCGGCAGGCACGTCACCGGCGTTGCCATCTGCGCGCAGGCGGGCGAGGGCGCGGCGCTGGAGGAGATCGCCTGCGACGCGGTCGCCATGTCCGGCGGCTGGTCGCCGGTGGTGCACCTGTGGTCGCATTGCGGCGGCAAGCTGATCTGGGACGAGGCACAGGCGCATTTCCGCCCCGACCCCGACAACCCGCCGCGCGGCGCGCAGGGCGAAGCGTTCGTCATCGCCGCCGGGGTCGCCAATGGCGCGGGCGATCTGGCCAGCGTGCTGGCCGATGCGCATGAGGCCGGGCAGGCGGCGGCCAAGGCGATGGGCGCCAAGCCCAAGGGCAAGGCACCGCAGGGCAGCGAGGCCCCCGAGGCACCGATGCAGCCGGTCTGGCTGATGCCGCAGGGCGCAAGCTACGGGCACCGGATGAAGGCGTGGCTCGACTACCAGAACGACGTCAAGGTGTCGGATGTGCAACTGGCCGCGCGCGAAGGGTACGAAAGCGTCGAGCACGCCAAGCGCTATACCACGCTGGGCATGGCCACCGACCAGGGCAAGCTGAGCAATATCAACGGCCTTGCCATCCTGTCGGACGCGCTGGGCCAGGCCATTCCGCAGACCGGCACCACCACCTTCCGCCCGCCCTACACGCCGATCTCGCTGTCGTCGATCGCGGGCGAGGCGACCAAGGGCAATTTCCAGCCCATCCGCAAGACGCCGATGCAGGGCCGGCACGAGGCAAACGGCGCGGATTTCGAGCCGGTGGGCCAATGGCGGCGGCCCTATTGCTTCCCGAGGGGCGAGGCGGGCCGCCACGAGGCGGTCAATCGCGAGATCACCCAGACGCGGGAGAGCCTCGGGCTGCTCGACGCCTCGACGCTGGGCAAGCTCATCGTCAAGGGGCCGGATGCGGGCCGCTTCATGGACATGCTCTACACCAACATGATGTCGACGCTGAAGCCGGGCCGCTGCCGCTATGGCCTGATGTGCAACGAGAACGGATTCCTGATGGATGACGGCGTGGTGGCGCGGCTCGACGAGGACACGTTCCTCGCCCACACCACCACCGGCGGGGCCGAGAGCGTGCATGGCCACATGGAGGAATGGCTCCAGACCGAATGGTGGGACTGGAAGGTCTATACCGCCAACGTCACCGAGCAATACGCGCAGGTGGGCGTCGCGGGCCCGAATTCGCGCAAGGTGATCGAGAAGCTGACCGATGACGACATCGGTGCCGAGGCGCTGACCTTCATGGGCTGGAAAGAGATCACCGTGGCGGGCATCCCGGCGCGCGTCTTCCGCATCTCCTTTGCCGGCGAGTTGAGCTTTGAGCTTTCGGTGCCCGCGAGCCATGGCCGTGCGCTGTGGGATAAGCTGATGGAGGCGGGGGCCGAGTATGGCGTCATGCCCTACGGCACCGAGGCGATGCACGTCATGCGCGCCGAGAAGGGCTTTATCATGATCGGGGACGAGACGGATGGCACCGTCATCCCGCAGGATCTCAACATGCAGTGGGCGATCTCGAAGAAGAAAGAGGACTATATCGGCAAGCGCGCGCAGGAGCGCAGCCATATGGCCGACCCCGACCGCTGGAAGCTGGTGGGGCTGGAGACGCTCGACGGCTCGGTCCTGCCCGACGGGGCCTATGCCACGGCCGACGGCCACAACGCCAACGGGCAGCGCAACGTGCAGGGGCGCGTGACCTCGACCTATCACTCGCCCACACTGGGCCGTGGTATCGCGATGGGTCTGGTCCTGCACGGGCCCGACCGCATGGGCGAGGTGCTGGAGTTTCCGAAGGTCGATGGCGGTATCGTCAAGGCGAAGATCGTCGATCAGGTATTTTACGACAAGGACGGGGAGAAACAGAATGGCTGAGCCCGTGACCGCCCTGGACGGCGCCCGCTGCGACGGTCTTGCCACCGTCGAGGATGGCGGCCTGACCGGCATGATCACCCTGCGCGGCGATCTGTCGTCGAAAGAGGTGAAGGCAGCGGTGAAAGAGGCCGTCGGCCTCGACGTGCCCGGACAGCGTGCGGCGCTGATGGGCGAGGGGACCGCCGCGCTCTGGATGTCGCCGGATGAGCTGTTGCTCATGTGCGCCTATGACGGCGTGGCCGGGACCGTCGCGACGCTGGAAGAGGCGCTCGAAGGCCAGCATTTCCTGGCCGTCAACGTGTCGGACGCGCGCACCTATCTGCGCATCTCGGGGCCGGGTGCGCGGGAAACCCTCGCCAAGCTCTGCCCGGTGGATCTGTCGCCGGACGCCTTTACCCCCGGCATGTTCCGCCGCACGCGCATGGCGCAGGTACCCGCCGCGTTCTGGCTGGACGAGGGCGGCACCTTTCACGTCGTGTGCTTTCGCTCGGTGGCCGATTATGCCTTCAACATCCTGAAAACCGCGGCGCTTCCCGGTGGCGAGGTGGGCGTTTACGGTTGAGCGACCGCCATTCCCGAGGGAAAAACTCCGGCGCGCGGGGTTGACCTTTGTGCGCGCCCGCCACCATGTAACGGGCACAGGATTTCAACGTTAACGAACAGGGGGACCACATGGCCTTCGAACTTCCCGACCTGCCCTATTCTCACGATGCGCTCGCCGATCACGGCATGAGCCGCGAGACGCTGGAATATCACCACGACATCCACCACAAGGCCTATGTCGACAACGGCAACAAGGCCGTGGCCGGGACCGAGTGGGACGGCAAATCCGTCGAAGAGATCATCAAGGGCACCTATGACCCGAACGCCGTGGCGCAGTCGGGCATCTTCAACAACGCCTCGCAATACTGGAACCACAACCAGTTCTGGGAGATGATGGCGCCGGGCGGCACCGGCATGCCGGGCGAGCTGGAAAAGGCGATCAACGAGAGTTTTGGTTCGCTCGACAAGTTCAAGGAAGATTTCGCCGCCGCCGGTGCCGGGCAGTTCGGCTCGGGCTGGGCGTGGCTGGTCAAGGACACCGATGGCAGCCTCAAGGTCACCAAGACCGAGAACGGGGTGAACCCGCTGTGCTTCGGGCAGACAGCGCTTCTGGGCTGCGACGTGTGGGAGCATTCCTACTATATCGACTTCCGCAACAAGCGGCCGGCCTATCTCCAGAACTTCCTCGACAACCTGGTGAACTGGGAAAACGTCGCCTCGCGGATGTGATCGCGGTCGGCCATGCGTGATACGTTGAACCCCGCGCCCGAGGCGCGGGGTTTTGCGTTCGGGTTGATCCGTATCAACGCCGCGAGGCCGCATGCGGCCGATAGTGGCCAACGGACAGACGCACAGAAAGGAGCGACGCAGATGAGTAACCTATCGCACGGCACCTGGGTCCTGGTGGCAGACGGACAAAAGGCGCTGTTTCTGGAGAATGTGACCGACGCGGAGGCTCCGAATCTGGTGATCCGCCGCGTCGAGGAGCAGGACCTGCCGCCGAACCGCGAACAGCAGAGCGACCGCCCCGGACGCATGTCCGATCCCGGTCCGGGGCAGCGCTCGGGCCTCGCCGGTGCGGACTGGCACGAACTGGACGAGGCGCGGTTTGCCTCGGACATGGCGGATATCCTCTACCGGATGGCGCATCGCGGTGCCTTCGGGCGGCTGGTCCTCGTGGCGCCGCCGAAAACGCTCGGTGTCCTGCGGGACCACCTGCACAAGGAGGTCGCGCAGCGCGTCGTGGCCGAGATCGCCAAGGACCTGACCAACCACCCCGGCGACAGGCTGGAAAAGGTGCTCCTGACCGAACTCGGGGCGCACTGATCCGCATCCCTCCGCTGGCGGGCCTCTCTGGCCGCGCGCTCTTGCCATTGCCGCGCGGGCAGGGCAGCAAGAGCGGCGAGGCAGGAGGAGCGGGCAGCAGATGCGAGAGGCGACCAAGGGGATCATCGCGATGGTCGCCACATGCACGGTGTGGGGGCTGTCCGGTATCTATTACAAGCTTCTGGACCATGTGCCGCCAATCGAGATCCTGGCGCATCGCACGCTGTGGTCCTGCGCGTTCTTTGCCTTCGTGCTGCTGGTGCAGGGGCGGCTGCACATGCTGGGCCGGGCGCTGGCGGGGCGGCGGTCGGTGCTGTCCATCGCGTTCGCCGCGCTGATGATCTCGACCAACTGGTTCGCGTTCATCACCTCGATCCATATCGGCAAGGCGGTGGAGGCCTCGCTCGGCTATTACATCTTTCCGCTGGTGGCGGTGCTGCTGGGGGCGCTGGCGTTTCGCGAGCGGCTGGGGCGGGCGCAGCTCTTTGCCGTGGGTCTGGCGCTCTGCGCGGTGGTGACGCTCACGCTGGGGCTGGGCGTGCCGCCCTGGATCGCGCTGGTGCTGGCGTCGAGCTTTGGGCTGTATGGCCTTGTGAAAAAGGGGCTTTCTGTCGGGCCGGTGGTGTCTGTCACCGCCGAGGTGCTGCTCCTGTCACCGATCGCGCTGACGGTGCTGTGGTATTTTCACTCGGGCGGCAACGGGGCCTTTGCCGTGAACTGGCGCGACAGCCTGATGCTCGCCTTTTCCGGCATCCTCACCGGCACGCCGCTGATCCTGTTCAGCTATGCCACCAAACGCGTCACGCTGGCCACGGTGGGGCTGGTGCAGTACCTCAACCCGACGCTGCAATTCCTGGTCGCGACGCTGATCTTTCTGGAGCCGTTCAGCCCCTGGCACGGCGTCGCGTTCGCCATGATCTGGACCGCGCTGGCGATCTACACCGTGGCGAGCCTGCGTCAGGACAGGGCGGCGCGCAGGGCGGTGCCGAGGGTCTGAGGGTCCGCCACCTCGCGGACCATGCCGCGCAGGCTGTCATCGGCAAAGCCATGGGCGATCACATGCTCGACAAGCTGGATGAGGGGTGTCCAGTAACCCAATGTATTCAATAGGAAAATCGGTTTGTCATGCAGGCCGAGCTGACGCCATGTCAGCACCTCGAACATCTCGTCGAGCGAGCCCGCGCCGCCGGGCAGCACCACGATGGCGTGGGAGTTCATGAACATCACCTTCTTGCGTTCGTGCATGGTCTCGGTGACGACATGTCGGGTGAGGTCGTGCGCCGCCCCCTCGCGGCCGACGAGATGGGCAGGGATCACGCCGAGCGTGCGGCCCCCCGCGGCCTGGGCCGCGCGCGCCACCGCGCCCATCAGGCCGACATCGCCGGCGCCATAGACCAGCTCCCATTCGTTCGCGGCCAGCATGCGCCCGGTCTCTTCCGCCGCGGCGCGATAGGCCGGGTCGCGGCCCTCGCGTGCGCCGCAAAAGACACAGACAGCCGCGTGCGCCATGAATTTCTCCCGTCGTTCAGAGGGTTGCTTTGACCCCTGATAGCCTTGTTGATATGCTCCGGCAACCGGGCGCGGTGCCTGGTCGGGGATGTCGGGAAAGATGAACAGATTTGGCGGTTTGGGTGCGGGTCCCGTGATCGGGGTCGGGGCGGCTGCGGTCGCCGCTGCGGTCGCGATCGGGGTGTATTTCGCGGGCCGTGACGCGCCGCCGCCGAAGACGCCGACGGAGCCCGCGCCACAGCAGGCGGCGGAGCCCGAGCAGCAGCAGGCGGCGGCGCCCGCCACGGAACCGGAGACCGGCGCCGCGACATCGCCCGGGCCGGGCACCGAGATGCCCCCCGACACCGAAGGTGCGACCCGCCCCGCCAACGCCGGAGAGACGGCACAGGACGACCCTGCGTCCCGCGCCGCCGACACGAACGGGGAGGCGCGCGCCGGGGCCGACCCCGAGGCGCGGGCCGCGCCGCCGCCCGCGCTCGACACCTTCCGCCTCGCGCCGGACGGGCAGATGCTCGTTGCCGGGCGCGCGGTGCCGGGGGGCGAGGTGGCGATTACCGTCGATGACACGCGCCTCGGCACGGCCAAGGCCGATCGGGCGGGCAAGTTCGTGGCATTCCTTGACCTCGGCCCGAGCGACAAGGTGCGGGTGCTGGGACTGGAACTGCTGCTGGAAGACGGGCGCGTGATCCGCGCGCCCGACGAGGTATTGATCGCGCCCTCGCCGCCGCCGCCGCCGCAACCCGGCGCGGTGGCCGAGGCGGACACCGGTACACCGCCCGCGCCCGCCACGCCGGGGGCCGGGACGGAGGTGGGGTCCGCGCCGGAGGCTGACCATTCGCAGCCCGAGACCCCGGACGCCGACGCCGGACAAGTGCCCGACGCCCCACCCGCGAAGGTGGCCGAGGCCGGGTCCGGAGAGCCGCCGGACCCGGCGGAGATCGCGGCGACGCAGGTGGCAGGGGTGGACACCGGCACCGGCACGCGCGCCCCGGCGACAGATGTCAGTGACGCCACGGAGACGGACGAGACCGCGTCGGCGGAGACGGCGGACACGCCGGACCCGGCGGAGGCCGCGGCGACGCAGACGGAAGAGTCTGACACCGGCACCGGCACGCGTGTCACGGCGACAGATGTCAGTGACGCCACGGAGACGGACGAGACCGCGTCGGCGGAGACGGTCGGGCCGGCCGCCGGACTGGCCGCGACCGGCCCGGCCGCGCCGCAGGTGCCGGATGCCGCCGCCGTCGCGCCGCAGCCCGGTGCCAGCGGGGGGGATGTCGCGCCGCTTGCCGAGGTTGCCGCCACGCCCGCGGTGCAGATCCCCGACGCGCCCGCCGCCACGCCTACGGTGATGCTGTCGGATGCCGAGGGGGTGCGCGTGTTGCAGGCCCCCGGCACGCCGGGGCCGGAGGTGATGTCGTCTGTGGCGCTCGATTCCATCAGTTATTCCGACACGGGCGCGGTGAAGCTGGCGGGGCGCGCGAGCACGTCCGACGCGCAGGTGCGCATCTATCTCGACAACCGCGCCGTCACCACGGTGCCGGTGGACGACAGCGGCACCTGGCGCAGCGCGTTGCCCGAAGTGGACACCGGGATCTACACGCTGCGCGTGGACGAGGTGAGCGAGGGCGGCGAGGTGACCTCGCGGATCGAGACCCCGTTCAAGCGCGAGGACGTGGCCACGCTCCCGGCGCAGGACGAGGACGCCACGCCGGAGCCGCCGCGCATGTCGGTGGTGACGGTGCAGCCCGGCTCGACCCTGTGGGCGATCTCGCGCGAGGCCTATGGCGAGGGCATCCTCTACGTGCGGGTGTTCGAGGCCAACCGCGACCGCATCCGTGACCCGGACCTGATCTATCCCGGCCAGGTGTTCGAGTTGCCGCAGTAGCGGGACGCGTTTGCGAGGCATTTCGGGGCGCGCGCGTTGACAGCTTCGGCGTCGGGGGAACGAAGGGCCTGGAGCGGACTTCCGGGTGAGCCGCGCATCGACGGGCCGCGGTGCGGCGATCCAACGTCAGTTTGGCAGTGCTTTATGCCAGCCAAACCCGAAAAACATCAGAGCTCAGAGCAGGTTGCAGCCAAATCGCCGTGCCGGGGGGCGGCCCGGCGATGCGCGGCGGGCTTCGCCCTTGATTCCGCGCATGGGTATAGACGTCAACGACCGCAACAGGCCATCCTCGTCGCCTGCTTCGCTCCGTTGGGACCCGCTGGACCAACCTGCCGTCCGCGCTCTGGTCATCGGGGGGTGTCACCGCTATCTGTGGGGTCCGGCAGCAAGGACACGAGCCACCGATGCACACCCCCGACCCCGAGACGCGCCCGACCGATGGCGGCGGCTGGCGGATCATCCGCCGGGTCGCGCCCTATCTGTGGAGCGCGGAGGAGCCGTGGGTGCGTCGCCGGGTGGTGCTGGCGCTGGCGCTGCTGCTGGCCGCCAAGCTGATCGCGGTGGCGACGCCGGTATTCTACAAGGTGGCGGTGGACGCGCTCGCCGGCGAGGGCCCGGGCCCGGCGTGGGCGTTGGGGGCTGGGGCGATCGGGCTCACGGTGGCCTATGGCGTGTCGCGCCTGATGAACGTGGGCTTTCAGCAGGCGCGCGACGCGGCGTTTGCCAAGGTGGGGCAGCGGGCGCTGCGCACCCTCGCGCTCGAGACGTTCCGGCATATCCACGCGCTGTCGCTGAGCTATCACCTGTCGCGGCGCACCGGGGGCCTCAGCCGGATTATCGAGCGCGGCGTGAAGGGCGTGGATTTCCTGCTGCGCTTTCTGCTGTTTTCGATCGCGCCGCTGATCCTCGAATTGCTGATGGTCGGGGTGATCCTGTGGCTGGCCTTCGATATCTGGTATCTCGTGGTGGTGTCCGGGGCGATCGCGGCCTATGTGGCGTTCACCTTCAAGGTGACCGAGTGGCGGGTAAAGCTGCGCCGCGAGATGAACGAACAGGATACCGACGCCAACCAGAAGGCGATCGACAGCCTGCTCAACTACGAGACGGTCAAGTATTTCGGGGCCGAGGGGCTGGAGGCCGCGCGCTATGACCGGGCGATGGCGGGCTATGAGCGCGCCGCGCTGATGACCGCCTATTCGCTGTCGTTTCTCAATGTCGGGCAGTCCTTTCTCATCACCGGCGCGTTGATCTCGGTGATGGTGATGGCGGCGACCGGGGTGCAGGCGGGTACGATGACGGTGGGCGATTTCGTCATGGTCAACGCCTACATGATCCAGATCGCCATGCCGCTCAACCTGCTCGGCTCGGTCTATCGCGAGATCCGGCAGGCGCTGGTGGATATGGGCGAGATGTTCGCGCTGCTCGATCAGCCGCCCGATGTGCGCGAGCGCGCGGATGCGCGGCCGCTGGAGGTGGCGGGCGCGCATGTGCGGCTGGAGGACGTGCGCTTTGGCTACGATTCGGACACCCCGATTCTCAGGGGTGTGACGCTTGACGTGCCCGCCGGGCAGACGGTGGCGGTGGTGGGGCCGTCGGGTTCGGGCAAGTCCACCATCGGGCGGCTGCTGTTCCGGTTCTACGACGTGCAGGGCGGGCGCATCACCATCGACGGGCAGGACATCCGCGATGTCACCCTCGACAGCCTGCACGGCACCATCGGCGTGGTGCCGCAGGACACGGTGCTCTTCAACGACACGATCGGCTACAATATCGGCTATGGCCGCGCCGATGTGAGCCAGGCCGAGATCGAGGATGCGGCGCGGGCGGCGCAGATCCACGAGTTTGTCGCCGGGTTGCCCGAGGGCTATGGCACGCAGGTGGGCGAGCGGGGGCTGAAGCTCTCGGGGGGCGAGAAACAGCGGGTGGGGATCGCCCGCACGCTGCTCAAGAATCCGCCGATCCTGCTTCTGGACGAGGCCACCAGCGCGCTCGACACCGGCACCGAGCGCGACATCCAGGACGCGCTCGCCCGGGCCGCCGAGGGGCGCACCGTGATCATGATCGCGCACCGTCTCTCGACCGTGGCGGGGGCCGACCGGATCGTGGTGCTGGAGCAGGGGCGCGTGGCCGAGGAGGGCACCCATGCCGACCTGCTGGCGCGGGCCGGGCGTTATGCGGAACTGTGGCGACGGCAATCCGAGCAGGACCCCGGCATTGCCGCCTGAGCCTGTCACATGGCGGTTACCTTGCGCCGCTAGGAAATCGCTAGATGTGGCGCAAAATCTCAGGCTTGTCAGGTCGCCGCCGCGATATATAGTAGATTCAGGGCGGGCATCATGCCTGCCCACCGCAACTAGAGGGCACCGGTGGGGGCTGGGCACGCGATGGATGGTGATTTCAGACATGAATTCGTGAGAGAGCCCGCCGGGCTGCGGCAATTCCCGGCGCTGGTGCTGAACGCCGATTACCGGCCGCTCTCGTACTATCCGCTGTCGCTGTGGACGTGGCAGGAGGCGATCAAGGCGGTCTGGGCGGACCGGGTGGATATCGTCGCGCAATACGATCACTGGGTGCGCAGTCCGAGTACCGAGATACGCATCCCCTCGGTGATCGTGCTGCGGGACTATGTGAAACCTCAGAAGCGCGTGGCCTTCACGCGCTTCAATCTTTTTCTGAGGGACGAATTTTGCTGCCAGTATTGCGGCGCGCGCGACAACCTGACCTTTGACCACGTGGTGCCGCGCGCGCGCGGCGGGCGCACGAGCTGGGAGAATGTGGTCGCCGCCTGTTCCCCCTGCAACCTGCGCAAGGGATCGCGCAGCCTGCGGCAGGTGGGGATGAGCCTGCGCCGCCCGCCGCGCGCGCCGGGGGCGGAGGAATTGCGCAACATGGGCCGCAAGTTTCCGCCCAACCACCTGCACGAAAGCTGGATCGACTTTCTCTACTGGGATGCCGAACTGGAGGCGTGAGGCAAGGGGCATCGCGCACGAAAAAGGCGCCGCTGCCGGGGCAGGGCGCCTTTTGCGTGTCGTGTCTGTTGCCGGGTCAGCTTTGCTTGGCGTCCGCCGGTCTGGCGGCGGGTTGCGCCGCGCCCTGCTGTGCGCCGCCCTTTTGCGGATTGCCCTGCTGCGCCCCGCCCTGCTGGGTCTGGGTCTGTGCGGGCTGCGCGCCGCCCTTGGCACCGGGCTTGTTGCCCGAGAGCGGATCGTCCTGCCGCTGCACCGAGCCCTCGAAATGCGCGCCCGATTCGATGGCGATGGTCTTGTGGATGATGTCGCCCTCGACACGGGCGGTGGAGGTGAGCCGTACCTTGAGGCCGCGCACGCGGCCCACGATGCGCCCGTTGACCACGACGTCATCGGCGATCACCTCGCCCTTGACGGTGGCGCCTTCGCCGACGGTCAGCAGGTGCGCGCGGATATCGCCCTCGATGGTGCCCTCGACCTGAATGTCGCCGGTGGTGCGCAGGTTGCCCACGACGTGCAGGTCCGCGGACAGCACCGACGCAGGCGGCTTGGCCTTGGGCGCGGTGCCGCGCTGCTCGCCGCCGGTCTCGGTACGGGCGCTGTCGTTCCGCGTGTCCGTGGAGACCGGTTTGGTTTCGGCGGGCTTTTGCGCGGGTTCGTTGATCTTGCTTTTAGAAAACATCTCTCGCTGCCTTGATATAGGTCATGGGGTTGATCGCCTTGCCATCCACACGGACCTCGTAGTGCAGGTGGGTGCCGGTGGACCGCCCGGTGTTTCCCATATCACCGATCCGCTCTCCGCGCGAGACCCTTTGGCCCTTGCGCACCCGGATTCTGGACATGTGGGCGTAGCGCGTCTCGATTCCGAACGCGTGCCTGATCTTGACGAGCTGGCCGTAGCCCGACAGCCAGCCGGCATGGATCACGACGCCGTCGGCGGTGGCATGGATGGGCGTGCCTTGCTTGGCGGCGAAGTCGGTGCCCTTGTGCATCCGCCCCCAGCGCATGCCGAAACCGGAGGTGTAGCGGAACCCGCCCCTGACCGGCAGGGCGAGCGGCACCTTGTCGGCGGCGAGACGGTAGAGGCTCAGCTCGTCGAGCCGCGCCATGATGCGGTTGGCGCGCGCGGCCTCGGGCGAGGGCGCGGTGCCGCGCGTCGAGACCGAGATCGGGGTGAGCGGTCCGCCCCGCCCGGAATAGCCGCGCCGCACCGTCTCGATGAGCTGGTCGGGATCGAGCCCGGCCTTGCGGAACATCTTTTCCAGCGGCTCCACGGAGATGGTCATCGCGTCCTCGAGGCGGCTGAAAATCTCCGAGTTGCGTTCATTCGCGAGGCGCAGCTCATAGGCCATCTCGTCGGCCTCGCGCAGCGCATCCCGCGCCTCGGCCATGGTTCTGTCGCGCTCGTGCGCGGCGTCGGCGAGTGCGGCGGTCAGCACATCGACGGTGGGGTCGCCCTCGGCGCCGGGCGCAATGCCCGGACGGCCGGCCTGTCCGGCGTCGACCGCCGACGCGAGGCGTGCGACCTCGTGCTCGGCGGCCTCGCGCGCGGACATGGCGCGGCGCAACGTGCGCTGCACGACCTCGAGCCCGGTCTCGAGCTCGCGCCGCCGCGTCTCGGAGGCGAGAAGTTCGGACTGCATTGCCGAAATCTGCGCCAGCGCCGAGCTGAACCGGTCCTGCGCCGCCACCGCCTCCTGCGCGCGGCTGTCGCGCTCGGCGGCCAGTGCGTTGAGGCGCGCCTCGTAGGTCTCCAGTTCACGCCTGGCCTGTTCGCGGAAATTGCCCGCGCCGATGCTGTCCATCACCACCACCGCGGTGGCGATGATCGTCCAGGCCACGAACAGGCAGGTGCCGGTGACGGCGATGAGCTGGGTGCCGGGGCGCAGCCGGATGAAGCGCGTATCGGTGTCGGATCGCAGAAACACCCGGCGATCGGGGAAGTGACGTTCGAGAAGGTCGTGCAGCCGTATCGCCAGCGCTCGTCTCAATTTCGTTATCTTTCTGTGATCCCTGTCTGCTCGCCTGCTTAGCCACCGGCGGCGCGATCGGCAAGAAATTTGACCCCAAGCCACGGATTCTGTGGGGGTTTCCCGCTCATTGGGCGGAAATTTGCCGATCGGGGCAAATCCGGTCAACCCTGGCGTGTGTGCCGCTCGGCCAGCGGCCAGTAGAAATCCGGCGGCAGACCCGCCTCGGCACGCTTTTCCTCGTTGAACGGCGGCTTGAGCGCGCCATGGAAATAGCGGCGCACGAGGTCGTGAAAAACGCCCTTCGGGTCGAGATCGTGGCGTCCGCACAGGAAGTGGAACCATTTCGAGCCGTAGGCGACGTGGTGGACCTCTTCCGAGTAGATCACCTCCATCGCCTCGACGGCGCGGGTCTCGTCCGCGCGCCTGAAAATGTCGATCATGCCCGGTGTCACGTCGAGGCCGCGCGCCTCGAGCACCATCGGCACAACGGCGAGGCGGCCGAGCAGGTCGTCGGCCGTGTCCTCGGCGGCGCGCCACATCCCGGCATGGGCGGGAAGAGCACCGTAATGGCTGCCCATCGCTTCAAGACAGTCGCATATCAGGTTGAAATGATTTGATTCCTCAACCGCCGATTTGACCCAGTCGTCGTAGAAGCCGGGCGGCATCGGCGTATCGGCAAAGCGCGCGACGATATCCCAGTGCAGATCGACGGCGTTGAGCTCGATATGCGCCACGGCGTGCAGCATGGCAATGCGGCCCTGCGGGCTGCCGGGGCGGCGGCGGGGCACGTCGCGAGGATCGAGCAATTCGGGCCTGTCGGGGCGGGCGGGGCGGTCGGGCGGCGTGGCGCGCCCGACCGGCGGCATGTGGCCGGCGGTGCGCGCCGCCTGCCATGCCGAGGCGTGCGCCCGCGACAGCGCCGCCTTGGCGCGGCCGTCGGCGGTGGTCAGCACCTCGACGGCCATCTCCGCAAGCGGCCGCTCGGTCACAGCGCGCGCACCGCCCCGAGCACCTCCTCGGCGTGGCCGGGCACCTTGACCTTGCGCCACTCGCGCGCGATCCGCCCCGCGCCGTCGATCAGGAAGGTGGAGCGCTCGATACCCATGAATGTCTTGCCGTACATGTTCTTTTCCTTCCACACGCCGTAAGCCTCGCAGACCGACCCCTCGGCATCCGACAGGAGCGGCACGGTAAGCGCGTGCTTGTCGCGAAATTTCCCGTGGCTGGCGACGCTGTCCCTGGAAATGCCCAGAACGGTCGCGCCGGCGGCCTCGAAGTCCGGCAACAGGCCGGAGAACGCCACCGCCTCCCTGGTGCAGCCGGAGGTGTCGTCGCGCGGGTAGAAGAACAACACCACCGCGCCGGGGCGCAGCGCCGAGAGCGTGACGCTTTCGCCGCCATCTCGCGGCAGGGTGAAATCGGGGGCGGTCGGGGACGTGTCGGACATGGGCGCTCCTTTGTGATGCGGCTTGTGATGCACTCCTGCCCAACGCATATTAGGCTGGGACGGGCAAGAATAAAGCCAAGAGGCAGAGCGACGCGCGAAAGGCGGCGCGGCGGGATACGCATGGACGAGCCAGAAACGCAGCACGGCGACGAGCCGGAACCGGGGGTGCGGCGGCGCGTGCGGATGCCGCCGCGGCGCGGTCTTGTGCACCATATGGGGCAATTCTGTCTGGGTTGCGCGGTCGTCGCGCTGGTGATCAGCATTGCCGTTGCGGCGGTTCTGGCGGCGGGCATTACCGTGCCGGGCTGGCTGCGCGACCGCGCCGAGCGGCAGATCGGCGCGGCGCTGCCCGATCACCGACTGAGTTTCGAGGCGCTGGCGCTCGGGCTCGACGCGGCGATGGCCCCGCAGGTGACGCTCACGGGGGTGACGCTCTTCGATGCCGGGGGCGGGCGGCTGGCCGGTCTCGGGGCGCTGGAGGTGTCGCTGTCGCGCCGGGCGCTTCTGTCGGGTGAGGTGGCAGCGTCGCGGGTGCGGCTGGATGGCGGGCGGCTGATCCTGCGGCGGCGCGGCGACGGTGCGCTGTCGGTGGCGTTCGAGAACGGCGACGGGACCGCCACCGCAGCGGCGCGCGAGCGGCCGGTTGCGGCGCAGATCGCCGCCATCCTGTCGCAGCCCGCGCTGGCGCATCTGCGGCGGATCGACGCCGACAATGTCAGCCTGCGCTACGAGGATGCGCGGAGCGGGCGGGCGTGGTCCGCCGATGGCGGTCAGGTGACGCTGGAACGCGAGGGCGGGCGCATCACGTTGCGCGGCAACATCACCGTGCTGGGCGCGCGCGAATACGCGAGCAGCATCGAGGTGAATTACAGCGGCGACGCGAGCGGGACGGCCGCCGAATTCGGCGTCCGGTTCGAGGATGTCCCGGCCGGGGAACTGGCCGGGCAGTCGCCCGCCCTGGCATGGCTGGGTGCGCTCGACGCGCCGATTTCGGGGGCGCTGCGGGCCGCCACCGATGCCGGGGGGCAGCTTGGTCCGCTGAGCGCGACGCTGCAGATCGGGGCAGGTGCGCTGCGCCCCAACGAGGCCACGGTGCCGATCCCGTTCCGGTCGGCGCGCAGCTATTTCACCTACGATCCGGGCCGCCAACAGATCGAGTTCACCGAGATCTCGGTCGAGAGCGCCTGGGGCACCGCGCGCGCCGAGGGGCGGGCGCGGCTTCTGGGCATGGAGCGCGGCTGGCCCGACGCGCTGGAGGCGCAGGTGCGCATCGGCGAGATCGCGGCCAATCCTGCCGGGCTCTATCCTGAACCGGTGGTGTTCGAGGGGGCGGGCGCGGACCTGCGGCTCGATCTCGACCCGTTCTCGCTCGGCATCGGGGAGTTGCGCCTGCGCGACGAGGGCGAGGTGCTGCGGCTGTCGGGGCACGCACGCGGGCAGGCGGAGGGCTGGTCGGTCGATGTCTCGGGGCGGATGGAGACCATCGCGCCGGGGCGGCTGCTGGAGCTGTGGCCAAGGACCCTCAAGCCCAAGACGCGCACATGGATCGACGAGAACGTGCGCAGCATCGACCTGCGCGACATCCAGTTCGGCCTGCGGGCCGCGCCGGGGGCGGCACCGGATGTGTTCCTGGGGTTCGGATTCTCCGATCTCTCGGCGGTTTATGTCCGCGACGTGCCGCCGATCGAGGCGGCCTCGGGCCATGCCTCGATCCGCGACAACCGCTTTACCATCCATGCCGAGGCGGGCCGGGTAACGGCGGCGCAGGGCGGTCGGGTGGACATTTCCGGCACCGATTTCATCATTCCCGATGTGCGCATCAAGAAGGGCCCCGCCGAGGCGCATCTGCGCGCGCGCGGCACGGTCACGGCGGCGCTGTCGCTGCTCGACTCGCCGCCCTTCCGGTTCCTGCAAAAGGCCGGTCGCCCGGTGACGCTGGCGGATGGCCGCGCCGACCTCAAGGGGCGGCTCGATTTCATCCTCAAGAAAAAGCTGACCCCCGAAGAGGTGGCCTTTGCCGTGACCGGCGGGATCACCGATATGCGCAGCGAGACGCTGATGCCGGGGCGCGTGCTGACGGCGGAGCGGCTGTCGGTCGAGGCCGACAATGACCGCCTCGTCATCGCCGGGCGGGCACGGGTGGGGGCCGTGCCGGTGGACGGGCGCTGGACCATGCCGCTGGGCCCCGATACCGGCGGAGCGAGCCGGGTGCGCGGCGAGATCGAGCTGTCGCAGCGCTTTCTCGACGAGTTCGGCATCGCCCTGCCCGAGGGCAGCCTGTCGGGCAGCGGGCGTGGCACGGTCGAGGTGGCGCTGGCGCGCGATACCCCGGCGGAGTTTGCGCTGACCTCCGATCTGGCGGGGGTGGGCCTGCGGATCGCGCCGCTGGGCTGGGCGCTGGCGCGCGACGCTTCCGGGCGGCTCGACGTCGCCGGGACGCTGGGTGCGCCGCCGCGAATCGATACGCTGTCGCTGGAGGCCGGCGGGCTGCGGGTGAGCGGCGGCGAGGTGCGGCTGGAGCCCGGTGGCGCGCTTGCCGAGGCGCGGTTTGCCAGCGTCGAACTGGGCGGCTGGCTGAACGTGCCGGTGACGCTGGTCGGGCGCGGCAAGGGGCAGGCGCCGCGGGTCGAGGTGACCGGCGGCACCGTCGATATGCGCGGCGGCACGCTCGGTGGAGACGGCGGCGGCGGCGGCGGCGGGCCGGTCCGCCTGCGGCTCGATGAGCTGCGCATCTCTGACGGTATCGCGCTCAGCGATTTCGAGGCGGCGCTGGATACGGACGGCGGTGCGCGTGGCCGCTTTACCGCGCGGGTGAACGGAGAGGCCCGCATCGAGGGCGAGGTCATCCCGTCGCAGGCCGGGCGCAGCGCCTTTCGGATCCGCTCCGGCGATGCCGGCAGGCTGCTGGCTTCGGCGGGTATTCTGGAGGATGCCCGCGATGGTGTGCTCGAATTGACGCTGAGCCCGGTGGACGCACCCGGCAGCTATGACGGTGCGCTGTCCATCCGGCAGATACGCGTCAAGCGCGCCCCGGCGCTGGCGGCGCTGCTCAACACCATAAGCGTGGTCGGGCTGCTCGAACAGTTCGCGGGTCAGGGCCTGCATTTCAGCACGGTGGACGCGCGCTTTCGGCTGACGCCCGACCGTCTGATCCTGCGCGAGGCAAGCGCGGTCGGCGCGTCGGCGGGGATTTCGATGGACGGTTATTACAACCTTGCCACCAAGCGGATGGACATGCAGGGCGTGCTGTCGCCGGTCTACATGCTCAACGCCATCGGCGGGGCCTTTACCCGGCGCGGCGAGGGGCTGATCGGGTTCAATTTCACGTTGCGTGGCGATGCGGACGACCCGGACGTGACGGTCAATCCGCTTTCGGCGCTCACACCGGGCTTTCTGCGCGAGATGTTCCGCCGGCCGGCCCCGGGCGCGTCCGACGACGCGCCGACGGCTTCGGGACAGGGCAGTGACGACACGCAGGATGGACTGCAACCGAGTTTTGACCCATGAAGCTTGATGATTTCGATTTCGACCTGCCCGAAGGTCTCATCGCGACGCGCCCGGCGCAGCCGCGGCGCGCGGCCCGGCTGCTGGTGGCCGAGGGCGATGCCATCCACGATTCGCGGGTGGCCGACCTCGGCACATGGCTGCGCGCGGGCGACCGGCTGGTGCTCAACGACACGCGGGTGATCCCGGCGCGGCTCGAGGGGATGCGGTATCGTGCGGGCGGTGCGGGGGCGCGGATCGGTGTGACGCTGCTGGAGCCGCAGGCCGACGGCGCGTGGAGCGCGCTGGTGAAGCCGCTGCGCAAGCTGCGGCCGGGCGAGGAGATCGCCTTTGCCGCCGGGCTTTCGGCGGTGCTGGAGGGGCGCGGCGAAGGCCAGGCGCGGTTGCGGTTCAACCTCGCGGGAGAGGAGTTCGACGCGGCCCTCGATGCCGCCGGGGCGATGCCGCTGCCGCCCTATATCGCCGCCCGGCGTCCCGCCGACGCGCGCGACCGCGAGGATTACCAGACGGTCTGGGCGCGCCGTCCCGGTGCCGTGGCCGCGCCCACGGCGAGCCTGCATTTCGACGCGGTGGTGCTGGCCGACCTGGCGGCTCGGGGGGTGACATTCAGCCATGTCACCCTGCATGTCGGTGCGGGCACCTTCCTGCCGGTCAAGGTGGACGAC
Organism: Roseovarius ramblicola; assembly: GCF_042430665.1. NCBI lineage: Bacteria > Pseudomonadati > Pseudomonadota > Alphaproteobacteria > Rhodobacterales > Roseobacteraceae > Roseovarius > Roseovarius ramblicola. The sequence goes on along the minus strand of NZ_JBHMEC010000017.1, from coordinate 452,457 downwards.
ATCACCACCCACAGGATGCACGCCGAGTGGGGCGAGGTGAGCGCAGTGGCGGCTGCCGAGATCTCTGCCACCCGCGCGGCAGGCGGGCGGATCATCCCGGTGGGCACCACCGCATTGCGCCTGATCGAGACGGCGGCGCGCGCGACCGGAGAGGTGGCGGCCTGGCGGGGCGAGACCGACATCTTCATCTATCCCGGTTTCGCCTTTCGCGTGACCGACGCGCTGATGACCAATTTCCACCTGCCGAAATCGACGCTCATGATGCTGGTCAGCGCGCTGATGGGGCAGGGGCGGATCGCCGCCATCTATGCCCATGCCGTTGCCGCGCGCTACCGTTTCTTTTCCTATGGCGACGCATCGCTGTTGATCCCGCCGCGCGATCCTGACAACGGACGGAAAGCGGCGGTCGACTGAGTCGCAAACGGCTTAGACGCGCGCCTGCCCGGCCTGCGACCGTAGGACCGGGATCAGGGAGAAGCGACATGCTGCAAGTGTTTTCGAGTGCCTGGGCGCTGCTCCTGGGGATGATGCTTTTGCAGGTCGGCAACGGCATGCAGGGCACGCTGCTGGGTGTGCGCGGCGCGCTCGAGGGGTTTTCCACCACGCAGATGTCGGTGGTGATGTCGGCCTATTTCGCGGGGTTCCTGTTCGGCTCGCGCCTGGCCCCCGAGATGATCCGCCGGGTGGGGCATGTGCGGGTCTTTGCCGCGCTGGGCTCGATGATTTCGGCGGTGCTGGTCCTCTATCCGACCCTCGCCGATCCCTGGGCGTGGTCGGTGGGGCGGGTGGTGATCGGGTTCTGTTTCTCCGGTGTCTACGTGACGGCGGAGAGCTGGCTCAACAATTCGGCCACCAACGCGAACCGGGGCAAGGCGCTGTCGCTCTATATGATCGTGCAGATGGTGGGCATCGTCACCGCGCAGGGCCTGCTGGTGCTGGGCGATCCGTCGGGCTACGTGCTGTTCGTGATCCCGTCGGTTCTGGTCTCGCTCGCGTTCGCGCCGATCCTGCTGTCGGTCAGTCCCACGCCCGCCTTCGAAACCACCAAGCCGCTGTCGCTGCGCCAGATCATGGCGGTCTCGCCGCTGGGCTGCGTCGGCATGTTCCTGCTGGGCGGCGTGTTCTCGGCGCAGTTCGGGATGGCGCCGGTCTACGGTGCCGAGGCGGGGCTGAGCGTGCCGCAGATCTCGGTCTTCGTCTCGACCTTTTTCGTGGCGTCGATGGTGCTGCAATATCCCATCGGCTGGCTGTCGGACCGGATGGACCGGCGGGTGCTGATCTGCGCGGCGGCCGCAATGATGGGCGCGGGGGCGATGATCGGCGTGGTGCTGGGGGCGGTTTTCGTGCCGCTGCTGGTGGCGGCCTTTGTCATCGGGGGCATGTCGAACCCGCTCTATTCGCTGCTCATCGCCTATACCAACGATTTCCTGGAGCATGACGACATGGCCGCCGCGGCCGGGGGCATGGTGTTCATCAGCGGTCTGGGCGCGGTGAGCGGGCCACTCATCACCGGCTGGCTCATGGGGGTGATCGGGCCGCGCGGATTCTTCGTGGTGATCGCGGTGCTGGCGCTGTCGATCGCCGCCTACGCGGCCTATCGGATGACGCAGCGCGCCACGCCCGGGACGACCGACAGCTACACCGCGGTGGCGCCCTCGGCCTCGCCGATGGCGGTGGAATTCGCGCAGGAATTCGCCATCGAGACCGCGCAGGAGAGCGGCGACGCCCCGGGTTCGGGAGAGGCATGACCGAATTGTAGCAATATGTTACTGTGAATTTGCCAAATTCAAAGGTTAACATGACATTAGCGTGACGGGAAATCGAGGAGAATCCCAATGGTGTCGCCCGAAGAAGTGTTGCGGTTCTGGCTGGATGAGGTCGGGCCGACAGGCTGGTATCGGAATTCGGAGGCGCTGGACACGGAGGTACGCGAACGATTTTCCAGCGCGTGGGACAATGCCCGTGCGGGAGCGTATGGTCTATGGCTCACCCATGCCAGCGGCACGCTCGCTTACGTGATCCTCACCGATCAGTTCCCACGCAACATGTTTCGCGGCGAGGAGCGGGCCTTTGCCACCGACCGCGCCGGGCTGACGGCGGCCAAGGTGGCGATCAATCGCGGTTGGGACATGCGCATCGACGAGCCGGCGCGGCAATTCTTCTACCTGCCGCTGATGCATTCCGAGAACCTCTGCGATCAGGAGCGCTGCGTGCGGCTGATCTGCGCGCGGATGCCCGAGCACGGGCCCGACAACCTGCTGCACGCCCGCGCGCATCGCGAGGTGATCCGCCGCTTCGGCCGCTTCCCTTATCGCAACGCGACACTGGGCCGGGCATCGACCGAACCGGAGCGCACCTTCGAGGCCGAGGGCGGCTATGGCGCGCTGGTCCGCGAGGTGACCGAGGCGGTGGCCTGAGCCCGTCCCGTGCCTGGCACGCAGAGCCCTGCGCTGCGGGCAGAGCGGCTTTTCGCGGGAACGCGCATCGCCGCGTTGAGGTCTTGCCGGAAATAGTTTAACACCAAACTAATTTCTGGCGAGGGAGGGGCGCATGGCGTCTGACAGCTTTGACATGATCGTGATCGGCGCGGGGCCGGGCGGCTACGTGGCGGCGATCCGGGGCGCGCAGCTTGGCCTCAAGGTGGCCATCGTCGAGCGCGAGCACATGGGCGGTATCTGTCTCAACTGGGGCTGCATCCCGACCAAGGCGATGCTGCGCTCGTCCGAGGTGTTCCATCTGATGCACCGGGCCGGCGAGTTCGGTCTCAAGGCCGACGGGATCGGCTATGATCTCGACGCGGTGGTGAAACGCTCGCGCGGCGTGGCCAAGCAACTGAATTCCGGGGTCGGCCACCTGCTCAAGAAGAACAAGGTCACGGCCTATATGGGCGAGGCGAGCCTGCCCGCCAAGGGCAAGGTGCAGGTCAAGACCGACAAGGGCACCGAGGATCTGACCGCGAAGAACATCGTGATCGCCACCGGCGCGCGGGCGCGCGAATTGCCCGGACTCGAGGCCGATGGCGATCTGGTCTGGACCTACAAGCACGCGCTGGTGCCGCCGCGCATGCCGAAAAAGCTGCTGGTCATCGGCTCGGGCGCGATCGGCATAGAATTCGCCAGTTTCTACAACACGCTGGGGGCCGAAACCACGGTGGTCGAGGTGATGGACCGCATCCTGCCGGTCGAGGATGCCGAGATTTCCGCCTTCGCGAAAAAGGCGTTCGAGAAGCAGAAGATGAAGATCATGGAAAAGGCCATGGTCAAGCAGCTCGACCGCGGCAAGGGCAAGGTGACCGCCCATATCGAGGTCGGCGGCAAGGTCGAAAAGCACGAGTTCGACAGCGTGATCTCCGCCGTGGGCATCGTCGGCAATACCGAGGGGCTGGGGCTCGAAGGGCTTGGCGTGAAGGTCGAGAAATCCCATGTCGTGACCGACCCGCATTGCCGCACCGGTGTGGACGGGCTCTATGCCATCGGCGACGTGGCAGGCGCGCCGTGGCTTGCGCACAAGGCCAGCCACGAGGGCGTGATGGTGGCCGAGCTGATCGCGGGCGGGCATCCGCACGCGGTCGATCCCGACAGCATCGCCGGCTGCACCTACTGCCACCCGCAGATCGCGAGCGTGGGTCTTACCGAGGCGCAGGCCAGGGAGAAGGGCCACGAGGTCAAGGTGGGCCGCTTTCCCTTTATCGGCAACGGCAAGGCGATCGCGCTGGGCGAGCCCGAGGGCATGGTCAAGACCGTGTTCGACGCGGGCACCGGTGAGCTTCTGGGCGCGCACATGGTCGGTGCCGAGGTGACAGAGCTTATCCAGGGGTATATCGTCGGCCGCACGCTCGAGACCACCGAGGAAGACCTGATGAACACGGTCTTCCCGCATCCCACGCTGTCGGAGATGATGCACGAATCGGTGCTGGACGCCTACGGGCGCGTGATCCATATCTGAAACGCGGCCGCGGAGGGTGCCGATATCCCCCCGGTCGTGGCTACCGGACCGGGGGAGAAATGACGCGGGTCTATCTTGATCATAACGCGACCGCGCCGCTGCGCGACGAGGCGCGCGAGGCGATGATCGCGGCGATGGAGGTGGTGGGCAACCCGTCCTCCGTCCATGCCGAGGGGCGCGACGCCAAGGCGCTGGTCGAGCGCGCGCGCGCACAGGTCGCATCGGCGCTCGGGGCCGACGGGGCCGAAGTGATCTTTACCTCCGGGGCGACCGAGGCGGCGGCGCTGGCCTGTGCGGGCCGCGGCCTGTCGGGCGCGGCGGTGGAGCATGACGCGGTGCGCGCCTGGATCGCCGGGGACCTGCCGGTCGATGCGCGGGGGCGCGTGGCGGTGGCCGATCCCGCGCGATCCGTGCTGCAACTGGCCAATTCCGAGACCGGCGTGATCCAGACCCTGCCCGAGGGGCTGGCCGTGAGCGACATGACGCAGGCCTTTGGCAAGCTGCCGGTGGCGTTCAACTGGACCGGCGTGGACATGGCGCTGGTGTCCTCGCACAAGCTGGGCGGCCCCAAGGGCGTGGGCGCGCTGGTGGCGCGGCAGGGTCTGGATGTGCCGGCGCAGTTGCGCGGCGGCGGGCAGGAGATGGGCCGCCGGGCGGGCACCGAGAACGTGATCGGCATCGCCGGATTCGGCGCGGCGGCAGAGGCAGCGGCGCAGGACCTGGCCGACGGGGTCTGGGACCGGGTCGAAAAACTTAGAAACATTCTAGAATCAACTATTGCAGAGATTTCAAAGGAGACTATTTTCGTTGGACAAGACGGGCCGCGCCTGCCCAACACATCCTGCCTGGTCACGCCGGGCTGGAAGGGGGAAACGCAGGTGATGGCGCTCGATCTCGCGGGGTTCGCCGTATCGTCGGGCAGCGCCTGTTCGAGCGGCAAGGTCCGGGCAAGCGGCGTCTTGCAGGCAATGGGCATGGACGCGCCGGTGGCGAATTCGGCGCTGCGCGTGTCCCTGGGGCCGGAGACGACCACAGGAGATATCATGCGCCTTGCCGAGGTCTGGGCGAGGCTGTGGAACAGACATCGGGCCCGTTTGGCCTGAGCGACAGGAGAGAACGGCTATGGCGGCTTTGGACGAGATGCAGGTCAAGGACGGCGTTGATCGCGAAACGGTCGATACCGTTCGGCAGGTCGGCGGCGCCTACAAGCACGGCTGGAATACCGATATCGAGATGGATTACGCGCCGCTGGGCCTCAGCGAGGATATCGTGCGTCTGATCTCGTCCAAGAACGAAGAACCCGAATGGATGACCGAATGGCGGCTGGCGGCCTACCGGCGCTGGCTGGAAAAGAAAGAGCCCACCTGGGCGATGGTGGATTATCCGAAGATCGACTTTCAGGCGCAGTATTACTATGCGCGCCCCAAGAGCATGGCCGAGAAGCCCAAATCGCTCGACGATGTCGATCCCAAACTGCTGGAAACCTATGCCAAGCTGGGCATTCCGCTGAAGGAGCAGATGATTCTCGCCGGAGTCGAGGGGGCCGACGCGGCCCCCGCCGATGCTCGTGTCGACGGGGCGCAAGAGGAGCGCAAGGTGGCGGTGGACGCGGTATTCGACAGCGTCAGCGTCGGAACCACCTTTCAGGCCGAGCTGAAAAGTGCCGGAGTGATTTTCTGCTCGATCTCGGAGGCGATCAAGGAATATCCCGATCTGGTCAGGAAATACCTCGGCTCGGTCGTGCCGGTCTCTGACAACTTCTACGCCACGCTGAATTCGGCGGTGTTCTCCGACGGGTCGTTCGTCTACGTGCCGCCGGGCGTGCGCTGTCCGATGGAGCTGTCGACCTATTTCCGGATCAATGCCGAGAATACCGGGCAGTTCGAGCGGACGCTGATCATCGCCGACAAGGGCGCCTATGTGAGCTATCTGGAGGGCTGCACCGCGCCGCAGCGCGACGAGAGTCAGCTTCACGCCGCGGTGGTCGAGATTATCGTCGAGGAAGACGCCGAGGTGAAATACTCCACGGTACAGAACTGGTATCCCGGCGATGAGGACGGCAAGGGCGGCATCTACAATTTCGTCACCAAGCGTGCCGATTGCCGGGGTGATCGGGCGAAATGCATGTGGACGCAGGTCGAGACCGGTTCGGCGGTGACGTGGAAATACCCCTCCTGCATCCTGCGCGGCGACGACAGCCAGGGCGAGTTCTACTCGATCGCCATCGCCAACAACTGGCAGCAGGCCGATACCGGGACCAAGATGATCCATCTTGGCAAGAATACCCGCTCGCGCATCGTCTCCAAGGGGATCAGCGCGGGCCATGCGCAGAATACCTATCGCGGGCTGGTCTCGATGCACCCCAAGGCAAAGAACAGCCGCAACTACACGCAGTGCGACAGCCTGCTCATCGGCGACACCTGCGGGGCACACACGGTGCCCTATATCGAGGTCAAGAACAACTCGTCCCGCGTCGAGCACGAGGCGACCACCTCCAAGGTTGATGACGATCAGCTCTTTTACTGCCGGCAGCGCGGCATGGACGAGGAAGAGGCGGTCGCGCTGGTCGTCAACGGCTTCTGCCGCGATGTGCTTCAGGCGCTGCCGATGGAATTCGCGATGGAGGCGCAGCAACTGGTGGCGATCTCGCTCGAGGGGTCGGTGGGGTGATGACCGGGCAGGGTGTCTTCAACGGGTCGCGATACCTCGCGATTGCGTGGCTGACGCGGTTTCCGCCGCGTCTGCGTCGGGAGGGGCGACATCTGGGCCTGCTGATCCTGGGGCATTTCACCATCTTCCTCCTGGCGCTGGGCCATGACGAGATCGTGGCGGAGTGCGTGGCGAACGGCACCATCCCGGCGCAGCACGCGGAACTGCTGGAGCTGGCGATAGGACTGGCCCTGTTCCTGTGCTGGAGCGCGCTGACCATCGCGATCGTGCGCTTGATCGACCGGGCGCGCGCGGATGCCCGGGGCTGACATGACACAGGCAGAGGCGATCACGCGCCCCGAGCTGACCCTGCCCGAGGCCGAGGCGGCGCATCTGCGCGCGGCCTATGCCGAGGCGGGCGCGATCCTTGAATACGGGTCGGGCGGCTCGACGGTCATGGCATCCGAGATGGAGGGCAAGCGGGTCTGGTCGGTCGAGAGCGACGAGGCGTGGGCCGGGATGATGCAGGGCTGGCTTGCCGCCAACCCGCCCGCGGCGGGCAGCGAGGTCGAGGTGATCTGGGCCGATATCGGCCCGACCAGGCGATGGGGGCACCCGCGCGACAACAGCGGCTACCTGCGCTATGCGCGCTATCCGCTGGGGGTGTGGGAACGCGGCGATGTCGCCCCCGACGTGGTGCTGGTGGACGGACGGTTCCGTACCGGCTGCGCGCTGGCGGCGGCGCTGCACACGAAAAAGCCCCTGCGGCTCTTGTTCGACGATTACGCGCCGCGACGCCATTACCACGGGATCGAGTCTTGGATCGGCGCGCCGCAAAGACTGGTGGGACGGATGGCCGAATTCGAGGTGGCACCGCTGGCGCTGCCGCTGGAACGTCTGGGCGACGTGATCGGAATGATGCTGCGCCCGTAACGGCGTGGATGATGTTGAAAGGAAAAATCATGCTGGAAATCAAGAACCTGCACGTCGATCTTGAAGGAGAGGACAAGACCATCCTCAAGGGGGTGGACCTGACCGTGGAGGCCGGCAAGGTCCACGCGATCATGGGTCCCAACGGCTCGGGCAAATCGACGCTGAGCTATGTCCTGTCGGGCCGCGACGGCTATCGGGTGACCGAAGGGTCGGCCACGCTCGACGGCAAAAGCCTGCTGGACATGGAGACCGAAGAGCGCGCCGCGGCGGGGCTTTTCCTGGCGTTCCAGTACCCGGTGGAGATCCCCGGCGTGGGCAACATGACCTTTCTGCGCACGGCGGTGAACGCGCAGCGCAAGGCGCGCGGACAGGACGAGATCAGCGCCTCCGACTTCCTCAAGATGGTGCGCGAGAAGGCCAAGGCGCTCGAGATCGACGCCGACATGCTCAAGCGCCCGGTCAACGTCGGGTTCTCGGGCGGCGAGAAGAAGCGCAACGAGATCCTGCAGATGGCGGTGCTGGAGCCGCGCATGTGCATCCTCGACGAGACCGACTCGGGCCTTGACGTGGACGCGATGAAGCTGGTGGCGAGCGGCGTGAACTCGCTGCGCGATGCGGGCCGCGGGTTTCTCGTGATCACGCATTACCAGCGCCTGCTGGATCACATCGTGCCCGACGTGGTGCACATCATGTCACAGGGGCGCATCATCAAGTCCGGCGGCCCGGATCTCGCGCTTGAGGTCGAGAAGAACGGCTATGCCGATCTCAAGGCGGAGGTGGCGTGATGGCGGCAGCACCGCAGGCAAGGACAGACTCGGCGATGCAGGTCGATGCGCTGCATCTGCCCGTGGGCGGCGCATGGATCACGGCGGCCCGCGAGGACGCGCTGGCGCGCCTGCGCGCGACCGGTCTGCCGCAGCGGCGCGATGAATACTGGAAATTCACCCGCCCCGACAGCCTGACGCTGGCCGAGCCCCCGCACGCGGCGCTGTTCGAGGACGGCGACGAACCCGGAATGTTCGCCGACATGGATCGTCTGCGCCTCGTGTTCGTGGATGGCGTGTTCGACGCCGAGGCGAGCGACGATCCCGCGATGGCGGGCGTGCGTATCGAGCGGCTGGCCGATGTCGCCGGGCAGGACCTGCACTGGGCGCGCGACCTTTACGGCACGCTCGAGGCGCGCGGGCAGACGCCCGTGCCGCGCCCGCTGGCGGCGCTCAACACGGCGCTGGCACGCGATGGCGTGCTGATCCATGTCACCGGCAAGGCGGCGAGGCCGGTCAGCCTCGTCTATCGCCACCGGTCGGAGACCTCCGACGCGCTGCTGCACCATGTGGTCAGGCTCGACCCGGGGGCCGAGTTGACGGTGCTGGAGAACGGTCCGGCGGCGGCACGGTTCAACAAGGTGATGGAGGTGGACGTGGCCGATGGCGCGCGGTTCCACCATGTCCGGGTGCAAGGGCGCGACCACGAGCGCCGCGCGGCCACCCATATCTTTGCCCGGCTGGGGCGCGAGAGCGCGTTCAAGTCCTTTACCATGACCGCCAACGGCGTGATGACGCGCAACGAATGCGTGATCGAGTTCACCGGGGACGACGCGGTGGCGCATGTCGCCGGGGCGGCCATGGGCGACGGCGATTTCCACGGCGACGACACCGTGTTCGTCACCCATGACGCCGAGCGCTGCGAGAGCCGGCAGGTGTTCAAGAAGGTGTTGCGCAACGGTGCCACGGGCGTATTCCAGGGCAAGATTCTGGTCAGGCCCGGCGCGCAGAAGACCGATGGCTACCAGATCAGCCAGGCGCTGCTTCTGGACGATGACAGCCAGTTCCTCGCCAAGCCGGAGCTGGAGATCTACGCCGACGACGTGGCGTGCTCGCACGGCTCGACCTCGGGGGCGATCGACGAGGACGCGCTCTACTACCTGCGCTCGCGCGGTGTGCCGAAGCCGCTGGCGACCGACCTGCTGGTGCTGTCGTTCCTTGCCGAGGCGGTTGAAGAGATCGAGCATGAGAGCCTGCGCGACGAGATCACCGCGCGCATCGCAGGCTGGCTGGAGCGGCGGCGCGGCTGATGCCGGTCGCGCGCGACATCGTCGCCACCTATCGGGGGCCCCGCCGGGTGGTGCGCCGCCTGCTGGAAATGGGCGAGCGCGAGGATCGCGCGCTGGTCACGTTGATCGCCGCCTGCGTGGTGGTGTTCGTCGCTCAGTGGCCGCGGCTGGCGAGAGAGGCGCACCTGACCGGGCAGGACCTCAACCCTCTTCTGGGGGGCGCGCTGCTCGGCTGGGTTTTCATCGCGCCGCTTATGCTCTACGCGCTGGCGTTTCTCAGTCACGGGGTGGCGCGCCTTGTCGGCGGGCGCGGCACGATGTATGGCGCGCGGCTGGCGTTGTTCTGGGCGTTTCTGGCGGCAAGCCCGCTGATCCTGCTGCATGGTCTGGTGGCCGGGTTCATCGGGCCGGGACCGGGATTGCAGGGCGTGGGGCTGATCTGGTGTGGCGTTTTTCTCTGGTTCTGGATATCCGGTCTGCGAGAGGCGGAATGGAGCAGCGCATGACATCGGACCGGTTCAGGGATCTCGTGCGGCAGACGCTGTTCCGGCCGCATGTGGCGGCGCGGGCGCTGATGGAGATGCGCTTGCCTCGGCAGGAATTGTGGCTCTCGCTCGGTCTTGTCTCGATCCTCAATGCCTTTGTCTATTCCCTGTCACTGCAACTCAACCCGCCGGCCGATCCGGCGGTGGCGCTCATGCCGCCCGCGTTCCACGCGCCGGTCCTGTTCGCGCTGTTCCTCTTCGGGGCCCTGGCGATCACGGTGGTCGCGCTCTATCATGTGGGCTTGGGGCTGGGTGGCGCCGCGGTGTCGATGGACGACCTGCTGGTGCTGGTCACCTGGCTGCAGGTGCTCCGGCTGATGGTACAAATTGTCATCGTGGTGCTGGCCTTCGCGGCGCCGGTCCTGGCGGCGATGGCGGTGATGGTGGCGGCGATCTGGGGAGCGTACATCCTCGTTGGCTTTGTCGATGCGGCGCATCGGTTCGGCAACATGTTCAAGGCGGCGGGGGTGATCCTTCTGTCGCTTGTGGCGATGGTGATCGGGCTGAGCGCGGTTCTCAGCCTGATCGGGATCGTCGTGATGAGAGGGGGCTGAGATGCTTGACGTCGAAAGAATCCGCGCTGATTTCCCGATCCTGTCGCGGGAGGTGAACGGCAAGCCGCTGGTCTATCTCGACAACGGCGCCAGCGCGCAGAAGCCGCAGGTGGTGATCGACGCGGTCACCACCGCCTATGCCCACGAATACGCCAACGTCCATCGCGGCCTGCATTACCTCAGCAACCTCGCCACCGAGAAGTACGAGGCCGTGCGCGGCATCATCGCGCGCTTTCTCGGGGTCGCGGACGAGCGGCAGATCGTGCTCAACTCGGGCACCACCGAGGGGATCAACATGGTCGCCTATGGCTGGGCAATGCCGCGCATGGAGGCGGGCGACGAGATCGTGCTGTCGGTGATGGAGCATCACGCCAATATCGTGCCGTGGCATTTCCTGCGCGAGCGTCAGGGCGTGGCGCTCAAATGGGTGGATGTGGATTCGCGTGGCGCGCTCGATCCGCAAAAGGTGATCGACGCCATCGGGCCGAAGACGAAACTCGTGGCGATCACGCATCTTTCCAATGTGTTGGGGACCGTCGTTGACGTCAAATCCATCTGCGACGCGGCCCGCGCGCGCGGCGTTCCGGTGCTGGTGGATGGTAGCCAGTCGGCGGTGCACATGCCGGTGAACATCGACGATCTCGGCTGCGATTTCTACGCCATCACCGGGCACAAGCTCTATGGCCCCTCGGGCTCCGGCGCGATCTTCGTTCGCAACGAGCGGTTCGCCGAAATGCGCCCCTTCATGGGCGGCGGCGACATGATCCGCGAGGTCAGCAAGGACGCCGTCAGCTACAACGACCCGCCGATGAAATTCGAGGCCGGCACGCCGGGCATCGTGCAGGCCATCGGGCTGGGCGCGGCGCTGGACTACATGATGGGCGTGGGCATGGACGCGATCGCCACCCACGAGGCCGATATCGCGGCCTATGCGATGGCGCGGCTGTCGGGGCTCAACTGGCTGGGGCTGCAGGGCACGGCGGATGGCAAGGCGGCGATCTTTTCGTTCACCATGAACGGTGCGGCGCATGCGCATGACATCTCGACCATCCTCGACAAGAAGGGGGTGGCGGTGCGCGCGGGCCATCACTGCGCCGGGCCGCTGATGGATCATCTCGGCGTGACCGCGACCTGCCGGGCGTCGTTCGCCATGTACAACACTCGCGCCGAGGTGGATGCGCTGATCGAGGCGCTGGAGCTGGCCCACGAGCTCTTCGGCTGAATTTGCGATTGCGGGGCCGCGCGTTGGCAGCTATAGCAGGCCCGCGCGCACCTGTAGCTCAGCTGGATAGAGCGCTGCCCTCCGAAGGCAGAGGCCATAGGTTCGAATCCTATCAGGTGCGCCAGAGATACCCGCGAAGGTTGGTGATGCCCTGAGGGGCGGCATGTCATGGCGGTGCCGGGACGTCGTGGTTTCATGCGATCCCGGCGGATGTGGCAGCGGGGCGCGAGGGCGCCAGCCATCAGGCCAGGGTCTTGTGGGTCAGCCGGGACAGCGTCTGCCCCACGCGTCGCCCGGTGTCGGATGCCGATCTGAAGCTGATGCACCGGATCGACACGCGGATCCGGTCGCCAACACCGTCGCGCGGGAATTCCGCGCAACGCCCGGCTGCGTGCTTTTCACGCCTGAACGGAGAGGGTAGGGTTATGCGCAGGGAGCGGACGAGAACAAGTCCGCGCGGTGCACAGGCGAGAGGCATGACATGACGCCAGGGAAACGAAGCGGACCCGAGGCCCTTGGGCGGTTGCTGTCGGCTGCGCTTGGGCTGGTGCTGCTCGCCGGATGCGACGAGAGCGGAAACTTTGCCCTGCTGCAGCCCGAGGGCGGCGAGCAGGCGGCTACGGCCGAAGCGGGGACGCGGTCGACCCGGCTGGTGGAGCGTGATGTCGAGGCACCCGAGGTATTCCAGGCGACGGCCATGGGGCTGTGGGACGGGCGCCCCTCGCTCGGCGGCGTCTGGGTGGCGCACCCCGATGCCGAGGCACCCGAGCGCGTCATCATCCGCAACACCGCGACCGGCAAGTTCGTCATCGGGGCGCTGTTCCGGCGGCAGCGCGAGGTGCCGGGACCGGCCTTTCAGGTGTCCTCTGACGCGGCGTCGGCGCTCGGCCTTCTGGCGGGCGCGCCGCAGCAGCTCAACGTCACGGCCCTGCGCCGCGAGGAGGCCCCCGCCGAGCCCGCGGGCGAGGAGGCCGGGGACGACGCCGCGGCGGGGCAGGGCGCGGCACCCGCCCCCGGGATCGAGGCAAGCGATCTCGATCCTGTGGCCGGGGCAGAGGCGGCGATCGGGGCCGCCGAGGAGGAGGCCGCGGCCGCGGCTGCCGGGCGTGCACGCGAGCCATCCGGAACCAGGCCGGAGCGTCCGGCCTCGTCGCTGGCGCGGCCGTTCGTGCAGGTGGGCATTTTCAGCATCGAGAAGAATGCTCGCAACTCCGCCACCGCCCTGCGGCAGGCGGGCATGGTGCCAACTGTGTTCGATCAGACATCGCAGGGCAAACGGTTCTGGCGGGTCGTCGTCGGGCCGATTCGCACGGCAGCAGAGCGCACCATCGTGCTCGAAAAGATCAAGGGTATCGGCTTTGCCGATGCCTATCCGGTCACCAACTGAACGGGGGATGCGGCGATGAGTTTTCTGCATGGCTGTCTGGCGGCGGTGGCGGCGGTCTGCGTCGCTGTGTCGGCGAGCGCCTTCGACACAAGCGCGCGCGGTGCCTACGTGCTGGACGTGACCACCGGTACCGTGCTCCTGAGCAAGAATGCCGACACGCCGCTGCCGCCCGCCTCGATGTCCAAGCTGATGACGCTCTACGTGGCGTTCGAGGCGGTGCGCGACGGGCGTCTGTCGCTCGACGAACGGCTGCCGGTCTCGAAACACGCGATGAGCTATGGCGGCTCGACCATGTTTCTCGACACCACCGACCGGGTCCGCGTCGAGGATCTGCTGCAAGGGATCATCGTGCTGTCGGGCAACGACGCCTGCGCCGTGATCGCCGAGGCGCTCAGCCCCGACGGCACCGAGGCCGGGTTTGCCCGTTACATGACACAGCGCGCGCGGGCTCTCGGCATGACCGGTTCGGTATTCAAGAACGCCAACGGCTGGCCCGCCGAGGGGCATGTCATGACGATGCACGACCTGGTACTGCTGTCGCGGCATATCATCGAGGACTTTCCCGAATTCTACGAGTTGTTCGGCGAGCGCGAGTTTCGCTTTGACGGGCGCGCGCCGTCGAACATCTACAACCGCAATCCGCTCCTCGGGCTCGGGATCGGCGCGGACGGGCTCAAGACCGGGCACACGCAGGCGGCGGGTTATGGCCTCGTCGGCTCGGCGGTGCAGGGCGAGCGGCGGGTCATCTTCGCGGTCTCCGGGCTCGACAGTGCCGCGCAGCGCGCGCGCGAATCCGAGGCGATCGTGAACTGGGCGTTCCGGCAATTCGCGCGCAAGACCGTGCTGCGCGCGGGCGAGGTGGTGGCGCAGGCGCCGGTCTGGATGGGCGCGGCGGGTCAGGTGGGGCTGGCCCCGGCGGCGGATGTCGAGACGCTGCTGCCGGTGCTCGACAACGAGCGGCTGGCGGCGGAGGTGGTCTATACCGGTCCGATCCGCGCCCCCGTGGACAGGGGCGACCGGCTCGCCGAACTGGTGCTGTCGCCCGAGGGACTGCCGGAGATGAGGGTGCCGCTGGTGGCGACCGAGGCGGTGGCGCAGGGCGGGTTCGTCACCCGCATGCGCATGGTGGCGGGGCAGCTTGTCGCGCGGTTGCGGGCGGGCCCCGAGGGCGCGCCTTGAGCGGGCGCGGTCTGTTCGTCAGCTTCGAGGGAATCGACGGATCGGGCAAGTCCACGCAGGCGCGGCTGCTGGCCGGGCATCTGCGCGGGGCGGGGCACGAGGTGGTGCTGACCCGTGAGCCGGGTGGCAGCCCCGGTGCCGAGGAAATCCGCAAGCTGCTGCTCACCGGCGCGGGCGACCGCTGGTCGCCCGAGACCGAGCTGTTGCTGTTCACCGCCGCGCGGCGCGACCATCTGGAGCGGGTGATCGCGCCCGCGCTCGACCGCGGCGCGGTGGTGATCTCGGACCGCTTCGCCGACAGCACCCGCGTCTATCAGGGGGTGGGCCGCGCCGATCTGCGCGGGCAGGTGGACGAGCTGCACGCCCTGATGATCGCGCGCGAGCCGGATCTCACGTTGCTCATCGACATGGAGCCGGGCGCGGGGCTGGCACGCGCCGCCGCGCGGGGCGGCGGCGAGGGGCGCTTCGAATCCTTCGGCGAGGACCTTCAGGCGCGACTGCGCAGCGGGTTTCTCGCGCTCGCCGGGGAGTATCCCGACCGGATCTCGGTGATCGACGGCGACCGCCCCCCAGAGACGGTGGCGGCAGACATCGCGCGCGTGGCGGAGGCATGGCTGGCATGAGCGACGACGCGCTGCCCGAACCCGACCGCGCCGAGGGCGTGCCGCACCCGCGCGCGACGCGGCACCTGATGGGGCAGGGCGCGGCCGAGGCGGCGTTTCTCGACGCGCACGCCACCGGCCGGCTGCACCACGCCTGGATGCTGACCGGGCCGCGCGGGGTGGGCAAGGCGACGCTTGCGTGGCGCATCGCGCGCTTTCTGCTGACTCATCAGGAGGCCACGGCCGATGGGCTGTTCGGCGCACCGCTGCCGCCCGAGAGCCTCGACGTGGACCCCGACCACCCCGTCGCGCGGCGTATTCTGGCGCTGTCGGAGCCGGGGCTGTTCCTGCTGCGGCGCGGCCCCAACGACAAGGGCGACCGCCTGGCACAGGACATCCGCGTGGCGCAGGTGCGCAAGATGAGCAATTTCTTCGCGCTGTCCTCCGCCGATGGCGGGCGGCGGGTGGTGATCGTCGATGCCGCCGACGAGCTTAACACGCAGGCTGCCAACGCGCTCCTGAAGATGCTCGAGGAGCCACCCGCGCGCACGGTTATGCTGCTGGTTGCGCATCAGCCCTCGGGCCTCTTGCCGACGATCCGCTCGCGCTGCCGGATGCTGCGGCTGGGTCCGCTGGGGCCCGCGGACATGGCGCGCGCCCTCGATCAGGCGGGGATTGCGCCGGGGACCGATCCGGCGGTGCTGGCCGAGCTCTCCGCAGGCTCGGTGGGCGCGGCGGTGCGGCTGGTCACGCTGGAGGGTGCCGCCCTCTATGCCGAGATCGTGGCGCTGATGGAGGGCCTGCCGCGGCCCGACCGGGCGCGCGCGATCCGGCTGGCCGAGACGGTGGCGCAGCGCGGGGCCGAGGCGCGGCGCGACCTGCTGTTCACGCTCATCGAGCTGTTCCTTGCGCGGCTCGCGCGGACTGGGGCCACCGGCGTGCCGCCTACCGTCGAGGCGGTGCCGGGCGAGGCGGCGCTGATGACGCGACTTGCCCCCGATGCGAGGCGCGCGCGGGTCTGGGCGCAGGTCGCGGAAGAGACCGGTGCGCGCGCGCGCCACGGGCTGGCGGTCAACCTTGACCCTGTCAGCCTTGTCCTAGATACCGTGCTCAGGATGAAGCAGACCGCCGGGGACTAGCCCCCGGCCTCGCGGAGGACGCATGAGCACCGATATCCGCATCACCGACAGCCATTGCCACCTCGATTTCCCCGATTTCGACGGCGAGCGCGACGCGATTGTCGCGCGCGCGCGCGCGGCGGGCGTACACCGGATGGTGACGATCTGCACGCGGTTGCGGCAGGAGCCACAGGTGCGCGCCATCGCCGAGACCTATCCAGAGGTGTTCTACGCCGCCGGCACCCACCCGATGAGCGCGGCTGACGAGCCGATGGCCACGGTGGACGAACTGGTCGCGCTCGCCGCCCATCCCAAGTTCGTCGGTATCGGCGAGTCGGGGCTCGACTACCACTACACCGCCGAGAGCGCCGGGGTGCAAAAGCAGAGCCTGCGCATCCATATCGCGGCGGCGCGTGAAACCGGCCTGCCGCTCATCATCCATGCCCGCGCGGCGGACGAGGACATGGCAGGCATCCTCACCGAGGAATATCGCAACGGGCCCTACGCGTGCGTCATGCATTGCTTTTCTTCCGGTGCGGGGCTGGCGCGGGCGGCGCTCGATCTGGGGTTCTACCTGTCGATGTCCGGAATTGCCGCCTTTCCCAAGAGTCAGGAACTGCGCGATATCTTTGCCGCCGCCCCGGTGGACCGCATCCTGGTCGAGACCGACGCGCCCTACCTCGCGCCGCCGCCCCATCGCGGCAAGCGCAACGAGCCCGCCTATACCGCCCATACGGCACAGAAGGGGGCCGAGGTGTTCGGCATGGGCTGGCCCGAATTCGCCGCGCAGACCGAGGCCAATTTCGAGCGGCTGTTCACCCGGACGGTGGCTTGATGGGAGAGGTGCGCTTCACCATCCTCGGCTGCGGCTCATCCGGCGGCGTGCCGCGGCTTGGCGGTCACTGGGGGGAGTGCGACCCGAACGAGCCGCGCAATTCCCGGCGGCGCTGCTCGATGCTGATCGAGCGTGAGACCGAAGGCGGCGTGACCCGGGTGCTGATCGACACGTCCCCCGACCTGCGCGCGCAACTGCTCGACGCGGGCGTGGGGGCGCTCGACGCGGTGGTCTATACCCATGCCCATGCCGATCATGTCCACGGAATCGACGATCTGCGGATGATCGTGTTCAACATGCGTCAGAGGCTGCCGGTCTATGCCGATGGCGACACGCAGAACGCGCTCTACTCGCGGTTCGGCTATGCCTTCATGCAGCCCGACGACAGCCCCTATCCGCCGATCCTCGACATGCACACGATCGACGGGCCATTCGGGATCGAGGGGGCAGGGGGCACGATACCGTTTATTCCGTTTCAGGTCGGGCATGGCTCTATTGACGCGCTCGGTTTTCGGGTGGGCGATCTGGCCTACCTGCCCGATGTGGCCGAGATCCCCGGAGAGGTCTGGCGCACGCTGCAAGGGCTCGATTGCTGGGTGCTCGACGCGCTGCGCCGCACGCCGCACCCGACGCATGCGCATCTTGACCGCGCGCTGGAGTGGATCGCGCGGGCGGCACCGCGCCGGGCGGTGCTCACCAACATGCACATCGATCTGGATTATGCGACCGTCGCCGAGGAGACGCCCGCGCATGTCACCCCCGCCTTTGACGGGATGGTGATCCGCTACCCGGTCTGAACCGGTGCAGGCGCTTCTCGAAGTCATCCTGCCGGTGTTTCTGGTGATCGGGTTCGGCTATCTCGCGGTCTGGCGCGGCTGGTTCAGCGCGGGTGGCGTGGACGGCCTCATGACCTTCACCCAGAAATTCGCCATTCCCTGCCTTCTGTTTGCGGCGCTGGCGCGGCTCGATCTGGGCCAGAGCTTCGACTGGCGGCTGTTGCTGAGTTTCTATGCCGGGGCGCTTTCGGGCTTCCTGCTGGGCCTTTTCGGTGCGCGGCTGATCTTTGGCCGCAGTTGGGAGGATGCGGTGGCCATCGGCTTCTGCGGCCTCTTCTCCAACTCGGTGTTGCTCGGCCTGCCGATCATGGAACGTGCCTACGGGCTCGGGGCGCTGTCCGCGAATTTCGCGATCATCGCGGTGCATTCGCCGTTCTGCTACGGCATCGGCATCACCGCGATGGAGGTGGTGCGTGCGCGTGGCCAGAGCGGGGTGACGGTGGCGGGCAAGGTGCTTCGGGCGATGTTCTCCAACACGCTGATCATGGGCATCGCGGCGGGCTTTGCGGTCAACCTGTCGGGGTTGCCGATCCCGGGGCCGGTGAACGACGCGCTCGACCTGATGGTGCGCGCGGCGCTGCCGGCGGCGCTGTTCGGGCTGGGGGGCGTGCTGGTGCAGTACCGCCCCGAGGGCGACATGCGCGCGATTCTCTATGTCTGCGCGGTATCGCTGGTGGCGCACCCGGCCATCACCTACGGTCTGGGTCGGGCGCTGGCGCTGCCGGTGGAGGGCTTGCGCGCGGCGGTGGTGACGGCGGCGATGGCGCCGGGGGTCAATGCCTATATCTTTGCCAACATGTATGGCCATGCCAAGCGGGTGGCGGCGTCGAGCGTGCTGATCGCGACCGGCCTGACGGTGGTGACGGCATGGCTATGGTTGCAGGTGTTGCCGTGAGTGGCCTGTTGCTGCCATTCGCCACCCACCCCGCGCGGAATAGAGGCGTGCTTGCAC
Source organism: Roseovarius ramblicola (assembly GCF_042430665.1). NCBI lineage: Bacteria > Pseudomonadati > Pseudomonadota > Alphaproteobacteria > Rhodobacterales > Roseobacteraceae > Roseovarius > Roseovarius ramblicola. The sequence continues at coordinate 433,647 of NZ_JBHMEC010000017.1, read as the reverse complement.
GCCGCCGCGCGGGCTGGCGCTCGCGCGGCTCATCACCGGATGGGTGAACGTCCCCTCCAGGCCAACCTCGCCCTTACTCCGTCTTGAGCGGGGCGCCCCCGGCGAAGCTGTTGCCGTTGACGTAGTCGCAGGGTGCATCCTGCATTTCCAGATGCAGGCCGTCCCCCTCATAAGGGTACGCCCGCGCGAGCGCCTCGTCCAACTCGATGCCGAGGCCGGGGGTGTCGGGCGGGGTGATGAAGCCGTCCTCCACGGTGATGCCGGACTTGATGAGGGCGGCGTGAAAGGGCGTCTCGATCGTCTCGGCCATCAATATGTTGGGGATCGAGGTGGCGAGTGCCACATTCGCTGCCCATTCCACCGGTCCGGCGTAGAGGTGGGGGGCCAGTTGCGCACCATGCGCCTCGGCGATGGCGGCGACCTTTTTCATCTCCCATATCCCGCCCGCGCGGCCCAGTGCCGGTTGCAGGATCCCGGCGGCCCCGGCGCGCAGCACGGCGGCGAATTCGGCCTTGGTGGTGAGCCGCTCGCCGGTGGCGACGGGCACCCGCACGGCGCGGGCCACGTGGGCCATTTCGTCAATGTTATCAGGGGGAACCGGCTCTTCGAACCAGAGCGGGGAGTAGCGCTCCAGCGCCTGCCCGAGCCGGATGGCCCCGGCGGTGGTGAACTGTCCGTGGGTGCCGAAGAGAAGGTCGGCGCGGTCGCCCACGGCCTCGCGGATGGCGTGGCAGAAGGCCACCGACAGCGAGATGTCGGACATCGCGGGCATGTGCCCGCCGCGCATCGTGTAGGGGCCGGCGGGATCGAATTTTATCGCGGTATATCCGCGACTTACGCAGTCGAGCGCACTCTCGGCGGCCATCTCGGGGGAGGTCCAGAACTCCGCCAGATCGTGGTGCGGCAGGGGGTAGAGGTAGGTATAGGCGCGGATGCGGTCGTTCATGCGCCCGCCCAGGAGCGCCCAGACGGGCCGGTCGCGCGCCTTGCCCAGGATGTCCCAACAGGCGATTTCCAGCCCGGAAAACGCCCCCATCACCGTCAGATCGGGGCGCTGCGTGAAGCCCGAGGAATAGGCGCGGCGGAACATAAGCTCAATGTTTTCAGGGCTTTGACCTGCCATGTGGCGCGCGAACACATCCTCGATCACGGCGCGCATGGCCGCGGGCCCGACCGAGGCCGCATAGCATTCGCCCCAGCCGGTGATGCCGTCATCGGTGGTGAGCTTGACCAGAATCCAGTAGCGCCCGCCCCAACCCGGCGCGGGCGGGGAGGTCACGATGATGTCGAGATCGGCGAGTTTCATGGCGGTCTCCGGGGGGCTGATTTTGCCGGTCGGTATCGCGTCGGTATTCTGTCGGTATCGCGTCGGTGCCGCTGCTTCAGCCGAACACGATGACGTTGCGCCGGGCGGAACCGGATTTGGTGTCGGCGATGGCCTCGTTGATGCGGTCGAGCGGCCAGCGGTTCGAGATCAGTTCGTCGAGTTTCAGCCGGCCCTGCCCGTAGAGATCGACCATCCACGGGATGTCGCGGCGGATCACCGCCTCACCCATCTTGGAGCCGATCATCGCCTGCCCCATGGCGGCGAAATTGGCCGCCTCATAGTGGCTCTCGTCGCCGGAATGGGGCATGCCGACCATCACCACCCGGCCGCCCCCCGCGAGGTAGCGCGGGGCCGCGTCATAGGCGCGCGCGGCACCGACGGTGACGAAGACCGCGTCCGCCCCGCGCCCGATGGCCTGTTTCGCCGCGCGCCACGGCTTGTCGCCGGTGGCGAGCACCCCGTCGGTGGCCCCGAATTCGCGGGCGGTGGCGAGTTTGCCGTCGCTCATGTCCACCGCGACGATGCGGCGCGCGCCGGCGATGCGCGCGCCCTGGATGGCGTTCAATCCGACGCCGCCCGCGCCGATCACCACCACGTCCTCGCCCGCGCGCAGATGCGCGGCGTTGACCACCGCGCCGACGCCGGTGATCACCCCGCAGGCCAGAAGCGAGGCGGCGGCCATGTCGATCCCCTCGGGGATGCGCACGACCTGGCTGTGATGGACGGTGACCCGTTCGGCAAAGGCACCGCAGGCCATCGCCTGGTGCAGTTTGCCACCACCCGGCATCGAGAGGGGGCCGTGATCGCCGTCATGCGGCGTTTCGCATCCGGTGGGGCGTCCCGCGGCGCAGGGCGCGCATTGCCCGCAGGCGCGAATCAGCGTGACCACTACCGGATCGCCCTCGGCGAGCCCGGTCACGCCGGGGCCGATGCCGCGCACGCGCCCCGCCGCCTCGTGGCCGTAGACCGCCGGCAACGTTCCGCCCCAGCCGCCATCGGCATAGGTGATGTCGGAATGACAGATCGCCACGGCGTCGAGCGCGACCTCGACCTCGCCCGCCTGCGCGCCGCGCAGGTGGACGTCCTCGATGCTGAGCGGGGCGCCGAAGGCGTGACAGATTGCGGCCTTGATGGTGTGCATGAATTTCCCCCTCGTTTTTTCACAGGTGACGGGGATTCGACGTCGGGTGCAAGGGCAATTATGCGGCGGCGCGTGCCGGTGAAAGGGGGGTCGGGAAAGGCAGGGTGAGGGGGGCGTTTATGGCCTCTCGCTGCCATTCGCCTTCTGCCCCCGCGCGGATTCGAGGCGCGTTTACGCGCCGCCGCGCATCGCCGGGCCGCCCCCCGGCACGGCGATATGGCTGCAACCTGTGCGCCGCTCGGGCCTTCTTCGGATTTGGCTGCCATTAAGCGCGGCAGAACGAACCATGGATCGCCGCGCAGCGGCCCGTCGACGCGCGGCTCACTGCAACGATGGCTCCAGGCCAAACCCGCAGGTCAACGAGATGGCGGGCTGTCCCCCGGTGCGGTGCGCAGATGCCCCGTGGCGTCGATGAAGCCGCCGAGACAGGCGGCATAGTCCTGCGGGGCGTCGATGGGAGGTACGTGGCCGGTGCCGCGCAGCAGGCGGAATTGCGCGCCGGGGATCAGGTCTGTGGTCTCGCGCACGAGATCGGGCGGGGTGGAGCCGTCCTCGGACCCCGCGATCCCGAGGGTGGGGATACGCAGCCCGGAGGTGGGCGTGTAGAAATCGGTGCCCGAAATGGCGGCGGCGCAGCCGGCAAAGCCTTCGGGGTCATGGGCGCAGAGATGCTCGTACCACGGCTGGTGGTGGCCGGCCTTGACATAGGCGCGGGGGAACCACCGCTCGCAGGAGCCGCGGGCGAGCTCTTCCATCCCTCCGGGGCGGCGGGCGGTGGCGATACGCTCGGCCCAGATCTCGGGGGTGGCGATCTTGGCGCCGGTGTTCGACAGGACCAGCGCGCGAATGAGGTCGGGGCGTTTCACCGCCAGCCCCTGCGCCACCATCCCGCCGATCGACAGCCCCACGAACATCGCGTCGCGCAGCCCGAGGTGATCCATCAGCCGTTCCGCATCGCGGATCAGCGCGCCCATCGAATAGGGCGCGGGCGGGGTGGAGGATCGCCCGTGCCCGCGCATGTCATAGCGGACCACGCGCAGCCCCGGCGGCAGCAGCGGCAGGATGTTGTCCCACAGCATCGTGCCGGTGCCGAGCGCGTGGGCGAGCACGAGGGGCGGGCCGGAGGGCGCGCCCTCGTCGAGGTAGTGGAGCGTCACGTCGCCGAGATCGACGAGGGGCATGGGCGTGTCCTTTCGGGGTGGTCGCCGTCTGCCCGGAGATGAGCCGGATTCGCGGCACGCTGCAAGCAGTCTTGCGGGGGGTTGATCGGGGCGTGCCGAGCGGCCATGCTTCGCCGGGACAGAAAAAGCCATTGAACGGAGACATACCGAAATGGAATTTTCCTTTGCGCGCTCGCTCGACATCATGCGGCGCACCGCGCCTTTCATCGTGCTACGGGTGATCGTCTATTTCGGCATTGCGCTCGCCTATGTGCTGGCCACCGGCACCGGGGCCGGGATCGGCTGGGGCGTGGGCGCGATGGGGGACGAGGACTTTCAGGCGGGGAGCACGTTCTGGGGCGGTGCGATCGGGTTCGGCGGGACGGCGGCGGTGCTGTATTTCCTGCGCGAATACATCCTCTACATCGTCAAGGCCGGGCATATCGCGGTGATGGTCGAGATGATCGACGGGCGCGACCTGCCGGCGGGACGGGGCCAGATCGACCATGCACAGGCGATCGTGAAGGAGCGGTTCGCGCAGGCGAACCTGCTGTTCGCGCTTGATCAGATCGTCAAGGGCGTGATCCGTGCGATTACCGGGCTGGTGCAGGGGCTGGCGTCGATCCTGCCGATCCCCGGGGTGGACGGGATGATGAAGGTGGTGCGCGCGTTCCTGCGGGTGGCGGTGGGGCTCATCGACGAGGTGATCCTCGCCCACCTGATCCGGCGCAACCCCGACAACCCGTGGTCGGGTGCGCGCGACGCGCTGGTGCTCTACGGGCAGAACGCGCGGACGATGCTGGTCAATGCGGCGTGGATCACGCTGGTGAGCTATGCGCTGGCGCTGGTGGTGTTCGTGCTGATGCTCGCGCCGGCGGCGGCGGTGGTCTATCTCATCCCCGGCGGCTGGTCGGCAGGGGGCTTGGTGTTTGCTCTCCTTTTCGCCTGGGCGGTCAAGGCGGCGCTCATCGAACCGTTCGCGCTGGCCTGCCTGTTGCAGGCGTTCTTTCGCGTGAGCGACGGGCAGGAGCCGGACCCGGAATGGACCGCGCGGCTGGAAAGCGCCTCGGCCAAGTTCCGCGATCTCGGCGCGCGCGCCGCCGACTGGGCCGGGGGACGCGCCACGCCAGGCTAGGCCGGCGCCGCGGCCTCGCCCCTCGCGCCGGTGCGGCCGCCGAACCGCGACAGCGCGGTGGCGAAGATGTCGGCATCGACATTGCCGCCGGAAATGGTGCAGATCACCGCGTCGCCCGCGATCTCGTCCGCCCGGAAGAGGGCGGCGGCAAGCGCCACCGCGCCGCCGGGTTCGGCCACCAGCTTGAGCCGGGAAAAGGCGAGCGCCATGGCGTGCAGCGCCTCGTCCTCGGCGACCACGAGGCCGGGGCCGCAGAGGCGGGCCATGATGGGAAAGGTGATCTCGCCGGGTTGCGGCGTGACGATGGCGTCGCAAAGGCCGGTCGCGGTCTGCGCGTTGCGCATGATCCTGCCCGATGCCAGCGAGCGGGTGGCATCGTCGAATCCCTCCGGCTCGCAGGGCCGCGCGCGCAGGCCGGGTGCGTCGGCCTCGAGCGCCAGTGCGATGCCCGAGGTCAGGCCACCGCCGCCGCAGCAGACCAGCACATCCGCCGTCTCGATGCCAAGCGCGGCCGCATCCTCGGCGATCTCAAGCCCGGTTGTGCCCTGGCCCGCGATCACCTGTGGCTCGTCATAGGGTTTGATCAGGGTCAGGCCGCGCTCGGCGCTGATCGTCGCACCGATGGCGTCGCGATCCTCGCCCGCGCGGTCGTAGAGCACCACCTCGGCACCGAGGGCGCGGGTGTTGTCGATCTTCATGCGCGGCGCGTCCCTTGGCATGATGATGACCGCAGGCACGCCGAATTCGCTGGCGGCGAGGGCGACGCCCTGCGCGTGGTTGCCGCTGGAAAAGGCGATCACGCCATGCGCGCGCACATTAGCGTCGAGCGCCGAGATGGCCGAGCGCGCGCCGCGATACTTGAAGCTGCCGGTATGTTGCAGGCATTCGGGCTTGATGAACACGCGCCGCCCGGCGATGTCGTCGAGAAACGGCGAGGACAGCAGCGGCGTGCGGCGGGCATGGCCTGCGAGGCGGGCGGCGGCGCTGCGGATCATGGTGATATCGGTCATCTTGTCTGGTCCAGAACGGTGCGGATGGCGGTGAGGGATTGCGGCTCGTCGAGAAACGGGACGTGGCCCCGGTCGGGGACGGTGGTGGCGATCATGTCGGGGCGGCGGTCCTGCATTTTTTGAAAGGTGTCCTTGCTCAGCAGGTCGGAATTCGCGCCCCGGATGGCGGCGAGGGGGGTGCCGTCCAGCGCATCGAAAAGCTGCCACAGGTCCGGCGCCTCGCCCGCGCCCGCCTGACCGACCAGCGCGTCGCGCAGCCGCGCGTCATAGCGCAGACCCAGCCCGCCGCCGGGTTTCTCAAAGAACATCGCCCCGGCCTGTGCGCGCCAGCGGGCCAGCGGCACACCGGGAAAGGCATCGGCGTGGACATGGGCCAGCGCGGCGGCGCAGGCGTCGAGATCGGGCAGGTCGGGCTCGTTGCCGACATAGTCCATGATCCGCCCGATGCCCTCTGCCGTGACCTCTGGCCCGATATCGTTGAGCACCACGCCCGCCAGCCGGTCCGGGGCGGTGTGGCCGAGCGCCATGGCGATCAGCCCGCCGCGCGAGGTGCCGATGATGGTGACGCGGTCAAGGCCGAGGTGATCGAGCAATTCAGTCGTATCGCGGGCCTCGGTCAGGATGTTGTAGGACATGAAATCGGCGGCGTGATCGGATTGCCCGCGCCCGCGATAGTCGAGCCGGATGAGGCGGGTGTCCGCGAGATGGGGGGCCATGAAGTCGAAATCGGCGCTGTTGCGCGTGAGCCCGGCGAGGCACAGCACCGGCTGGCCCGCCCCCTCGTCCTCGTAATGCAGCGACAGCCCGTCGGAGGTGGCAAAGCGTGCCATCAGCCGCGCACCATGGCGGGGATGCCCGACAGGTCCGAAAGCTGCGCCTCGGGCGCGGCGGGCAGCCGGTCCACCGGCTCGCCCGCGCGGTTGACCCAGACGGTGCGAAAGCCGTAGCCGGCGGCGGCGCAGGCATCCCAGCCGTTGGAGGAGACAAAGAGCACCTCTTCGGGCGGGCAGCCGAAGCGTTGCCCGACAAGGTCATAGACCACGCGGGCGGGCTTGAAGATGCCGACGCTCTCGACCGAGAGCACGTCGTCGAGCCGGTCGCCGATACCCGCCGAACGCACCGCGCCGTCGAGCATGTCGGGCGCGCCGTTGGACAGGATCGCGGTGTTGCGGCCATCGGCTTTGAGCGCGGCGAGCATGTCGGGCACCTCGGGGTACGCCTCCAGCTCCCAGTAGAGTTGCAGGAGGCGGTCGCGCAGGTCGGCGTCGTCCTGCAGCCCCTCGGCTTCGAGCGCCCAGTCGAGCCCGTCCTGCGTGACCTGCCAGAAGCCGATATGCTCGCCCATCACGGCGCGCAGCCAGGTGTATTGCAACTGCTTGAGCCGCCATTTCTCGGCGATCGCGGGCCAGTGGCGGGCAAAGCGCTCGCGTCCCGGCTCGGCGGCGGCGGCGCGCGCCGCGGCGGCCACGTCGAAAAGCGTGCCATAGGCGTCGAAGATGCAGGTTGTGATCGGCATGAGCGTCCCTTTCTCTCGGTTGCGCGGAGACTGGCACGAACCGGCGGGAGGGGGAAGGGGCGCAGACCGGCGCCCTGCTGCGGCCCACCCCGGCGCGGCGCGGCGACGGGCGTGCCGTTGGCCGCGGCCCGAGCGGCGCGGCGGCCTGTTTGCGAATCCCCGGAGGCTCGGCTAGGATTCGTCCACCAACCAAGCACCCGCGCGTGGCGCGGCCTTGCAAACCCACCCTCCCCCAAGCATTGGAACATCGTATGACCCAGGTCAAAGAGGGCGATACCGTCCGTATTCACTACACCGGCACGCTGGCCGATGGCGAGACGTTTGATTCGTCGCAGGGCCGCGATCCGCTGGAATTCACCGTCGGTTCGGGGCAGATCATCCCCGGGCTCGAATCGGCGCTGCCCGGCATGGCCGTCGGCGAGAAGAAGACCGTCGAGGTGCCCGCCGCCGAAGCCTATGGCGACGCCGACCCCGACGCCAAGCAGGCGGTGCCGCGCGCCGACATCCCCGAGGATATCCCGCTCGACATCGGCACGCGCCTGCAGGTGCAGACGCCGCAGGGGCAGGTGATGCCGGTGACGGTGGCCGAGGTGACCGAGGAACAGGTGATTCTCGACGCCAACCACCCGCTGGCCGGGCAGGACCTGACCTTTGCCATCGAGGTGGTCGACATCACCTGATATTCGACCCCCGAGAGAGGGATTGCGCGCGCCGGGCGATCGCCCGGCGCGTTGCGTTTGCGGCGGCCCTGCGCGCGCCGGGCTGTCGCTGGCCGCCGTCCGGTCATGGTGGAGGCCGCCGGGCAAGGCTGGGGTCCAGGCCAATTCAACGGCTGTGGCGATGCTCAGTCGGACAGGCACAGCTTGTTGCCGTCGAGGTCTCTCACATCACGACAACATTGCCGCGCTTGTGCCCGGTCTCGACATAGGCGTGCGCCTCGACGAGGTCGGACAGCGGGTAGATCCGGTCCATGACCGGGGCGAGGCGGTTCTGGTCGATACGGGTCAGGATCCCGGACAGCATGGCCCGCAGGCGCTGCGGCTTTTCCAGGCCCGCGGCCGCGAACAGGGCGCGTTTCCGGCCCACAAGGCTCGAGAGCAGGATCGCGGGCAAACGCCCCAGCGTCAGCACCGGGCAGAGGTAGCGCCCCGCCTCGGCCAGCGCAGGCCTGGCGGCCGAGAAGGACGCGACCCCCAGCGTGTCAAAGATCACATCGTAGGCGGCCCCGCGCTGCAAGGCGTCTTCGGTGGTGTAGTCGATCACGCGGGTGGCCCCGAGCGATGCGACGAAGCTGGCGTTGCGCGCGCTGCAGGTGGCCGTCACCTCTGCGCCCATGGCGGCGGCGATCTGCACCGCGGCGCTGCCGAGGCTGCCGGCCCCTCCGAGGATCAGGACGCGATCGCCGCTTTGGGCCTGGCCGAGGGTGTGCAGGAAATACCAGGACGTCAGCACGCCGTCGCACAGAACCGCCGCATCCTGATGCGACAGCGCTTCCGGCTTGGGCATCAGAACCCCGTCCTCGTCGAGGCAGATGTGGCTCGCATTGGCGCCAAAGCGCATCCCGGCCTCGCCGAAGACCATGTCGCCCGGCGCAAAGCGGCTGACCTTGTCGCCGACCGCGATCACCTCGCCCGACAGGCCAGTGCCGGACAGCCCGTTGCGCGGACGCCGCAGGCCAAGGAACGGGCGCGCAAACAGCGGCTCGCCCTTGCGCATCATGCCGTCGGCGCGGGTGACGGCAGAGGCATGGATGCGGATCAGCACCTCGGTCGGGCCGGGCTGCGGCATGGGGAGGGTGACGGGTGTAAGAATTTCGGGGCGGCCATAGCGCGGGATGTGCCAGGCGGTAAGGGTTGCAGTCATCGGGAACCTCCGTGATCTCTGGGCGTGCCATGGGGACTACAGGTTTCGTTCCGCCCCGAAGAGTGACCAGGATAGACCACCATGGTTCATAAACGATCCGGGCTGTCATGGGTTGGAAATCCCGTCCGGCGTTTCTGGCTGTTGCAGCCAGCACACCGTAACAGGGCGTCGGGGGATTTCGCGGACCGGTTCCGCGTGCAGCCAGGCAATCGCGCCTCCGGCACCGTGACCAGCCACATCTCCAAGGACGGCCACTCTTTTTCACCCTGATCCGAAGCAAGTCCGGTCCCGGACGGTGCGCGAGGCGGCACGGCTGCAGACCTTCCCGGACAACGACTTCTACTGCGGCCCGCGGCCCGCGCAATACCATCAGGCTGGAACCGCCGGCCCTCGTTTCCCCGCCCTTCGGATAGGAAGATGATCACTCTCCAGCCTCTTTCGCACGGGCCTCAAAGCTGCCAGCCGCGAGCCGTTGGAAAACATCCACTGCGATCGTGCACTGCTTCCCGGACGGCAGGCGAATATGGATTCGGCCGCATATCTCAAGACGCCCGACCTGTTTTGGCGTGACAAGCCGGTGCTCCCTCTCCGATTGGAGCGCGTCTTTCCAGAATTCCGCACCAGGGTTCACCACCGTTGATTGCGACCATAGCGTGCAAATTTCAGCCGATCCTTGAGTGACCAAACCGTGACCACAAAGAAAAAGGGCTCAGCAAAATCTCGCTAAGCCCTTGTTTTTGTTGGCTCCGGCGGTAGGGATCGAACCTACGACCAATTGATTAACAGTCAACTGCTCTACCGCTGAGCTACGCCGGAACACGAAGGCGCGTATAGCAATCCGGTTCGGAGAGGTCCAGAGGGTTTGTGACGAAAATCATGCGTCTTCACCGGGTCCGCCGGACAGCGCGAAGCGGGTGGTGCGCGACAGGGGCGAGAGGGCCCTGACGCGGGACCTCTGCAGCAGGTCCACGAGATGCGCGAGCACGTTGCGCGCCGCCGCCCCCAACAGCCCCGGGGGGGTGTCGGTATAGATGCGGCGCGCCAGCGTGGCGGCATCGGCGGGGCCACGGGCGAGCTGCCCGAGGATCGCGGCCTCGCGCGCGTCGCGATGCGCGACCTGCCACGCGATCCGCGCCGCCGGCTCGCTGACCGGCGCGCCGTGGCCCGGCAGCAGGCGGGCAGGTGCGGCGGCGGCGAGGCGCGCACAGGAGGCGCGGAACTGCGTCAGGTCGCCATCGGGCGGCGAGATCAGGGTGCTGGCCCAGCCCATCACCAGGTCGCCGCTGAACATGTCGCCGCCGGCGTCAAAGCACATGTGGTTGCCGAAATGCCCCGGCGTCCAGTGCGCGGTGAGGTGCCAGCCATCGCCCGCAACCGGCTCGCCGTCGCCGAGCGCGCGATCGGGGGCAAAGCCCGAATCCACCCCCTCGCCGCCACCGATCCGGCCGGCCTGTGCCAGCCGTGCCATCACCGCGCTGCGTCCTGCCTCGGGACCGCCATGGGCCAGCACCGGCGCGCCGGTTGCCGCCGAGAGGCGGCGGGCCAGCGGCGAATGGTCGAGATGGGCGTGGGTGACGAGGATGTGGCTGATGCTCTGGCCCGGACCGAGCGCGCCGAGAATCGCCGCGAGATGGGCGGGATCGTCCGGCCCCGGGTCGATCACCGCGAGCCGCCGCGTGCCCAGCAGGTAGGTGTTGGTGCCCCAATGGGTCATCGGCGAGGGGTTGGGGGCGAGGATCGCGCGGATGCCGCCGCCGAGGTCGCGCGGTGCGCCCGGCTGCGGGGCCGTGTCGGGCGGTCCCTGGTCGGGCGGTGTCGTCTCGGTCATCGCGGTCTTGCCCTTTCTTCGCGGCGCGCCGGGGCGTAGGTTTAGCCATGTCGTTTCGCTGGCTCAAACCCTTTCTGCCCCGCGGCCTCTACGGACGCACCACGCTGTCGCTGCTGCTGCCGGTCGTCACGCTGGCGCTGGTCGTGTCGGTGGTGATCGTCCAGCGCCATTTCGAGGGGGTGACCGAGCAGATGGTCGAGACCATGGCGCGCGAGGTGCGGCTGGTGCGCGGTGCCGACGCGCCCGGTGCCGCCGGGGTGCTGGAGATCGACGTCACGCCGGTTCCGCCGGAGGCGGTGCCCGCCCGCGACATCCGGCGCTGGTACGATTTCTCGGGTATCGTCGTGATACGCGAGATGCGCGACTATTTTCCCGATCTCGCCGCGGTCGTGCTGCCCGATGACCGCGACGTGCTGCTGTATCTGCCGCGCGCGGGCGGATTCGTGGAGCTGGAATTCCGGCGCCGCTATGTCTCGGCGCAGCGCCCGCACCTGCTGTTTGTCAACCTGATGGTGGCCGCCGGCCTCATGACGGTGATCTCGTTTCTCTATTTGCGCGCGCAATTGCGCCCCATCACCCGGCTTGCCGAGGCGGCGGAGGCGTTCGGGCGCGGGCGGCACATGCCCTACAAGCCCAAGGGCGCCACCGAGGTGCGCGCGGCGGGGCGCGCCTTTATCGACATGCGCGCGCGCATCGAGCGGCAGATCGAACAGCGCACGCTGATGCTGTCGGGGGTGAGCCACGACATGCGCACGCCGCTGACGCGGCTGCGGCTGGAGCTTGCCATGCTGGACGAGGACGAGGCCGCGCCGATGCTGCGCGATGTCGATGACATGCAGCGGCTGCTCGACGGCTTTCTCGACTTCGCGCGCGGCGCGCAGGAGGACGAGTCGGTGCCGGTCGATCCGGTCGCCCTGGTGCGGCAGGTCGTCGATGACATGCGGCGCGCGCGGGTGCCCGTGACGCTGGTCGGGGCCGAGACGTCGGCGCAAGTGCCGCTGCGCGAGGGCGGCATACGGCGCGCGGTGGAGAACCTCATCGGCAACGCCGTGCGCTATGGCACCCGCGCCGAGGTCTCGGTGGCGCTGTCGGAGCGCAGCTTGCGAATCCGCGTCGAGGATGACGGGCCCGGCATCCCGCCCGAGCACCGCGAGGAGGCGCTGCGCCCCTTCACCCGGCTGGAGCCGGCCCGCAACCAGGACCGCGGCACCGGCGTCGGGCTGGGGCTGTCGATCGTGGCCGACGTCGCCCGTGCCCACGGTGGCGTGCTGCGGCTGGGCGAGAGCGCGCGTCTCGGCGGGCTTTGTGCTGATATCGTCATCGCGCGGTGACGGCTGCGCCCGCGCGCCCCCCCCGGTGCCCCCGGTGCCCCCGGATGCCGCGCGTGGGCAGGACGCGACCGACGGGGACAGCCCCGCGCCGGGCGGGCGGGGCCGATACGCGGCGTCTCCTCTGCCGATGGACAAGTCTGCCGCGCCGCGCTAGAGGATCGCTGACGCAGCCACCCGGAGGCCCCCGCCATGCATGCCGCGATCATCGTCTTTCCCGGCTCCAACTGCGACCGCGATCTTGCCGTGGCGTTTCGGCGCGCGGGCGCGCGCGTCTCGATGGTCTGGCACAAGGACACGTCGCTTCCCGACGGCGTCGATATCGTCGGCGTGCCGGGGGGGTTTTCCTACGGCGATTACCTGCGCTGCGGCGCGATCGCGGCCAATTCGCCGATCTGCCGCGCGGTGGTGGCGCATGCCGACCGGGGCGGCCATGTGCTGGGCATCTGCAACGGCTTTCAGGTGCTGACCGAGACGGGCCTGCTGCCCGGCGCGCTGCTGCGCAACGCCGGGCTGAAATACATCTGCAAGCCGGTCGGCCTGACGGTCGCCACAAACCAGAGCGTATTCACGCAAGGATACGACGCGGGCCGCACGATCACCGTGCCCGTGGCCCATCACGACGGTAACTATTTCGCGGACGAGGCCACGCTCGACCGGCTCGAAGCCGAGGACCGTATCGCCTTCACCTATGCCGACAACCCCAACGGATCGGTCCGCGACATCGCCGGCATCCTGTCGCAGAACCGCCGCGTGCTGGGCATGATGCCGCATCCCGAGCGGATGGCCGAGCCCGCCCATGGCGGCAGCGACGGCGCCGCCATGTTCGCCGGGCTGGTGGACGCGCTGGCGCCCGCGTGACGCTTGAGGGCGGCGCGTGCGCACACTAGACTTGGGCAATGACGACGTCCGAACGCCCCGATCAGCCACCGCGCCCGCGCACCATTCCATGGCGCGCGCGGCTGGTGCTTGCGGGGCTGTTTCTCATCGCGGTGGTGGTGGTGCTGACCACGCACCGCATGCTCACCGACCGCTTTACCGAGAACACCCGCAACCGCGCCGAACTGCGGCTGCTGCTCTACAGCGGTAACCTGCTCAGCGAGTTGCGTCAGAACGCCATCGTGCCGCAGCTCCTGGCGCGCGATCCGACGTTGATTTCGGCGCTCAACAGTCAGGATTACGCCCGCTCCACCCAGCGCCTGATCTCGTTCCTCGACGAGATCGGCGCCGCCTCGCTGACGCTGCTGGATCGCGACGGGCGCGCGGTGGCCGCGACCGAGCGCACGCAGCTCGGCACGAACCTGCGGCAAGCCCCTTATTTCGTTGACGCGATGCGCTCGCGCGACACCGTGTTCAAGGTGCTGCGGCAGGAGGCGGGGCAATTCAGCTTCTACTATTCGCGGCGCATCGAGGGGCCGTCGGGCGCGCTCGGGGTGATCCTCGTGGAGGTGGACCTGCAGAAGTTCGAGCGCGCCTGGGCGGGCATTTCCGACGCGGTGATGGTCAGCGACAGCGAGGGCGTGATCGTGCTGGCGACCGAGCCGCGCTGGCGCGGGCTGACCGAGGCGGAGGCGCTCGCGCGCGAGCCCGCCGACAGCGCCATCGAGCGCGCGATCGACGCCACCTCTGACTGGACGACGCTGCCCGCCGACGCCTATCTCAGCGGGCAGGCGGTGATGCGCGTCGAGGGACGGGTGGCGTTCCGCGGCTGGCGCATCGCCAGCTTCACCACCTACGCGACGGTGCGCGACAAGGTGAACGGCTATATCGCGCTCGAAATCATGGGTTTCGCGATTCTCATGGCGCTGGCCTTCTACTTTCTCAACCGTCGCGCGACCTCGCGGATGATGTTGTTCCAGCGCGAGTCGGCAGAGCTTCGCGCATTGAATGCCCGGCTTCAGCGGGAAATCGCCGAGCGCCGCCGCGTGCAGGAGACCCTCGCGCAGGCCGAACAGACCCTCCAGCAAAGCTCCAAGCTGGCGGTGCTGGGCGAGATGTCGGCGGCGGTGAGCCACGAACTCAACCAGCCGCTGGCGGCGATGAAGACCTACCTCGCCGGGGCACGGCTGCTGCTCGGGCGCAACCGCCCCGACGAGGCGCTGGTGTCGTTCCAGCGGATCGACGACCTGATCGAGCGGATGGGGGCGATCACCCGTCAGCTCAAGTCCTACGCCCGCCATTCCGACGACAGTTTCGCGCCTGTGGACATGGCCGATGCGCTCGCCTCGGCGCTGGCGATGATGGAGCCGCAACTGCGCAAGCGGAAGGTGCAGATCACCCGAACGCTGCCCTCGGGTCCGGTGATGGTGATGGGCGACCGGGTGCGCATCGAACAGGTCATCGTCAACCTGTTGCGCAACGCGCTCGACGCCACCGAGAACACGCCCGAGGCGGCCATCGACATCCTCCTCGTCGCCGGTGAAACGGCGGTGCTGACGGTGCGCGACAACGGCGGCGGGATCGACAACATGGACAAGCTGTTCGAGCCCTTCTACACCACCAAGCTGCCCGGCGACGGGGTGGGTTTGGGCCTTGCCATTTCCTCGGGGATCGTCAACGACCTCGGGGGGCGCCTGACGGCGCGCAACGCCGAGGGCGGAGGGGCTGTATTCGAGATGCAGCTTCCCATATTGACCCAGGAGACCCCCGAAGAGACCAGAGCCGCGGAGTGAGAGTGCCATGCCATCTGCCATGAAGATCGCCATCGTCGACGACGAGCGCGACATGCGCCAGTCCATCAGCCAGTGGCTGGCGCTGTCGGGCTTCGATACCGAGACCTTCGCCAGCGCCGAGGATGCGCTCCGGCAGCTCGGCCCCGATTACCCCGGCATCGTGGTCACCGATATCCGCATGCCCGGCATGGACGGGATGCAGTTCCTGCGCAAGCTGATGGGCAGCGACTCCACCCTGCCGGTGATCATGATCACCGGTCACGGCGACGTGCCGATGGCCGTCGAGGCGATGCGCCTCGGGGCCTATGATTTCCTGGAAAAGCCGTTCAACCCCGACCGCATGACCGAGCTTGCCAAGAAGGCCGCGCAAAAGCGCCGCCTCGCGCTCGACGCGCGCTCGCTCAGGCGCGACCTGTCGGATGGCGGCAACCTGATGAAAAAGCTCATCGGCACCTCGCCCGCGATGGACCGGCTGCGCGAGGACATTCTCGATCTGGGGCAGGCGGACGGGCATGTGCTGATCGAGGGCGAGACCGGCACCGGCAAGACGCTGGTGGCGCACGCGCTCCATGCGGCGGGCAACCGCGCCGGGCGCAGCTTCGTCACCCTCTCCTGCGCGGCCTTCGAGGAGGACGCGCTGGTGCGGCGTCTGTTCGGCCCGGTCGCGCCGGACGAGAGCCACCTTCCGGCGATCGAACAGGCGCGCGGCGGCACCCTCGTGCTCGAGGATGTCGAGGCGCTGCCCGACACGGTGCAGGCGCGGATGCTGACCGCGCTCAACGAGGAGGGCACCCCCCCCGAGACCCGCATCGTCGCCATTTCCAACATGCAGGACGAGGGCCGCACCTGCGAGGACGCGCTGCGCCCGGACCTCTTTTACCGGCTGGCCAGCCTGCGGCTCACCGTGCCGCCGCTGCGCGCGCGCGGCGAGGACATCCTGACGCTGTTTGCCCGCTTCACCGAGCAATTCGCAGAGGATTACGGCTGTGACGCGCCGCAGGTCAGCGCGCAGGAGGCGACGCAACTGTTGCAGGCACCGTGGCCCGGCAATGTGCGCCAGCTCTTCAACATGGCCGAGCGTGCCGTGCTTCAGACGCGGCGCGGCACCGGCACGCTCACCTCGCTGCTGATGTCCGATCACGACGAGATGCAGCCGGTGATGACCACCGAGGGCAAGCCGCTCAAGGAATACGTCGAGGCGTTCGAGCGGATGCTCATCGACAACACCATGCGCCGCCACAAGGGCTCGGTCCAGGCGGTGATGGACGAGCTGTGCCTGCCGCGCCGCACGCTGAACGAAAAGATGGCGAAATACAGCCTGCAACGCTCGGACTACATCTGAGACAGGCAAGTGAGGCAGGCAAGGCCGGAGGGCGACGCGACGGGTCGCGACAGCTTGCTGCACAGGCACCCGACCGGGCCGTCCCGGCACGCCGCCGCGACGTTCGCCCCGGGCCAGGACCTGCGGAACATCCCCGGTCCGACCACCTTGCATCCGCCCATTCGCATTTTCGCCATTGTAATCCCCGCTACCGGCGCTTTAGTGTAATGCTGCGGCAACGGGCGCTCCGATACGTGCCTGGCCACAAGAGATTCGCTGTTTCAGCCCGCTGTCGGACAGCAATTCCGCAAGGGCAGAACAGACCGATTGGGCCCCTCGCCGGGGCTGCATGCTCGCCTGATACCCCGACAAGGTGCCTCAGGCCTCGAATTGGCCCGCATGGGCCGGAGAAGAAGAACCGCGATGAAGCGCGCGAGATTTGACAGCGTCATACAGGCAGGGACCACATGCGTCCCGCCCATGCGCACGCCCGCTATCGCCCCTATCAGACATCAGCCGCAACGCGCCGCTCCCCAGGGGGCGTGTGCCGCGCCGCGATGCACACGGATAACATGGCCAAGAAAATGCTCATCGATGCCACCCACGCGGAGGAAACCCGCGTTGTGGTGGTGGACGGAAACAAGGTCGAGGAATTCGATTTTGAGTCTGAAAACAAACGTCAGCTAGCCGGAAACATATATCTCGCCAAGGTCACGCGCGTGGAGCCTTCGCTCCAGGCGGCGTTTGTCGATTATGGCGGCAACCGGCACGGCTTTCTCGCCTTCTCGGAAATCCACCCCGACTATTACCAGATCCCGGTGGCCGACCGCGAGGCGCTGATGGCCGAGGAAGAGGCGCTCGCCCAGGCCCAGCAGGAAGAAGAGGAAAAGCCCAAGCGCGCCTCGCGTTCCCGCGCGCGGCCGCGTGCCAGGGCGAAGGCGGAAAAGACCGCCTCCGGGGATGCCGTGTCCAGCGCCGACATTTCCGGCATGGAGACCATCGACCTCGGGACCGGCGATGGCGACGGCGATGACCGGGACGAGGGCAGTTCGCCCATGGACCGCGTCGCCGAGACCCCGGTCGAGGAGCCGGAGACCGCATCGCCCGGCACCGGCGACACCTCCGGCCCGGCGGAGGACGAGGACACCGGCGGGACCGCGCCCGGCACGGAGCCCGGCTCGGAGGAGGAAGCGCGCGACACGCGCGACCACGCGACCAATGACGACAGCATCGAATCGGTCGCCGACGAGGATGACAGCGAGGATATCCGCCCCGCGCGCAAGCCCCGCCCGCGCCGCTACAAGATCCAGGAGGTCGTCAAGGTCCGCCAGATCATGCTGGTGCAGGTGGTCAAGGAAGAGCGCGGCAACAAGGGCGCGGCGCTCACCACCTACCTGTCGCTCGCCGGGCGCTACTGCGTGCTGATGCCCAACACCGCGCGCGGCGGCGGCATCAGCCGCAAGATCACGCTCGCCACCGACCGCAAGAAGCTCAAGGAGATCGCGACCGAGATCGACGTGCCCAAGGGCGCGGGCCTGATCATCCGCACCGCCGGCGCCAAGCGCACCAAGGCCGAGATCAAGCGCGATTACGAATACCTCCAGCGCCTGTGGGAGCAGATCCGCGAACTGACCCTCAGATCCATCGCACCGGCCAAGATCTACGAGGAAGGCGACCTCATCAAGCGCTCGATCCGCGACCTCTACAACCGCGAGATCGACGAGGTTCTGGTCGAGGGCGAGCGCGGCTACCGCATCGCCAAGGACTTCATGAAGATGATCATGCCGTCCCATGCCAAGAACGTGAAGCATTACCAGGATGCGATGCCGCTGTTTGCCCGCCACCAGGTCGAAAGCTACCTGTCGGGGATGTTCAACCCGGCGGTGCAGCTTCCCTCCGGCGGCTATATCGTGATCGGCGTGACCGAGGCGCTCGTCGCCGTTGACGTGAACTCGGGCCGCGCCACCAAGAAGGGCTCGATCGAGGAAACCGCGCTGCAGACCAACCTCGAAGCCGCCGACGAGGTCGCCCGTCAGTTGCGCCTGCGCGACCTTGCCGGGCTGATCGTGATCGACTTCATCGACATGGACGAGCGCAAGAACAACGCGGCGGTGGAAAAGCGCTTCAAGGAAAAGCTCAAGACCGACCGTGCGCGCATCCAGGTGGGTCGCATCTCGGGCTTCGGCCTGCTGGAGATGAGCCGCCAGCGCCTGCGCCCCGGCATGCTCGAGGCCAGCACGCAGCCCTGCCCACATTGCCACGGTACCGGGCTCATTCGCTCGGATGACAGCATGGCGCTGTCGATCCTGCGCCAGATCGAGGAGGAGGGTGTGCGCCGCCGTTCGCGCGAGGTTCTCGTGCGTGCGCCGGTGGGCATCGCCAACTTCCTGATCAACTACAAGCGCGAGCATGTTGCCGGGATCGAGGCGCGCTATGGCCTGTCGGTGCGCATCGAGGGCGACCCGATGCTCGTCAGCCCCGATTTCAGCCTCGAAAAGCTCAAGACCGCCACCCGCGCCGTGCGCGAGCCCGATACCTTCGTCTCGGCGGGCGCGGCGCTGATGGACGTCATCGACGACGAGACCGAGGCTCCCGCAGAGACCGAGACAGAGGTCGAGGCAGGGGCCGAGAGCGCCCCGCCGGAGACCGAGGAAACCGGCAAGCCCAGGAAGAAGCGCCGCCGCTCGCGCAGCCGCAAGCGCAAGCCGCGTTCGGGTGACGGGCAGGCAGATGGGCAGGCAGACGGGCAGGGCGACAATGGCACCCCGCAGGACGCGGCGGAGCCCGCTCCAGCCGGGGAAAACGCCGATATGCAGGCCGGGGCCGACGCCGCCGCGGACCCTGCCGCACCGGTGGCCGAGAAGCCCAAGCGGACCCGCGCGCCGCGTAAGAAAAAGCCCGCGCCGGAGCCCGCCGACTCCGGGGAAAGCGCCGGGACGGACGCGGCGCAGCCCGAGGCAGAGGCAGAGGCCAAGGAGCCCGAGGCCAAGCCGAAGCGCCGCACCGTGTCACGCCGCAAGAAGGCCGACACAGCCGCGCCCGAGCCCGCCGCCGCGCCGGAACCGGTGGCAGAACAGCCCGCGCCCGAACCGGTCCCTGCGCCGGAGCCGGTGGCGGAACAGCCCGCGCCGGAGCCGGAGCCCGCGCCCGTGGCGGAACAGCCCGCGCCGGAGCCCGAGCCCGTGGCGGAACACTCCACGCCCGTGGCCGAGCCCACGGAGCCCACGGAGCCCGAGGAACAGCCCAAGCCCAAGCGTCGCGGCTGGTGGTCCTTCGGCTGACAAGGATCCCGCGCCCCGGCCCGGTGCCGGGGCGCGCGCCCGCTCAGCCGGTCTTGCGGATGAAATAGGTCTGCACGCCGCCGCTGTCCTCGGTCGAGAGCAGGGCGTGCCCGCTCTCGGCGCAGAAATGCGGCACGTCCACGATCGCCGCCGGATCGTCGGCCTGCAGCGCGATCACCTCGCCCGCCCCCAGCGATTTC
Organism: Roseovarius ramblicola; assembly: GCF_042430665.1. NCBI lineage: Bacteria > Pseudomonadati > Pseudomonadota > Alphaproteobacteria > Rhodobacterales > Roseobacteraceae > Roseovarius > Roseovarius ramblicola. The sequence continues at coordinate 413,865 of NZ_JBHMEC010000017.1, read as the reverse complement.
AGCCGCTTGCGCAGCTTCAGCACGGGCAGCGGGCAGAGCAGCCCGCGCGCATCGAGGGTGTGATCCGGCGTCATGACCCGCAGATAGCCGCGCTGTTACAGCCTGTCCACAAGGATGTGACAGAGTGCCGGGTGACGCGCGGCGCAAGACCGGCTATGTGAGGCCCATGTTCGGAATCGAGATCATCGACGCAGCCCTCCTGCCCGCCATGTTCGTGGCGCTTCTGGCGGGACTCGTCTCGTTCCTGAGCCCCTGCGTGCTGCCCATCGTGCCGCCCTATCTCGCCTACATGAGCGGGGTCAGCCTCAATGACCTGTCGCAGGAGGGCCACCCGCGCGCCCGCGCCGTCATCCCGGCGCTGTTCTTCGTGCTGGGGCTCTCGACGGTGTTCCTGTTCCTCGGGTTCACCGCCTCCGCCCTGGGCCGTGCGTTCCTGCAATACCAGGACTGGTTCAACACCATCGCCGGCATTCTCGTGATGGGCTTCGGCGCGCATTTCGTGGGTGTCTATCGCATCGGCTTTCTCGACCGCGAGGCGCGGCTCGACGCGGGCGACCGGGGCGGCTCGTCGCTGGGCGCCTACGTGCTGGGGCTGGCCTTTGCCTTCGGCTGGACACCCTGCATCGGCCCGCAACTGGGGGCGATCCTGTCGCTTGCGGCGTCGGAGGCCAACGTGACGCGCGGCACCACGCTTCTGGCGGTCTATGCCATCGGTCTTGGCGTCCCCTTCCTGCTGGTCGCGGCATTTCTGCCGCGCCTTGGCGGGCTGATGGGCTGGATGAAGCGCCACATGGCGCAGATCGAGCGCGTCATGGGCCTGCTCCTGTGGACCATCGGCCTGCTGATGCTCACCGGCGGGTTCTCGGATTTCTCCTACTGGCTGCTCGAAACCTTCCCGGCGCTGGCGCTCCTCGGCTGAGCCGCCTCAGCTTTCCATCCAGATCGTGACGGGGCCGTCATTGACCAGGCGCACCCGCATGTCGCCCGCGAATTGCCCGGTCTCCACCGGCACGCCAAGGCCCGCGAGCGTGGCCGCGAAACGCTCGTAAAGACGGCGGCCCTCCTCGGGCGGGGCGGCGGCGGAAAAACCGGGGCGGTTCCCGCGCGAGGTGTCGGCAGCCAGCGTGAACTGGCTGACCACCAGCGCGGCACCGCCGGCATCAAGGATCGAGCGGTTCATCCGCCCCGCGTCGTCGCGGAAGATGCGCAGCTTCGCCACCTTGCCCGCCAGCCGCTCGGCGGCGGCGGCGTCATCGTCCTGCATGGCGCAGACGAGGATCAGCAGGCCCTCGCCGCAGCCCCCGACCCGGTCGCCATCGACGGTGACCTCCGCCTCGCTCACCCGTTGCAACAGCGCGCGCATCGCCCTCTCCCGACTTGAGGCGGATCAAGGAAATTCCTATCTCCGCAGTGTAATTTCCAGACACTGCAACGCAAAGGAGGATGCTGCAATGGTCGAGAAATCCCATGTCGCCGGCTTCTGGCCGCAACTCTACGAGCCGCTGCGCAATTTCGGCGCACGGGTGGCAGACTGGCTCGCGCCCGCATCGGATGCCTCGTCGAACGAGGACGCCTACCGCATCACGATGGAGCTGCCCGGCGTCGCGGAAAAGGACATCGAGCTGTCGGTGCATGACGGGATGGTGACCGTCACCGGTGAGAAATCCGCCACCCGCGAGGAGCAGGGCGAGACGTGGTTCTTCACCGAGCGGCAATATGGCCGGTTCAGCCGCTCCTTTCGCCTGCCGCCCGACGCCGATGGCGACAAGGTCGAGGCGCATCTCGGGGACGGCGTCCTGAGCGTCACGATCCCGCGGCGGGACAAGGCCGCGCCGGAGGGCCGCAAGGTGGCGATCAAGCGGGGGTGACAGGGCCTATACCTGCCATTCGCCTCCCACCCCGGCGCGGAATCAAGGCGTGCTTGCACGCCGCCGCGCGAGCGGCCATGCCGAAGGCATGCCTCCGGCATGACCCGCCCGGACGCACCAAAGGTGCGCCAACAACATCGGCACGCCTCCGGCGTGACGGGCGGGCGCTATTGCAACGCTGAACACCCGCACAATCGTTCGAGGTGTCTTGCGCGATAAAGTGACGACCACCGCCGTCGGAGCGCCCACCCGCGGTCGGGCGCTCGCGCGGCTCATCACCGGAGGCGAACGCCCCCTTCAGGCCCCCCCCGCTACCCCCGCAGATCGAGCACCTCGTCGAGCCCCGCCCGGGTCGTGCGGAACCGGTTGGCGGGGTGGTCCGGGTCGGGCCGGCCAAACGAGATCGCGCACAGGATCAGCCGGGTCTCCGGCAGGTTGAAATGCCTGCGGATCATTGGCGCGTAGGCCGCCACCGAGGCCTGCGCGATGCTGCCCACCCCCAGCGCCGTCGCGGCCAGCATGAAGGCGGCGACAAATCCGCCGGTATCCATCGCGCCATAGGGCCCGAGCGCGGCCTCGGAATGGACGATCGCCACATGCGGCGCGCCGAACAGGCGATAGTTCTCCATGCTCTGTTCGGCGCGCGCGGCGCGGTCGTTTCGGGCGATTCCCACCGCCTCGTAGAGTTGCAGCCCGCATTCCCGCCGCCGCGCGCCATGGGCCCCCGGATAGCGCTCGGGCCACGGCAGATCGGGCTGTGGCGTATCCCCCGCCACGGCATCGAGCAGCGCCGCGCGAAACCGCCCGGTCTCCGCCCCGCGCGTCACCGTCACCCGCCAGGGCTGCGCGTTGCACCACGAGGGCGCGCGCCCCGCCGCCCGCACGATGCGTGCGATCACCTCCTCCTCCACCGGGTCGGGAAGGAAGGCGCGGCAGGAATGGCGCGCGTCCAGCAGGCCGCGCAGCGTGTCGAATTGGTCTTTCATGCACGATTCCTTGTGCCCGGCCATGTATCGGAGAGACGATAGCCCTCGGGCCAGGGGTCCTCGGGGTCGAGCATAAGCGTGGATTGCCCGGTGATCCATGCCCGGCCCGCGATTTCCGGGCGGATCGCCGCCACCGCCCCGCATGTGGTGGCCCCGAGGATACGCCCGTCAAACCGCGCATCGATCAGCGAGGTGGCGCTGTAGCGGTCCGTGTCCGCCATCTGCCCGCGCGCGTGCAACAGCGCCATGCGCACCGACAGGCCGGTGCCGGTGGGCGAGCGGTCGATCTTGCCGGGGCGGATGGCGACGGCGTGGCGGGCACGGAGCGTGTCGCCGTCGCGTTTGGGCGGGGTGGCGAACAGGCAAAACGAGATATGCCGCCAATCGGGGTTGGTGGGATGGTCAAAGCCCAGTTGCTCTGTGGCGGCGCGGGTGATGCGGGTGCCGGTTTCGGCCAGCGCCCGGGCGTTTTCCGGCGTCAGCGCGAGGTCCAGCGTCGCGGGGTCCGCCACCACGAAGCTGTCGCCGCCAAAGCCGGTATCGACGGTGATCCGCCCCAGCCCCGGCACGTCGAGCACCGCGTCGAGATGGCAGGCGAAAGAGGGCAGGTTCTCCAGCGCCACTTCCGTCACGCGGCCCCCCTCGCAGCGCGCGCGCACCGCCACCAGCCCGCCCGGCGCTTCCAGCGTCAGGCGGGTCTCGGGCTCCTGCATGGGCAGGATGCCGGTCTCCAGGAGCACGGTCGCCACGCAGATCGTGTTGGAGCCGGACATCGGCGGGGTGTCGCAGGGCTCCATGATGATGAATCCCATGTCGGCGCGGCTGTCCACCGGCGGGACAAGCAGGTTGACGTGCCGGAAAACGCCGCCGCGCGGCTCGTTCAGCACGAAACGGCGCAGCCGGTCGTCGCGGGCGATGTGGCGGGATTTCTCCCACATGGTCGCGCCGGGGGGCGGGGCGACGCCGCCGGTGATGACATCGCCCACCTCGCCGCCGGCATGGGCGTGGGTGATCTGAATGGCGACGGTGGATCGCATCACAAGCCGCCCTGTTCGAGCGCGATGACGTAGCCGACGCCCCCCGCCACCGCGAGCCCGATCACCACGGCCAACGCGATCTTCCATGCCGACCACGGGCGCTCGCCCTGCACGCGGCCGGTGCGCGCGTTGACCACGAACCTGTAGGTTCGCCCCCTGAACCGATAGGCCGCGAGCCAGACCGGCAGCAGGATGTGCTTGAAGGTGACGTCCCGAACATCGGTGTCGATGGCGTGGATGCGCTGTCGGTCGCCGCCGATATCGAACCGCACGTCGCGCGCGATGATGGCGTCCATCTTGTCGCGGGCCTCGCCGAATCCCTCTTCAAGATCAACGCTGTAGCCCTCTGCGCGAAAGCCGGCGAGATATTCCGGCGCATACGGCACCAGCGCCGACAGGTCCCACGGCTCCAGCGCGTCGGTATAGCGTTTCGGCAAGCTGCGCGAGGCCAGCACCAGAACGTCGTCGAAAAACCGCGCCACCCGGCCCGACACCGCCCGCCAGCGCACCTTAGCCACTTGAACTTGCTTGCGTTTTCCGTCCCTGGTGACGGTACGGGTCTGATAATAGACGGTGCCGCGCTCGCCGCGATACTGCGATTTGGTGTCGGCATCGAATGTCCAGTAGGGCACATAGATGCCCTGCATCCTGCGGCCCTTGCGGGCGTAGTCCTGCAAGCCCGAGGGCGCGAACCACAGCCGCCCCAGCCAGTCGGTCATGGCCGTGCGCGCCTGCTCTTCGTCGAGCGAAAAAGGCAGCAATGCCCGTGGCTTGATGTGCCGGTGCGTGCCGGTATCGGTGACCACCGGAGAGGCACAGAACGGGCATTCGGCGGCGTGGGTGTCAGCGCCGAGTTCGACCTGCGCGCCGCAGCTTGTGCATTTGGTGGTGCGGGTCTCTTCCATCTCCTGCTCGGGGAGTTGGTCGCGCGCGGCGGCGCGGAAATCCAGTTCCTTGATGCCGCCCTGCCACGGCCCGCCGGTCTCGATCTCGGCCACGTCGCCGCAATGATCGCAGATCATCTGGCCCGCGCCCGGATCGTAGCGGTAATCCGCGCCGCAGGCGGCGCAGGGAAAGCGGTGATCGGTCGGGCCGGGGGCCGGGGGTGGGGTGTCTGACATGGGGCTTTCAGAGGATTTATGAAACGATTTCCGAATGATACAGCGCAAACTTCGCGCGCACATGGCACGCGCCGAGGCCGCGTAGAGCAATCACAGCCATGCCGTCTGCCCGCCATCACCACGCATCAACAGCAGGAGCGCGGCGTTAAGCCCGTGCCGGGCAATGGTCGCGCGGCGGCGCATCTGCTCAGGCGCCCGGCGGCGGGGGCGGCATGACGGTGAAGAGCTGCGCCAGTTCCGTCACGTCCTCGGCGCGCTTCCATCCGTCCTGACCGGCGGTCCAGACATGGCTCTCGCGGGTGAGGCTGCCTTCGGTCACCATGCGCCCGAGACGGGCCTTGGAATAGGGCCCAAAGGTCTCGCCGTTCTCGGCGATGTGCCAGACATGCTCTACCGGCGGCGGCGGTGGCGGCGGCGCGGAAGTGGCCTCGGGGCGCGCGCCCCACGGCCCCTGGCTGCCGCCCTGATCGGCCATCTGCTGCGCCATCGCCATGCCCATTCCCATGCCCAATCCCGCGCCGATACCGCCCCCGCCCGACGGGTTCTTGGCTGCGGCACTCATCGCCTCGGCGGTGGAATACTGCGTGAACTTGCCCAGATCGCCCGCCAGCCCCATCGACGTGCGCTTGTCCAACGCCGCTTCTACCGCGGGCGGCAAGGATATGTTTTCAATGTAGAATTCCGGGATTTCCAGCCCGTACTCTGCCACCACGGCGGTGATCTCTCCGGCCACCAGACGGCCCAGGTCGTGCGTGTTGGCGGCCATGTCGAGCACCGGAATGCCGCTGCCCGCGATGATGCGGCTGAATGCCTGCACGATGATGTTGCGGATCTGGAAGCTGATCTCGTCCATGGTGAATTCGCCGTCGGTGCCGACGATTTCCGACAGGAACTTCGCCGGATCGCTCACCCGCACGGTGTAGGTGCCGAAGGCGCGGATACGGGTCGGCCCGAATTCCGGGTCGCGCAGCATGATCGGGTTCTTGGTGCCCCATTTGAGGTTGGTGAAACGGGTGGTGGCGACAAAGTAGATCTCGGACTTGAACGGCGAGCGAAAGCCGTGATCCCAGTGCTGCAGCGAGGTCATCACCGGCATGTTGTTGGTCTCAAGCATGTAGAGACCGGGGGTGAAGACGTCGGCCAACTGCCCCTCGTGGACGAACACGGCGGCCTGCCCCTCGCGCACGGTGAGTTTCGCGCCGTACTTGATCTCGTGCCCCTCGCGCGCGAACCGCCAGACCATCGTGTCACGGGTGTCGTCGGTCCAGTGGATGACGTCGATGAACTGGCCGGAGAGGAAATCGAAGATGGGCATAAGGGATGGCTCCTGTGCGAACGGGGTCAGACCGGCCCCGCCTGCCATTCGTCCAGCAGGCGGCGGAGGATGGGGCGGGCCTCGTCGGGGGTCATGCCGGGCGAGAGGTCGGGGTGGTAGAGCAGACGCAGCAGCATCTCGTCATGGGTGGTCAGCCACGCGAACTCGTCATCGTCGTTGAAGATCGAGGGCCGCGCGCGGGGGCTGTCATTGGCCAGCCCCAGCCCCTGCGCCACCTCCTCGTGGAAGCACGATTCGCGCATCAGCGGCGGGTGCTCGGCGCGCACCCAGGCGATTGCCAGGTCGTAGGTATACGGGTTGCCCTGTTCGGAAAAGGCCACCACGAGGCAATGAATGCTGCGCGGCATGTCACGGAACACGCCCAGGGTGGCCGCGTCGATATCGGGGGCGAGGCGACGCACGTGGTCGAGCCCCTCGGCGCGGTCATCCTCGGTCATGACGAGGACGTGGAAATTGGCCCGCCGCTTCGCCATAGAGATCGGGTGGCGGGCGGCGCGCGCCAGCCGCGCGGTGTAGGCGGCGAGCGTGTCGCGATCCGCGGCGCGCTGATCCTCGGGGACGGACGCGCCGAATTCGAGCCCGACGCGCACCGGAGAGATCCATTTCCGCAAGCCGCCGGCGCTGCCCGAGGACGAGCGGAAGCCGGCGCCGGGCGCGTATTCGTCGAAGAATACGATGCGCTCGAAATTGCGTACCAGGTCGGCCCCGGTAAAGGGCGTGTCGGGCCCGCCGCCATCGGTGCGCAGCAGGCCGCGGGCCCGGAGATCGCGCTCGGCGCGCGCGTAGCGGGCGGCGAGCACCTTGCTGCGGGCCGACGGACCGTCATCCGCGCCGCCCGCGCGGCGCGGCGGGGCGGGCGCGGACGCGTCGGGTGCGGGCATGTCGCAGGCGGCCAGCGCCAGCGCCAGCGCCAGCCCTGCGAGGGCCCGGCTTGCCTGCACCGCAATCATCGCCGCCTCAGCCCCTGGGCACGGCGGTGGCGGCGGTATCGCCCGCCCCGTCGCCGCGCGCCCTGGCCGAGGCGAGCGTGTCGCGCAATTCGGCCTCCATCTTCTTGAGGTCTTCCTCGGCACGGGCGCGTTTCGCCTTGCCCTCGTCGGCGATGGCGAGGCTTTCCTCGATGGTGCCGATGAGATCGGCATTGGCCTGTTTCACCGCCTCGATGTCGAACACGCCGCGCTCCATCTCCTGCCGGATCATCTTGTTGCTTTCGCGCAGGTTGGCGGCGTTGGCGGTCAAGAGCTCGTTGGTGAGGTCGTTGGCGTCGCGCACCGCGGTCGCCGCCTCGGCGCTGCGCTGGATGGTGACGGCCTGCGCAAGTTGGGTCTCCCACAGCGGCACGGTGTTGACGAGGGTGGAGTTGATCTTGGTCACGAGGCTTTTGTCGTTCTCCTGCACCAGCCGGATGGAGGGCAGCGACTGCATGGTCACCTGGCGGGTGAGTTTCAGGTCGTGCACCCTGCGTTCGAGGTCGTCGCGCGCGGCGCGCAGGTCGCGCAATTCCTGCGCCTTCATGACCTGGTCATTCTCTTCGGCGGCCTCCACCTCGGCCTCCTTGGCGGGGATGTCTTGTTCGTCCAGGTCCTTGATCCTGGCCTCGCCCGCCGCGATGTAGAGCGCCAGCTCGTCGTAGAAGGCGAGCGTCTTTTCATAGAGCATGTCGAGCGACTTGATGTCCTTCAGGAGGGTGTGCTCGTGCCCGAGCAGGCTCTCGGTGATGCGGTCGATCTGGCCCTGCACCTCCTCGTAGCGGGCGGTGAACTTGGCGATCGGCGCGGCGCGGCCGAGCAGCTTCTCCCACCACGACCGGTCGCGCCGCACATCCAGCTCGGAGACCGAAAAGCCGCGGATCGTGGTGACGATGCCGCGCAAGCTGTCGCCCGCCGGGCCGACATCCTTGTTGCGCACGCCCTGCAGCATTGCCTGGCTGATATCCTGCAATTCCGCCTGCGCCGCCGAACCGAAGGAGACGATGGACTGCGTGTCGGCCATGTCGATCTCGGCCATGCGGCGCGAGATCTCGGCGCTCCGGGTGGCGTCGGCCTTGTCCAGCGGCACGATGGCATTGGCGTCCGTGGGTTCGGGCAGGACCGCGCGGCTCACGGAATCGACATCGGCGAGCACGGCTTCGGCCTGTCGGCGGGTGGCGTCTGACATGGGGTGATCCTCTTACACTGTCTCTGTGGTCTCTAGATGCACGCCCTCGCGCTCCAGCCGGTCGCGCAGCACCTCGATCTCGATATCCAGATCGGTGCTGCTGTCGGCCATGAGCGCGCGGGTCTTGGCGGTGAAATTCCGTTCGAGGTCCGAGAGCAGCACGAGGTATTTCTCGCGCGCCTCTGCATTCGGGGCGCGGGTGGCGAGATCGGCGTATTTCACCGAGGCGTCGCGCGCTCCCATGAGGTAAACGCCCAGGTACTTGCGCGCCGCCGTAAGATCGCGCGGGTCGTCCTCGACGGTGCGCAGCATGTCGCGCACGGTGACCTGGAACCGCTCCAGCCGCGCCTCCAGATCGCGGTCCCGGGTGCCTGCGACGGCCTCGGTCATGGCGCGCAGGTATTCCTCGGCGCGGTCCACCACGCGGGCCACGCGGTCGCTCTGAAAGGCGTCGATGCCGTCGGCGGACTTGTCGCGCAGCGGGTCGGGGCCGAAGGCCAGCAGGTGCAGCGCAGCCCCCGCCACGGCGTAGATCGCGGGCCCGGCCACGCCGCCGCCCGCGGCATGGGCGGCCACGGCCAGCCCCGCGCCGGTGAGGAGCGCGCCGAATATCTTGCGCGGGATGGCGGGGCGGCGGGCGATGCGGCGGGCGTCATAGGCCTCTTCGGCGCGCAGCCCCTCGCGGGTGAGCCATGCCGCCAGCAGCAGGAGCCCGAGCGCGGCGAGGTTGAGCGCCATCTCCACCGGTCCGCCGAGAAACGCGCGCACCGCCAGCGGCAGGGGCGCGATGAACAGCATGTTGACGCGGCCGCCGACGCGCGTGCGCCGCGCACCGCGGTAGCCGCCGCGCGGCGGCGTCGGGGCCGCGCCGCCGCCGCCGGGGCTGTGCTTGCCGCCGTAACGCTGCGCCATCACACGCCCCCCGCCACCGCCACGAAGGCAATGAGCGCCACCAGCAGGAAGAACGCCAGTTTCTGTAGCCCCGTTTCGCTCATGCACCCTCTCATGCCGCCCTGCGGCAAACTTAGGCGAAGGGGGGCGGTGGCGCTAGGGGGAAGATGGCCGGGGCCGTCTGTGGCCGGTGTCGTCGTGAAGGGGGGCATGGCCTGTTGCTGCCATTCGCCACCCACCCCGCGCGGAATAGAGGCGTGCTTGCACGCCGCCGCGCGAGCGGTCATGCCGAAGGCATGCCTCCGGCATGACCCGCCCCGTCGCACCGGAGGTGCGCCGGTATAAGCGGCACGCCTTTGGCGTGACGGGCGGGCGCTTTTGCAACGGTGCAAATAGCGGTGATTTCTGACGTATCTTGCACCATAAATCGCACAGCACAGACCGAAATGCGCCCACCCGGCGGTCGGGCCCTCGCGCGGCTCATCGCGTCATGCCCAACGTCCGCAAAAGGCCAATCCGCTCAACAGCCTCGTGCCATCGCGGCACGCCTGTCCGGCTTTTGCCAGCCATCTGACCGTTTCGCATCGACGCGCCTTGCGTCAACGCTTTGGACTCGCGTGTTCGAACAGCTCAGACCCGGTTTCCGCTGTTGAGCGAGATGGCTTAGCCGGTGGTTCCCGTGGCCTTCTTCTTTTTCTTGTCGCCCACCACCTTCTCCGCCAGATCGCGGGCGATGGCGAAGGCGCCCTTGACCCGGTCGGCCTCGCCCTTCCAGTCGCGGCGCACCACGATCTTGTTGTCGCGCACCTTGGCAAGCCCCTTCTGATCCTGGATGAATTCCACCAGCCCCTGCGGTGCGGCGAACTTGTCGTTGTGGAACTGGATCGTCGCGCCCCTCGGCCCGCCGTCGAGCTTGGCGATACCGGCGCGCTTGCACATCGCCTTGATGCGCATGACCAGCATCAGCAGGTTGACCTCGCGGGGCAGCGGACCGAAGCGGTCGATCATCTCGGCGGCGAAGCCTTCGAGATCGACCTTTTTCTCCAGCCCGCTGAGGCGGCGGTAGAGACCGAGCCGCACGTCGAGGTCGGGCACGTAATCCTCGGGGATCAGCACCGGCACGCCCAGATTGATCTGCGGCGCCCATTGGCCATCGTCGTCCGGCAGGCCCGCCGCCTCGCCCGAGCGGATGCGCGCGATCGCCTCTTCCAGCATCGACTGGTAAAGCTCGAACCCCACGTCGCGCATCTGACCGGACTGCTCCTCGCCCAGCAGGTTGCCCGCGCCGCGGATGTCGAGGTCCTGACTGGCCAGCGTGAAGCCCGCGCCGAGCGTGTCGAGGCTGCTCAGCACGCGCAGGCGTTTCTCGGCCCCCGGCGTCAGCGGCACGCGCGGCTTGGTCGTCAGGTAGGCATAGGCGCGCGCCTTGGCGCGGCCCACGCGGCCCCGTATCTGGTAGAGTTGCGCCAGCCCGAACATGTCGGCGCGGTGGATGATCATGGTGTTGGCGGTGGGGATGTCGAGACCCGATTCGACGATGGTCGTGGCCAGAAGCACGTCGTACTTGCCGTCGTAAAAGGCGTTCATCCGCTGGTCCAGCTCTCCGGCGGCCATCTGCCCGTGGGCCACCACATAGCTGATCTCGGGCACCTGACTGGCGAGGAAATCCTCGATCTCCGGCAGATCCTTGATGCGGGGCACCACGAAGAAAGACTGTCCACCCCGGTAATGCTCGCGCAACAGCGCCTCGCGCACCGTCACCGTGTCGAACTCGCTCACATAGGTGCGGATCGACAACCGGTCCACCGGCGGCGTGCCGATGATCGACAGATCCCGCACCCCCGAGAGCGACAGTTGCAGCGTGCGCGGGATCGGCGTGGCGGTGAGCGTCAGCACATGCACGTCAGAGCGCATCGCCTTGAGCCGCTCCTTGTGCGCCACGCCAAAGCGCTGTTCCTCGTCGATGACGAGCAGGCCGAGATTGTCGAACCGGACGTTCTTCGCCAACAGCGCGTGGGTGCCCACCACGATATCGGCGGTGCCCTTGGCCATCGCCTCGCGGGTACGGGTGGCGTCGCGGGACGAGACGAACCGCGACAGCGCGTGCACCGACAGCGGAAAGCCGCGGAACCGTTCGGCGAACTCCTTGTAATGCTGGCGCGCGAGCAGGGTGGTGGGGGCGATCACCGCCACCTGCTGGCCCGCCATCGCGGCGGCAAAGGCCGCGCGCATCGCCACCTCGGTCTTGCCGAACCCGACATCGCCGCAAATGAGCCGGTCCATCGGACGCCCCGATTCGAGATCGGTCAGCACGTCCTCGATGGCGCGCAACTGGTCCTCGGTCTCTTGGTAGGGGAAGCGCGCGGCGAACGCCTCCCACGCGTGGGTCTCGGGGGCGATCACCGGCGCGCGGCGCAATTCGCGCTCGGCGGCGACGCGGATGAGCCGGTCGGCCATCTCGCGGATGCGCTGCTTGAGCCTGGCCTTCTTGGCCTGCCACGCGCCACCGCCAAGCTTGTCGAGCAGCCCCTCCTCGTGGCCATAGCGCGACAGCAGTTCGATATTCTCGACGGGCAGGTAGAGCCGCGCCCCTTCGGCATATTCCAGCACCAGGCATTCGTGTGCCGCCCCCGCCGCCGTCACCACCTCAAGGCCGAGATAGCGGCCGATGCCGTGATCGACATGCACCACCAGGTCGCCCTGGCTGAGCGCCTGCGCCTCGGTCAGGAAATTCTCGGCCCGCCGCTTGCGCCGTGCGCCGCGCACCAGCCGGTCGCCCAGCACGTCCTGCTCCGAGATCACGGTGAGCGACGGCGTCTCGAAGCCCTGCTCCAGCGGCCACACCGCGAGGTGCAGGCCGTGGCGGCCCAGCCCGGACGCGTCGCGGATCGTCACCGCGCCGATCAGCCCCTCGTCCGACAACAGCCCCTCGATGCGCTCGCGCGCGCCCTCGGACCAGCACGAGACCAGCACCGGGCCGACGGTCATCCGGCTCTCGATATGGTCCTTGAAAACACTGAAAAGGTTGACTTTTTCCTGCTGTCGCTCGGGCGCGAAGCTGCGCCCGATGCGGCCGCCCGCGTCGATCACGCCCGGTCCGGTGGGCCGGGGCAGCGCCGAGAAATGCAGCACCCGCCGCGCGCCCGTGGCCGCCCGCCACGCGGCATCGTCGAGGTAAAGCTCGCCGGGCGGGACCGGGTGATAGACCGCCTCGCCGCGCGCCTTCTGCCCGGCGGCGTGGCGGCGCGCCTCGTACTGGTCGGTGACCGCCTCCCACCGCGCCGTGCGGGCGGCGTCCGCCTGATCGTCGAGGGTGATGGCGGCACCCGGGAGGTAGTCGAACAGCGTCTCCAGCCGCTCGTGAAACAGCGGCAGCCAGTGCTCTGCTCCGGCGGGCTTGCGCCCGGCGCTGACGGATTCGTAGAGCGGATCGTCGGCCACGCCCGCGCCGAAGGCGATGCGGTAATTCTGCCGGAAGCGGCGGATCGCGGCCTCGTCGAGGATCACCTCGGAGACGGGGGCAAGCTCGACGCGGGTCAGCTTCTGTGTGGTGCGCTGCGACACGGGATCGAAACGGCGCACCCCGTCGAGCACGTCGCCGAACAGATCGAGCCGCACCGGCCCCGCCTCGCCGGGCGGGTAGACGTCGATGATGCCGCCCCTGAGCGCGTAATCGCCCGGTTCTGTCACCGTGGGCGCCTGCACGAATCCCATCCGCGCGAGGAAATCGCGCAAACCCGCCTCGTCGATGCGTTCGCCCACCTGCGCCGCAAACGCGCTCTCGCGCAGCACGTCGCGGGCGGGCAGGCGTTGTGTGGCGGCGTTCAGCGTGGTCAGCAGCACGAAGCGCCGCGGCATTCCGTGGACAAGCCCCGCCAGCGTCGCCATCCGCGCCGCCGAAATCTCGGCATTGGGCGAGATGCGATCATAGGGCAGGCAATCCCAGCCGGGAAAACGGATCACCGGCATGTCGGGGGCAAAGAAGGCGAGGGCGGAGGCCATAGCCGCCATGCGCTTGTCGTCGCGCGCGACGTGGATCACGGGCGTGCCCTGCGCCGCCGCCTCTTCGAGCACGAGCCGCGCGTCGACCCCCTCGGGCGCCCCGCCCACGGTGATATGGCCGGCCGGTCGCATCGCGGTCAGCCGAGCGCGCCGATGGTCATGTTCTGGTACATGCCCCACATGGCGGTGACGAAGATCGACGCCATGCCGATCATCTGCACCGCGAGCCGATGCCGCGCCAGCCGCGCGACCAGCGCCTCGCCGCGCGGGGCCTCAAGGCGGATGTGGCGCGCCGTGCGCAGCGACAAAAGCCCCACCCCGGTGAGCGGAAAGCCCAGCAGGAACAGCGCCTGCGAGAACTCGTTGCCGTAGACGAAGCCGAGAATCGCCAGAGAGGACAGCCCGAACGCCATCATCCCGGCGAGCAGCGTGCCCGATTGTTCGGCGACATAGAGCAGCCGGCCGGTGTTGATGCGCACCATGTCCTCGAAATCCGCCATCGCCGTCTCGCCGTGGCCGCGCCGCGCGCGCATCGCCATGTCCCATGGCACGCCCAGCACCCAGTGACTGACGGTCGACCACGTCACCGCCAGCGCGATCCAGAACCACAGGTTGCTGAAGGAGCGCAGGTCGATCAACTCGAAAACATTGTCAAGAAGGGTCAAGGACGCGCCTCTGTCGCTGTATTGCCCGCCCTCTTAGCGCCCGCGCGCGGCAATTCCTACCCTTGAGATGGCGGAATTTCCGTGCAAATGAGACGGGGTGCAGAATGTCCAAGCCCGCGGAGAGCCCGCCATGACCCCCGTTCAGGCCCCGTTTCCCCAAAGCCGCCCCCGCCGTCTGCGCGCGTCGCCCGCGCGGCGGGCCCTCGTGGCCGAGACCCGGCTTGCGCCCGCGGACCTGATCTGGCCGGTTTTCGTGCGCGACGGCAACGCGGTGGAAGAGCCGGTGGCCTCGATGCCCGGGGTGGTCCGCCGCTCGATCGACCGCGTGGTCGAGGCCGCGCGCGAGGCGGCGGATCTCGGTATCCCGGCGATCTGCCTGTTCCCCTATACCGGCGCGGAGCAGCGCACCGCCGATTGCGCCGAGGCATGGAATCCCGACAACCTCAGCAACCGCGCCACCCGCGCGATCAAGGCCGCGGTGCCGGAGATCGCGGTGATGACCGACGTGGCGCTCGATCCCTATTCCGATACCGGCCATGACGGCTTTGTCGAGGGCGGGCGGATCGTCAACGACGCCACCGTCGAGGCGCTGGTGAAACAGGCGCTGGCGCAGGCGGAGGCGGGGGCCGACATCCTCGGGCCGTCGGACATGATGGACGGGCGCATCGGCGCGATCCGCGCGGCGCTGGAACAGGCGGGGCACACCGATGTGACGATCATGTCCTACGCGGCCAAGTATGCGTCGGCCTTCTACGGGCCGTTCCGCGACGCGGTGGGGGCGGCATCGGCGCTCAAGGGCGACAAGAAGACCTACCAGATGGATCCCGCCAACACCGACGAGGCGCTGCGCATGGTGGCGCGCGACCTGTCCGAGGGGGCGGACATGGTGATGGTCAAGCCGGGAATGCCCTATCTCGACATCTGCCGCCGGGTGAAGGCGGAACTCGGCGCACCCACATTCGCCTATCAGGTGTCGGGCGAGTACGCGATGATCCGCGCCGCCGCGCTCAACGGCTGGATCGACGGCGAGCGCGCGATGATGGAGAGCCTTGGCTGCTTCAAGCGGGCGGGTTGCGACGGCATCCTGAGCTATTTCGCACCCGCCGCCGCGCGGCTGATGGCGGGGGGCTGATCGGGGCGGTGATGGCGCGCGCGCGATATCCCGCGGATCGCCGCAATGCCGGGTGACACGGGCACCGTTGCGGGTTATGTTTCGCGCAACGACCCGGCCGCGTGACAGGACCGGGCGCGATCCGGGGCAACCAAGGCGGGCAGGCACATGAACACTCTCACGAGACGCGGATTCACCCTTGGCGCGCTGGCGGGCGTGCCGGTCCTTGCCGCTTGCGGCAACGGCGTGGGCAGCCCCGGCGGCGCACGCATCGACGCGCGCGTGAACGCGACGCTGGAGCACATGTATTCCAACTATCCCGGCACCCGCGACCTGGCCGACAAGGCGAGCGGCATCCTGATCATGCCGGTGGTGACCGAGGGCGGCATTTTCGTCGGCGGCGGATACGGGCGCGGCGCGCTCCGGATCGACAATGTCACGGTGGATTACTACTCGACCACCAAGGGCAGCGTCGGGCTGCAATTCGGCGCGCAGCAATTCGCCCATGTGCTGTTCTTCATGACCGACGAGGCGCTGGAACGCTTCCGCCGCGGGTCGGGTTGGGTCGCGGGGACGGATATCGAGTACACGTTCAACGACCGCGGCGAAAACCTGCGCGCCGACACGGTGACAGCGTCGGCACCGGTCGTGGCGGTGATCTTCGGACAGGCCGGGCTGATGGCGGGCGCATCGCTCGAGGGCATGAAATACAGCCGCATCATTCCCTGACGGGCACGGGCACGGGCATGTCCTGGCGATGCGCGGGGCGCGTGACGCACCGCACAGCGGGGCGCGTCCGCGTCCCTTGCGCGAATACGCCGCCTTCAGCCGGTGCGCCGCTCGTCAAAACTCAGCGCGATGAAGCCGGGCAGGTGATCGCCCATGCCGACGACCTTGCCGCCGGTGTCGCCGCCGCGCCTGCCGCGCTCGCGGGGCTCTGAAGATCGCGCCTTCCCGCGCGTCTCCTCGCGCGGCTCGGCTGGCTCCGTCCCGGGCGCGTCCGCGGCCTCCCCGGCGGGCGCTGTGGGCGTATCCGCGGGCGTATCGGGCGTGTCCGCTTTCTTGCGGCTGACGCTCCGGCTGCGTCCGCCCCGGCTGCGGCCCGACCGGGATGTGCGCTCGGGTTTTTGCGCCTCGTCATCGCCGCCGCCCTGCGCGGCGGCGGTCTCTTCCGCCGCCGGGCGGCTGCCGGAGGGATCGTCGAGCCGGGGGATGTCCTTTTGCAGCAGCGCCTCGACGGCGGCCAGCGCCTTTTCGTCGCGCGGGTTGCAGATGGTCAGCGCCTTGCCCGAGCGGCCCGCGCGCCCGGTGCGCCCGATGCGGTGGACGTAATCCTCGGCATGGCCGGGCACGTCGAAATTGAACACATGGCTGACCGCCGGCACGTCGAGCCCGCGCGCGGCCACGTCCGAGGCCACCAGCAGCTTGAGCTCGCCCGCGCGGAACGCGTCGAGCGTCCGCGTGCGCTGGCTCTGTTCGAGGTCGCCGTGGATCGGGGCCGCGTCATAGCCGTGCTTCTTCAGCGACTTGGCGACGACATCGACGTCGATCTTGCGGTTGCAGAACACGATCGCGTTGGTGCAGGCGTCGCCCTCGCCGTCGATCAGCGCGCGCAGCGTGGCGCGCTTCTCGCCATCGGCGCGGTCGCGGCGCGACGGCTTGATCATCACCGCGTACTGGTCGATGGTCTCCGATGCGGTGGCCTGCCGCGCCACCTCGACCCGCACCGGCGATTGCAGGAACGTGTTGGTGATGCGCTCGATCTCGGGGGCCATCGTGGCCGAAAAGAACAGCGTCTGCCGGGTGAAGGGCGTGAGGCTGAAGATGCGCTCGATATCGGGGATGAAGCCCATGTCGAGCATCCGGTCGGCCTCGTCCACCACCATGATCTGCACGCCGGTGAGCAACAGCTTGCCGCGCTCGAAATGGTCGAGCAGGCGGCCCGGCGTGGCGATCAGCACATCGACACCCTTGTCAATGAGCTTGTCCTGTTCCTTGAAACTGACGCCGCCGATCAACAGCGCCTTGGTCAGCTTGAGGTATTTGGAATAGGTGTCGAAATTCTCGGCCACCTGCGCGGCCAGCTCGCGCGTGGGGCACAGCACCAGGCTGCGCGGCATCCGTGCCCGCGCGCGCCCGCGCGCCAGCAGCGACAGCATCGGCAGGGTGAACCCGGCGGTCTTGC
This sequence comes from Roseovarius ramblicola, assembly GCF_042430665.1. NCBI lineage: Bacteria > Pseudomonadati > Pseudomonadota > Alphaproteobacteria > Rhodobacterales > Roseobacteraceae > Roseovarius > Roseovarius ramblicola. Next base: position 396,506 of record NZ_JBHMEC010000017.1, on the reverse strand, counting down.
CGGTGCCGGTCTGCGCGATGCCCAGCACGTCGCGGCCCTCCAGCGCGGAAGGGATCGCATCCGCCTGGATCGGCGTGGGGGTTTCGTATCCGGCCTCTTCGACGGCCTTGAGTACCTTGGGATTGAGGTTGAGTTCGCTGAATGTTGTCATGTCTATCCGCTTTTCGCGGACGCTGAACCCGGCCCGCACGTCTGTCACGGGGATGCGCGCACCTGTTGCGCGCCAGGCCCTCGCGGCCCCCCATCGCCGCCCGCTTACATGAACGGACCGGGGTGGTCAATCGCGCCGGTCAGGTGATGCCGGGAAACTGCCGCGCGCGGGCGGCGGCGGGGTCGAGCGGGATGGCGTGCAGGCGGCCATGCGCCTCAAGCCGCGCCCGCAGGGCGGGGGTGGCCACGCAGACCTCGCGCCAGAACCGCCGCAGCGCCGCCTCGCCGCCCTCGTCCTCCAGCATCCGCAGCAGCGCGTGCATGTTGAGCCCGCTGCCATCGGGTGCCGCGGGCCTGAGCCCCGCGCGATAGGACCCGTGCGCGATCCGGTAGGCATAGGTGTCGCGCCACTGCGCCCAGCCGGTCGCGTGCAGGTGGCACAGCCGCGTGCCCGGCATCTCCGGCGGGCTCGCGTCCATCTCGCCGTGGCGAAAGGCGTTGTGGATGCGCAGGCTGACTTCCGGGTCGCCGGTGCGCACGAACACCTTGCCCGCCACATGGCTGAGAAACCCGCCGTTGAGATGCGCGCCGTAGCCGGGATAGATCTCCGCGGTCTCGTCGCGGCGCTGCCCGGCGAGCCGCGCGCAGGACTTGAACCACCTGATCCCGTCCGGGGGCGGGGCGTCGGGGTCGGGGGCCAGCGCCTCGACCGGGCGCACCCGCGCGCTGAGGCAGTCATCCGGCAGCGCGGCCAGTTGGCCGGGCAGGGGGGTGTCGGGCCAGAGAAACTCGTCCACGTCGATATGGGCGAGCCAGTCCACCTGCGGGCGGCGGCGCAGGCAATGGGTGGCGTTGATGCTCTGGCGCGGCTGATGCGCCTCGGGGCGTCCCGCGCGCTTGCGACGCCGGCGCCAATAGCCGTCGTCGCAGACGATCACCCGGCACTTGGGGTGGTCGCGCAGCGCCGCCTCGGCCTGCGACTCGGGGGCGTCGAGATAGACATGCACCCGGTGCGCGCCCAGCTCGATGTGATGCGCGGCGAAATTCAGGATGTCGCGGGCCGGGGCCCTGATCGTGGCCACCACGCCCCATGTCGGCAGGTCTGTCATGGGCCAAGGATGCGCGGGCCGCGCGGCGGGGGCAAGAGGACAGGTGGGGGGCAGCGGGGTTTGGACGGGAATGGCCTTGAGCGGTTGTTGGACGTCCGTGTCGGGCTGAACCGTTAGGGCACGGTAAGATCAAGAAAGTTTAAAACTTTCTTGTACGGAATCTTTTCAAGATTCCGTTCGTCAACGGCAGCTTCAGGCCAATCGCAACGGCCTCGATGCGATCCGTCCCCGGGCGTCCCGCCCGGGCCGATCTCCGCCCCGCTCAGTCGAACTTGCGCGACGGGGCCAGCACCGTGGCCTCGCCCTTGAGCACCTTCTTGCCATCGACCATGCAGCGGCAATCAAGCTGCACGCGCCGCTTGGCGTGGTCGATGCCGATCACCTCGACCTCCGCGTGCACCATGTCGCCGGGGCGCACGGGGCCGAGGAATTTGAGCGTCTGCCCCATGTAGACGGTGCCGTGGCCGGGCAGTTGCTCGCCGATCACCGCCGAAATCAGCCCGGCGGTCAGCATCCCGTGCGCAATGCGCCCCTCGAAGATCGTGTCCTGCGCGTAGGCATCGTCGAGATGCACCGGATTGCGGTCGGTCGAGACCTCGGCGAACAGCTCGATATCGCGATCCGTCACCACCTTTGCGAGGTGGCGCACCATGCCCATCTCGATATCCTCGATGCAGATCGTGCCGCGCGGCATGTTGTCCAACATTCGCCCCTCCGCTTCATTCGGTGCGCAATGATGAGGCGAATTTCAGCCCCGGTTTGGAATTTTATTACTTTGCGAACGCAGAAAGATCAACCCCCAATCGCCTAGCGCAGATACCCGATGGCGTATTGCGGAGAGATTTTTTCCTTTTCAAGGTAATCCCTTAGCGCCGCCTCGTCGGGCTGGTGCGACGTTTTTGTCTCACCCGCGGCCAGCCCGCCGGTGATGAACAGGGAATCGATATCCTCGCCCATCGCGCCCAGGATGTCGGTCTGCGCCCCGTCGCCGATGGCGAGGATTCGCGCATTGTCGGTGTCGCGCCCGATCTCACCGAGCCGTCGATGGGCGAGGTCGTAGATCGGCGGGTGCGGCTTGCCGAAATAGAGGCTTTCCCCCCCCATCTCTGTGTAAAGCCGCGCCAGCGCCCCCGCGCACCACTCGCGCACCTCGCCGCGGTCCACCACGATATCGGGGTTGGCACAGAGGAGCTTGAGCCTCTTCTGCTTGGCATAGAGGAATTGCGGGCGCATCACCTGCGGGTCGGCCAGCGGATCGGCGGGGCCGGTGCAGACGATGCCCTCGGCCTCCTCCAGCGGCACCATCGTGATGGTCACCGGCTCCTCCACCACGGCGATCGGCTCGAAGAACAGCTCTTCCTGCGGCTGGCCGATGAAATACACCCGTTCCCCGACCGCACCCTCGAACATTGCCGCGCGCGCACTGTCGCCCGAGGTGGCGATGGTGTCCCACGCCGCCTCCGGCACGCCGAACGCGCGCAACTGCCGCTCCACGTCGCCGCGCGGGCGGGGCGAGTTGGTCACCAGCACCACCGCGCCGCCCGCTTCGCGATAGCGCACCAGCGCGGCGCAGGCATCGGGCAGGGCGCGCACCCCGTCATGGACACAGCCCCACAGATCGACGAACAGCGCGTCGTAGCGGGGGGCGATCTCCGACAGGGCGGTGATGAGGCGGGTCATGGGCGTCTCCGTGCTTGGTTTGCGGGCAGATATGGCAGGGCCGCCCCGCTTTGGCCAGCGTGCATGGCCAAGCGCCGCGATGCGATCTATGGTCCCGCCATGACCGGACGCATCATCCACACCGAAGCCGATATCGCCGAGGGCACGGCGCATCTCGCCACCATTTGCCCGCGCATGGCCCACGCCCGCGATCTGGTGGGCGAGGTGCCGCTCAGGCGGCGCGATGACGGGTTCGCCGCGCTCATGGGCGCGATCGTCAGCCAGCAGGTGAGCGTCGCCGCCGCCCGTGCCATCTGGTCGCGGCTCGAAGAGGCGGGGCTGACCGTGCCGCAGATCATCGCCGCGACGGACGAGGACGGGCTGCGCGCCGCCGGGCTCAGCCGGCAGAAGGCGCGCTACGTGCGCGCGCTGGCGGAGGCCGATCTCGATTACGCCGCCCTGCGCACGGCCCCCACCGACGAGGTGGTGACGACGCTCACCGAAGTGCCCGGCATCGGCGTCTGGACCGCCGAGATCTACGCCATGTTCAGCCTGGGCCGGGCGGATGTCTTTGCCCCCGGCGACCTCGCCCTGCAGGAATCGGCACGCCTGCTTTACGACCTGCCCGAGCGGCCGAAGCCTGCGGCGCTGCGCGCGATGGCCGCCGATTGGGCGCCGTGGCGTGCGGTTGCGGCGCGGCTTCTGTGGGCCTATTACCACGTCGCCAAGGACAGGGAAGGGATCGCATGACACGGGTACTCAGGGCGGGCCGCAAGGCACCGCAATCGGGACAGGCGCGCTCGGCGGTGGTGTTCCTGCACGGCTACGGTGCCAATGGCGCGGACCTCATGGGCCTCGCCGATCCGCTGGCCGAGCATCTGCCGGATACCCTCTTTGTCGCGCCCGATGCGCCCGAGAGCATTCCAGGGATGCCCTCGGGCCTGCAATGGTTCCCGATCCCGTGGATCGACGGCTCATCCGAGGAAGAGGCCGAGCGCGGCCTGATGGCCGCCGCCGCCGATCTCGACGCGTTTCTCGACGCGCTGATGGTGGACGAGGATCTGCTGCCCGAACAGGTGGTGCTGTTCGGTTTCTCGCAAGGCTCCATGATGGCGCTGCACGTCGCCCCGCGCCGCGAGGACGAGGTCGCCGGGATCGTCGCCTTTTCGGGCCGTCTGCTGCGCCCCGACCTGCTGGCCGACGAGGCCGTGAGCCGCCCGCCGGTCCTGCTGGTGCATGGCGATGCCGATGACGTGGTCCCGGTGCAGTCGCTGCCCGAGGCCGCCGAGGCGCTGCAACAGGCGGGGTGGAAGGATGTCTATGCCCATGTGATGGAGGGCACCGGCCACGGCATCGCCCCCGACGGTCTGTCGGTGGCGCTGGCGTTCATGCGCGACAAGCTGGGGCTCTAGAACGCGCCCGCGTTCATTCGCAATCTCGCGACATGCTCCGACTGCTTGATCTTGCATGGTCGAGGCGCTCAAAACCGGGTCCCGCACTTGAGCAACATGCTTTAGGCGGGGCGCGGCCGGGACCGTGCCGCCGGTGGCTCACTCTGCCGCGCGCAGCACCCCCGACGCCGCGCCGGGGCGCGGCGCGTGGGCCTCCCCGGTGTCGTCCCGGCCCGCGCGCGCCGCGTCGCGCTCGTCGGGCCAGACCAGTTCGGTCTGCCGCGCCCGCCGCGCCGCGCGCGCCAGCGCCCAGTCGCGTGCCGTCCGGCTCGACCGGCCCAGCGACAGCGCCGCCAGCCCCCGCGCGATCCACAGCACGTAGGTCACCGCCCAGACCCGCAGCGCCAGCATCGCGGGGGTAAAGACCAGCGTCAGCGCCGTGGCGATGCCCAGACCGAAGACCACCGCCGTCGCCAGTTGCTTCCACCACAGCGCGGTGGGGGTGTCGAAGGCATAACCGCCGCCCACGAAATCGAGGCTGAGGCCGAACATCATCGGCGCGAGCCCCGCCATGGTGGTGATCGTGGTCAGCAGCACGGGACGGATGCGGTCCTGCGCCGTGCGGGTGATGGCCTGGATGCGCGGCATGTAGCGGGCATAATCCTGATAGGTGTCGATCAGCACGATGTTGTTGTTCACCACGATCCCCGCCAATGCCACGATGCCGGTGCCGGTCATGATGATGGAAAACGGCTGGTTCATCACCAGCATCCCGATCAGCACGCCGGCAGTCGACAGCACCACCGCCAGCAGCACCAGCACCGCGTTGTAGACGCTGTTGAACTGCGCCAGCAGGATGATGAACATGAGGCCGAGCGCGCCCGCGAACGCCTTTTGCAGGAATTCGCCGGATTCCTCCTGATCCTCCTGGTCGCCGGTCCATTCATAGCTGATCCCCGGCGGCACGACGCCGCTCTCCAGCCACCCGGTCAGCCGCTCGATACGCTCGTTGGCGGTCAGCGGCACCTCGCGCGCGATGCCGTCGCCGCCCCTCACGGTGGCCGTCAGCCCGTCGCGCACCGCCGCCTTGACGTCAAAGAACCGGGTCTGGTCGATGCGGTCGATCTGGGCAAGCTGCTCGACCGGGGTGCGCGTGATGAACGCCGACAGCGGCACCAGCCCGTTTTCCGTGCGCACTTTGAGCGTGTCGAGCGTCGACAGCACCCGGTCCTCTTCGGGCAGGCGCACGCGGATATCGACCTCTTCGTCGCTGCTGTCCACGCGCATCGTGTCCAGCAGGATGCCGCGCGTCACAAGCTGCACCATCGCGCCCACCGTCGCCACGTCGGCACCGAAGCGGCCCGCGCGCTCCACGTCCACCTCGATCTGCCAGTCGATGCCCGGCAGCGGCAGCGTGTCCTCGATCTGGTAGAGGCCCTCGGTCGCCTCGAACCGGTCGCGCGCGGCCTCGGTAAAGCGTTGCAGCGCCGGCCAGTCGTCGCCGCGGATGCGCAGATGCACCGGCTTGGCCGAGGCGGGGCCGCGCGACTGCGCGCGGACCTCGATCCTGATGCCGGCGATCTTCTCAAGCGCGGCGGACAGGTCGGCAATCACCCGGTCGCCGTCATAGGCCGGATCGACCACGCTGCGCCGCACCGCGAAACCCAGCAACGGCACGGTGAACCAGGTCTCGGTGATCTGCGGGCGATCCTCCCACGGGATCGTCTCGAACTGCACCTGCCCGATGGTGTCGCGCGGCGGCTGGGCGCCGCCGGTGTTGTTGTTGAGCCCGCCCTCGCCGGCAAAGGCAAAGGCCGTGGTCACGCCGCGATGGGCGCGCACGATCTCCTCGACCCTCTCCACCATTCGGTCCTTCTGGTCGAGCGACAGGTTGCCCCGTCCGCGGACATAGACGATGGCCTGCTCCGGCTCGGTATCGACGAAGAACTCGGTGCCGTTGTTGTGGTTGATGTAGACCATCAGCACCGAGCCCACCAGCACGAACACCGCGCCGAACGCCACCAGCGGCATCACCGGGTTGCCCACGATGGCATGGATGAACCAGCCGAACCCCGAGCGGCGCTGACCCGCGCGCACCCGTTCCCGCCGCCGCGGCAGGAGCCACCGCCGCAGCGCGCGCACGCCGTTGGCAAGGCGCCGCGGAATCGCCAGCAGCCCCAGCAACAGCGCCGTCACGCCGCCGACCCCGGCGGCCATCAGCGCCACCGCCCCCAGCACCAGCCCGAACACGGTGGCCAGCACCGGAACGACCGAGCCGAGGATGTCGCCGCCATCCATCACCGCGAATTGCGCGCTCACCTGCTCCAGCACCAACGGCAGCGCCTGCCCCGCCAGCAGCGCCGCGCCCGCCGCCGCGGGCAGCAGCAGGACGTGCCACAGCCAGAAGCCGCCCGCGATCGCCCCCAGCCGCTGCTCGAACCACCGCTCCAGCCGCCCGGTCACACCGCCGAGGACGGGCAGGTAGACCAGCGCCACCAGCAGCGACGACGACAGCACGAAAATGAGCGTCACCGGCAGCATCCCCATGAACTGGCCGGGAATGCCCGGCCAGAACAGCATCGGCAGGAAGGCGCAGAGCGTGGTCGCGGTGGAGCTGACCACCGGCCAGAACATGCGCTTGGCCGCGGCCACGTAGGCGTGCATCGGGCCTTCGCCCTCGGCGATGCGCTTGTCGGCGTATTCCACCACCACGATGGCCCCGTCCACCAGCATCCCGACCGCGAGGATGAGGCCGAACATCACGATGTTCGACACCGCCACCCCCATCACCGCCAACAGCGCGAAGCACAACAGGAACGAGGTCGGGATCGCGAATCCGACCAGCAGGGCGGGGCGGATGCCGAGCGCGGCCAGCGTCACGATCATCACCAGCGCGATCGCCGTCAGCACCGACCCCTCGAGCTGGCTGACCATCGATTCCACCGTGCGCGACTGGTCGTTGGAGGTGCCGACATTGACCGCGGCCTGCAACTCTTCGGGCCACGTCTTCTCGGCCTCGGCCACCGCTTCGCGGACCTGGTCGGCGGTCTCGATGATGTTGAAGCCGCGGCGCTTGACCACCTGCAGCGCCACCGTGTCCTCGCCGTTGAACCGCGCGGTGCCGGTCCGGTCCTCGAAGGTGAGGTTGATGGTGGCCAGATCGCCGAGCGTCACGATGCGGTCGCCATTGGTCTTGACCGGCAGGGCGTAGATGTCGCGCGTCTCCTCGAAGGAGGACGGGATCTTGACGGCAAAGGTGCCCTGCGCGCTGTCCACCTCGCCCGCGGCAATCAGTTGGTTGTTGTTCTGCACCACGTTGATCAGTTCGAGCGCGGTGACGTTGTAGGCTTCGAGCCGCAGCGGGTCGATCACCACTTCGACCATCTCGTCGCGGTTGCCGGCGATGCCCGCCTCCAGGATCGGCTCCATCGATTCGAGACGGTCCTGAAGGTCATTGGCCAGCCGCGACATGGTGCGTTCGGGCACCGGGCCCGAGAGGTTGACGATGATGATCGGGAACTCGCTGAAATTCACCTCGTTGATGGTGTATTTCTCGAATCCGTCGGGAAACTCGGCCTCGGCGGTGTCCATCGCGTCGCGCACATCGGCGAGGATCTTGGTCTTGTCCCAGCCGAACTCGAATTCCAGCGCCACGCCGCCATAATTCTCGGCCGCCGTGCCGGTCATCTTGTCCAGCCCGTCGAGATCGCTGAGCTCGCGCTCCATCGGCTTGACCAGCAGCTTCTCGCTGTCTTCGGCGGAAATGCCGGGGAAGGGCACCGAGATGAACAGCGCCGGGATCTCGATATCCGGCTCACCCTCCTTGGGCAGGCCGATATAGGCCATGGTGCCCGCGAGGACCGATAGCACCACGAACGCCAGCACCATCCGCGCGCGCGCGGCGGCCCAGTCGACGATCCCGGTCATTGGCCCAGGTCCCGGTAGGCGGGCCGCACCCTGACGCCGTCGCGCACGTATTCCTGCCCGATCACGATGATGTCGGCGCGCGCGGGCGGGCCGGTGATCCAGACGCCCGCGGGCGTGTCCCGCATGAGCGTGACCGGCACGAACGTCACGCGGTTGTCCGCGTCCACCAGCCGCAGGCCCAGCGTCCCCGCATCATCGAGCGTCAGCGCCGATTGCGGTACCAGGTGGGCGCGCTTGCCCGCCGCCGCGATGGCGATCTCGGCGGTCTCGCCGTCGCGCAGCGCCAGATCGGGATTGGGCACGCGCACATCGACGCGAAAGGTGCGCGTGGTCGGGTCCGCCGAGCGCGACACAAAGCTCACCTCGCCCGCCACATCGGTGCCCGAGACGGTGCGCGCGGTGGCCTTGGCCCCCGTCTCGACGCGCGCCACGTCGGTCTCCGACACGAACCCCACCAGCGTGATCGGATCGAGCTTCATCACCGTGGCGCAAAGCGCGCCGGGCTGCAGCAGGCTGCCGAGTTCGGCGGTATCGGTTTCCAGCACGCCGCCGAACGGCGCGTGGATCGTCAGCCGCTCGATCTCTTCGCGGGCGGCGGTGACGCCGGCGCGGGCCGATTCGATGTTGGCGCGGGCGGATTCGAGCCCCGATGTGGCGCTCTCGACCCCCGCCTCGGCCCCGCGCAGCGCCGCGCGCGTCGCCGCGACGCGCGTCTCCGAGGCGTATCCGCTGCCCACCAGATTGTCGGCGGCGCGGAAATTGATCCGCGCCTCTTCCAGCGCCGCGCGCGCCTCTTCCAGCCGCGCCTTGGCCTCGGGCACGCGCGCCTGCGCCTCCTTCAGCCGCGCCTTCGCCTCTTCCAGAGATGCCTGCCGCGCGGCGGGGTCGAGCTTGCACAGCACGTCGCCCTGCTCGACGAAGGCACCGCTCCGCAGCGGCTCGGAAATGACCAGCCCCGAGGTCTCGGCTCGCAGATCGACGACGCGGTCGGCCTCGGTGCGCCCGCGCAACAGCACGGAACTGTCCACCTCGCGCGCCTCCGAGCGCTGAACGACGACGCGCATGGGCCCGGCGGCGTCGCCCGCATCCTGCGCGGCGGCGGTGTCCCGTGCCGCCTCGCCGGCCGCCTCGCCGGGCGCCTCCGCCGACGTCCCGGGCGCGGGCAGCATCGCGACGATCCGCTCCCGCTCGAACACGAACGCATAGATCGCCGCGGCGACCACAAGGGCGATCAGAACCGGAAACAGGCGCATGAAGGGCCTTTCGAACGACGTCAAGCGACACAAATACCGGAACGGCGCATCACGGAATTTCCGTCACACGCTGAACCAACCGGTTCAGATTAAACCTTTCCGCGCGTCCCGGCAAGCGCGTTCTCGCGCATGGTCGCGGCCCTTGGCAGCGCCGGACCGACACGCTAAGAGGGGCGGAAATCCGGCAGGGGGTGCGGCGTGAGCGACACGGACAGTTTCATCGACGAAGTCACCGAGGAGGTGCGCCGCGACCGGCTGTTCCGGCTGATGCGCCGCTACGGCTGGATCGCCGTGCTGGCGATCCTGCTGCTGGTCGGCGGGGCGGCCTGGAACGAATGGCGCAAGGCCCGCGCCGAGGCCGAAGCACAGGCATTCGGCGACGCGGTGCTGGCGGCGCTGGCGCAGGAAAACGCCGACGAACGCGCCGACGCGCTGCAGGCGATCACGCCCCCGGGACCGGGGGCCGCGGCGGTGGCCGCCCTGCTCGCCGCGAGCGAACAGGCAAGGACCGATGCACCCGGCGCGGCGACGCGCCTGCTGGCGCTCGCGGACCGCGCCGACGTGCCCGCCATCTACCGCCGCATCGCGACGCTCAAGGCGGTGGCTCTGCCCGGCTCGGGGCTCTCGCCCGGGCAACGCCGCGACCGGCTCGCGCCGCTGGCCGACCAGCCGGGCCTCGTCCGGCTGCTGGCCGGGGAACAGCTCGCCATGATCGAGATCGAGACCGGGGCCCGCGCCGCCGCGCTCGACCGGCTGACGGCGCTCGCGGTGGATGCCGAGGCGACGGGGCCCTTGCGCCGCCGCGTGGCACAGGTGATTGTGGCGCTTGGCGAGGATGTGCCGGAAATCCCGGGCACGCCCCGACAGGACGGGCTCGGGCAATGACCGGGGCACCGGGTATGACGCGACAGATGGGGGCACCAGTGGTGATGGCGAAAACGGTTCTTCTCGCGATGGCGGCGACCCTCGCGCTCGCGGGCTGCGACAAGCAGGAGCCGATCCTGCCCGGCAAGCGTGAAAACGTCCGCGAGGTGCTGCAAACCGAGGCGCGCCGCGCGCAGGCCGAGGCGCCCGCGGTCAACCGCGCGGCCCCGATCTCGCTGCCGGCACCGACCGCCAATGCCGCCTGGCCGCAACGTCCGGGCACGCCCTCCACCCGCACCGCGCATCCGGCGCTCTCCGCCGCGCCCGCGCTGGCCTGGTCGACGGATATCGGCAGCGGTGATGGCCGCCGGGTGCGCATCACCGCCGATCCGGTGGTGGCGGCGGGCCGCATCTTCACCCTCGACGCCGGGACCACGGTCTCGGCGGTGTCGACGGCGGGCGAGCGGCTGTGGGCGAGCGAACTCTCGCTGCCCGGCGACAACGCCGGCAACTCAAGCGGCGGCGGGCTGGCCTATGGCGACGGGCGGCTGTTCGTCACCTCGGGCTTCGGCGCGGTCACCGCGCTCGACCCCGAGACCGGCGCGGTGCTCTGGCAGCAGGATACCGACGCGCCGACCACCGCCGCGCCCGCGATCTACAAGGGGCTGGTCTATGCCGTGGCCGGAGACGAGGTGGCCTGGGCGCTCGACGCCGCGACAGGCCGCGTGCTCTGGCAGCTTTCGGGCACGCCCGACATCCACAACGTGCTGGGCGGCCCGGCCCCGGCGATCACCGACAAATACGCGATCTTCGCGTTCGGCGCGGGCGAGGTGCAGGGCGCATTCCGCAAGGGCGGGCTGCGGTTGTGGGACGCGCAGGTCGCGGGCGAGCGCACGGGCGTGGCGAGCGCGCGGGTGCGCGACGTCACCGGCGATCCGCTGGTGGTTGGCGATCGCGTCTATGTGGGCACCCATTCGGGCCGCATGGTGGCGCTCAGCCTCGGCAGCGGCAAGCGCCTGTGGACCGCGAACGAGGGCCCGCTCAACCCGATCTGGCCCGCCGGCGACTCGCTGTTCCTGGTCAGCGACCGCAACGAGCTTGTGCGCCTCTCGGCCGGGGATGGCAGCCGCATCTGGGGCCATGACCTGCCGCTCTTCACCGCGCGCAAGCCCAAGCGGCAGGCCGGCATCGTCGGCCATTACGGGCCGGTGCTCGCGGGCGGGCAGCTTGTCGTCGCGTCGGCGGATGAACGGCTGCGCTTCTTCGATCCGGTCTCGGGGCAGCTCACCCGCACGGTGCCGCTTCCGGGCGGGGCCGCGACCAACCCGGTGGTCGCGGGCGGCACGCTCTACGTCGTGTCCAAGAAGGGACAGCTTCTCGCTTTCCGTTGAGGCCGCGATCCTGTATCACCCCGCTCTGACCGTGACCGGAGCCTTGTGCGATGTCCTTTACCCTCGCCATCGTGGGCCGCCCCAACGTGGGCAAGTCCACGCTGTTCAACCGCCTTGTCGGCAAGCGCCTCGCGCTGGTCGATGACACGCCCGGCGTCACGCGCGACCTGCGCGAAGGGGCGGCGCGGCTGGGCGATCTGCGCTTTACCGTGATCGACACCGCCGGGCTCGAGGACGCCACCGACGACAGCCTCGAAGGGCGGATGCGGCGGCTGACCGAGCGCGCGGTGGAGATGGCCGATGTGTGCCTGTTCGTGATCGACGCCCGCGCCGGTGTCACCCCGGTTGACGAGATTTTCGCCGACATCCTGCGCAAGCGTTCGGGCCACGTCATCCTCGCCGCCAACAAGGCCGAGGGCGCGGCCGCCGAGCCGGGGGTGTACGAGGCGTGGGGGCTGGGCCTCGGCGATCCGGTCCAGATCTCGGCCGAGCATGGCGAGGGGATGAACGAGCTTTACGCCCGTCTCATGCCGCTCTCGGACGGGTTTGCGGCGCGGACCGAGGCCGAGGCGCCCGAGATCGACGTGGCGATCGACGAGGACGCCGACCCCGACGGGGAAACCGTGCCCGCCTATGCGGCGCCGACGCCCGAGCGCCCCTTGCAGGTGGCGGTGGTGGGCCGGCCCAACGCCGGGAAATCCACGCTCATCAACACCATCCTCGGCGAGGAGCGGCTGCTCACCGGCCCCGAGGCCGGGATCACCCGCGACGCGATCTCGCTTGCGCTCGACTGGGACGGTCTGCCGGTGCGGCTCTTCGACACCGCGGGTATGCGCAAGAAGGCGCGCGTACAGCACAAGCTGGAAAAGCTGTCGGTCTCCGACGGGCTGCGGGCGGTGAAATTCGCCGAGGTGGTGGTGGTCCTGCTTGACGCCGCGATCCCGTTCGAGCAGCAGGATCTGCGCATCGCCGACCTGGCCGAGCGCGAGGGCCGCGCCGTGGTGGTGGCGGTCAACAAATGGGACATCGAGGAGGACCGGCAGGGCAAGCTGCGCGCGCTCAAGGAGGCGTTCGACCGGCTGCTGCCGCAACTGCGCGGCGCACCGCTCGTCACCGTCTCGGCGCGCACGGGCAAGGGGCTCGACCGGCTGCGCTTGGCGGTGCAAAAGGCCCACGAGGTCTGGAACCGGCGCATCCCCACCGCGCAGCTCAACCGCTGGCTCGCGGGCATGATCGAACAGCACCCGCCCCCCGCACCGGGCGGGCGCCGCATCAAGCTGCGCTACATGACCCAGGCCAAGACCCGCCCGCCGGGCTTCGTGGTGATGTGCTCGCATCCCGACAAGATGCCCGAGAGCTACCGCCGCTACCTCGTCGGTGGCTTGCGTACCGATTTCGACATGCCGGGCACGCCGATCCGTCTGCACCTGCGCAGCCAGTCCGGCGCGAACCCCTACAAGGCCCGCAAGACGCCGGGCCCCTCGCGCCTGCGCAAGCATCTGTAGTCCTTCCCCGACACAAGGTACCCATGCGAAAGCATGGCGTCAGGGCATGAGGCCGGTATCCCGGGCGAAAATGTCAGATGACGGCGGTCAGCCCGGAGCGGCCTGTCGCCAGGAGTGACGTGACCGTTACGTTTGGCCTATACCCGCCATTCGCCTCCTGTTCCGCGCGGAATCGAGGCGGGCTTGCCCGCCGCCGCGCGAGCGGTCATGCCGAAGGCATGCCTCCGGCATGACCCGCCCCGTCGCACCGGAGGTGCGCCGGTATAAGCGGCACGCCTTTGGCGTGACGGGCGGGCGCTTTTCTACGTCTCAAGTTATTGATAATTTGGGAATATATGGCACCATAAAGCGCGCCGTTTCATCGTCGGAACGCCCACCCGCGGTCGGGCCCTCGCGCGGCTCGTCGCATCATGCCCAACGACCGCAACAGGCCATTCCCGTCGCCCGCTACGACCCTCCGCACTGACCGGACTCCCAATCGGCTTTCGCCCCAATCCACACGAACGACCGCTGTCGGAAAACGGCGCGGACTTTGCACCCCGCTCCCAACCTTGATGCCGCTCATGGCAGCCGGGGCAGCGCCTCTCCCCAGCGATCCGTCACCCGGGTGACGCAAGGCACCGGCATCAGGCAGGGGCCGTTCTGTCAGGGTGTGAACAGGCGCGCGCCATCGGCTACGGGCGGCAGGCCCCCGGGGATCAAGAGCCGCCGGTCAGCCGCCGGTATGGCTCATGTGGCGCGGCATCCGGCCCTCGACTGACTGCCGCGAATAGTCGAAATCATGGCCCTTGGGCTTCCGCGCGATGGCCGCGCGAATCGCCTCCCGCAGCGGCGCATCATCGCCGGGATGGTTGCGCAGCGGCGCGCGCAGGTCGGCCATGTCCTCCTGCCCGAGGCACATGTATAGCTCGCCCGTGCAGGTCAGCCGTACCCGGTTGCAGCTTTCGCAGAAATTGTGGGTCAGCGGGGTGATGAAGCCGATCTTCTGCCCGGTCTCCTCCAGCCGTACATAGCGCGCCGGGCCGCCCGACCGTTCGTCCAGATCGGTGAGCGTGTATTCCCCGGCCAGCCGCGCGCGCAGGTCCGAGAGCTTCCAGTATTGGTCCAGTCGGTCCTCGTTGCCGATATCGCCCATCGGCATGACCTCGATGAAGGTGAGGTCCATGTCGCGGCTCCGGCACCACTCGACCAGCGTGAACAATTCGTCCTCGTTGAAGCCCTTGAGCGCCACGGTGTTGATCTTGACGCGCAGCCCCGCGCGTTGCGCGGCGTCGATGCCCTTGATCACCTGCGGCAGGCGGCCCCAGCGGGTGATATCGGCGAATTTCGTCTCGTCGAGCGTGTCGAGCGAGATGTTCACCCGCCGCACGCCCGCGGCGTAGAGGTCATCGGCGAAGCGCTCCAGTTGAGAGCCGTTGGTGGTGAGCGTCAGCTCCTTCAGCGCGCCGCTTTCCAGATGCCGGGTCATGGCGTCGAAGAAGGTCATGATCCCCTTGCGCACCAGCGGCTCGCCGCCGGTGATGCGCAGCTTCTCCACGCCCATCGCCACGAAGGTCGAACACATGCGGTCAAGCTCTTCCAGCGTCAGAAGCTCCCTCTTGGGCAGGAAGGTCATGTTCTCCGACATGCAATAGACGCAGCGGAAATCGCAGCGGTCGGTGACCGAGACGCGCAGATAAGAGATGGCGCGCCGGAACGGATCGATGAGCGGGGCGGGGTTGAGCGGGGCATCTTTCATGCCGGAAACCTAGGCTCCGCCGTGGCGCGGGGCAAGGGACATCTTGTGCGTTGCCCGGCGCGTCGGTGGCGGTTAATCTGCGGGCATGTCCGGATTTCCGCGTGTCGTTCTTGTCTGTCTGCTGACCGGGGGCTGTGCCCTTCCCGGGCTGTTCGAGCGGTCCCCGGCGCCACCGCCGGACACCTCCGCCGACGCCGCCGCACAGCCCGGGACCGCGGACGCGACCGGGGCCGTGGACGAGGCCGAAGCAGGCCCTGCCGACCCCGCCCCGACGCTGCCCGCCACCACCATCGCCTCGCTCGGGGACGTGGCCCGCCCGGGGCTGTGGATGCGCACGCCGCTGGTCGTGTCGCCGGTGCGCGGGCGGGTCAGCGACCCGGCCTCCGGCGCCTCCGTCGCGGTCGATCTCATCCCGCTCGACGCGGCACCGGGGGCGGGCAGCCGCATGTCGCTCGACGCCTACCGGGCGCTTGATCTGCCGCTCACAGGCTTGCCGGAATTGCGGGTGGACGCGGCGGACTGAGGCGACCGGGCGCGGCGGACTGAGGCGACCGGGCGCGGCGGCCCCGGCCGGTCCGGCCTCGGGTCTGGTTGATCCGCGGGTCTTCGGCTGGCCTGTACCTGCCATTCGCCTGCCTGGCATCGCGCGGAATCGAGGCGGGCTTGCACGCCGCCGCGCATCGGTCATGCCGGAGGCATGCTTTCAGCATGACCCGCCCCCACGGCACGGCGACTTGGCCAAGCTAGCGCGCCGACCGCATGTTTTGCGGGTGTGCAGGGATAAAGTGCCCTGAAAAACCGTCGGATCGCCTGCCCGCGGACATGCGATGGCGCGGCTCAACGCAAGCCCAACTCCCGTCAGCCAACCGGCCCGGCCTCCCGTATCCGCCTCACTCCACCGTCACCGATTTGGCGAGGTTGCGGGGCTGGTCCACATCCGTGCCCTTGGCGATCGCCGTGTGATAGGCGATGAGCTGCGCCGGCAGGGCATAGAGGATCGGGGCGAGCACCGGGTCTGTCACCGGCATGGTGATCGCGCGGAACGTGCCGCCCCCCGCTGCCTCGACACCCTCGGCATCCGACACCAGCACGATCCGCCCGCCGCGCGCCATCACCTCCTGCATGTTCGACACGGTCTTGTCGAAGAGCGCGTCGCAGGGGGCCATGACGATCACCGGCAGGGTCTCGTCGATCAGCGCGATGGGGCCGTGCTTCAACTCGCCCGACGCATAAGCTTCGGCATGGATATAGCTGATTTCCTTGAGTTTCAGCGCCCCTTCCAGCGCCAGCGGATACATCAGCCCGCGGCCCAGGAAGAGCGTGCTCCGCGCCGCCGACAGATCGCGCGCCACCTCGCGGACCGGCGCGTCGATCTCCAGCGCGGTGTTGAGCGTGGCGGGCAGGCCCCGCAGCGCCGACAGCAGGTCGGCGAGCCGCGCCGCATCCATCCGCCCGCGCGCCCGCGCGGCGCGCAGCGCCAGCAACAGCAGCACCGTGAGCTGGCAGGTGAACGCCTTGGTCGAGGCGACGCCGATCTCGGCCCCGGCATGGATCGGCAGCGCCAGGTCGCTCGCGCGCGCGATGGTGCTTTCCTCGACATTGACCACCGCGACGATCCCCGCGACCCGGTCGCGGCAGTAGCGCAGGGCGGCCAGCGTATCGGCGGTCTCGCCCGACTGGCTGACGAAAATCGCCAGCGTGCCCGGCGCGAGAGGCGGCTCGCGATAGCGGAATTCCGAGGCGATATCAACGTCCACCGGCAGCCCGGCCAGTTGCTCGAACCAGTATTTCGCGGTCAGGCAGGCGTAATAGGCGGTCCCGCAGGCCACCAGCACCAGCCGCTCGACCTGCCCCAGATCGGGCATGTCACCCGGCAGCCGTATGTCGTCGCCCGCCTCGGTCAGGTAGTGGCGCAGGGCGTTGCCGATGACCATCGGCTGCTCGGCGATCTCCTTGGCCATGAAATGCCGGTGCCCGCCCTTGTCCACGCGCGCATGATCGAGCGCGATGGTCTTGACCGGGCGATTGGCAAGGCGTCCCCCGGCATCGGTGATGGTGGCCCCGGCGCGGGTGATGACGGCGATGTCGCCCTCCTCCAGATAGGTGATGCGGTCGGTCATCGGCGCCAGCGCGATGGCGTCCGAGCCCACGAACATCTCGCCCTTGCCGTGGCCCACGGCCAGCGGGCTGCCCTTGCGCGCGGCGATGAGCAGGTCGTCCTCGCCCGCGAACAGGAACAGCAGCGCATAGGCCCCTTCCAGCCGCGCGATGGTGGCGCGGGCGGCGTCTTCGGCGCTCATGCCCTCTTGCATGTGGCGGCGGGTGAGCAGCGCCACCGTCTCGGTATCGGTGTCGGTCTCGTGGCCGAATCCGGCTTTGGCCAGATCGGCGCGCAGCTCGCGGAAATTCTCGATGATGCCGTTATGCACCACCGCCACCGGCCCGGCGCGGTGCGGGTGGGCGTTCGCGCGGGTGGGCGCGCCGTGGGTGGCCCAGCGGGTATGGCCGATCCCCGCCTTGCCCGGCAGCGGCTGATGCACCAGCAGGTCCGACAGGTTGACCAGCTTACCCACCGCGCGGCGGCGGTCGAGCCGCCCGTCATTGACCGTCGCCAGCCCGGCGCTGTCATAGCCGCGGTATTCCAGCCGCTTGAGCGCGTCGAGCAGCATCGGAGCCGCCTCGTGATTCCCCAGAACCCCGACGATCCCGCACATCAGCGCTCTCCCTCGTCACCTTTGTCCCTTGCCGCCCGCAGCCGCGCAAAGAGCCGCGTGGCAAAGCCGGGTCTGGTTTCCTGCCGCGCCCGCGCCACGGCGAGCGCGCCCGCCTCCACGTCGCGCGTGATGACAGAGCCAGAGCCGGTCATCGCCCCGTCGCCCACGCTCACCGGGGCCACGAGCATGGTGTCCGAGCCGATGAACGCGTCGGCGCCGATTCGCGTGCGGTGCTTGCTCACCCCGTCATAGTTGCAGGTGATCGTGCCCGCGCCGATATTCGCGTTGGCGCCGATCGCGGCATCGCCGATATAGCTCAGGTGGTTGACCTTGGCCCCCTCGTCTATGATCGCGTTCTTGACCTCGACGAAATTGCCGATGCGCACGTCCTCGGCCAGCTCGGTGCCGGGGCGCAGCCGGGCATAGGGCCCGACCACCGCCCCGCGCGAGACGTGGCATCCCTCCAGATGCGAGAACGCCCGGATATGCGCGCCGGTCTCGACGGTGACGCCGGGGCCGAATACCACGCAGGGCTCGACCACCGTGTCGCGGCCCAGCACCGTGTCATGGGCGAAATGCACCGTCTCGGGCGCGGTCAGCGTGATCCCCGTCTCCAGCGCGTCCGCGCGGGCGCGCGCCTGAAACGCCGCCTCGGCGGCGGCCAGCCCGGCGCGCGAATCGACGCCCAGCGTCTCGGCCTCGTCGCAGGTGACGGCGGTGGCCGAGAGGCCGCGTTCGCGCGCCAGACCGACGATATCGGTAAGGTAATACTCCCCGGCGGCGTTGTCGCAACCGACCCCGGCCACCAGATCGAAGAGCAGCGCGGCGGGGGCCATCACCACGCCGCTGTTGCACAGCCCGATGGCGCGCTCGGTCTCGGTCGCGTCGCCGAACTCGACGATGCGGATCAGGCTCTCGCCCTCCATCACCAGCCGCCCGTAGCGGCCCGGCTCGGCGGGCGCAAAGCCCAGCACCACGATATCGTGGTGCCGCCGCGCCTCGGCCATCCGCGCGAGCGTGCCGGGGCGGATCAGCGGCGTGTCGCCGTAGAGCACCAGCGCATCGCCGTCGAAATCCGCCAGCGTGCCCGCGGCCTGCGCCACCGCGTGGGCGGTGCCGCGCTGCTCGGTCTGGATCACCACCTCCGCCGCGTCCTCATGCGCGGCCACCGCCGCGCGCACATCCCCGGCACCATGCCCCGCCACCACCACGATGCGCGCCGGGTCCAGCGCCGCGCCCGCCGCGATGGCATGGACGACCAGCGGCGCGCCCGCCACCTCGTGCAGCACCTTGGGCCGGTCCGAGTGCATCCGCGTGCCCTTCCCGGCGGCAAGAACGATCAGGGCAACGGACATGGGGCACTCTCTTTCTCGTGGCATGGTTGTCCTACACTTTCCGCAAACTGACGCAAGGGCGAGCGCAGGAAAACCTTGTGACCATCCGGTGACGGGGCTAAGCGGTTTCCTGCCGGGACCTGGCTGATGGAGGGGCGATGCGCACCGTGGTGTTCGATCTCGATGGCACGCTCGCCGATACCAGCGGCGATCTCATCGCCGCCGCCAATAGCTGCTTTCGCGGCATGGGCGTGGCGGACATGCTGTGCCCCGCGCGCGATGTGGCCGTGGCGCTGCGCGGCGGGCGGGCGATGCTGCGGCTGGGGATGGAGCGGCTCGGGCGCGGCGATGACGAGGCCGAGATCGACCGGCAATACCCGCTGCTGCTGACCGCCTATGCCGAGGCCATAGACCGCCACACGCGCCTCTATCCCGGCGCGATGGCGGCGGTCGAGGGGCTGCGCGACGCGGGCTACCGGGTGGCCATCTGCACCAACAAGCCCGAGGCGCTGGCGCGGCTGCTGCTGGCGCGGATGGGCGTGCTGGGCCGGTTTCACGCGCTCACCGGGGCCGACACCCTGCCGGTGCGCAAGCCCGACCCCGAGCACCTGCGCGAGACCGTGCGCCGCGCGGGCGGCGATCCTGTGCACTCGCTGCTGGTGGGCGATTCAGACACCGACCGCAACACCGCGCGCGCCGCGCGGGTGCCGTCGGTGCTGGTCGGGTTCGGGCCCTCGGGGGCGGACATGGCAGCGCTGGAGCCCGAGGCGATCATCGGCCATTTCGACGAATTGCCCGGCGTGGTCACGCGGCTCATCGGCTGAGCGCGAGGTACGGTTTCGGCTTTCGTGAAACACGTCGGCGAACCATTGACGCAGGGCCCCGCGCGCGCCAAAACACCTGCATGTCAGAGATATTCAAAGGCAGCTTCACCCAGCAGGAGCCGATCCCCGAGGCGGGGATCGCGGCGGCGCTGGAGGTGATGCGCTCGGGGCGGCTGCACCGCTACAACCTCGCCCCCGGCGAGGCGGGCGAGGCGGCGGCGCTGGAGCGCGACTTCGCCGACTACACCGGGGCGCGCCACGCGCTCGCCGTCACCTCGGGGGGCTACGCGATGGCCACCGCGCTGCGCGCGCTCGGCGTCGGGCCGGGCGACCGGGTGCTGACCAATGCCTTTACCCTCGCGCCGGTGCCCGGCGCCATCGCCAGCGTCGGCGCGCAGCCGGTCTTCGTCGGCGTGACGGAACAGCTCACCATCGACCTCGACGATCTCGCCGACAGGGCGGGCGAAGCGAGCGTGCTGATGCTCAGCCACATGCGCGGGCATCTGGCCGACATGGACCGGCTGATGGGGATTTGCGACGCGCACGGCCTCACGGTGATCGAGGATTGCGCCCACACGATGGGGGCGGCGTGGCGCGGCACCCCGTCGGGACGCTGGGGCAGGGTGGGCTGCTTCTCGACCCAGACCTACAAGCACATGAATTCCGGCGAGGGCGGCTTTCTGATCACCGATGACGACACGGTGATGGCGCGCGCGGTGATCCTGTCGGGCTCCTACATGCTCTATGCCCGCCATGGCACGGTGCCGCCCGAGGATGTGTTCGAGGCCGTGAAATACGACACCCCCAACGTTTCGGGACGCATGGACCACCTGCGCGCCGCCATCCTGCGCCCGCAACTGCGGATGCTGGACGAGCAGTGCGACCGCTGGAATGCGCGCTACCGCGTGGTCGAGGAGGGGCTTCGCGGCACGCCGGGGCTGACGCTGGCAGAGCGGCCCGCGCCCGAGCGCTTTGTCGGCTCGTCGATCCAGATGCTGCTGCTCGACTGGGAGGACGGCGCCGTCGAGGACGTGATCCGCCGCTGCGCCGCGCGCGGCGTCGAACTCAAATGGTTCGGCGGCGCGGAACCGGCGGGCTTCACCAGCCGCTACGACAGTTGGCGCTATGCGCCGAGCGCGCCGATGCCGGCCACCGACCGCATCCTGCGCGGGCTCCTCGACATGCGCCTGCCGCTGACCTTCAGCCTCGCGGACTGCGCACAGATCGCCCGCATCATCCGTGCCGAGGTGGGCGCGGTCTGGCAGGCCCGCGCCGCCTGACCCGTCGCCGTGCCGGGGGCGCTGCCCCCGCCGCCGCTTGCGCGGCGACTCCCCCGGAGTATTTTCACCAGGAAGAAACCCGGGGGCCGCGAGAGCCGTTTGCGCAAGGTAAACGCGCCGCGCGGTGCGCGCCCGGAACCGTGCGGTTCGCGCGCTGAACCTACAGCTTCGCGTCCCGCTTGGCCGCGTCCCACAGCGCGTCCATCTCGGCGAGGTCGCTGTCTTCGGGGCGGCGGCCGTCCTCGGCAAGCCGCGCCTCGATCCATTGAAAGCGGCGGGTGAACTTGGCGTTGGCGCGGCGCAGCGCCGTCTCGGGGCAGAGCTTCATGTGCCGCGCGAGGTTGGCCATGACGAACAGCAGGTCGCCGAATTCTTCCTCGACGTGATCGGAATCGCCGCTCTCGGCAGCTTCATGCAGTTCTTCAACTTCTTCCTGTATCTTCTTGAGAACATGAGAAGAGTCAGGCCAGTCGAACCCCACCCGTGCGGCACGTTTCTGGAGTTTCACCGCCCGCAGCAGCGCCGGCAGCCCCATTGCAACACCGTCGAGCGTGCCGCCTTCACCCGACGCGGCCCGCTCGGCGGCCTTCACGGCCTCCCAGTCCCGGGTTTGCTGTTCGGCGCTCTTGTCGCGGTTTTCTTCCCCGAAAACATGGGGATGGCGGGCGATCATCTTGTCGGAAATGGCGTTGGCCACATCCGCGATGTCGAACAATCCCCGGTCCTGCGCGATCTGCGCATGAAACACCGCCTGCAACAGCAGGTCGCCCAGCTCTCCCTTGAGATCGGCCCAGTCGCGACGTTCGATCGCGTCGGCAACTTCATAAGCTTCTTCAATGGTATAGGGAGCGATGCTCATGAAGTCCTGGTCGATATCCCAGGGGCAGCCCGTCTCGGGATCGCGCAGCCGCTCCATGATCCCGATGAGCCGCGGCATCCCGCCATCGGGATCGTGGAGGAGGGTGTCATCGGCCATTGCAGCGCCCTTTGAATTGCTGTCTGCTGTCAGGGTGACGGGACAACAAGGGGATGTCCAGACATGGCCGTGATCAATCGCATCAGCGGATTCGCCGACGAGATGACCGCGTGGCGGCGGCACCTCCACGCGTATCCCGAGCTTGGGCTCGACTGCCACCAAACTGCTGAATTCGTTGTGGAAAAACTGCGGGAGTTCGGCGTGGACCGGATCGAGACCGGGGTCGCGCGCTCGGGGGTCGTGGCGGTGATCGAGGGCCGTGAACCGGGCCGCGCCATCGGTTTGCGCGCCGACATGGACGCGCTCGCGATGGACGATCTGACCGGCGCGGATCATGCCAGCAGGGTGCCGGGGCGGGCCCATGCCTGCGGCCATGACGGGCATACCACCATGCTGCTTGGCGCGGCAAAATACCTAGCGGAAACAAGGAATTACGCAGGGCGCGCGGTGCTCTTCTTCCAGCCGGCCGAGGAGGGGCCGGGCGGCGCGCGGCTGATGGTCGAGGAGGGCGCGCTCGACCGTCATGACGTGGCCGAGGTCTATGCCCTCCACACCCTGCCGGGCGCGCCCGAGGGCACGTTCGAGACCACGCCGGGCCCGATCATGGCTGCGGTCGATACCTTGCATATCAATGTGTTAGGGCAGGGCGGCCACGGCGCCATGCCCCACGAGGCGCGCGATCCGATCCCGGCGGCGGTGGCAATGGTGCAGGCCATCCAGACCATCGTGACCCGCGACCGCGACCCGCTCGCCGATCTGGTGATCTCGGTCACGCAGGTCCACGCCGGCAGCGCCGACAACGTGATCCCCGCGCGCGCCTATGTCGGCGCGACGATCCGCACCTTCGCCGAGGATGTCCGCGAGATGGCGCATCGCCGCCTGCACGAGGTGGCCGCGGGTGTGGCGGCGGCGCATGGCGTGGGCGCTGAGGTCAGAATTGATACCGGCTATCCACCCACGGTAAACGAGGCACAAGCCACGGAATTCGCAACGGAAATTGCCCGCGAGGTGGCCGGGGAAACGGCGGTGGTCGCGGATCGCACGCGCGAGATGGGGGCCGAGGATTTCGCCTACATGCTGGTTGAGCGGCCCGGTGCCTACCTGTTTCTGGGGCAGGGCGAGGGACCGGGCCTGCATCATCCCGCCTTCGATTTCAATGACGCGGTTGCCCCCCTCGGCGCGTCCTTCTTTGCCCGCGTGGTGGAGCGGGCGCTGCCCTCCGGCGCCTGAGCCCACGCCCCTCAACAGCCCGTGAAGTCGCGCTCACACGCTTGTTGTGCCCGGGAGCGGGGCGTATGTCTGCGACACAATCGGCAAACGCGACGACAGGAGAATTTCGATGCGCAGGAGATTGAAACAGGCGGTTCTGATGCTCGTGATGGCGCTTGCGCCATTGGCGGCACAGGCGGCGCAGGCGGCAGGTGGTCCACTCACCACGCCCGCGGCGCTTGGCAACGCCCTCGACCGGGCGCAGGCACCGGTGGTTCTGGACATCCGCGCGCCGCGCGCCTTCGAGAGCGGGCACATCCCCGGCGCGCGCAACGCGCCCTACGGCCTTTTTCGCGGTCCGGCCGAGAACCCCGGCAAGCTCGTGTCCGAGGCGCACCTGACCGAGGTGCTGCGCGGTCTGGGGCTTGAGACGGACACGCCCGTGGTGGTCGTCCACCAGGGTAGCAACCAGACGGATTTCGGTTCTGCGGCAAGGGTTTACTGGACACTCAAATCCTCGGGCCTCGGCGATCTGGCGGTGCTCAACGGCGGCATGAATGCCTGGCAAGACGCCAAGGCCCCGGTCGGGACCGGCCCCGCCGCGGAGGTCGCGCCGAGCACCATCACCGTCAGCTTCTCCGACGAATGGCTGGCGACGCGCGAAGACGTGCAGGCCATCGTCGAGGGGCGCGAGGAGGCGACGCTCGTCGATGCCCGCCCCGAGGCGTTCTGGAAGGGCGAGACCAAGCACGGCGGGGCGGCACGGCCCGGCACCATCCCGCAATCGCGGTATTTCACCCATGACCGGTGGTTCGGCCCGGACGCGCCGTCGCTCATCAAGCCCGATCTGGTGCGCGAGCTGGCTGCCGAGAACGGGTTCGGGGATGGCGACCGGCTGGTATCGTTTTGCAATACCGGGCACTGGGCGGCGACCAACTGGTTCGCGCTGAGCGAACTGGCCGGGATCGAGGGCGTGCGGCTCTACCCGGAATCGGTGGTCGGCTGGTCGAATGCGGGGCTGGAAATGGCCAATGTGCCGGGGCTTTTCCAGAACATGATCAACAAGATGACCGGCAAGTATTGAGACGTCCATGACACAGGCCACCGCCCAAGCGGCCCCGCCCTCTGCCCCCGGCGCGCTGTCGCGCACGGGCGTGTTACTGTTCGTGGCGGGGCTGGTCCTCGCGGTGGCGCTGACCGCCGGGCCGCGCGCCGGCGCGATCCTCGCCATCGGGCTGGGCTTTGGCCTGACGCTCGAAGGGTTCCGCTTCGGCTTTACCGGCCCGTGGCGGCGGATGATCCTGGAGCGCGACGCCTCGGGGCTTCTGGCGCAGCTTCTGGCCATCGGCATCGTGGCCTGCGTGGCGCTGCCGCTGCTGGCCGCCAACGGGGCCGAACTCAAGGGCGCGCACGCCCCCATCGGCTTCGCGATGGTGGGCGGGGCCTTCGTCTTTGGCGCGGCGATGCAGGTGGTTCTGGGCTGCGGCTCGGGCACGCTCGTGAACGCCGGGAGCGGCAACGCCATCGGCGCGGCGGCGCTGCCGTTCTTCGCCATCGGCAGCTTTGGCGGCGCGTATCACCTGAGTTGGTGGACATCGCTGGGCAGCCTGCCGGTGGCCACGCTCGACGGCGGCACCGGGCTCGCGATCACGCTGGCGGGGCTGGCGGGGATCGCCGCGCTGGCGCTGATTCTGGGGCGCAAGGGCAGTCACCGGCTGCCCGCCCGCTACTGGGCGGCGGCGCTGGCGCTGGCGGCGTTGGCGATCGTGCACCTCGTGGTCGCCGGACAGCCCTGGGGCGTGGTCTATGGCCTCGGGCTGTGGGTGGCCAAGGCGGTGGTGACCGCGGGCGGCGACCTCTCCGGCTCGGCCTTCTGGGCGGCGCCCGCGAATGCCGCGCAGGTCAAGGCGAGCCTGCTCACGGATGTGACCTCGCTCACCGATCTCGGCCTGATCGGCGGCGCGGCGCTGGTGGCGTGGTGGCGGGCGGGGTTCGCCTCGCCGGTGGGCGTGCTGCCCGCGCGCGCCTGGGTGGCGGTGATCGTCGCGGGGCTGGTCCTGGGTTACAGTTCCCGGCTCGCCTTCGGCTGTAATATCGGTGCGTTCTTCAGCGGTGTCGCGACCGGCTCGGCGCATGGCTGGGTGTGGTTCATAGCGGCCTTTGCCGGCTCCTGGGTGGGTATCCGGCTGCGCCCCGTGCTGGGGCTGGAGGCGCGGAAATGAGGCGGGTGCATGTCGCAATGCTGGTAGGGCTGGGCGTGCTGGGGCTCGTTGCGCTCGATCAGGCGCAGTCCGACCCGCTCAACCCGTACAATGCGCCGCCGATGCTGGCACTCGGTTCGGGGCTGGCGGCCACGGGCGGGCATTGCGCGGCCCCGCCGCCACCGGCGAAGTAGGGGCCCAACGTGGGCGGCCACGTCCCTCTGTCCGCAGACCGTCCCCGCGCCGCTCAGTTCCCCAGTAGCGGGTTGGGGTCGAGGCTCTCGATACCGTCGCGCACCTCGAAATGCAGCGCCGGGCTGCCGCTGTCGGGCAGCGTGCCGATGGACTGGCCACGGCTCACCCGCTCGCCCTTGGCCACGCTCAGGCTGGCGAGGTTCGAATAGACCGTCAGCAGGTTGCCCTCGTGGCGGATGACGGCGATGGGGCGGCCGTCATTGTCCTCGATCACCGCCGCGACGGTGCCTGCGCCGGCGGCGCGCACCTCTGCCCCGGGTGTGCCGGCGATGTCGATGCCGTCATTGCGGCCCTTGGCATAGTCGCGCACGATCGCGCCGTCGAGCGGGCGTGCGAGGCGGGCCTCGCTCGTTTCAGACTGCGACGCGCCAAGGTCGGGGGCCGCCACCGGTTCCGGCTCGGCGGGCGGATCGTCGGGCAGGGGGTCGTCGGCGCTCGGCGGCTCGGGCGTGGGCGAGCCGCTGCCGGGCGGGGTAACGGCGGCTTCGTCCTGCGGCACGGCCCGGCTCTCGTCGCGCTTGCGGGGCCGCGCCTCGGGTGCGGGCACGGGGATCAGCAGGAACTGCCCCTCGCGAACGGTAAAGGCGGGGCCGAGCCCGTTCCAGTCCGCGAGGCTGCGCACCGGCACGTCGTAGAGCCGGGAGATGGAATACGCGGTCTCGCCGCGCTCGACCTTGTGGCGGATGGGCTGCACGCCGCTCGGTGCCACTCCGGCCTGCGGTGCCGGGTCGAGGGTGCTGGTCTCGATCTTTTCGCCGTCGGCGCGCTCGATGGCGCGCCCCGCCAGCGCCGTGATCTCGCTGTCGGGGCGGATCGGGCCGCCCTCGGGCTCGGCCACGCGGCGCGGCAGCGCCACGATCTCGCCGTCGCGCAGGATGTCGCCGGTTTGGATACCATTGTAGCGGGCCAGTTCCCCGGCATCCGCCCCGATCCGCGCGGCGAGCGTGGCCAGCGTGTCGCCCCGCCGCGCCACCGCGACCTGGTAGCCGGGATAGGATATGATGCCCCGCGCGTCAGGCGCGGGCCGGTCGGCGGTGGCGGTTTGCGCGGCCTCCGCCGTGCTCGGCGCATTGCCGAAGCCACCGCGCATGTCGATGTCGAGCGGCCCGCTGCACGCGGCGAGCGCCGCCGCCATGCCGATGCCGGTCGCCACATTTCGTGGCAGATGTCGCATGAGATACCCCTTGTCCCTCGTCTCTTGTCCTGCCTCCGCGCGGCGCGTTTCAGCCGTCACGCCCAAGTCCCTCGACCAGCGGCACGAAGCGCACCGGGCGCAGCTCGTCATACTCGTAGCCGGTCTCGTGCCGGGTGACGCGGATGAGTTGCTGCACCGTGTCCGACTGGCCCACGGGCAGCACCATGATACCCCCGATCCTGAGCTGGGCCAAGAGCGGCCCGGGCGGATCCTCGGCGGCGGCGGTCACCAGGATACGGTCGAACGGTGCCTGCTCGGGCAGCCCGAAGCTTCCATCGGCGGTAAGCGCGATGATATTGGCGAGATCGAGTTCGGCAAAGATCGCAGCGGCCTCGCGCACCAGATGGCGGTGGCGGTCCACGGTATAGACGCGGCGCGCGAGCTGGCTCAGGATCGCCGCCTGATAGCCCGAGCCGGTGCCCACCTCCAGCACCTTGTCGCGCGGGCTCAGCCGCAGCGCCTGCGTCATCAGCCCGACCACCGAGGGCTGGCTGATGGTCTGGCCGCAGGCGATGGGCAGCGGCATGTCCTCGTAGGCGCGCCCCGCGAAATGCCCGCGCACGAAGCGCCCCCGGTCGATCCGCTCCATCGCCGAGAGCACGCGCGCCTCCGTCACCCCGCGCGAGCGCAGTGCAAAGAGGAACTGCATCTGGCGTTCGGCGCTATGATCGGCTTCGTCGCTCATTCGATCGCCTTCAGCGCCTCCAGCGCGTCGTGGGCCGTCAGGTCCGCCCGCATCGGCGTGACCGAGACGTAGCCCTGCAGGTTCACATCCGCGTCCGAGCCGGGGCTCGTGGGCTCGTGCTGCGGCGCGCCGGTGACCCAGAGAAACCGCCGCCCCGACGGCGCGGTGTGGGGCTGCACGCCAAACCCCATGTCGCGGCGAAAGCCCTGTCGCGCGGCGCGGATCCCCCTGACCTCGGAGCCGGGGCAGGGGGGGAAGTTGATGTTGTAGAAGATGCCGTAATCGTCCTGCGTCCACACCCCCTTGTCCAGAAGGCGGCGCAGCACCGGCAGCCCGTGGGTGCGCGCGCATTCGAACGGGTCTGGCAGATCGCGGGTCTTCGGCCCGTAATACTGGCTGAGCGCCACCGCCGGCACACCCTGAAGCGCCGCCTCCATCGCCGCACCGACGGTGCCGGAATAGACGGCGTTCTCGGCGGCGTTGTTGCCGCGGTTGACGCCCGAGAGCACGAGGTCGGGGCGGGCATCCTTCATCACGTCGTGCAGCCCGGCGAGCACGCAATCGGCGGGGCTGCCCTCGGCGGCGTAGCGACGCTCGGCCATCTCACTGATCATCATCGGCCGGGTGTAGGAAATGCAGTGCCCGACGCCCGATTGCTCGAAGGCGGGGGCCACGGTCCAGACTGCGGTCGCATCCCCCGCGAGCGCGATGGCGATCTCTTCGAGGACGGCCAGCCCCGGGGCGTTGATGCCGTCGTCATTGGTGATGAGAATGCGCATGTCGCCTGCCCTGTCCGCTGTCCGCCCGGTCCTGCGGCCTGTCTAACGCCTGCACCGCGCGGCAACAAGCGGTGTGGCCCTCAGCCGAGCGTGGCCAGCAGGCGCGCCGCCTCGTCACGCGGATGGGCGAGGGCCTCGTGCTCCTCACCTGGGAAGAAGCGCGCGCGCGTCGCAGTGGGCATCGGCGCGGGCGTGAGGATATGCACGCGCGGGCCGGTCCGCGCGGTCTCGGCCTGCCAGCTACGCGCCAGCGCGATCTGCGCCGCCTTGGTCGCGCCATAGGCACCGAAGAATTTCTCGCCTGCGCGCAGATCGTCGAGAAATACCGCCTGCCCTTCGTGCCCCAGCAGCGGCGCGACGAAAGGAATGAGAATGCCCGTGGCGGTGACGTTGGTGGCGATGGAGCGTTCGAGGTCGCGCGCGTCGACATGGTCGGCGGGGCTGAGAGGGGCGGCATGAACGGCGGCGTGCACCCACAGCGCCAACCGCCCCCAGCGGTCGTGGACCGAGCGGCAAAGCTGTGCCATCGCATCGCGCGTGGTGATGTCCATCGGCGCGAGCGTGGCCTGACCGCCCGCGGCACGGATACGGTCGTCAAGCTCTTCAAGTCCGCCCGTCGTGCGCGCCACCGCAACGACGTGGTGGCTGGCGGCGAGGCGCTCGGCCATCGCGGCCCCGAGGCCGCGCGACGCGCCGGTGACGAGGGCGACTGGAGGAGTGTCCGGGTCTGTCATATGGTGGCAAATCCCATCACCGGGCCGCCGGATCAAGCACAATCGCTTGACTTTTGACGCGCTGCGGCGAAAAAGTCGGCCCCAAGCGAAGCAAAGGAGGGACGCGGGATGCGCGCACAAACACTGACACAGGCCGTGATCGGCCACGAGGGCCTCGTCCGCAAGGCGGGGCTGATCCTGGGCGGCTCGCTCTTCATCGCGCTGGCGGCGCAGGTGAGCGTGCCGTTCTTCCCGGTGCCGCTGACGCTTCAGACGCTGGCGATCCTGATCGTCGGGCTGACATTCGGCTCGCGGCTCGGGGCGGCAACACTCGCGGCCTATCTTGCCGAGGGGGCGATGGGGCTGCCGGTCTTTGCCGGGGGCGCGAATGGCGCCGCACTTATGGGGCCGACCGCCGGCTTCCTCTATGGCTTTGTCGGCATGGCCTGGCTCGCCGGTCTCGCGGTGGAGCGGGGCCTTGCACGCGGGGTGGTGACCACGGCGCTGTGCGGCATTGTGATCTCGGCGCTGCTCTATGTCCCCGGCCTCGCCTGGCCCGCCGCCGTCATGGGCAAGGCCGCGCCCGAACTCTGGGCCTACTGGATGGCACCGTTCCTGATCGGCGACGCCTTCAAGGCCGTGATCGCGGCGATGGTCGTTTATGGCGGCTGGAAGGCGCTTGGGGCGCGTCGCGGCTGAGCGTCGCGGATCACCCAGGGATCAGGCCGTGCCCGGGCAACCGGGGACGGCCTTTTCATGTCTGGTCATGCAGCCTGGCAAGCGCGGCCTCGCACAGGCCCAGGTCCAGCCATTGACACCCGGTACAAAGCGACGACAGGTCGCCCGGCGCAACCGCCCGCCTGATCCGTGCCTGCGCCTCGTCCCACGTCAACCGGTCCCCGGCCCGCAACCCGAGCGCCGCCGCGTGGCGCGCATCGAGTCTCGCCACCTTTTCCTGACTGTCGCAGCGCGCGCCACGGCGCTTGGGGCAGGGCGCGCAGATATCATCGCTTGCGGTGACGACCTCGATCACCGTCTCATCGCCGTCCGCCGCGCGCAGCCCGCCGCGCACGATCCGTGCCATGTTGGCCGTGAAGCGGTCGGAGTACCCTTTGCCGGCAAAGCCCAGGACACAGAGAAAATGATGCGGGCGAAACCGCAGGTCAGGAGGTGTCATTCCCGAACCCTTCGCGATGGCGTGTGCGGCGTCAAGCCAAAGGCAAGCGCAGTGCCTCGGTCCGCCCGCCGCGCGACAGGATCACCACCCCTTCGCCGATGGCCGCGACGGTCGCGCGGTCGAGCGTGTCACCGGTCTCGATCCGGGTCACCTTGCCACCGTCAACATGCACCAGCGCGCGGGCGCTGGTGGGGCCATGCATCGTTCCCAGCAAGGTGATGCGGCGCAACGGCAGGGCGCTCTCCTGCGTCGCGGCGGCCAGAGTGGCCGCCGGGGTGGGTGTTTCATTTGCCATGAGTGCCTCGGGGATTCTTTGACTGTCCGCGCGTCTATGCGGCGCGCGGGACGGAGAAAAGCCCCGATTTCTGCACTGCGGCAGGAATTCGCCACCCCACTCGGAGGAGGTGCAAGACTTCGCTCATGCGACCAGGATGACCACGATCACTCGGCGGCTTTCAGCTCGAATCCCTTTTCGATCATGTCCGACGGCGCGACCGGGTAGTCGCCCGAGAAACAGGCATCGCAATATTGCGGGCAGGCATTGTCGCGCCCCTGCGCCTCGCCCACGGCGCGGTAAAGTCCGTCGAGCGAGATGAACCGGATGCTGTCCACGTTGAGATGCGCGCGCATCTCCTCTTCGGACATGGTGGCCGCCAGCAGCTTCTCGCGCTGCGGCGTGTCCACGCCGTAGAAGCAGGGCCATGCGGTGGGCGGGCTGGCGATGCGAAAATGCACCTCCGCCGCGCCCGCGTCGAGGATCATTTCCTTGATCTTGCGGCTGGTGGTGCCGCGCACCACGCTGTCATCCACCAGGATCACCCGCTTGCCCTCGATCAGCGCGCGGTTGACGTTGAGCTTCAGCCGCACGCCCATGTTGCGGATCTGCTCGGTCGGCTCGATGAAGGTGCGGCCCATGTACTGGTTGCGCACGATCCCCATGGCGAAGGGGATGCCGCTCTCGTGGCTGTAGCCGATGGCCGCGGGCGTGCCGCTGTCGGGTACCGGGCAGACGAGATCGGCCTCGACCGGGGCCTCGCGGGCCAGCTCAACCCCGATCTGGTGGCGCGTCTCGTAGACCGAGCGACCGCCGATGATCGAATCGGGGCGCGAGAAATAGACATGCTCGAACACGCAGGAGCGCGGTTTCTGGCGACGGAAGGGGAAATGGCTCTCGACGCCTTCGGTGGCGGAGATGACGACCATTTCGCCCGGCGCGATCTCGCGCACGAAGCGCGCGCCGATGATGTCGAGTGCGCAGGTCTCGGAACTGAGCACCCAGCCCTCTCCCAACTGGCCCAGCACCAGCGGGCGCACGCCCAGCGGGTCGCGCACGCCGATCAGCTTGGAGCGGGTCATTGCCACGATCGAGAACGCCCCCTCGACCCGGCGCAGCGCGTCCTCCATCCGTTCCGGGATGTTGCGTTGCAGCGAGCGGGCCATCAGGTGGATGATACATTCGCTGTCAGAGCCGGACTGGAAGATCGAGCCCCGCTCGATCAGCTCCCGGCGCAGCGCGTCGGCATTGGTGATGTTGCCGTTATGCGCGATCGCGGCACCGCCCATCGAGAACTCGCCGAAGAACGGCTGCACATCGCGGATCGCCGCACCCTTGGATCCGGCGGTGGAATAGCGCACATGGCCGATGGCCAGCGGCCCCGGCAGCGCCTCCATCAGCGATTGGCGGGTGAAATTGTCGCGCACATAGCCGAAGCGGCGCACCGAGTTGAAGCCAAGCTCCGGGTCATGGCTGACGATGCCGCCCGCCTCCTGCCCGCGGTGTTGCAGCGCGTGCAACCCCAGCGCAACGAAATTGGCGGCGTCAGTCAGGCCAATCACGCCATAAACGCCGCATTCCTCGCGCAGCTTGTCATCATCGAAAGGGTGGGCGGGGGGCATGGGTGCGGACGTGGACAAGGGCAGCTCCGAATCCGTGGAAGTCGCTCGGCCCACCTCTTACGCGCTTGGCCGGGTCATGTCACGAAACTATCACGAACGAGTCACCGCCCGCCCGCGCGCCTGACGCAGCGTCACCCCGGTTCAGGGCGCGTCGCACTTGCCGACAAGGTTCTCGTATTGCGCGGTGATCCAGCCCAGTGCCTGCTCGGGCTCCTGCGAGGCCACCGCGTCGGTCATCTGCGAGAACACCCGCGCCGAGCGGCTGTCGTCTATGATGGCGATGGATTGGGCAGAGATCACCGTCTCGTAGACGAAATAGGCGATGGCGATCAGCAGCACGCCGCGTGCCACGCCAAAGACGAAACCCAGCCCCTGGTCGACCCCGCCCAGCGCCGAGCGCTGCACCAGCGAGGAAAACAGCGGCGTGATGAGCGAGGCGATGATCAGCGCCACGGCAAACACCACCGCGAACGCGCCGATCATCGACAACTCGCAACTGTCGGCGATGAATTCGCCGACCACCGGCACTTCCTTGACCAGCGGCTCCACCTGCGGCGCAAAGATGAAGGCGACGACCCCTGCAACGGCCCAACCCGCGATGGCCAGCGCCTCGCGCGCGAGGCCCCGCGAATAGGCCAGAAGCGCCGACAGCAAGATGAAGAGCGCAACGACCCCGTCGATGATGGTGAATCCGTCCATGCCCCGTCCTGTCCCTGCGCGCGCCTAACCTGCGCCGAATACGTCCCCAACGAACGCGGTCAGATCGCCCATGCGGGTCAGGCTGAGGCCGCTCTGGCCGCCGGTCTTGTCGTCCGACGGAAGGATTGCAGATGTGAAACCAAGTTTTCGCGCCTCTTTCAACCTGTTTTCGGTCTGTCCCACGGGCCGCAGCGCGCCCGACAGGCTGATTTCCCCGAAAACCACCGTCTCGGGCGCCAGTGCCACGTCCTCGCGGGCGCTCAGGAGTGCGGCGGCAACGGCGAGATCGGCGGCGGGCTCGGAGATGCGCAATCCCCCCGCCACGTTGAGATAGACGTCGAACCCGGCAAACGGGATGGCACAGCGCGCCTCGAGCACCGCGAGAATCATGGCGAGCCGTGCGCCGTCCCAACCCACCACCGCGCGGCGCGGCTGGGCGTGGGGCGTGGGCGCGACCAGCGCCTGCACCTCGACCAGCAGGGGCCGCGTGCCCTCGATCCCGGCGAACACGACCGAGCCGGGGGCGGGCGCGCCGCGCCCGGCCAGAAACAGCGCCGATGGGTTGGCGACTTCGGCGAGGCCGCGGCCCGTCATCTCGAACACGCCGATCTCGTCGGCGGGACCGAAGCGGTTCTTGACGCTGCGCAGGATCCGAAACTGGTGCCCGCGCTCGCCCTCGAAATAGAGCACACAATCGACCATGTGTTCGACCACGCGGGGCCCCGCGATCTGGCCATCCTTGGTGACGTGGCCGACGAGAATGACCGAGGCGCCACGCCGCTTGGCATAGCCGGTCAGCTCATGCGCGGCGGCGCGCACCTGCGCGACGCTGCCCGGGGCCGAGTCGATCGTGTCGGACCACATGGTCTGGATCGAATCGATGATCACGAGGTCGGGGCGCTCGGTATCCAGCGTGGTGAGGATGTCGCGCAGGCCGGTTGCGGCGGCGAGCCGCAC
Organism: Roseovarius ramblicola; assembly: GCF_042430665.1. Classification (NCBI taxonomy): domain Bacteria; kingdom Pseudomonadati; phylum Pseudomonadota; class Alphaproteobacteria; order Rhodobacterales; family Roseobacteraceae; genus Roseovarius; species Roseovarius ramblicola. The sequence continues at coordinate 362,625 of NZ_JBHMEC010000017.1, read as the reverse complement.
CGGCGCGTTCTCCAGCCCCAGCCGCTGCGCGCGCATCCGCACCTGTGCGCTGGCCTCCTCGCCCGAGACATAGAGGGTCTTGAGCCCGGCCCCCGCGAACCGCGCGGCGGCCTGCAGCAGCAGCGTGGACTTGCCGATCCCCGGATCGCCGCCCACAAGCACCGCGCTCGACGGCACGAGACCGCCGCCCAGCACGCGGTCGAGCTCGGCCAGCCCCGTGCAGGTGCGCGGCGGCGGAGCCTCCTCGGTGGCGAGGTCCGTGAGCGCGATCGCCGCACCGCGCCGCGCCCCGAGGCTGCGCCCGGCGGGACCGGCGGAGAGGGGGGCCTCCTCCTGGATCGTGTTCCACGCGCCGCAGGCGTCGCAGCGCCCGGACCATCGCGCGTGGCCCGCGCCGCAGGCGGTGCATGTGAACGTGGTGGTTGGCCTGGCCATGCCAGAGCACATGCCCCAGCGGGGGGGCCGCGTCAAATGCGAAACAAGGCTGGCTCAGGGGCGTGCTATCCAGCGGCGCGGCTCCAGGGTCAGCGCCTCGGGCCAGCCGAAGAGAAACTCGATCCCGGCGAGGGCGAGGCCGATGCCGATCACGACGAGCCACAGCCGCACCGTGCGCGGCCCGGGTGGCCGCCGCGCCCAGCGCGCCATGCGCAAAAGCCAGAGGATGTTCATGGATCGGTGAACCGCACCTTGCCGATATAGGGCAGGTTACGGTCGCGCTGCGCATAGTCGATGCCATAGCCCACGACGAACTGGTCGGGGATTTCAAAGCCGATCCAGTCCGCGCGGATATCCGCTTCGCGCCGCGACGGCTTGTCCAGTAGCGCGATCGTGCGCAGGCGCGCGGGGCCGCGGCTTGCCAGAAGGTTGAGCACATGGGCGAGCGTATGGCCGGTATCGACGATATCCTCGACCACCAGCACGTCACGGTCGGCGATATCGCCGCGCAGGTCCTTGAGAATGCGCACCTCCCGGCTCGATTCCATGGCGTTGCCATAGGACGATGTCTCCACGAAATCGACCTCGACCGGCAGGTCCAGCTCGCGCACCAGATCGGCGATGAAGATGAAGGAGCCGCGCAACAGGCCGACCACCACGAGCTTTTCGGTCCCGGCGAATTCGGCCTCGATCTCCTGCGACAGCGCCTCGATGCGCGCGGCGATGCGCTTGGCCGAGATCAGCCTGTCGATCACGTATCTGCGCTGCGGCATGTCTTCCCCTTGCAAATCCGTGTCCAGTCTAGGAAAAACCGCGCCACTGTCACGGGCAAAAACCAGGGGCATCATGCCGTCACATTCCGAAACCCGCCACCTGCCTTACACGACCGACCAGATGTATGCGCTGGTGGCCGACGTGGCCCGCTACCCCGAGTTCCTTCCATGGACGGCGGCGGCGCGGGTGCGCAAGGTGACGCCGCAGGCGGATGGCTCCGAGGTGATGGAGGCCGATCTCGTCATCAGCTTCAAGGTGTTCCGCGAGCGATTCGGCAGCCGCGTGGTGCTGTGGCCCGAGGCAAAGCGGATCGAAACCGAGTATCTCGACGGCCCGTTCCGGTACATGCGCTCCAACTGGGCATTCGCCGAGACCGAGGGCGGTTGCGAGGTGAGCTTTGACGTCGATTTCGCTTTCAAGAACAGGTTCTTGCAATCGGCAGCGGAGGTGTTCTTTCACGAGGCGATGAAGCGGATCGTGCGCGCCTTCGAGACCCGTGCACAGGCGCTCTACGGCTGAGCGTCACCGAGTGCGGTCAGCAGCAACGCCAAAGCGTGATCGCGGCTCAGACGGCGCACCTCGGCGCGGCCCGGTGCACCGAACTCGCGGGTCTCTGTCCGGGTGGCGGTGCCGCTCATGGCCAGCCCGAAGCACACCCGACCTTCAGGTTTGCGGTCTGAACCTCCCGGTCCGGCGATGCCGGTGACCGACACGGCCAACTGCGCGCCGCTATGGGCGAGCACACCTTCGGCCATCTCGCGCGCGACCTCTTCGGAGACGGCCCCATGCGCGGCGAGGGTAGCGGGCGCGACGCCCAGCACCTCGCTCTTGGCGGCGTTGGAATAGGTGACGAACCCGCGTTCGAACACCGCCGAAGAGCCCGCCACATCCGTCAGCGCCGCCGCAACCATGCCGCCGGTGCAGCTCTCGGCGGTGGCAATCATGATGCCACGTTCCCTTGCTTTATCAAGTAATTGCAGGACAATCTTCATGTCATGGCACCATGCGCGATCGCCGCGCCCAGCACCACGCAGAGTGCCGCCGCCACACCGGCGAGGATGTCGTCGAGCATCACGCCCAGCGCATCGCCGCGCCGGTCGGCCCAGCCGATCGGCCCCGGCTTCCAGATGTCGAACAGCCGGAACGCCGCAAAGGCGGTGATCCAGCCGGGCCAGAGCGCGGTCAACTCGACCCCGGCGCTTGCGGCGCCGACAGAGACCGGCAGAAAGGCCAGCCATTGCCCGGCCACCTCGTCGATCACGATCTCGGACGGGTCGTGATCTTCTTTTCCCTTTGTTTCCAGATGTGTGGCCCACCATCCCAAGGTGAATGCCAGGGCCACGCCCAGCCCAAGCAGGACCGGACCGCCCAGCATGTGCAGCGCCCAGGCCACCGGCAGCGCGGCGAGCGAGCCCCAGGTGCCGGGGGCGGGGCGCAGGTGACCCACGTAGCAGAATGTGGCGATCAGGCGGGTCATGCAGGGCCTTTCATGAGGGTAACGGCGGCCTGTGCGGCGATGCCCTCGCCACGCCCGGTAAAGCCCAGCCGCTCGGTCGTCGTGGCCTTGACCGAGACGCGATCGGGGGCGGTGCCGGTCATGTCGGCAATGGCCGCGCGCATGGCCCGCGAAAGGGGGCCGATCTTGGGATGCTCGCAGATCAGAGTGACGTCCATGTTATTGATCCTGTAGCCCCTTTCAATGGCAAGCCGGACCGCGTGACGCAGGAATACGTGGCTTTCGGTGCCCTTCCACTGCGGGTCGGAGGGCGGGAAATGCCGCCCGATATCGCCCTCGGCCAGCGCACCGTAAAGGGCGTCGGTCAGCGCGTGCAGCCCGACATCGGCATCCGAATGTCCCTGCAATCCGCGCGCGTGCGGCACGGCCACGCCGCAGAGCATGACATGATCCCCCGGCCCGAACCGGTGCACGTCGAAGCCGGTACCAACGCGAATATCCATCGCGGCCCCCGATATTCTTTCGGCCCGCGCGAAATCCGCCGCGTGGGTGATCTTGAGATTATCCGCGTCACCCGGCGTGATCGCTACCGGCAAGCCTGCGGCGCGGGCCACCGCGACATCGTCCGCGGCGGCGCCTTCGTGGGCGCGGTGTGCGGCGAGGATGGCCGCGAAATCAAATCCCTGCGGCGTCTGCGCGGCATAGAGCCCGGTGCGGTCCTTCGTGCCGGTCACATATCCGTCCGCGGCGGTCCAGAGCGCATCGGTCACCGGCAACGCGGGCGCGGCGGCGGGCGCGCCGGCGTCGAGCGCGGCGGTCACCGCCTCGATCACGCTGCGCGGTACGGTGGCGCGGGCGGCGTCGTGGATGAGCACCTGGCGCGGCACATCGCCAGTGTCCGCCAGGTGTTCGAGCCCCGCGCGCACCGACGCCGCGCGGGTCGCCCCGCCGGGGACGGTCTCGACACCGTCAGGTCCAAGATCCATGTCGTCGGGGTGGAGAACGAGCACCACGCGCGCGACATGGGGGCGCAGGGCGTCGAGCGTCCGGTCGATCACCCGGCGGCCCGCGAGCGGCTGCCATTGCTTGGGCAGGTCCCTGCCCGCGCGGGTGCCGCGCCCGGCGGCGACAATGAGGGCGGCGCGTGTCATGACCCTTGATTACGGCGCGGCGCGCGCAAGCGCAATGGCCGTGGAAATGCCGTTTTTTTGGGCAATGGTGCCGCGACCGTGGTGGAAATGACCCTTGTCGCGTTGTGCTTGCGTGGTCCCACGGCTAGAAGAGGGGTGTTGCACAGGGATTGGGCAAAGATGTTCTCGCTCGCTGACAAACCCATCGCGCCGCCGGTCCTGCTGGCACCGATGGCCGGAATCACCGACCTGCCGTTCCGCGACCTGGTGAGCGGCTTCGGCGCGGGGCTGGTGGTGAGCGAGATGATCGCCAGCCGCGAGATTCTGAGCGCGCGGCCCGGCGTACGCGAGAAGGCTGAACTGGGCCTCGGCTCCGCCAACACCGCGGTTCAGATCGCGGGCTGCGAGGCCGGGCCGATGGCCGAAACGGCGCGGATGCTGGCCGGTGAAGGCGCCGGGATCATAGATATCAACATGGGCTGTCCGGCCAAGAAGGTGACGCGCGCGAAAGGGGCGGGGGCGTCGGGCTCGGCCCTGATGCGCGCGCCCGATCACGCGCTGCGGCTGATCGAGGCGGTGGTCGGCGCGGTCGATGTACCGGTCACGCTCAAGATGCGGCTGGGCTGGGATCGCGACAGCCTCAACGCGCCCGAAATTGCCACCCGCGCCGAGGCGGCAGGGATAACGATGATCGTGGTGCACGGGCGCACGCGGTGCCAGTTCTACAAGGGACGCGCGGATTGGGCGGCGGTGCGCGCGGTCAAGCGTTCGGTCTCGGTGCCGGTGGTGATCAACGGCGATATCGTGGACAGCGCCTCGGCGCGCGCGGCGCTGGCCGGGAGCGGCGCGGACGGGGTGATGATCGGGCGCGGCGCGCAGGGGCGGCCCTGGCTGCCGGCGCAGGTGGCGGCGGAACTGTGGGGCGCACCCGCGCCGCGCGTGCCGCAGGGCGATGCGCTGGCCGATCTGGTGGCGGCGCATCACGAGGCGATGCTGTCCTTCTACGGGTGCGACCTCGGCGGGCGCGTGGCGCGCAAGCACCTGGGTTGGTACATGGACCATTCCGCCACCCCGCCCGACCTGCGCCGCCGCGTGCTGACCGCCGCGCCGGACGCGGTGACACGCCTCCTGCCCGAGGCGCTCGGCCTGCGGTGCGCGGCATGAGCGGGGACATCGCAGAGGAGGCCCTCTGGACATCGTTGCCGGTCCCGGCGCTGGTGGTCGATGCCGCCGACCGGATCGTCCGGATCAACCCGGCGGCGGAGGGCTTCATGCTGGTATCGCAGCGCGCGGTGGCGGGCGAGCCGCTCTGGGACCGGCTCGCCGTCGACGCGCCGATGGAAGAGGCGTTCGAGCGCGCCCGGCAGAGCGGCGCGCCGCTGTTCGTCAACGATGTCGATATCGGCACGGGCGCGCGGGCACCGATGCTGTGCAACCTTCAGGTGGCACCGCTCGCGGGGGGGGCGGGGCAGATGCTCATCCTGCTTGCGCCGCGTGAACTCGCGGGCCGCATGGCGCAAAAGAGCGGCGTCAAGGCCGCCGCGCGTTCGGCCATCGGCATGGCCGAGATGCTGGCCCACGAGATCAAGAACCCGCTGGCCGGCATCACCGGCGCGGCGCAACTGCTGTCAATGAACGCCAGCGCCGGGGATCGCGAGTTGACCGATCTCATTGTCGGTGAGAGCCGCCGCATTGTCGGGCTGCTGGACCGGGTCGAGCAGTTCGGCAACGTCACCCGCCCGGTCCTGCGGCGGGTGAACCTGCACGACGTGCTCGACCGTGCACGCCGCTCGGCCATGGTGGGATTCGCGGCGGGGATGCCGATCGTGGAGGATTACGACCCCTCGCTGCCGCACGCGCTGGGGGATGGCGATCAGCTTTTGCAGGTTGTGCTCAACCTGCTGAAAAACGCCGCCGAGGCGGCCCCCGGGGGTCATGGCACGATCCGCCTGCACACCTATTACGATGGCGCGCTGCGGGTGCGGCGCGGTGACGGGGCGGGGTTGGCGCTGCCGTTGCAGATCGAGATTATCGACGACGGGCCCGGCCTGCCGCCGGACATCGCCGAGGAGGTGTTCGAGCCGTTCGTTTCGGGCCGTGAGAACGGCACCGGGCTGGGGCTCGCGCTGGCGGCCAAGATCATATCGGAGCATGGCGGCTGGATCTCGGTGAGTTCGGTGCCGGGGCGCACCGTGTTCCGCATATCTTTGCAACGCGCCGATGCGCTGGAAGAGGGAGACTGATCCATGGACGGCACGGTCCTGGTCGCCGATGACGACCGCACGATCCGCACGGTCCTGACGCAGGCGCTGACGCGGGCGGGCTGCCGGGTGCACGCCACCTCGAGCCTGACCACGCTGATGCGCTGGGTGGGCGAGGGGCGCGGCGACGTGGTGATCTCGGACGTGGTGATGCCCGACGGCAACGGACTGGAAATGCTGCCCAAGATCGCCGAGGACCGACCCGGCCTGCCGGTGATCGTGATCTCGGCGCAGAACACCATCATGACGGCGATCAAGGCCGCAGAGGCGGAGGCGTTCGACTACCTGCCCAAGCCGTTCGACCTGCCCGACCTGATGAAGCGCACCGCCCGCGCGCTGGAGGCGCGCGAGCGGGTACCGCGGAAATCCGCCGGGCAAGAGCGTCCCGACGAACTGCCGCTGGTGGGGCGAAGCCCGGCCATGCAGCGGCTCTACAAGGTGGTGGCGCAGGTCATGCACAGCGATCTGCCGGTGATGATCTGCGGCGAATCGGGCACCGGCAAGTCGCTGGTGGCGCACGCGATCCATGACTATTCCGACCGCCGCACGCTGCCGCTGGTGACGGTGACAGCACCCGACGTGCACGATCTCGACGGGCCATCGCAGGTGATGGCGCGCGTGCGCGGCGGCACGCTGGTGCTCGACGAGGTGAGCGATCTGCCGCCCGAGGCGCAGGGCCGCGTGGTGCGGATGATGGACGCGCCGGGTGAGCACCCGCCGCGCTTCATGGCGACGAGCCGGGTGCCGCCCGCCACCGCCCTGGAGGAGGGGCGGCTGCGCGAAGACCTGTATTACCGGCTGAGCGGGGTGACGATCGAGGTGCCCTCCTTGCGTGATCGGATCGAGGATATCGAGCTGCTCGCGGGGCACTTCCTTGGCCGGGATCTCCGGCCTGGCCAGCCCGAGCGGCATTTTTCTGAAGAGGCGCTGGAGATGATGCGGGCCTATAGCTGGCCGGGTAATGTCCGCCAGATCGAGAACGCGGTGCGCCGGATCGCGCTCACCGCGCAGTCCGAGGAGATCGGCCGCCCCGAGATCGCCGCCATCCTCGGCACTCAGCCGCGCGCCGAGCCGGTGATTCAGCCGGGCCGCAGCGAAACGCTGACCGGCGCGGTGACCGCGCATCTGCGGCGCTATTTCGACCTGCACGGGGCCGAATTGCCGCCGCCCGGCCTGCATGGCCGCATCCTGCGCGAGATCGAGGCACCGCTCATCGAGATCGCGCTCGAGGCCACGGGGGGCAACCAGATCCGTTGTGCCGAACTGCTGGGAATCAACCGCAATACCCTGCGCAAGAAGATCAACGACCTGGATATTCGCGTGACACGCCGTCGAAAGTTGATGTAAACCTGCAACAGCACTGTGACGATCATGGCGCACCTCTCGCTGCCGCCCGGAGGTTGGCGGAAAGCAAGGCCGCGCCATCTGCATGACGGGGGTTTCGTGTCGCTGGCAACACGCGGATTGCGCGCGGGCAGGCGCGGCTGGCTTGGGCCACGTCGGCTGCGGCGGCTGCGAAACTGGGGCGGTCTTGGCCTCGTCCTGACCGGCCCGGCGCTGGCAGTGCTGACCTACATGGTGATGGGCCCGCTCGACCGCGGCACCGGCTCGGGCACGCTGCGTCTCGTGCTGCTCACGGACATGATCTACGTGCTGATCGTCGCCGGGCTGGTGCTGCAACGGGTGGCGCGGATGATCGCCGCACGGCGCTCGCGCTCGGCGGGCTCGAAGCTGCACCTGCGGCTCACCGGCGTGTTCGCGGTGATGGCGCTTTTGCCGACGGTGGCAGTGGCGATGTTCGCGATGCTGTCGATCAACATGGGGCTGGAGGCGTGGTTCTCCGAGAGGGTGGGCCGCGTGGTGGACAGCTCTGTCGCCGCCGCCAAGGCCTATGAGGACGAGCACCGCCGCGATCTGCTGGCCGATGCGCGTGTACTCAGGCGGGTGATCGACAACACCCGCCGCGCCTCGGTCTACATGAGCGACGGCGATATCCGGCAGGTGCTGTCCTCGGGGCAGCGCGAGATTCAGCGGGGACTCAAGGAGGCCTTCGTCATCGACGGCACCGGCGAGATCCGCGCCCGCGGCGAGCGGTCCTACCTGTTCGACTACGAGGAGCCGACCGCGGATCAGATCGCGCGGGCGCGCGAAGAGGGCGCGCTGGTGATCCGCGACTGGGACAACAACGAGTTCCGCGCGCTCATACCGCTCGCCGCCTTTCCCGACCGGCTGCTCTATGTCAGCCGCACGGTGGATGGCGACATCCTCAACCTGCTCGACGAGACGCAGGAAACCGCCACCTTCTACAAGCAGCGCGAGAGCGAGCGGGGCAGGGTGCTGTTCGAGTTCGGGCTGGTCTATTTCGGCTTTGCACTGATCCTGATCCTGGCCGCGATCTGGCTGGGCATGTGGTTCGCCGAGCGGCTGTCGCGCCCCGTGGGACGGCTGACATCGGCGGCGCAGCGGGTGGGCGAGGGCGACCTCGACACCCAGGTACGCGAGGAGGCGAGCGACGACGAGATTGCCGAACTGGGACGGTATTTCAACCAGATGACGCGGCAGCTAAAGGGCCAGCGCGACCGGCTGCTGGCCAATACCCGGCAGATCGAGCGGCGGCGGCGGCTGTTCGATTCGGTGTTGGGTTCGGTATCGTCGGGGGTGGTCGGGCTCGATGCGCAGGGGCGCGTCACCTTTGTCAACCGCGCCGCCGAGCGGCTGCTCGACTGGCGCGAGGACCAGCAATCGCTGGCGCTGGCGGCGGCGGTGCCGGAATTTGGCGCGCTGTTCGCCCGGCTGATGCAGAGTACCGGCGGCTTTGTTCAGGAGGAGATCGCGGTGACGCGCGGGCGGCGTCAGGAGAACCTGCTGGTGCGCATGTCCACGCGCACGGGCGAGGGCGGGCGGCGCGAGGGCTACGTGGTGGCCTTCGACGACGTGACCGAACTTGTGACCGCGCAGCGCATGGCGGCATGGGGTGACGTGGCGCGGCGCATCGCCCACGAGATCAAGAACCCGCTCACGCCCATCTCGCTCAGTGCAGAGCGCATCAAGCGCAAGTTCGCGCGGCAACTGCCCGAGGATGAGGCGGCAAAGCTCGAGGAACTGACCGACGTGGTGGTGCGGCAGACCGCCGACCTGCGGCGCATCGTCGATGAGTTTTCGAAATTCGCCCGGATGCCGCAGCCCAAGACCCGGGTCGAGAGCCTCGCCAAGGTGCTGCGCGAGGCGGTGATGCTGCAGGAGACCGGTCAGCCCGACACGCATTTCGAGCTGGCGCTCTGCGATGCCGACCTGATGGCCGAGATCGACGCGGCGATGATCGGGCAGGCGCTGACCAATCTCATTAAGAACGCGGGCGAGGCGATCGAGAGCCTGCGCGAGGCGGGCGCGCCCGAAGGGCACATGCCGACGATCCGCGTGGAGAGCCGCGACGAGAACGGCGCGGCGGTGATCGCCATTTCCGACAACGGCATCGGCCTGCCGCAGGACAGCGCGCGGCTGTTCGAGCCTTACGTGACGACGCGCGAAAAGGGCACCGGGCTGGGCCTGCCCATCGTCAAGAAGATCATCGAGGAACATGGCGGAACACTGGTGCTGGAGGATGCCGAGGCCTTTGCGCCCGGGGCCCATGCCGGCGCGCGGGCGGTGGTGCGGCTGCCACTGCACCAGAACCAGGATAAAACGGTAAAGGCCCCTGCGGCCGAGTGAGGGTGGTATGAGCGACATTCTGATCGTCGATGACGAGCGCGATATTCGCGAGGTGATCTCGGATATTCTCGGGGACGAGGGCTATGACACGCGCCTCGCCGCCAATTCCGACGAGGCGATGGCCGCGATCCGGTCCGAGCCGCCGGGGCTGCTCATTCTCGACATCTGGCTCAAGGACAGCCAGATGGACGGCATCGACATCCTCAAGACCGTCAAGCGCGACCACCCCGACATCCCGGTCATCATCATCTCAGGGCACGGCAATATCGAGATCGCCGTCGCGGCGATCAAGCAGGGTGCCTATGATTTCATCGAAAAGCCGTTCAACATCGACCAGCTTCTGGTGGTGATCCGCCGCGGCATGGAAACGAGCCGCCTGCGCCGCGAGAACCAGGCGCTCAGGCGTCGCGAAAGCACACCGTCGCAGATGCTGGGCAGTTCCACTGCCTTCCGCGCGTTGCTGTCACAGCTCGACAAGGTCACGCGCTCCAACGGGCGGGTGATGCTCACCGGGCTGTCGGGCACTGGCAAGGAACTGGCCGCGCGTTACGTCCACGCCAACTCGGCGCGTGCCGAGGCCCCTTTCGTCACCGTCAATTGCGCCGCCGTTGCCGCCGAGCGCATGGAGGAAGTGCTGTTCGGCCACGAGGGACCGGAGACCGGGATCACGCAGGGGCTGCTGGAGCAGGCCAATGGCGGAGTGGTCTATCTCGACGAGGTGGCCGACCTGCCGCCGGGCACGCAATCCAAGATCCTGCGCGTGTTGGTGGACCAGACCTTCCTGCGGGTGGGCGGCGGCGACAAGGTGCGGGTGGATGTGCGGGTGATCTCGTCCACCAGCCGCGACCTCGAGACCGAGATCGCCGAGGGTCGCTTCCGGCGCGAGCTGTTTCACCGGCTCAACGTGGTGCCGGTCCGGGTGCCCGGGCTGGAGGAGCGGCGCGAGGACATCCCGCTACTGGCAGAGCACTTCATCGCGTTGCTGCACGAGACGCAGGGGCTGCCGAAACGGGCGCTGTCCGAGGAGGCGGCGGCACTGTTGCAGACGATGAACTGGCCCGGCAACATCCGGCAGTTGCGCAACATGATCGAGCGGATTCTGATTCTCGGCGATGGCAGCGATGCGATCTCGGCGGCGGAACTGCCCGGCGAGGCGTCCGCGCCCTCCGAGGGGGCGCGGGTGATCGTGTCGGGCAGCGTCGCCACCCTGCCGCTGCGCGAGGCGCGCGAGGCGTTCGAGCGCGAATACCTGGTGACCCAGATCAACCGTTTCGGCGGCAATATCAGCCGCACGGCGGAGTTCGTCGGGATGGAGCGCAGCGCCTTGCACCGCAAGCTCAAATCGCTGGGCGTGGTGCCGCCCGCGCGCAGCGACCGCGACGATGCCGCCGCCGCCGGCTGAGTGGCGGATCAGGCGGTCACAGACAGTCGCGAAGCCGCCAACCGCCGGCGTGCAGCCGCAGCCGTCCACCGCCGGCAATGCTCAGCACGAGGGTGGCGAGAACCGCGAGAACAAGCGGCGTCTGAAGCAGACTGTTGCCGAACAACAGGATTTCGGCCCCGATCACCACCATGCCGATGATCGCGATGATCCGGCTGTAGATTCCCAGAGCAAGCCACAGCGCCACCAAAGTAAAGAACACCGACGCCAAAAGGTCGAGCGCGTGATGATCGGTGCCGATATCCGCCGCGAGTACGCCGATTGCCTCCGGTGCCATGTCTTCGATCGCGTGGAAACCGAAGAAAACCGCAAGCCAGAGCCGGGCCGTGAGCGCCGCAACCTGGATGAATGCCTGTCGCATGTCTGCCTCTTTCGATGGTTTTCAACGTAGCGTGCAGACATGGTGCAGGATGATCAACCCTGAATTGTGTAAAGCCGCCTTTGCATATCCGGCAACGCCTCTGCCGGGCTCGGCAGATCGGCGAGGCGGCGGCAGATCCAATCGACCACCGCGCGCAGATCGGCGTCGTCGCTGCGGCTCTCGTGGTAGATCAGGTAGACGTCGCGCCCCACGTCGAGGCCGCTGTCGGGCATGTGGACGAGGTCGGGTTCGTCCGCGGCCATGACCGAGGGCAGCACGGCGGCCAGCCCGAGGCTGTGCATGGCCGGAACGAGCTGCGCGAAACTGTCGGCCTTGAGGATGGCGTCGCATCCGAAGTAGGCGCCGCGCGCCTCGGCATATTGCGCGGCGTAACGGTCGGTGAGGCTGGCCCAGCCGTCACCGTGCTGCCAGCCGCGCGGGGCGTAGAGGGCAAAGGGAAACGCGCCGCAGCGCCGGGTCTTGAGCCGCCCGCTCTCGGGGAGGTTGAAGACGAGCGCGACGTCCGACATGCCCAGTCCGATCTCGTAGACGCGGTTCTCGAACACGGGGCGCAGGTGGGCGCGCTCCTGCCAGAGTTCGGGCACGCCGGGAATGAGTACATGCGAGATGATCGACGGCAGCGCACCGATGCGGATGTCGCGCGCCTCGTCCGGGGCGCCCTCGCTCACCCGGCTCAACTCGGAAAAGATCATCCCGTCGGCATGTTCGAACGCCTCGATCAGCGAGGCGAGACGCGGGTTGAGCAGCCATCCGCCATCGGATTTCACGAACGGCGAAATTCCGAGTTCCCCGCGCAGCCGCGAGATCTGCCGCGAGACGGTCGACGTCGTCGTCTCAAGCTCCTCCGCCGCGCGCGTCATCGACCCGCAGCGATGCACCGCGAGCAGCACGCGCAGGTCATCGAACAGGCGGGCATAGGACAGTTTGGAGCGGGATGTCGGCAATCGGTTTTCTCCCTTTTCCTCGTTTGACAGCGTGATGACAGCCGTCTGGTCAGGCGCATCGGATATGGCACGTATGTTACGGGATACAAGTGCATCCGCTGCATGGCTGGCATGACAGGAAACGATGGCGGGCCCCGGCGGCCTGCCGTGACACACCTGCCCATCCTGCGCCGTCCTGCACGTAATGACCACCTGTCCGGTCGGATATAGGGCGCTGCACACCGGCGACCACACCCGGACAGCACGCCCGGACAAAGCGATTGACCGGTTTGCGTGCTTCTGTCATGCACCGACTTCAGTCAGGTCGGGACAAGCGGCATGAAGGTCATCATCTGCGGCGCCGGTCAGGTGGGCTGGCAGATCGCGCGCCACCTGTCGGGCGAGAACAACGACGTGGTCGTGGTCGACAACAACCCCGAACTGGTCCGGCGGGCCACCGACACGCTAGACGTGCAAGGGGTGATCGGGTTTGCCTCGCATCCCGACGTACTGGATCGGGCGGGCGCGCGCGATGCCGAGATGGTTATCGCCGCGACCTATTCCGACGAGGTCAACATGGTCACCTGCCAGGTGGCGCATTCGGTCTTCGGTATCCGCCGCAAGATCGCGCGGCTGCGCAGCCAGACCTATCTCGACCCGGCCTATTCCGATCTCTACCGCCGCGATCACATGCCCATCGACGTGATGATCAGCCCCGAGCGCGAGGTGGCCAAGGCCGCGCTGCGGCGGCTGGCGATGCCCGTGGCCTTCGATACGGAGATGTTCATGGGCGACGAGGCGCAGCTCATCGGCCTGCGGCTCGACGAGGAGTGCCCGGTACTCAACACGCCGCTGCGGCAATTGAGCGACCTGTTCTCGACGCTGCGGGTGGTGGTGCTGGCGGTGCGCCGGGACGGGCGGCTCTTTGCGCCGGAATCGGGCGATCAGCTCCTGGAGGGGGACGACTGCTATCTGTTTGCCCCGGTCGAGGACGTGCCGCGAACGCTCGAGGTGTTCGGTAAGGCGCAGACCCGTCAGGAGCGCGCGGTCATCATCGGCGGCGGCAATATCGGCCTGTCCGTGGCGCAGGCGCTGGAAACGCGCGGCGGCGGGCGCATCCGTGCCAAGGTGATCGAAAAGGACCGCGCCTGCGCCGAGCGCGCCGCCGACGCGCTCGAGCGCACCATCGTGCTGCATGGCGACGGTCTGGGCGCAGCGATCCTGTCGGAGGCCGGGATCGCGCGCGCCGATGCGGTGCTCGCCGTCACCGACGACGACAAGACCAACATGCTCGCCGCCGTCCGCGCCAAGGCCGAGGGCTGCCCGTTTGCCATCGCGCTCATCAACGATCCCACGCTGGTGCCGCTGATGGAGCCTTTGGGCATCGACGCCTACATCAACCCGCGCGCCACCACCGTAAGCTCGATCCTGCGCCATATCCGGCACGGCAAGGTGCGCGGGGTATACTCCGTCGGCGATGCCGAGGGCGAGGTGCTTGAGGCGGAGGTGCTCGATACCTCCTCGATCGCGGGGGCGGCACTTCGCGATGTGGATTTCCCCGAGGGCGTGCTGGTGGGCGGCGTGCGCAAGCCCGGCGGGCTGGTCAAGCCCACCGGCTCGATGCGGATCGAAGCGGGCGACGTAGTGGTGATCTTCGCCCTGGCGGCGGACGTCGCGGCGGTGGAGCGGCTGTTACAGGTCTCGGTGGACTATTTCTGAAGCCATGACCGCGCGGCTGCTCCGATTCCCGCTGTTCCTGATCCTCACGGGGATCGCCGCGCTGCTGATGCTGCTGCCGGCGCTCGACGCATTGATGCGCGGCAACACGGGCGTGGCGGGGGCGTTTTTCTATGCCGGGCTGCTGGGGCTGGCGGCGGTGGTCGCGACCGGGCTGGCGATCTCCGGTCAGGTGGCGGGGCGCGAGCCCACCGACGCGCAGCACCTCGGCTCGCTGCTGCTGGCCTATCTGCTTCTGCCCCTCTACCTCGCGCTGCCCTTCTACGAGGGCGTGCAGACCACCACCTTTGTGAACGCCTATGTCGAGATGGTGTCGAGCCTGACCACCACGGGTGCGACCATGTTCGGCGCGCCCGGACGGCTTGCCGACAGCCTGCATTTGTGGCGCGGCCTCGTCGGCTGGGGCGGCGGGTTGCTGATCTGGATATCGGCCTCGGCGGTGCTCGCGCCGATGAGCCTTGGCGGGTTCGAGGTGACGGTCCGCGCCGAGCCGGGGCAGGATGACGCCATGCTGGGCCGGTTCCAGCGCGCACTGCCCTCGCGGCGCGTGGCACAGGCCACGCGCCTGCTGACGCCGGTCTATCTGGGGCTCACGCTGGTGCTGTGGATCGCGCTGATGGCGGGGGGCGAGCGTGCCTTCGTGGCGCTGGTCCACGCCATGTCGACGATGGCCACGAGCGGTATCTCGTCTGTGGGCGGGCTGCATAACGGGGCCTCGGGGCTCGGCGGCGAGATCGCCGTGTTTCTCTTCCTCGTCTTTGCGCTGTCGCGTCTGACATTTTCCTCCGACACGGTGCCGACGGCACGGCCGGGTCTGGTCAACGACCCGGAGTTCCGGCTCGGCCTCGTGCTGGTGATGACGGTGCCGCTGGTGCTGTTCGCGCGCCACTGGATCGGATCCATCGAACTGGCCGAACCGATGCACCCGACCGACGCGCTGCGCGCGCTCTGGGGGGCGGTGTTCACCGTGTTGTCATTCCTGTCGACCACCGGCTTCGAGAGCGCCGACTGGCAGGCGGCCCGCGCGTGGTCCGGCCTCGGCGCGCCCGGTCTCATCCTGATGGGGCTGGCGATGATCGGCGGCGGCGTGGCGACCACGGCGGGCGGCGTGAGGCTGCTGAGGGTATACGCGCTCTACCTGCACGCGCATCGCGAATTCGAGCGGCTGGTGCACCCCTCCTCGGTGGGCCGCGCCTCGGGGACCGGGCGACGTATCCGGCGGCAGGGGGCCTATATCGCATGGATATTCTTCATGCTTTTCGCGCTGACGCTGACCGCCGTGACGGCGCTGCTGGCGATGGCGGGGCTCGATTTCGAGGCGGCGCTTATCCTCGCGCTGGCGGGGCTGTCGACGACCGGACCACTGATCACAAGTGCCACCGAGGATCCGGTGCGGCTGATCGAACTGGGGGCGTTCGGCAAGCTGGTGTTCTCGGGCGCGATGGTGCTGGGCCGGATCGAGACGCTGGCGCTCGTGGCGCTCATAAATCCCATGGCCTGGCGCGAATGAGCGCCGCCCGAAATTCGTGCTGGAAACTCGGCCCGCCACACGACATACTCGTCCTGACCTGAGGAAAGCCGGGCACCGGGCGCGGTGCCTGCGAGAAAAAAAGGGCAGGGGATGTAATGGCTTCGGATCGTCAGAGTTTGCAGGACGCGTTTCTCAACCATGTGCGCAAGAGCAAGATCCCGGTCACGATCTTTCTCATCAACGGCGTGAAGCTTCAGGGTGTCATCACCTGGTTCGATAATTTCTGCATCCTGTTGCGGCGCGACGGTCAATCGCAGCTTGTCTACAAGCACGCGGTCTCGACCATCATGCCGTCGCAGCCGGTCTCGCTCTACGAGGGCGACGGCGAGAATTGAGGGAACATGCCCGCCCGGTGACCCGGGCCCTTGTCCTGCATCCCGATATCGACACCGGCAGCGCCGGTCCCTCCCGCGATCCCGATCTGGCGCTGGAGGAGGCGGTATCGCTCGCGCATGCGCTGCCGGATCTCGCGGTCGTGGACAGCGCGGTGGTGCGCCTGCGCAAGCCCGATGCCGGGCGGCTCTTCGGCAAGGGCAAACGCGAGGAGATGAAGGCGCGGGTGGCCGCGGCCGAGGCGGATCTCGTTCTGGTCGATGGCCCGCTCACCCCCGTTCAGCAGCGCAACCTCGAACGCGACTGGGACGTCAAGATCCTGGATCGCACCGGCCTTATCCTCGAGATTTTCAGCGACCGCGCCGCCACCCGCGAGGGTGTGTTGCAGGTCGAGATGGCCGCGCTCAGCTATCAGCGCACGCGGCTGGTGCGCGCCTGGACCCATCTCGAGCGGCAGCGCGGGGGCCTCGGCTTTGTCGGCGGGCCCGGCGAGACGCAGATCGAGGCCGACCGCCGCGCCATCGACGAACAGCTCGTGCGCCTGCGAAAGCAGCTCGACAAGGTCGCCCGGACACGGACCCTGCACCGCGCCGCGCGCGCCAAGGTACCCTATCCCATCGTCGCGCTGGTGGGCTACACGAATGCCGGGAAGTCCACGCTGTTCAACCGCCTGACCGGGGCAGAGGTGAGCGCGAAAGACATGCTGTTCGCCACGCTCGACCCGACCATGCGCCGCGTCGTGCTGCCGCATGGCGGCCCCGAGGTGATCCTGTCGGACACGGTAGGATTCATCAGCGACCTGCCGACCGAACTGGTCGCGGCGTTCCGCGCCACGCTTGAGGAGGTGCTGGAGGCCGATCTCATCTGCCACGTCCGCGACATCTCGCACCCCGAGACGGAGGCGCAGGCGCACGATGTCGAGGCCATCCTCGAAAGCCTCGGCGTGGCCGGAGAGACCCCGCGCATCGAGGTCTGGAACAAGATCGACCGGCTGGACGACGCGGCCCGCGCCGCCGCGCTGACGCAGGCGGCGCGGGGCGAACGCGTCCACGCGGTCTCGGCGGTGACGGGGCAGGGCATCGAGGCGCTGGTGGCGGCGATGTCCGAGGCGCTCGCCGAGACGCGTCACATGAGCACACTTCACCTGCGCTTCGACGAAGGGCGCAGGCGGGCCTGGCTCTACGAGAACGATCTCGTCGAGGACGAGCGGCAGAGCGAGGCCGGCTTTGACGTCACGGTGCGCTGGACGGCCCGGCAGGAGGCCCGCTTCCGCGAGATATGAGGAAACGTCCTGAAAATTCTGCCAAAACCAGTCTTGACCTTCCAGCGCTGGAGCATGGCCTGATACTTTCGGAGGCTGGCACATCGCCGGAAAAGGAGAGCATCCGGCGCGCGCCGTGACCACCCGAGGCAGAGGCCGCGACAGAGGCAAGACAACAGGTAGGACATGACCAGAATCGGTTGGATGATCGCGGCTGTGCTGGCGGTGGGGGTCGGCGCGCTCGTCTGGCAGGGCATGCGACCGGGACCGGAGGGACATTCGATGACCTCGCCGGACACGTCTGGAATCGCGGACGGGGCCGCCATCGTCAAGGTGAGCGTGCCGGACGAGCTGTCGTCAGAGGACCGCATGGGAGAGCGCGCGTTCAACGCCAAATGCGCGGCCTGCCACGGGGCAAACGCCGCAGGGCGCGAAGGGCGGGGTCCGCCGCTGATCCACAAGATCTATGAGCCGGGCCATCACGCGGACATGGCCTTCGTTATGGCGGCAAGGAACGGCGTGCGGGCACATCACTGGCGCTACGGCAACATGCCGCCGGTGGATGGCGTGACGGATGCCGACGTCAAGGCGATCACCGCTTATGTGCGTGCGCTTCAGAAGGAAAACGGGATTTTCTGAGGGAAGCCAGTGGAGGCACGCCGGCGCGTTTGACGCGACGGCTTCCCTCATCGCGGATGACAGCGCACGACCGCAACAATCGACCGAAGAGGAGGACACTGAAATGAAACCTTTTATCACTGCCATCGCAGGCAGCGCGGTCGCGCTGGCGAGCCCGGCGGTATTTGCGGCGGGCAGCCATGACGGCGGACATGGGCACGGGCACGAGGCCCCGATCGGGCGACCCGGCGATGCGGCAAAGGCGGATCGCGTCATCGAGGTCAGCATGACCGAGATGGCGTTCGATCCCTCGACCATCGAAGTCAGGGCGGGCGAGACCGTTACCTTTGCCGTGACCAATGACGGAGACCTCGTCCACGAGTTCAACCTCGGCACCGAAGCCATGTGGCAGGCGCACATGGACGAAATGAGAGAGATGATGGAAACCGGCATGATGAGCGCCGCGCAAATCCATCACGACAGGATGATGCAGGCCGGCATGATGCATGACGATGCCAACAGTGTCCTGCTGGAGCCCGGTGAAACCGCCAGGGTGACGTGGACGTTCGGCGAACGGACGGACCTGGGCTTTGCCTGCAATGTGCCCGGGCATCGCGCGTCCGGCATGGTCGGCGATATCGCGTTCACGACACGCTAGAGCGCGCCCGCGTTCATTCGCAGTCTCGCGCCAATTGCTTGATTTCGCATGTTCGGGGAGCTCAAGACCGGTCCCCGTTCTTGAGCAACATGCTCTGGGAGCCGGGCCCGGCGGGGTCAGTATCCGCGCCAGATCCAGCCGCCCCCCAGCACCCGCGTGCCGCCCGTCTCATAGACCACGCAGGCCTGTCCGGGCGAGACGCCTTCCTCGGGGGTGAGCAGCTCCACCTCGGCCCCGGTCTCCGACAGGGGCCGCAGCACCGCCTCGCGCGGGGGGCGGGTGGAGCGGAGCTTGACCGAGACATGCCATTCGGACCGCGACGTGAGGGGGGTGTCGCCCAGCCAGTTGATCTCTCGCACCGGCACGGTACGCGTGGCCAGCATGTCCTTGGGGCCGACGATCACGCGATGGCTGTCGACGTCGAGCCGAACCACGTAGAGCGGCTCTTCCAGCCCGCCAATGCCGAGGCCGCGGCGCTGTCCGATTGTGTAGTGGATCACGCCATTGTGCGTGCCCAGCACCCGTCCGTCGGCATGGACGATCTCGCCCGGCTCGGCGGCACCGGGGCGCAGCTTTTCGATCACGCCGGCGTAATTGCCGTCGGGGACAAAGCAGATGTCTTGGCTGTCGGGCTTGTCGGCCACGCGCAGCCCGTGGCGCGCGGCCAGCGCGCGGGTCTCGGCCTTGGAGCCGAGATGGCCCAGCGGAAAGCGCAGATAGGCCAGTTGCTCGGGTGTCGTCGAGAACAGGAAATAGGATTGGTCGCGGCCTGCATCGGCGGCGCAGTGCAGTTCCGGCCCCTGCGCGCCCACCCGGCGCTGAATGTAATGGCCGGTCGCCATGCAATCCGCGTCGAGGTCGCGCGCGGTTTCCAGCAAGTCGCGAAACTTGACGCGCTCGTTGCAGCGGATGCACGGTACCGGCGTCGCCCCGGCGAGATAGCTGTCGGCAAACTCGTCGATCACCGCATCGCGGAACACCGATTCGTAATCGAGCACGTAATGGGGAAAGCCTACCTCCTCGGCCACGCGCCGCGCGTCGTGGATGTCGCGCCCGGCGCAGCATGCGCCCTTCTTCGCCAAGGCCGCCCCGTGGTCGTAGAGTTGCAGGGTCACGCCCACCACATCGTAGCCCTCGGCGGCCAACTGCGCCGCCACCACCGACGAATCGACCCCGCCCGACATCGCGACCACCACGCGCGTCTCGGCGGGCGGCTTGGCGAATCCGAGCGAATTTAGGGGTGTGTTCTCATCGAGGGGCATGGTCGTCTCCGCAGCGTATCCGGCGAAATATAGGAAAATGCAAGGCACTCTCAAGGCCCGGTTTCACCCCGCGTTAAACCTGTCCGCGCATCATCGGACCCGCATCGGGGAAGGGGTGAGAGTGATGTATCTGAAGAAGGTCGACGGGCCAAGGGCGGTGACGCTGCCCGATGGCAAAGTGATGAGCCGGGCGGACCTGCCGCCGCCCGATACCGCGCGGTGGGTGGCCTCGCGCAAACTCGCTGTGGTGCGTGGAATCGCCTTTGGGTTGATGACCCGGTTCGAAGCAATGCGCATCTATGGGTTGAGCGATGAAGAGCTAGATAGTTGGACCCGTGCTGCAAAATACCATGGAAAAGAGGGGTTAAAGGTCACGAACGGCAAGGATGCTGGACAACCGAAACGTTAGTTGTCAAAATGTTCCGTGGTTGGTAACGCGCGATTAACCATTTCTGTTCAGGGTTGTGAACATGTCGACACGACCGAACGGAGAAACGTTATGCGTGTATTGCTCGTCGAGGATGATCCCACCACATGCAAGAGCATCGAGATGATGCTCGGCCATGCCAATCTCAATGTCTATACCACCGATCTGGGGGAGGAGGGGATCGACCTCGCCAAGCTCTACGATTACGACCTGATCCTGCTCGATCTCGGACTGCCGGACATGAACGGTCACGAGGTGCTGCGTCAATTGCGCCTGTCACGGGTTTCGACGCCCATCCTGATCCTGTCCGGCGACGACGATACCGAGAGCAAGCTCAAGGGCTTCGGCTTTGGCGCGGACGATTACCTCACCAAGCCGTTCCACCGCGAGGAACTGGTGGCGCGCATTCACGCCATCATCCGCCGGTCCAAGGGACACTCGCAATCGGTGATCCGCACCGGCAAGATCAACGTCAACCTCGACGCCAAGACCGTGGAAGCGGGCGGACAGGGCGTGCATCTGACGGGCAAGGAATATCAGATGCTTGAGCTTCTGTCGCTGCGCAAGGGCACGACGCTGACCAAGGAGATGTTTCTCAACCACCTGTATGGCGGCATGGATGAGCCGGAACTCAAGATCATCGACGTGTTCATATGCAAGCTGCGCAAGAAGCTGGCCGAGGCCACCGGCGGCGAGACCTACATCGAGACGGTCTGGGGCCGGGGCTACGTGCTGCGCGACCCAGAGCCTGACATGCGGAACGGCACGGCACTGGCGATCGGGGCCTGACCCGCGGCATCTGGACCTCGCCGCGCGCGCGCCCTATCACGTCAGACGGGTGACCGCGCGGGGGGCCGATGAGCGACGAGACCGACACGACCGCCGTCGAGGCGCTGACCGAGGCGCAGGCGCAGGCGCAACTGGCGCGGCTGGCAAAGCTGCTGGCAGAGGCCGACGCAGCCTATCACACCGACGACGCGCCGGTGATGTCGGATGCCGAGTATGACGCGCTCAAGGCCCGCAATACGGCAATCGAGGCGCGCTTTCCCGCCCTAAAGCGCGCCGACAGCCCGTCAGAACGGGTCGGCGCCGCGCCCGCCGACGGGTTTGCCAAGGTGCGCCACGCGCAGCGGATGCTCAGCCTCGGCAATGCCTTCTCCGCCGAGGACATAACCGAGTTCGACACCCGCATCCGGCGTTATCTCGGCCTCGGGGACGAAGACCCGCTGGCCTATACGTCAGAGCCCAAGATCGACGGGCTGAGCCTCAGCCTGCGCTATGAGCAGGGCCGCCTCGTGCAGGCGGCGACGCGCGGCGATGGCGAGGTGGGCGAAAACGTCACCGCCAACGCCCGCACCATCGACGACATCCCCGAAACCCTCACCGGTGCGCCCGACCTGCTGGAGATACGCGGCGAGGTCTACATGAGCCACGCGGATTTCGCGGACCTGAACGCGCGGCAGGCCGAACGCGGGGCCAAGACCTTTGCCAACCCCCGCAACGCCGCCGCAGGCTCCCTGCGCCAGCTTGACCCAGGCATCACCGCCGCGCGCCCGCTGCGCTTCTTCGCCTATGGTTGGGGTGAATTATCCGCGCCGCTCGCCGACACGCAAATGCGCGCCATCGAGCAGCTCGCCGCGCTCGGCTTTGTCACCAACCCGCTCACCGCGCTTTGCGACGGGCCCGACGCGCTTCTATCCCATTATCGCGAGATCGAACAGGCCCGCGCCACGCTGGGCTATGACATCGACGGGGTGGTCTGCAAGGTCGATGATCTCGCGCTTCAGGCGCGGCTGGGCTACCGCGCCACCACACCCCGCTGGGCCATCGCCCACAAGTTCCCCGCCGAGCTGGCCTGGACCCGGATCGAGGCGATCGACATCCAAGTGGGGCGCACCGGCGCGCTCTCGCCGGTGGCGCGGCTCTCGCCGGTAACGGTGGGCGGCGTGGTGGTCTCGAACGCGACGCTCCACAACGAGGATTACATCGCCGGGCGCGGTGCCTCGGGCGAGGTGATCCGCCCCGACGCGGACGGCACGCCCAAGGATATCCGCGTGGGCGACTGGGTGCAGGTCTATCGCGCGGGCGACGTGATCCCCAAGATCGCGGACGTGGATCTCTCGAAGCGGCCCGCGGACGCGGCCCCCTACACTTTTCCCGCCACCTGTCCCGAATGCGGTTCCGATGCCGTGCGCGAGCCGGGCGATGCCGTGCGGCGCTGCGTGGGCGGCCTCGTCTGCCCGGCGCAGGCGGTGGAGCGGCTCAAGCATTTCGTCAGCCGCGCCGCGTTCGATATCGAGGGGCTGGGCGCGAAACAGGTGGAGGCGTTCTATCGCGACGGCTGGATCGCGGAACCCGCAGACATCTTCACGCTCAAGGACCGCTATGGCTCCGGCTGCCTGACGCAGCTCAGGAACCGCGAGGGCTGGGGCGACAAGAGCGCGAAGAACCTGCTGGATGCCATTGAAGAAAAACGAAAAATCCCCTTCTCCCGCTTGCTCTTCGCGCTCGGCATCCGCCATGTCGGCGAACAGGCGAGCGCCCTCATCGCGCGCAATTACGGAAACTGGCCCGCCTTTACCGCCGCGATGGATGCCGCCGCCGCTTTCGACGGCCCGGAATGGGAGCGGCTCTTGGGCATCGACGGGGTGGGCGAGGTGCTGGCGCGCAGCCTCGTGCAGACCATGACCGAGCCGCACGAGCGCGCGGGGATAGACCGTCTGGTGGCGCATCTCGACGTGGAAGAGGCCGAGGCCCCCGACACCTCGGGCAGCCCCGTGGCGGGCAAGACCATCGTCTTTACCGGCACGCTGGAGCGGATGACCCGCGCCGAGGCCAAGGCCCGCGCCGAGGCGCTGGGGGCCCGCGTCTCGGGCAGCGTCAGCGCCCGCACCGATCTGCTGGTCGCCGGGCCGGGGGCCGGGTCGAAGGCGAAGAAGGCCGCCGATCTGGGCGTCGAGGTGGTGGACGAGGACGGCTGGTTCGCCCTCATCGGCGAGACATGAGCACCCGGCCCGAGATACTCTTTCCGCTCTTCGCCGGGATCGAGACGCTCGAAGGGGTGGGGCCGAAAACTGCCAAGCACCTCGCCGCGCTCGACATCGCGCGGCCGCGCGACCTGCTCTTCACGCTGCCGCAGTCCGGGGTGGACCGGCGCCGCCGCGCCACCGTGCAGGGCGCCGAGCTCCCCGGCGTGGTCACGGTCGAGGTGGTGGTGGGCCGCCACCACGCGCCTTCGCGCCCCTCGGCCCCCTACCGGGTGGTGGTCGAGGACGCGGGCACCAGCTTTCATCTTGTGTTCTTCCGCGCCAGCGAGGACTACCTGCGCCGCCTTCTGCCCACCGGTGCGCGGCGCGTGGTCTCGGGCAAGGTCGAGCTCTTTGACGGGGTGGCGCAGATCGTCCATCCCGATCACGTCCTGCCGGTGGAGGAGGCCGGCGAGATTCCCGATTTCGAACCGGTCTACCCGCTCACGGCCGGTCTCACGCAGCGGGTGATGGCCAAGGCCGTGCGCGCGGCGCTGGCGCGCGCCCCCGCGCTCGACGAGTGGATCGACGCGGCACAGAAGGCGCAGGCCGGCTGGCCCGACTGGCGCGAGGCGATCGCGATGGCGCATGCCCCGCAGGCCCCGGGCGATCTTGCCCCGTCGGCCGCGTCCCGCGAGCGGCTGGCCTATGACGAACTGATGGCGCATCAGCTCACGCTGGCGCTGGCGCGCGCGCGGCTGCGCCGGTCCAAGGGCCGCGCCACCGTGGGCACCGGCGCGTTGCAGGCAAAGGTGCTCGACGTGCTGCCCTATGCCCTGACCGGCGCGCAAACCCGCGCGCTGGCCGAAATCGCCGCCGACATGGCGAGTGGCATGCGGATGAACCGGCTGTTGCAGGGCGATGTCGGCGCGGGCAAGACGCTGGTGGCGTTCAAGGCGCTGCTGATCGCGGTCGAGGCGGGCGGGCAGGGGGTGCTGATGGCCCCCACCGAGATCCTCGCGCGACAGCATTTCCAGGGCCTCACGCCGCTGGCCGAGGCGGCGGGCGTGCGCATGGACATCCTCACCGGGCGCGACAAGGGTGCGGTGCGCGCGACCAAGCTCGCCGCGCTGGCGGGCGGCGACACGGACATTCTCGTCGGCACCCACGCGGTCTTTCAGAAGGATGTGGATTTCGCCGACCTGCGCCTTGCAGTGGTGGACGAACAGCACCGCTTCGGTGTGCGCCAGCGGCTGGAACTGGGCCGCAAGGGGGCGCAGGCCGACATGCTTGTGATGACCGCGACGCCGATCCCGCGCAGCCTTTCGCTGGCGCAATATGGCGACATGGACGTGAGCGTGCTGGATGAAAAGCCGCCGGGGCGCAAGCCGATCACCACCGCGCTCGTCGGCATGGGGCGCCTGGACGAGGTGGTGGATCACCTGCGCCGGGCGATCGCCGAGGGGCGGCAGTGCTATTGGGTCTGCCCGCTGGTGGAGGAGAGCGAGGCGGTTGACCTCAGTAGCGCCGAGGAGCGCTTTCGCCGTCTGCGCGCGGCGCTTGGCGAGGGGCGCGTGGGGCTGGTGCACGGCCAGATGCCCCCCGAGGACAAGGACGCCGCGATGGCGCGGTTCCAGCGCGGCGAAACGGCTGTGCTGGTCGCAACGACGGTGATCGAGGTGGGAGTGGACGTGCCCAACGCCTCGATCATGGTGATCGAGCGCGCCGAAAGCTTTGGCCTTGCCCAGCTCCACCAGCTTCGCGGGCGGGTGGGGCGCGGCAGCGCCGCCTCGACCTGCCTTCTGATCTACCAGCCGCCCCTGTCGGAGGGCGGACGGCAGCGGCTCGAGACAATGCGCGCCACCGAGGACGGGTTTCGCATCGCGGAGGTGGATCTGGAGATGCGCGGCGCGGGCGATCTCATCGGCACCGCGCAATCGGGGCTGCCGCGGTTCCGCGTCGCGGATCTTGAGAGCCAGGCCGCGCTGATGGCCGTGGCGCAGAGCGACGCGCGCAAGCTGCTGTCGGACGATCCCGGGCTTGCCTCGCCGCGCGGCCAGGCGGCGCGGGTGCTGCTGTGGCTGATGGAGCGCGACCAGGCGATCCGGCTGATTTCCGTCGGGTGACGGTCTGTTCTCAAATGTTCCGTTAATGTTCTTGACACCGGGCCGGCATTTATGAGAACAATCAGGCAACATCAGATCGGAGGCCCGCATGATACAGCAAATCAGGACATCCGCCGCCCGCGCCGGTGACACGATCCTCGGCGACGCCATGGGGGCCTGCGCGCTCGCCGTCATGCTGGTGGGCGCACTCTACCTTCCCGCTCTGCTCTGAGTCGTTTCTGCCTGCCGGTGCGCGGCCATGTGGGGCCCTTCTGTCCCGAATCGGGCTCCGACACCTGCCTGTCCCAAGCCGTTGGGGGCCGCCTCTTGCCCCCGGTGTCCATGACAGGGCCGCCCCGGCCACTCATCCGCCGCCGTTCCCCCCGGAACGCGCGGCGGTTTTTTTGATGGCAGGATCCCCGGCCCGCCCAATGCGCCTCGCCTTCGGGCGGACGGATGCGCTGCACCAGGACGCTGCCGGTCTCGACAATGCCCTCCATTCGCTCCTCCAGCCGGATCATTTCGGACATGGCGCGCTTGAGCTTGTCGCTTTCGTCGCCCAATTCGCCCAGATCGGCGAAGACGCGCTCGCTCGTCTCGATCTGCGCCTCGGCATTGGAGACCACCGCGCGCAGGTCCTCGACTAGGTCGCCCTGTATGGCGAGGATATCGGCATTGACCGTGACCACGCGCTGCAGCACCTCGTCAAGCTCCTCCATCAGGCGGCAGACGCGGTCGAGGAACAGGTTCAGGTCGCGCGCCAGCACGCCAAACTCATCCGCCGTGCGGATCTCGGCCCGGTGGGTCAGCCCGCCATAGGCGCGCGCCAGCCGGCTGACCACCGCGCGCAGGCCCAGAAGCGGCTCGAGCCGCGCCCGCAGGATCAGGAACAGCAGCACCGAGTGCAGCACGATCTTGCCCAGCGACAACAGGCCGGTGAGGCGCATGTCCGCCACCCATTCCGAGAACTCCGTCGCCAGGTCGCGCCGCACGACCACCTCGCCCAGAACGTCGCCCACCTCCGCCTCGCTGCGGCATGACAGGCAGAACGGCTCGGCGGTGACGGGCAGCGTGGCGGCGTTGTTCATCGCCTCGGGCCGGTCCTCCCGCGGGATACCCTCGGGGGTAAAGCCGAACCCCGCCTCGATCGAGCGCGTGGTGACCGGCGCGGGGGTGATGGCAATGCGATAGCCGAGATCGTTCCAGTTGGTTTCGAGGATCGGGTAGACGGTGCGCGCCGCCACCGGCCCACCCTCGTTGCGCATGATCGAGCGGACGTTCTCGGCGATAACGGTGGCGACCTCGCGGGTCGTCTTGGGCCCCTCGGTACGGAATGTATAATTGACCATCCCCGCCTTGAGCGCGAATTCCAGCGCCGTAACCAGCACCAGAAGCACGAAGAAATCGCGGATCATGTGGATGAGGAAGGACTGATCGAACCGCCCGATCAGCGGGCTGCTCTCGTCGAGGCTCTGGCGCGTCATGTCACTCTTCCTGCGTCTTGAGGACACAGGAAGGGGGAATGATGACACGGAAAGGACGGGGCACCTCACATGATGACGCGATCACGCGAGAGCGCTGTCACAGTTCAGGTGCAGGGGGTACGCGCCGCGATCTCGTCCATCGCCTCGGTGGCGGCCTCCAGGGTGAGCATGATCGAGGCGTGGCGGTTCTTGTAGTCGCGCGCGGGGCGTAGCACCTCCAGCCCGTCAAAGGGGGCGGGCGGCGTCGGCCCGTCTTCCTTGAGCATCGCGCGGAGCGCGTCGCGCGCCCCGGCCACCTCTTCGCGCGTGCGGCCCACGATGTTGGCCCCCACCACGCTCGCCGCCGCCTGACCGAGCGCGCAGGCCCTGACCTCGGCGGCATAATCGCTCACGCAACCGTCCTCGCAACTCAGATCGACCGTAACGGTCGAGCCGCAGAGCGGCGCGCGACGGCGCACGGTGGCCTGCGGATCGCCCAGCCGACCGTGGCGCGGAATGTCCGCCGCCAGTTCGAGGATGCGCCCGGAATAGAGCTTGATGAGGTCGGTTTCGCCGCTCATGGCTTTCCCTCCGTGCCATTGCCCCATAAATAGGCGGCTGTGCCCCGGATGCAAAAGGATTTTGTCATGGAATTCGACCCTGCCACGCTGCGCTACGACGCGGGCGGTCTCATCCCCGCAATCGCGCAGGAGCACGCGACCGGCGAGGTGCTGATGATGGCATGGATGAACGCGGAGGCCGTGGCGCGCACGCTCGAGACCGGGCGCGTGACCTATTGGAGCCGCTCGCGACAGGCGTTCTGGGTCAAGGGCGAGACCTCCGGTCACACACAGGACCTCGTGGAGATGCGCGTCGATTGCGACCGCGATTGCCTGCTGCTGCTGATCCGGCAGACCGGACCCGCCTGTCACACCAACCGGCGCTCGTGTTTCTATACCGCGCTGCGCGGCGGCGAGGAAACCGAGATCATGGCACCCGAGGACGTGACAGACTGAGTGTTTCCGGCAAGATGAGCCGTCAGAGGCCGACCAGCGCGCGGATGTCCTGCGGGGCGGCCCCGCTGTCGCGCCAGGTGGCGATGGCGCGGGCGTCGTCGCGTTTGGCCAGCCGCTTGCCGGTCTCATCCCGAATCAGCCGGTGGTGCTCATAGGCCGGTGTGGGCAGGCCGAGCAGGCGCTGCAACAGGATGTGGATCTGCGTGGCAGGGGCGAGGTCCTCGCCGCGGATCACGTGGGTGATGCCCTGATCGGCATCGTCGAGCACCACCGAGAGATGATAGGACGCCCCCATATCGCGGCGCGCGAGAACCACGTCGCCGACGGTGCGAGGCATGTCTTCGATGGAGCTTTTCTCACCTTTCTCCATGTAGAACAAGGCGGTGTCGGCCACTTCGCAGGCGCGCGCCATATCGAGTCGCAGCACGGCACCTTCGGGCATCGGGCCAGTGGGCGGCGTCTCGGGGCGGCAGGTTCCTGGATAGATCACGCCGTCGGGACCGTGCAGCGGCGCGCCCTCCTGCGGGGCCGAGGCGGCGGCGCGAATGTCGGCGCGTGTGCATGAACAATGGTAGATAAGTCTTTGATTCCAAAGCGTTTCCAACGCTTCTCGATAGCGCGGCAGCCGGTCCGACTGGCGCATGACGGGCTTGGGCCAGTCGAGGCCCAGCCAGCCAAGGTCGTCGAATATCTGCGCCTCCCAGTCCGGGCGGCAGCGGGTCCGGTCGAGATCGTCTATCCGCAACAGGAAGATGCCGCCCTCGGCCTTCGCCCGGTCATGGGCGAGCATGGCCGAGAAGGCGTGGCCGAGATGCAGCGGCCCGGTGGGGGACGGGGCGAACCGGGTGACGAAGCTCACGTCCGGGCGACGACATAGACCATGGCACCGATCCCCGCGCCGGGCAAGTGCGGCCCGTGCTCGCGCGACAGGAGCCGCGCGTCGCCGCGTTCGAGCCAGGGCGCGAGCCGCCCCTCGTATTGCGGATCGGCCAGCGCGTGGTCGTTGAAGCTGAAGCCGAGGAGCCCCCCCGGCGGCAGCGCCGTCAGCAACATGTCGAGCGTGTCCGCGGGAGCCGCGCCGACGCCGATCACGCCGGCGGCGGTGATGGCGGGGTATGCGCCCTGCGGCAGCGGCGCGCTATCGTCGAGATCGAGCAGCGCAAGGTTGCGATAGACGCCCTTTTCGCGCGCGCCGTCGAGCATGGCGGGGCTCGGGTCCATCCCGTCGATCACGGTGAAGCCCGCCGCGTGCAGCGCCTCGCCCGAAAGCCCCGTGCCGCAACCGTAATCCAGCACCGGCGCCGTCCGGTCACCGACCTGCGCCGCCAGCGCATGCGCCACGCGGGCCGGCGTGGCATAGCCGTTGGCCGCGATCTCGTCATCGTAGCTTGCGGCCCAGCGGTCATAGAGCGCGCGGGTCTCTTCGGGGGTGTCGAGGGCATAGGCCTTGTCGAGGAAACGTTTGGACATCGTCATACGGCCAGTTCCGCCCCGTGCCGGACGTGTTCGAGCCAGCCCTGCCACGCCGCCTTGGCACGGTCGGTATAGGCCTTGTAGCGGTCACGCCTGCCGCGCCGCCCGCCCTTGAGACCGTCGACGGGCCGGAACAGGCCGAAATTGACGTTCATCGGCTGAAAGGTTTTCGCGTCGGCCCCGCCTGTGATGTGGTGGATGAGCGCCCCCATCGCGCTGTCTTGCGGCACCGGGGGCAGGGTGCGGCCCAGCATCCCGGCGGCCGCAAGCCGCCCGGCGACGAGCCCCATCGCCGCGGACTCGACGTAGCCCTCGACCCCGGTGATCTGCCCGGCAAAGCGGATATTGGGGCGCGCGCGCAGACGAAGCCGGTCGTCGAGCAGCGTGGGGGAATTGAGAAAGGTGTTGCGATGGATGCCGCCGAGTCGCGCGAACCGTGCGTCCTCCAATCCCGGAATCATCCTGAAAACAGATGCTTGCGGACCATACTTCATCTTGGTCTGGAAGCCGACGATGTTGTAGAGTGTGCCCAGCGCGTTATCGCGGCGCAATTGCACCACCGCGTGCGGCTTGATCTCGGGCTGATGTGGATTGGTCAGGCCGACGGGCTTCATCGGGCCGTGGCGCAGCGTCTCGCGTCCGCGTTCGGCCATCACCTCGATGGGCAGGCAGCCGTCGAAATAGGGCGCGTCCTCGCCGTCGTGAAACTCGGTCTTGTCGGCGGCGATGAGCGCGTCGATGAATGCCTCGTAAGTATCTTTGTCCATTGGACAATTCAGATAGGCGGTGCGCTCTGCCTCGCTGTCGCCCTTGTCATAGCGCGACTGCATCCACGCGCGGGACATGTCGATGCTGTCGAAATGCACGATCGGCGCGATGGCGTCGAAAAAGGCGAGCGCGTCGCTGCCGGTCTCGCGGGCGATGGCCTGACCGAGGCCCTCCGAGGTCAGCGGGCCGGTCGCGAAAATCCACTGACCGCTCTCGGGAATCTTTGTGATTTCATCGGCTTGCACGGTGATCTTCGGGTGACTGACGAGCCGCTCGGTGACCGCGCGCGCGAACGGTTCGCGGTCCACGGCGAGCGCGCCGCCAGCGGGCAGGCGGTGACGGTCAGCCATCTCCATGATGAGGCCACCCGCCGCCCGCATTTCCCAGTGCAACAGGCCGACGGCGTTCTGCTCGTCGTCGTCGGAACGGAAGGAATTGGAGCAGACCATCTCCGCCAGGTCGCCGGTACGATGCGCGAAGGTTTTGATATTCGGGCGCATTTCGTGGATCACCACGTCCACGCCCATATTCGCGGCCTGCCACGCGGCCTCGGATCCGGCCATGCCGCCGCCGACGATGTGCAGCGGTTCGTTCATTGTTGCCAGTCCGGCGCGCGCTTTTGCAGGAAGGCGTTGATGCCCTCGTCGGTGTCGCGGTCGAGCATGTTCTCGACCATCACCGCGCCGGTATGGGCATAGGCATCGTCGAGCCCCAGTTCCAACTGCTCGTAGAAGGCGCGCTTGCCGATGCGCACCGCCGAGCCGAGCTTGGCGGCGACGGTTTCGGCGAGGGTCATGGTCTCAACCTCAAGGTTCGCGGGTTCAACCGCACGGTTGATGAGGCCAAGCTGTGCCGCGCGGTCGGTCTCGATGAATTGACCGGTGGTGAGCATCTCGAAGGTCTGCTTGCGGGGGATGTTGCGCGACAGCGCCACCATGGGCGTGGAGCAAAAGAGCCCGATATTGACGCCGTTGACGCCGAAGCGCGTGCCATGCGCGGCCACCGCCATGTCGCAGGAGGCGACAAGCTGGCAGCCCGCGGCGGTGGCGATGCCGTGGGGCGACGCGATCACCGGCTGGGGCAGGTTGCGGATCGCCGTCATCACGGCGGTGCAGCGCGAGAACAGATCGGCGAAATAGGCGCGGCCCTTGTCTTCGGATTGACGGGCGGCCTGCATTTCCTTGAGGTCGTGGCCGGCGCAGAACGCCTTACCCGCGCCGGCGAGCGTGACGACGCGGATTGCGCGGTCCTCGGCCAGCCGGGCGAATTCCTCGCTGAGGGCGGCCAGCATCGCATCCGAGAGCGCGTTCAGGTTGCCGGGTGAATTCATGGTGAGCCGCGCAATCGCGCCGCTGTCGTCGCGTTCGAGAATTGCCATCTTGTCTCCTTTTCCGTGTTGTGGACATTGTGGCACGAAACCGGGCAGGGAGAAAAGCATGACCGTCACCATGGACGCCGCCGAGCTCACGCATTTCCTCGGCCGCGAATTTCCGCAGGTCGCGCAGGATTTCGTGATCGAGGAGGTGGGCGCGCGGCGCATCCGGGTGCGCCTTGCCGTGGGCGAGCGGCACCTGCGGCCCGGCGGCACGGTGTCGGGGCCGTCGATCTTTGCGCTGGCGGATGTCGCGGTCTACCTCGCGCTTTTGGCGATGATCGGGCCCGAGGCGCTGGCGGTGACGACCAATTGCTCCATCGACTTCATGCGCAAGCCTGCCGCCAACACCGACCTGATCGCCGAGTGCCGCCTGCTCAAGGTCGGCCGCGTTCTGGCGGTGGGCGAGGTTCTGATCTTTTCGGACGGGGCAGAGGCACCGGTGGCGCGGGCGAGCCTGACCTATTCGATCCCGCCGCAACGGGACGACGAGAAAAGCTGATTCGCAATTCGATCTTTGCGCCCGGCCCGGCGCTGGCTACGCTGCCGGCGCAGAGGAGGAATGCCGATGACCGAAACGCAGATACGCCCCTTCGGGGTGCCGGATATGGGGGAGGTGCGGTTCGCGATGCTGGCCGAGGCGCTGCGCCGCGGCTGGGCGGACATGCGCCGTGCGCCGGGCTACGGCATCCTGTTCGCCGGGGTCTACGTGGCGATCGGGCTGGCGATGGCGGGCGTCACATGGGCCACCGGCAAGAGCTACTGGCTGATCTTTGCCGCCGTGGGCTTTCCGCTGGTCGGGCCGTTCGCGGCGGTCGGGCTTTACGAGGTGAGCCACCGGCTGAGCGAGGGTCGCCCGCTGGCGGCGCGCGAGATCCTCGGGGTGATCGCCCATCAGCGGCGGCGGCAACTGCCCTCGATCTGCGCGATCATCGTCATGGTGTTCCTGTTCTGGTTCTTTCTCGCGCACATGATCTTTGCGCTGTTCCTCGGGCTCTCGACGATGACCAACGTGTCGTCCTCCTTCGACGTCTATCTGACGCGCGAGGGGCTCTCGATGCTGGCAGTGGGCACCGGCGTGGGGGCGTGTTTCGCGCTGCTTCTCTATGCGCTCACGGTGATCTCGCTGCCGCTGCTGCTGGACCGAGAGGTGGATTTCGTGACCGCGATGCTGACGAGCCTGGCGGTCGTGATGGAGAACCCGGTGCCGATGCTTGGCTGGGCGGCGCTGGTGGCGGGGCTGACCTTCGTCGCCTTGCTGCCCGCGTTTCTCGGGCTGTTTCTGGTGCTGCCGCTGCTGGGCCACGCCACTTGGCATCTCTACCGGCTGGTCTGCGCGGCGGGGGAGACAAGCCCCGAGAGGTAGGTGTCGAGCGCGCGCGACAGCATCGCGCGCGCCTCGGGCGGATGGCTCAGCCCGGCGGAATTGCGCAGGTAAAGCTCTACCACCCCGTGGCTGAGCGACCAGACATGCGCCGTCACCTCGGCGGCATCGGCGTTCATCCCGTCACACGCGCCGTGCAGCACGTCGCGCGCGCGCCCCGCCGCCTCGGACAGCGCCGGGCGGCGGGCGAGGTCTATGCCGCTTTCGAACATGGCGACGTAATGCCCGGGATGGCGCTCGGCGAAGGCGAGATACGCCTGCGCCATCGCCCGCACGCGCGGCGCCCCCGGCAGCGCGTCCACCTCCGACAGCATCGCGGCGAAGAGTTCGTAGCCCTGTCGTGCGGCCTCGGCCACGAGATCGTCGCGCCCGGCGAAATGGCGGTATATGGCGGCGGGTGTCACGCCCGCCTGCCGCGCCGCCCCGGACAGGGTAAAGCCCTGCGGCCCCCTGGCCACGATGAGGGTGAGGGTTGCCTCGATCAGGGCCTCGCGAAGGTTGCCGTGATGATAGCCCTTCTTAGCCATTCAGGTTGTCGGGCCAGATGTCGGGGCCGCCGATGATCGACGGATCGGACGCGCCGACCGCCCGCGCATCCTTGCGGTCGTAGTCGATCTGCGACAGCACATGCCGGATCGCGGCCACCCGCGCGCGGCGCTTGTCGTCGGCGCGCACCACCGTCCACGGCGCGTGATCGGTGTGGGACCGCTCCAGCGTCTCGGCGATCGCGGCGCTGTAGTCGGGCCATTTCGCCAGCCCCTCGACGTCGATCCGGCTCAGCTTCCACTGCTTGAGCGGATTGCTCTCGCGCGCGAGGAAGCGGCGCAACTGCTCGGCGCGGCCGACGTTGAGCCAGAATTTGAAGAGGTGGATGCCCTCGGCCACCAGCATCCGCTCGAAATCCGGCACCTGGGCAAAGAAATATTCGCGCTGCTCGGGCGTGCAAAAGCCAAAGACATGCTCGATCACGCCGCGATTGTACCAGCTCCGGTCGTAGAACACGATTTCGCCGCCGGCGGGCAGGTGGTCGATATAGCGCTGGAAATACCATTGCGTCGCCTCCGTGTCCGAGGGTTTGGGCAGCGCCACGAGCCGCGCACCGCGCGGGTTGAGGTTGGCGCGAAAGCGCTTGATCGTGCCGCCCTTGCCCGCCGCGTCGCGCCCCTCGAACACGATGGCCACGCGCGCGCCGGTCCTGCGCGCCCAGTACTGGAGCTTGACCAGTTCGATTTGCAGCCGCTCAAGCTCGCGCTCATAGGCCTTGCGCGCCATCCGCTCGGAATAGGGAAAGCCGGGGTCGAGCACCTCGTCGCGGTCGGCGCGGGCGATGGCGTCGCGCACCTCTCGTGGTGCATCGTTCTCGTAAAAGGCGCTGATCGCGCCGTCGAAGGGGAGCTCCATGCCGGGGCCTCGTCGTCAGGGGGGTTCACTATGGCCGCTCAGTCCCGCGGGTGCAATCCGGCGCGGGTGGCGGCGCGGTGGATGGCGGCGATCACGGCGGTCATGGCGGCGTGGTGGGGCATGTGGCCGATGCCGTCGAGCGATGTGAGGGTCGCGCCGGGCACCTCGGCGGCCAGCGGACGGGCGTGGATCGACAGGCCCACGGTGGTGTCGGCGGTGCCGTGCACGATTTCCGCCGGTACCTCGATCTCCGCATAGCGGGTGTGCAGCGCCTCGATCTGCGCCAGCAGCCCGGCGCGTTGCCGGGCGTTCTCGCGCAGGGTCTCGCGGCGCAGGGTAAGCCCCGTGCCGACATGGGAGAGATAGCCTTCGGGTGGATCCTGTGGCGCGAAAATCTCCGATACCGCGGTCTCGACATAGCTGTCGGGCACCCAGGCGGTCAGGACCGGCGCGGCGAGCGGCCCCAGAACCGGGTGCGACAGCACCTTGTAGAGCGGCGGCAGGGCGCTGTCCCACGGCTTGGCGGCACCTGCGACCGAGACCAGCGCCGACAGCGCATCGGGTCGCGTCACCGCCCAGGCGAGCGCCACCGCGCCGCCGTAGCTGTGGCCAAGGACGACGGGGCGGTCGGCCCCCAGCTTTGCCGCCGCCTGCTGCAAGAGCGCGGCCTGCTGCGTGATCGTGGCGCCGCCGCGGCCGATCCGCTCGCCATGGCCCAGACCGGGCCGGTCGAACACGATCACGCGGAAGGCCCCGGCCAGCGCCGGGGCGAGGTCAAAGGTCATGTCACGGGTGTTGCCCGAGGCGCCGTGGATGAGCACCAGATCGGGGGCGTCCCCGGGCCCCATCACGACCGCGTGGACGCGGGTGCCCTCCACGGTCACGAACTGGCCCTGGGGCGGCCACTCGGCCTCGGCGCGGGCCTCGTGGACGCGGGCCTTCCACAGGGTGAGCGCCGCGAGTGCGGCGGCGGTCAGCAGCAGGAGGGTGAGCTTCATCGCTCAGGCCCGCAGGTCGGTGGTGTCCACGCCGATCCGCGCGCTGTCATAGGGGGTTGTCTGATAGATTTCGGATATCCAGTTGCCGTAGAGCAGATGCGCGTGGCTGCGCCAGCGGTTTTGCGGGGCGCGCGCCGGGTCATCCTCGGGGTAGTAGTTGCCCGGCACGTTGATCGGCGTCGCATTGGCGATGTCGCGGTCATATTCCTGCTTGAGCGTGTCGCTGTCATATTCGAAATGGTTGAAGATATAGAGCGCCCGGTGGCCCGTGTCCTCGACCATGCAGGGGCCGACCTCGTCGCTGTCGAGCAGGATGGTCAGGCCCGGCACGGCCTCGATCTCGGCGCGCCGCATTTCGGTCCAGCGGCTGACGGGGATCACGCAATCGTCGGAAAAACCGCGCAGGTAGGGCGAGGCGGGGGCCATGTTGCGGTGCCGGAAACAGCCGAACGCCTTGGCCGGCAGCATGTGTTTCCTGACGCCGTGGAAATGGTTGATCATCGCCATGCCGCCCCAGCACACGCCAAAGGTGGAATGCACATGGCTCTGCGTCCAGTCGAACACCCGGCGCAATTCGTCCCAATAGGTGACGGCGTCGAAATCGAGATGCTCGATCGGCGCGCCGGTGATGATCAGCCCGTCATATTTGTCGCCCGCCGCCGCCACCTCGGCGAAGGGGCGGTAGAAGCTCTCCATGTGGTCGGCAGCGGTGGTCTTGGAATGGTGCTCGGTCATGCGGATGAGGTCGAGCTCGATCTGCAGCGGCGTCGCCCCGATGAGCCGCGCGAACTGCGTCTCGGTCTGGATTTTCCTGGGCATGAGGTTGAGCAGGCCGATGCGCAGCGGGCGGATGTCCTGCCGGTCGGCCTGTCCGGGATCCATCACCATCACGCCCTCGCGTTTGAGCACGGAATGGGCGGGCAGGTCGGCGGGGATCTTGATGGGCATGGGGTGCGGTCCTCGGGCGGTCAGTCTGTGCGGCGGTCGATGGCATCGGCGATGAGCGCGTCGAAGCGGGCGGCGTCGGTCGCTTGCGCCACCTCGTCGGCGCTGACGCGGACACCCCATTTGGCCATCCGCTCGTAGCGCGGCTGGCGGTGCGCGAGGGCGCGCGCGTATGTCCGGCGGATGAAGGCATCAGGATCAACTTCGTCCGCTTCGCATTTGTTTTCACTCAGATATTCCTCCCACATCCGGGCGAGGAACTCGGGCTGGTAGGCCATCGGCTTGGGCGCGCGGTCGAAGCGGCGGATCAGCTCGGCGGTATGCGCCTCGGACCCTTCGATATAGACCAGCAGGCAGTGGCGCGCGAGCTCGGTCAGGAGCGGGTCGTCGGGGTCGTCGCCCTCGACCCATTCGCAGATCGACCCGCCGGTGTCGCAGATGAAATGCGGATAGCCGTAGAGCCGTCCGGCGCGCTCGATGAAATAGCCGGTATCCATCAGCGCGTTGATCTCCGCCTGGCGGAACTGTTCCTGACGGCGGCGGTATTCGTCGATGGGCATGCCGCCCCTGGCCGGGTCGCCCGGCTTGCCCAGATAGGTCGAGACCGGGGCGAGGTTGTGAAAGGTGATGTTGGAGCCGATATAGATCGAATCGCTGAGCAGCAGATCGCGCAGGAACGGCACCTGCATGGCGTGCGCCTTGGCGTTATCGACAATGAGCTCGCCCATGTAGCGGGTGCCGATGCGGTAATCTATCGAGTAGTGAAACCAGCCGCCCGCGTCGCGCAGCATCTGCGAGACATGGGTCTTGCCCAGCCCCGACATGCCATAGAACAGCACCCGCTTGCAGGGGGCCTCCATCCAGGCTTGGGCGGTGTCGTAGATCATGCGCGTGCTCCGGTCTCTCGATGGTGCCTTTACCTGCGGCGTCACCGCCGGAATGGCAAGGGTCGGACACGAAAAACCCCGCCCCGGTGAGGGGGCGGGGCGTGGTCGCGTCGGTGGACAGGCGTCAGAACTTCATGCCTACCTTGAGCCCGAAGGCGAACCCGTCGTTGCCGGAGAAGGAGGCGACCGACGTGTCGGCGTCGTCAAGGTCGATATAGGACAGCGCGCCGGTCACTTCGAGCCGTTCCATCGTATGGGTCACGGCGGCGGTATAGCTGAGAAAGCCATCCGTTCCCTCGAGGTTGCCGACCTGATTGCCGGTCTGCTCCTCGTAGCCGAGGATGAACGCCCCGCTCCAGTTCTGGGTGAACCGGCGACCGATGCCGAGGCGGTAGGTGTAGATATCCTCGGTTCCGAAGGCGATGGGGGTGGTTACCGGGGACCCGGTGGAGAAGGAGAAGAAGTCCTCGGGTGCCACCTGGAACTCGGACCATTCGCGCCAGCGCACGGAGCCGAAGAGCAGCGTGTTCTTGGCGATGCCGGATTGGGCGTGGAGCGTCAGCGACTTGGGAAGCTCGACCTCGAAGGGCGATCCGGTGTTGTCGTCAAATTCGTGCTCGGTCTCGGATTCGTAGGTCAGGGCGACCCGCAGCGCGATATCGGGAATTTCATAGGCGGCACCGAACATGTAGCCGACCTGGAAATCCTTGTTCACGGCGAGGGAGTAGCGACCTTCACGCGGTCCGCCCTGCGCCTGCGGCGGTACCGGCGGCGGGTTCGTTGGCGTGACGCCGCCGGTGCCGGGGGACACGACCAGCAGGCTGCCGCTCAGACCGACATAGCTCAGGCCGCCATAGACGCTGAAGCGATCGGTTGCCTTGAATTTTGCCATGCCGGTGTAGCGGATCGACTCGACCGAGGCATTGGACGTTCCGAAGAAAGGACCGCCGCCGAAGGCAACAGGGCCTCTGTATGTGACATCCGCGCCCACCGGCTCGTCGATCACGAAGGCGAGTGCGACCCGGTCATTGAGCTGACGCTTGTAGCCGAGCGCGTAATTCTGATACCTGTCCTGAATGTCACCGGTGGCACCGAATGGTGCACCCCCGGTACCGGGACGTGCCTTGCCGCTCACATCGGGATCGACCGACGTGACGCTGAATTCCACGTAATTCTGTCCCTCCTCGAACAATATCTGCGACGGGTCCCCCCGCCGCTCGATCCCGCCGGCAAAGGCCGGGGCCGATGCCGTTGCGAGCAGCGTCATTGCGATAACGCTCTGTTTCATGATGTCCCTCTCCTCATTATCAATTGCCTGTCACACTACCGTTGCGGCTTACCCGGTCAATCTTTGACGCCGCGTCACGGCTGCACATGAAACGAGCGGTGGCGTGCAAGACACACTTTCGACGGGAGACACACGTATTTCAGTAACGTTTCCGTGTCTCAAACCACAAATTGAGGTAATTCGCGCCAAAGATGGTCGCGGCCCCGATCATCACGAACGCGTCGATCGCCTCGCCATAGACCATGAGGCCGATCACCGCGATCAGCGGCAGGCGCATGAAATCGACCGGGGTGACCACGGTGGCGGGCGCGATCGAGAGCGCGGTGGTCAGGCACACATGCGCCATCAGCCCGGCGCAGCCGATCACGAAAAGCCACGGCAGCGAGGCGGGCGAGGGCAGGGCGATATCGCCGTCGAGCCCCGCGCAGATCAGGCCGAAGACGATCTGCGTGAGCGTCATCCAGAAGAGAATGCAGGCGAGCGTCTCGGTGCGGGTCAGCCGCTTGGTGGCGAGGATCGAGCCGGCGAATCCGATGGCGGCGGCGGCGGCGGCCAGGGTGCCTGCGTTGACCGTTTCGGCCCCCGGGCGCGCGACGATCAGGATGCCGGCAAAGCCGATGACGGCGGCGAGTGCGCGCACCGGCGTCATCCGTTCGCCCAGGACCAGCGGCGACAGCACCAGCACCCAGAGCGGCGCGGTGAATTCCAGCGCGAAGACCTGCGCAAGCGGGATCGTGGTGATGGCGTAGAACCACAGGTTCTGGCCGGTGAAATGGCTGAGATTGCGGATCAGATGCAGGCCCGGCGAGCGGGTGGTGATGCTGCGCGAATGACCGGTGAGGCGGGCGACGGTCAGCACGAGGACAAAGCCCACGATGCTGCGGTACATCATGATCTCGAATGTATCGAGCTCGAAACTGACCACGCGCCCCGCCACCGCCATCGAGGAGAACGACAGGACCGCGCCCAGCATCCAGAGCCCGGCGCGCAGCACGGCGGCGGGGTCGGTGCCTTGCGAGGTGGCTGTCAGGGTCATTCCTCGGTCAGCGTGAAATCGCGTGCCATATGGCCCGTGGCCTGCCACCACGCGCTGGCGCGGGTGCGGGTCTGATGGGCGTCAAAGGCGGCGCGGTCGGCAAAGCGCTCGGCAACGGTGAAGACGCCCGGCGCGGTCTCGGTCACGTCGAACGACAGGCACCCCGGCTCGGCGCGGCTGAGGCGGATATGGTCGGGCAGGGCGGCGCGCACGGCATGCGCGTCATCGCGGGCACATGTCAGCGTGCCGGTAAGGCGGATCACTCCCATTCGATGGTGCCCGGCGGCTTCGAGGTGATGTCGTAGGTGACGCGGTTGATGCCCTTGACCTCGTTGATGATGCGGGTCGCGGTCTCGCCGAGGAAATCGTGGCTGAACGGGTAGTAATCCGCCGTCATGCCGTCGACGGAGGTGACGGCGCGCAGGGCGCAGGCGAAATCATAGGTGCGCCCGTCGCCCATCACGCCGACGGTGCGTACCGGAAGGATGGCGACGAACGCCTGCCATATCTCGTCATAGAGCCCATGCTTGCGAATCTGGTCGATATAGACCGCGTCGGCGCGGCGCAGGATGTCGAGTTTCTCGCGGGTGATCTCGCCGGGGCAGCGGATGGCGAGGCCCGGGCCGGGGAAGGGGTGGCGGCCAATGAAGCTGTCGGGCAGGCCCAGCTCGCGGCCAAGCGCGCGGACCTCGTCCTTGAAAAGCTCGCGCAGCGGCTCGACCAGTTTCAGGCCCATCTTCTCGGGCAGGCCGCCGACATTGTGGTGCGATTTGATCGTGACGGACGGACCGCCCGAGAAGCTGACGCTTTCGATCACGTCGGGGTAGAGCGTGCCCTGCGCCAGAAATTCCGCGCCCTCGATCTCGTTGGCGTGGTTCTGGAACACGTCGATGAACAGGCGCCCGATGATCTTTCGCTTGGTTTCCGGGTCGCTTACGCCGTCAAGCTCACCCAGAAACAGCTCTGATTCATCGGCGTGGATCAGCGGGATGTTGTAGTGGTCGCGGAACATTGTCACGACCTCGGCCGCCTCGTTCTGCCGCAAGAGGCCGTGATCGACGAAAACGCAGGTCAGTTGATCGCCGATCGCCTCGTGCAGCAGCACCGCCGCGACCGAGGAATCGACGCCACCGGAAAGGCCGCAAATGACCGGGCTGTCGCCGACCTGCGCGCGGATCTTGGCAATCGCCTCTTCGCGATAGGCGCCCATGGTCCAGTCGCCCTTGAACCCGGCCAGCTTGACGAAATTCTCGTAGAGCCGCTTGCCGTCGGGGGTGTGGTGCACCTCGGGGTGGAACTGCACCGCGTAGTAGCGCCGCGCGCGGTCGGCGGTGATGGCGAAGGGGGCGCCCGGCGAGGTGCCCAGAACCTCGAATCCCGGTGCAATTTCAGAGACATGGTCGCCATGGCTCATCCAGACCTGCGCGCGGCCCGCGGCATCGGTGAACCAGCCCTCGATCAATTCGCTTTGCAGCCCGGTGGGCGTGACCCAGGCGCGGCCGAATTCGGCGGTGGCGTGCTCGCCGGCCTCGACGCGGCCGCCGAGGTCCTGCATCATCACCTGCTGGCCGTAGCAGATGCCGAGGATCGGCACGCCAAGGTCATAAACGGCCTGCGGCGGGCGCGGGCTTCCGGCGCGCGTCACGCTGTCGGGGCCACCCGAAAAGATGATCGCGCGCGGCGCGATCTCTCTCAGAAGCGCGTCAGTCACGTTCTGGTAGGGGTGGATTTCGCTATAGACGTTCAACTCGCGCAGGCGGCGCGCGATAAGCTGCGTCACCTGGCTGCCGAAGTCGATGATCAGGAGGCGGTCATGCATGGGCTGGCTCATGGCCAGCCTAGTAGTGCGCGCGCCCCGGCGGTGCAAGAGCAAGAGGATGCCCGCCCCGCATCGCGCGCGGGCCTGTCCGCGTGTCGCGCTCGCACGGGGTAACGATGTCGCTTTTCCCCCCAACGCGCCGCTATACGCCACCGGACACGTCAGGCAACAAGCTAAAAACGCACAAATACCCGCTCGAACGCGGGCTGGACGGTTTGCGTGGACAGGCACGAACACATAGGGGGCACTCATGGCGGAAGCATCAGCGCGCAGCAGGCGGGCACGGGGCGGTGGCGGGGCCGCGCGCCGCGCGGAGCGCAGCGCCGTCAGCATCGAGACGGCGCGCTTCATCGAGCGCAACATCCCCAACTTCGAGATCCTGAGCGAGGAGGCGCTCGAGATCATCGAGCACAACGCCGAGACCGTGCTCGAAGAGATCGGTGTCAATTTCGTCCAGAATCCCGCCGCGCTCGAGCGCTGGCGGCAGGCGGGCGCGGACGTGCAGGGCGAGCGGGTGCGGCTGCCGCGGGGTCTTGCACGGCAACTCATCGCCACCGCGCCGTCGCAATTCACCCAACACGCGCGCAACCCGGCCCGCTCGGTCGAGATCGGCGGCCGCAACCTCGTGCTCGCGCCGATCTACGGCCCGCCCTTCGTGCATGACATGGAGAACGGTCGCCGCTACGCAACGCTTGAGGATTTCCGCAACTTTGTGCGACTGGGCTATATGTCCAAATGGCTGCACCATTCCGGCGGCACCGTCTGCGAGCCGACCGACATCCCCGTCAACAAGCGCCACCTCGACATGCTTCACGCGCACATGACGCTGTCGGACAAGCCGTTCATGGGCTCGGTCACCGAGCCCAGCCGCGCGCAGGACAGCGTCGACATGGCCGGGCTGCTCTTTGGCGAGGATTTCGTGCGCGACAACACGGTGATGACCAACCTCATCAACGTCAACTCGCCGATGACCTTCGACGACGTGATGATGGGCTCGCTCGAAGTCTACGCGTCCAACAACCAGGCCTGCAT
The DNA here is from genome assembly GCF_042430665.1 of Roseovarius ramblicola. Lineage (NCBI taxonomy): Bacteria > Pseudomonadati > Pseudomonadota > Alphaproteobacteria > Rhodobacterales > Roseobacteraceae > Roseovarius > Roseovarius ramblicola. The sequence goes on along the minus strand of NZ_JBHMEC010000017.1, from coordinate 320,335 downwards.
CATCTCGCCGTTCATCGTCGGCGGGGCGATGGCGCCCACCACGGTGGCCGGGACGCTCACGCAGGTGCTGGCCGAGGTGCTGGCGGGCATCGCCTATGCCCAGCTCGTCCGCCCCGGCGCGCCGGTGATCGCGGGAGCCTTTGTCACCTCGATCGACATGAACAGCGGCGCGCCCACCTTCGGCACGCCGGAGGCTGCGCACATCACCTATGGCATGGGCCAGATCGCCCGGCGGCTGGGATTGCCGTACCGCTCGGCAGGGTCGTTCAACGGCTCCAAGCTGCCCGACGCGCAGGCCGCCTACGAGACCTCCAACAGCCTCAATGTCGGCCTGCTGGCAGGCGTCAACTTCATGCTGCATTCCTGCGGCTGGCTGGAGGGCGGGCTGGTCGCCTCGTTCGAGAAATTCGTGATGGACGCCGACCAGCTCGGGACGCTGCATCACCTCGCGAAAGGCGTCTACATGGACGAGAACGGCCAGGCGATGGACGCGATCCGCGAGGTCGGGCCGGGCGGCCATTACCTTGGCTGCGCCCATACCCACGCCAATTTCAAGACCGCGTTCTGGCGCTCGGACCTGCTCGATTACAAGCCTTACGAGACCTGGATCGACGAGGGCGGGCGCGACACGATGGCGCTGGCCAACGCGCGGGTCAAGAAGCTGCTGGGCGACTACCAGCAGCCCGCGCTCGACCCTGCGATCAACGAGGCACTCGGCGATTTCGTGGCGCGGCGCAAGGAGGCGATGCCCGACGCGTTCTCCTGAGCCTGCCGGTCCAGAAGCCGCGCCTCGCCCATCACCGCGATCAGCACCGCCACATGGTCGGCGGCGCGCCAGGTGGCCGCGCCGTCACGGCGCGCCGTGTCCTGGGCGCGCTCGATCTCGATCAACCGGGCCAGCGCCCCTGCCGGCGCGGGCAGCGGCCCCGGCCCGATGAGCCGCGGCAGCGACGCGCCCCGGTTGTAGGCTGACGCCCCCAGCCGCGCGGCGCGCACGAGAAGCGGCGGACGGCGCAGCGCGCCCAGCACCCGGTGAATGTCCTGCATTGATCGCACTCCCTTTTCGACATGCCCGGCCACCGTGGCATGACGCGGCCCCGTGTTGCGCGCGGACGCGGTGCAGCGCACGGCCGGGACAGGTATTGTTCATAGTTTGGCAACAAAAGTTTAATTTCTGGAAACAGTTAACGAACCGGTAATATTTGCACGTTTAAGTTGATCCGACCATGTGGATAAGCCTGTGGACAACCTGTCACGTTGCCCTGGCGGGTCCGCAGGCCGCAAATCGGGGACCCGCGATGCAACAGCAGCTTCTGACCAAACCCACCTTGCCAAGGGTGCCGTCCTGGGTGCCCGAGGCCGCGGTCCACTACCTGGCGCATATCGAGAGCGGCGCGTCGATCCGGACTCTGGCGCGGCGGTCGGGGCGGCATGCCTCGACCGTGCTGCGACAGATCCGGGCGTTCGAGACGCGGCGCGACGATCTGCTGGTGGATGATGCGTTGCGGCGGCTAGGAGATATCCTCGGTCATGCAAGGACACCCGGTTCCCCACTCTCGGAGGTCCCCATGACACCCTTATCCAAAAGCCCGACCGATGGCGATGGCACCACGCTCAGCGCCGTGCGGCTCCGGCGCGAGGCGCGGCGCGTGCTGCGCCGGCTGTGCGAGACCGGCGCGCGTCTGGCCGTGGCCTCCGGGATGGACAAGGCCGTGGTGGTGCGCGACACTGGCACCGGCGAGCCGACGCGCACCGCCGTCGTCGACCGCGAGGTGGCCGAGGCGCTGGCGCTCAAGGACTGGATCGCCTGCGACAATCCCGGCCGCATCTCGCGTTATCACGTCACCGCACGCGGTCGCGCGATGCTGGGCGAGTTGCTCGCCGAGGAGGAGAACGCCGCCTCCGGCCTGCGCGCGCAGGCCGTTCTCGACGGTGCGGATGCGGGCGGCGATCCCGCCCAGGGCCGACGGGCCGCGCGCTTCGCCCCCGGCGACACACCGCTCGCCGCGCTGGCGCGGCGGCGCGACAAGGGCGGTGAGCGGTTTCTCGACCCCGGTCTCGTCAGCGCGGGCGAGCGCCTGCGCGAGGATTTCGAGCTGGCGCAGATGGCCCCGCGCATGGCGCAGAACTGGGATCACTTTCTCAGCCAGGCGAGTAACCCCGCGACGCAGCCCGATGCGCCGGGCTTTGGCGCCGAGGCGGCGCATGCACGCCTCATCGGCGCGTTGCGCGAGCTTGGCCCGGGGCTGGGCGACGTGGCGCTGCGCTGCTGCTGCTATCTGGAGGGGCTGGAAACCGCAGAGAAAAAGATGGGCTGGTCCGCCCGCTCGGGCAAGATCGTGCTGCGGATCGCGCTTCACCGGCTCCGGCGCCATTACGAGCGGCTGGGCGAAGGCGCGGGCCTCATCGGCTGATCGCCCCCTTGCGCCCGGACCGGGCACGCCCGATCATGCAGGCATGACCATCACCCTACGCCAGCTTCGCTATTTCCGCGCGCTCGCCGAACATCGCAATTTCGGGCGCGCGGCGGCGGCGATGAACGTCTCGCAGCCCGCGCTCTCGGTGCAGATCCGCGAGTTGGAGACCACGCTCGGCGCGCCGGTGGTGGAGCGGCGCGCCCGCGATGTGGCGCTCACCCCTTTCGGACGGCGCGTGCTGCACCATGCCGGGCGTGTGCTCGACGAAATGCAGGCGCTGTCGGAGGCCGCGCGCTGGCATGACGGGCTGTCGGGCGAGCTGGCGCTGGGGATCATCCCGACCATCGCCCCCTACATCCTGCCCGGTGCGCTGGCGGCGCTGCGCACGCGCGACATCGCGCTCGACGTGCGGGTGCGCGAGGCGCGCACCGAGGACCTGGCCGCCGATCTGCGCGCGGGCCGGATCGACGCCGCGCTGATGGCGCTGCCGCTGCCGGGCGACGACCTCGAGGCCGCGGAACTTTTCGAGGACCGGTTCCTGCTGGCGGGCAGCGCCGCGCGCCTTGCCGCGCTCGGAGAGACGGTGCCGGACCCGACGGAGCTGGGCAGCAACCCGCTGCTGCTGCTGGAGGACGGGCATTGCCTGACCGATCAGGCGCTCGAGGTCTGCGGTCGGGGCAGGGGGCACGCGCAGATCGACACCGGCGCCTCGTCGCTGGGCACGCTGTCGCGACTGGTGGCGGCGGGGTTCGGCCTGACGCTGATGCCCGAGATCGCCGCGCCCACCGAGGCGCGCGCCGCGCCGGGGCTGGTGCTGCGCCGTTTCAAGCCGCCCGAGCCGGTCCGCCGCGTGGCGCTGGTCCGTCGGCGGGGCGCGGGCGAGGCGCACTGGTTCGACGATCTCGCGCAGGTACTGCGCGACGCCGGCGAGGCGCTGCTGGCGACGGCCCGCGCCAACGGGGACGCGGACCGCTGAACAACAGCGCACTGGTTAACGGGGCGATGGCACCTTTGATCCAGACGCATACCGGCACGCGGCGACGCGGCACTGGAACTCGCCATCACCCTCTCCTATACTCCCGACAGGTTACCAAATCACTCGCGGGGACACTATCGTGCGCGATCTCAAGATACCCGGGCAGCGCCACCCCGAAAAGGCGCGCCGCCCCGACACCGCGCAGCCGCGCAAGCCCGACTGGATCCGGGTCAAGGCACCGACCTCGAAGGGCTATTTCGAGACGCAGCGGATCGTGCGCGAGAACAAGCTTGTCACCGTGTGCGAGGAGGCGGGCTGTCCCAACGCGGGCGAATGCTGGGCGCAGGGCCACGCCACCATGATGATCATGGGCGAGATCTGTACCCGCGGCTGCACCTTCTGCAACGTCGCCACCGGCAAGCCGCAGGCGCTCGACATGTTCGAGCCGGGGCGTGTCGCCGACGCGGTGCAGAAACTCGGGCTCAACCATGTCGTCGTCACCTCGGTGGATCGCGACGATCTCGACGATGGCGGGGCCGAGCATTTTGCCCAGACCATCCGGGCCATCCGCCACCGCGCGCCCGGCACCACCATCGAGATCCTGACGCCGGATTTCCTGCATTGCGAGGATAGCGTGCTGGAAACGGTGGTGGCGGCGAAACCGGACGTGTTCAACCACAATCTCGAGACGGTGCCCGGCCTCTATCCCGCGGTGCGCCCCGGCGCGCGCTACTTCCACTCCCTGCGGCTGTTGCAGCGCGCCAAGGAGGTTGATCCGTCGATGTTCACCAAGTCGGGCATCATGGTGGGACTGGGCGAGGAGCGTCAGGCGGTGCATCAGGTGATGGATGACATGCGCGCCGCCGATGTCGATTTCCTGACCATCGGGCAATACCTGCAACCCACGCCCAAGCACCATGCGGTGGCCCGCTTCGTGACCCCCGAGGACTTCGCCGCCTATGAAAAGGCCGCCTATGGCAAGGGGTTCCTGATGGTCTCGGCCACGCCGCTCACCCGGTCAAGCTATCACGCGGGCGACGATTTCGCGCGGCTTCGCGAGGCCCGGCAGGCGCGGCTCGCCTGACCGGACCGGTAGAGGGCAGGGCGGTCAGGCGCGCTTGCGGGGCTTGCCCGAGAGTTCGGGCTTGCGCTCGGGCGGATAGACCAGCCCCGCCGAAATCACCAGCTTGGCCGCGTCCTCGATCGACATGTCGAGCTCGATCACGTCCTCGCGCGGAAAGAACAGCAGGAAGCCGCTGGTCGGGTTGGGCGTGGTCGGCACGAACACGCTGAGCAGGTCGCTGCCGGTCTCGGCGCGGGCGTTGACCTCGCCGCGCGCCTCGGTCGAGATGAAGCCGATGGCCCAGATATCCTTGCGCGGGTACTGCACGAGGCACGCCTTTTCGAAGCTGCGCTCGGACTGCGCGAACACCGTCTCGGCGATCTGCTTCACCCCCGAGTAGATCGAGCGCACCACCGGCATCCGATGCACCAGCGATTCGGCAAAGCCGATCAGCGAACGCCCGATCAGCCCCTTGGCGATCCAGCCCACGAGGATCGTGAAGATCAGGAAAATGACGACGCCGACGCCGCGCAGGTTGATGCCGATATACTGCTCGGGCTGGTAGCTTGCCGGGATGAGCGGCAGCACCATGCTGTCCACCCAGCCCGCCACCGTCCACATGAGCCACAGCGTCAGCCCCACCGGCGCGATCACCACGATCCCGGTCAGAAAACTCGCCCTGAGCCCCGACAGGCGCCCCGGTTTCTTCGGCTCGGGCGGTATTTCGTCGAAAGGCGTGTTCATCCCGGCTCCCCGCGGTGGCGGCCACGCCGCTATCTAGGCATGTTGGACCCGCGCCACAATGGGGCAAATCACGGGCGCGGCGGGCCGGGCGGCGCAGGGGGTTGCGCCGACGCCGGACCGGGGCTATACGCGCGGCACTGAAATCCCGCAGGCATGGGCGGGCCGATCGGGGGAGACATCCCCGGCGGTCCACCGGTTGAAGCAATCGCTTCTCTCCCCGTGCCGAGGCGTAAACCGGAAAGGATACGAAAATGGCTCTTCCCGAGTTCAATCTGCGTCAGCTTCTCGAAGCCGGCGTTCACTTTGGCCACCAGACGCAGCGCTGGAACCCCCGCATGGGCGAGTTCATCTATGGCGCGCGCAACGGCATCCACATCATCGACCTGACGCAGACCGTACCGATGCTCGACGCGGCGCTCAACGTCATCCGCGAGACCGTGGCCAAGAACGGCCGCGTTCTGTTTGTCGGCACCAAGCGGCAGGCGTCGCAGCCGGTGGCCGACGCCGCCGAGAAATGCGCGCAGTACTACATGAACCACCGCTGGCTGGGCGGCACGCTGACCAACTGGCAGACGGTGTCGAAATCCATCCAGCGCCTGCGCGAGATCGACGAGATTCTCGAAGCCGGTGCCGAGGGTCTGACCAAGAAGGAGCGCCTCGGGATCGAGCGTGACCAGACCAAGCTCCAGTCGAGCCTCGGCGGCATCCGCGAGATGGGTGGCGTGCCCGACCTGCTCTTCGTCATCGACGTCAAGAAGGAGGCGCTCGCCATTTCCGAGGCCAACAAGCTTGGCATCCCGGTCGTGGCCGTGGTCGATACCAACTGCTCGCCCGATGGGATCGACTACATCATCCCCGGCAATGACGACGCCGCGCGCGCCATCGCGCTTTACTGCGATCTCGTCAGCCGTGCCGCGCTCGACGGTATGTCGGCGCAACTCGGGGCCGCCGGTGTCGATGTGGGTGCACTCGACGAGGCACCGGTCGAGGAGGTCATCGCCGAGGTGACCGAGACCACCGGCGCCTGAACCGTCACGAAACCGTCACCGGGGCAGGGCTATGCCGCGCCCCGGGACATCCGCTGATTTTTGAGGAGAGCCGAGATATGGCGATCACTGCTGCAATGGTGAAGCAACTGCGCGACAGCACGGGCGCAGGCATGATGGACGCGAAGAAGGCGCTGACCGAGACGGGCGGCGACATGGAGGCCGCCACCGACTGGCTGCGCACCAAGGGCCTGTCCAAGGCCGCCAAGAAATCCGGGCGTACCGCCGCCGAGGGCCTCGTCGCGCTCAACGTGGCCGACGGTCGCGGTGTCGCGGTCGAGATCAACGCCGAGACCGATTTCGTCGCCAAGAACGCCGAGTTCCAGGACATGGCTGCCGCCATCGCCGGGGCCGCGCTCGATGTGACCGACGTGGAGGCGCTCGCCGCTGCCGACCTCGGCGGCAAGACCGTGGCCGACACGCTGACCGACAAGATCGCCACCATCGGCGAGAACATGTCGCTGCGCCGCATGGCCCGCGTCGAAGGGGCCGGGGTGGTCTCCTACGTCCACAACGCCGCCCGCGACGGCATGGGCAAGATCGGCGTTCTCGTGGCTTATGACGGCGACGAGGGCTTTGCCCGGCAGGTGGCGATGCACATCGCCGCGTCGAATCCGGCGGCGCTCGACGAGGCCGCGCTCGACCCGGCCATCGTCGAAAAGGAACGCGCGATCCAGATCGACATCGCCCGCGAGTCGGGCAAGCCCGAGGCGGTGATCGAAAAGATGATCGTCGGCCGGATGAAGAAGTTCATCGCCGAGTCCACGCTGATGGGCCAGGCCTTCGTGATGAATCCCGATCTCACGGTCGAGGCCGCCGCCAAGGAGGCCGGTACCGCGATCACCGGCTTCGTCCGCCTCGAGGTGGGCGAGGGGATCGAGAAAAAGCAGGAAGACTTCGCCGCCGAGGTGGCCAAGGCCGCGCAGGGCTGAGCCCGCCAAGATTGTCGACCCATGAAGGCCCCCGGTTCGCCGGGGGCCTTTTTCGTGCGGCGCGCGTCGTGAAAGGCGGCGGTGCGCCCGGAGACGCACCGCCAGGACCGGTCGCAATTGGGGATGAACGACGGTCACAAGGTTATCGACTGCCGACACCGAAAAGGATGCCGACAGCCGAATTCCGGCACAGGCCGGAGGAAACCTGACCCCCCGAAAACCGACGGGGATGGGCCCGACTTCCGATGTTCCAAGCCAAAAGGCCACCACTCACGGAACATCACGTTTGTGCGCGCTTACGCAGCGTAAGAAAAGTAAGGAATTCCTTACCGGCCGGGCAAACCTTTGATATCAGGGGGTTTTTGAAATCACCCACGGTCGAGCAGATAAATCTGGTTCTGGAACGCAACCTTGAGGATCGCCTGCGCCGTCGTCTCCACCGACAGCGCCCGCCGCGCCAGCCGCAGGTGTTTTTCCACCGTGGCGGGTGTCAGCCCCATGAGCATCGCGATATCCTGCACCGTCTTGCCGTCGCCGACCCAGCCCAGCACCTCGCGCTGCCGGTCGGTGAGCGCCCGGTGCGGCGATTCGTAGGGCAAGGACAGGATGCAGCGATGCACCACGTTGTTGACCGCGAGGATCGTCTCGCCATCGCGCTGCCAGAGCGCGTCAACCTCGGCCTGCGTCATTCCCGTTGCCGCGGTCAGCGCGATCGCCGCCTTCATCCGCGGGCGCAGCGAGCGAAAGCTGATCGAATAGCCCGCCGTCACCCCGTGACGCCGGTTGAAGGCGATGACCGCGCGCTCCTCGGGGGAGAAATCATCCGCCGCCAGCCGCGCGTCGAGCACCGACCACGAGCACGCGCCGTCATTCTCCAGCGACCAGCGCACCATCGGCGCGTGGAAATACAGGCCCTCGTTGACGAACGCCTCGGCATAGTCGGGGTCGTGATTGGTCAGGACGATGAAATCCTCGGGGCTGCCCAGCGAATTGGCGGTGCGGAACTGCGTGCATCCATAGAGCAGCCGGTCGAATCCGTAATCGGCCATCACCCGCGTGTGGATGTCCCACAGCTCTTCCATCGTGGTTGCGTCCAGCAGCCTGTTCAGCGCCGCCGGGTCGATCATCCGCGACGCTCCAGATGTCCGCGCAGCGCGTCGATGGCCAGCACATAGCCGTGCGCGCCGAAACCGCAGATCACCCCGAGCGCGACCCGCGCGATATAAGAGTGGTGGCGAAACGGCTCGCGCGCGTGGATGTTCGACAGGTGTAACTCGATGGTCGGCACCTGCACCGAACTGATCGCGTCCATCAGCGCGATGGAGGTATGCGTATAGGCCCCGGCGTTGAGGATGATCCCGTCGTGATGACCGCGCGCGGCGTGGATGGCATCGACCAGCGCACCCTCGTGATTGCTCTGCGCGAAGCCGAGCGCCAGCCCGTGCGCCGCGGAATGGGCGCGGCACATCGCCTCGATATCGGCGAGCGTCTCGTGGCCATAGACCTCGGGTTGCCGGGTGCCCAGCAAGTTGAGGTTGGGGCCGTTCAGGATCAGGATGGAAGCCATGCGGTGTCTCCTCGATGCCCTTAGTTAACCCCGGGGGACGTGATCTGTCGAGTGCGGGAGTCGATCTGAGGATCATTGTTCAAATACCTGATTTCAAGCCATATTCCCGTGTCGGCAAACCGTCGGTATCGTGTCGGTATTCCGTCGGTGCGGGATCGTGGTAATAATATTTAACATAATACCGATTATGCGCCTATTGGCATCGACCGTGCAGGAGCCCCGCGCGGGCCCCCGTCAGCGGTAGCTGCGGCCCGCGATCACCTGCATCCGCTGATCCGGGCATGTGTAATGCGCACTCAGCGGATCGCGGCACGGGGCCTCGATCACCCGCAGTGCGAGCCACGCACCGAGGCCGGCGAACGCAGCACCGCCCAACGCCTGCCCGATGAGCACGCCCTCCGCGCCGAACACCATGCCCAGGCCCACGGCAAAGGGCCACGTCCCGGCGGTGTGCCGCCCCCAGTTGAGCGCCGTGGAATAGCCCGGATGCCCGAGATTGTTGAACGCGGCGTTCGACACGAACAGGATGCCGTTGAGCAGGATCGCCGGGGCCAGCGGCCCCATGAACAGGAACATCAGCTCGCGCATCTGGCCGGTCGCGCCGAACAGATCGGCCACCGGCGCGCGTAGGCTGACCAGCACCGCGCAGGCCAGCAGCACGTAGAGCGCCAGAAACCGCAGACCCTCGCGGAAGGTGCCGAGCACGCGATCCATGCGCCCTGCCCCGAAATTCTGCGCGAAGATCGGGCCGAGCGCCCCCGACAGGCCGAAGATCACCGCCGAAACGAATGGCATCATCCGGTTGATGACGGCCATGCCCGCCACCGCGTCCGAGCCGTATTTCGCCATCTCGCGGGTGACGATGGCGGTGCCCACGGGGGTGGCGACCGTGGTCATCATCGCCGGCGCCGCGATGCCCAGCGCATCGCGGAAATCGCGGCGCAGGCATTCCGGGCGGGGCCAGCAGAACGCGCGGTGGCGGCTCTGTGCCATCGCCAGCGCCAGCCCCGCGGTCGCCAGCCGCGCCATCACCGTGGCGATCGCCGCACCGTCCAGCCCCAGCCCCAGCGCAAAGATCAGGATCGGATCGGCCACGCCGTTGACCGCCGCACCGAGGAGCGACGGCACCATCGCCCCCTGTGCGTCGCCATGCGCGCGCAACGCCGACACCGCCACCATCGCCAGCCCCGACAGCGCCGTGCTCGGCAGGATGATCCACAGATAGCCCGCCGCCAGATCGGCCTCGCGCCCGCCCGCGCCGAGAAAGCCGAGGATTGGCCCCAGCAGCGGCAGCGCCAGCAGCGGCACCAGCGCCCCGAAGCCGAGCGCGACCACGGCGGTGCTTGCCGCGTGCTCGGCGGCGAGACGCGGGTCGTCCTCACCCAGACCCCGCGCCACCAGCGCGCCGGAGGCGATGGACAGGCCGATATTCATGGCGCTGGCAAAGAACATCACCACCCCGGCATAGCCCGCCGCCGCAGCCAGCTCGCTCTGGCCCAGCATCGAGATGAACATCACGTCCATCAGGTCCACGGCGAAGATCGCGGCGATGCCGAGGCTCGAAGTGAGCGACATCACCGTGACGTGGCGCAACAGGTTGCCTTGTGTGAACCGGGCCCTGCCCCCGGCGCTGTCGGTATGGGCCATCTCGCCGCTCCTTGTCCTTGGGGGCGATATAGACCCTGCATCCGTGCGGAAAATACCCCCGGATGTCACATCACATGTGCGAAAATGTCATATCCGCGCCGCGACCATGTGCACCATCCGCGCCGCCATCTCGAAGCCCAGCGTGCGCAGCGCGGCCAGCGCCTCGGCGTGGCTGTCCACCGCCCCGACAGGCAGCCCGGTCTCGTCGCCCGTCAGCAGCGCATGGGCCGCCGCCTCGCCAAACACGGTGCCCGGCGCGATGCCCCGCCCCGAATAGCCGAACACCGCCAGCCCCCCCGGCCCCAGCCGCAGGATGCGCGGCAGGTGGTCGCCGGTCATGGCGATGCGCCCGGCCCAGACATGCGCCAGCGGCGCTTCGGCCAGCCGGGGCAGCAGGTGCGCCAGCTTGCGCCGGGCCCAGCCCTCGTGGATCTGCCCGCCCGCGCCCATGCCGCCGAGAATCACGCGCCCCGCCGCATCGCGCCGCAGCGAGGTCATCACCGTGCCGGTATCCCAGCACCCCTCGCCGCCGGGCAGGATATCGCCCGCGATGTTGTCGCCCAACGGGGCGGTGGCGATCTGAAAGAAATTGACCAGCGGCAGGTCGGGCAGCCGCGCCCCCCCAGCGGGCCGGTGATAGGCGTTGGTGGCCATCAGCAGGCGGCGCGCGCGCAGCTTGCCGCCATCGGTGCGCAGCACCCATTGGCCGCCGTGATGCTCGGCGGCGATGACGGCGCTGTGCTCGAAGATGCGCGCGCCCGCGGTCGCGGCGGCCCGCGCGAGGCCCCGTGCATAGGATAGCGGCTGTATCGTGCCGGCGCGCGGATCGTGGAGCGCGCCGTGGAACCGGTCCGAGCCGGTGCGCCGCGCGGTCTCGTCCGCGTCCAGCACGGCGACCGGCGCGCCGCGTGCCTGTGCCTGCTGCGCGCGGCGGCGCAGGTCCCGCAGGCCGCCGGGCGCGTGCGCGAGGTGGAGCGTGCCGGCACGCTGCGGCTCGCAGGCGATGTCATGCTGCGCGATGTGACCAAAGACGCGATCCGGGGCGGCGGCCAGCGTGGCGTTGAGCGCCTCGCCCGGCCCCTGCCCCAGCCGCGCAGCCACCGCGTCGGGCGGCAGCCACAGCCCGGCATTGACCAGCCCCACGTTGCGCCCCGAACCGCCGTGGCCCACGCGCTCGGCCTCCAGCAGCACCACCTCGGCGCCCTGACTCGCCGCCGACAGCGCCGCCGCGAGCCCGGTATAGCCGCCGCCCACGATGGCGAGATCGGCGCTGCGCTCGCCCTGCAGGTCGGGGGCGGTGAAGCGTTCTCCGGCGCTGGCCTGCCAGAGGCTGTCAGGTTCTGAGGAAACGTGTTTTGTCAGAGGGTTACGCCTTGCTTTTCATGTTCAGAAAAAGGCTTCAGAAAAAGGCCTGAAGCCCGGTCTGCGCCCGTCCTAGGATGAGCGCGTGCACATCATGCGTGCCCTCGTAGGTGTTGACCGTCTCGAGGTTGACCATGTGGCGGATGACCTGGAATTCCTCGGAGATGCCGTTGCCGCCATGCATGTCGCGGGCGTGGCGCGCGATCTCCAGCGCCTTGCCGCAATTGTTGCGCTTGATGAGGCTGATCATCTCGGGCGCGGCGCGCGCCTCGTCCATCAAGCGGCCCACCCGCAGCGCCGCATCGCATCCCAGCGCGATCTCGGTCTGCATGTTGGCGAGCTTGAGCTGAAAAAGCTGCGTCTGCGCCAGCGGGCGGTTGAACTGCCGCCGGTCGAGCCCGTACTGCCGGGCAGCATGCCAGCAGAACTCGGCCGCGCCCATCACCCCCCAGGCGATGCCGTAGCGCGCCCGGTTGAGGCAGCCGAACGGCCCCTTGAGCCCCTGCACATCGGGCAACAGGGCGTCCTCTCCCACCTCGACCCCGTCCATCACGATCTCGCCGGTCACCGAGGCGCGCAAGGAGAGCTTGCCGCCGACCTTGGGGGCGCTGAGGCCGGGTGTGCCCTTGTCCAGCACAAAGCCGCGGATGCGCCCGTCATGGGCCTCGGATTTTGCCCAGATAACAAAGACATCGGCGATCGGGCTGTTGGAAATCCACATCTTGGTGCCGGTCAGGCGATAGCCGGTGCCGGTCTTTTCGGCGCGGGTCTTCATCGCCGCCGGATCGCTGCCGGCGTCCGGCTCGGTCAGTCCGAAACAGCCGATGAGGTCGCCCGAGGCCAGCCCGGGCAGGTACTTGCGGCGCTGCGCCTCGCTGCCATAGGCGTAGATCGGGTACATCACCAGCGAGCTTTGCACGCTCATCATCGAGCGGTATCCCGAATCGACGCGCTCGATCTCGCGCGCCACGAGGCCGTAGCTCACGTAACTGGCCCCCAGCCCGCCGTATTCCTCGGGGATGGTGGTGCCCAACAGGCCCATCGCGCCCATCTCGCGGAATATCTCCGGCTCCACCCGCTCCTCGCGATAGGCGTCGATCACCCGCGGTTGCAGCGTCCCTTGCGCGAACTCGCGGGCGCTGGCGGCGATCATGCGCTCCTCTTCCGAGAGTTGATCGTCGAGCCGCAGCGGATCGGCCCAGTCGAAGGCGCCCAGATCGGGCGCGTCCTTGGCACGGAGCGGGGTAGCGGGGGCGTTCATGACGGTATCCTCAACATTTCGGTCCTGTTGCTGCAAGGATAGACTGGTCAAATCCCCGCGAATACCGATATTTTCGCATAAACCCATGAGTTTTGCGCAAAAAGGCACGCCGCCATGCCCCTCCCCCGCCGTAGCCTGCCCTCCATCGCGTCCCTGCGCGCGCTCGAGGCGCTCGACCGTCTCGGCAGCGCGACGGCGGCGGCAGCGGAATTGTCGCTGACCCAGAGTGCGGTGAGCAGGCAGTTAAAAACGCTGGAGGATTTCATCGGCCACCCGATCCTGACGCGCGAGGGGCGCGGCGTGCGCCTGACGCCCGAGGCCGCCGACTATGCCGCCCGCGTGCGCGGCGCGCTGGAACAGATCGCGCAGGCGACGATGCGGCTGTCGGTCAATGCGGCGGGCGGCACGCTCAGCCTCGCGATCCTGCCCACGTTCGGGATGCGCTGGCTGGTGCCGCGCCTGCCGGATTTCGCGCATCGCCACCCGGAGGTGACGATCAACCTCTCGACCCGGCTAGACAAGTTCAACTTTGCCTCGGAACCATTTGATGCCGCGCTGCATTTCGGACAACCCGACTGGCCGGGAACGGGCGCGCTGCGGCTCCGTCACGAGGCGATGGTGGCGGTCGCCACGCCGGATTTCCTGTCGCGTCAGCGCGCCCTGCGCGGCCCGCGCGACCTGCTGCGCCTGCCGCTCCTGCATATCGGGACGCGACCCGACGCCTGGGCCGACTGGTTCGCGGCCCGCGGCGTCACGGGCGCGCCGATTGGCGGCACCATTCATGATCAGTTCGCAACCATCATGCAGATGGCGCTGCACGGGATGGGGGTGGCGCTGCTGCCCGATTACCTGGTGGAGCAGGAGCTGGCCACCGGGCGGCTCGTGGCCCCCTGCGGCGGGCCGGTCACCATGCGCGGGGCCTATTACCTCGTCTGGCCCGAGCGCCGCGCGCAGGATGCCGCCCTCTCGGCGTTCCGCGACTGGCTCGCCGGTCAGGCGGATGACGAGGACGGGCTGCCGCGCTGACCGCGCTCAGCCGAGCGCGTAGCCCGCGCCGCGCACCGTGCGCAGCGGATCGTTGCCGCCATGCTGGCACAGCGCCTTGCGCAGCCGCCCGATATGCACGTCCACGGTGCGCGTATCGACATAGATGTCGCGGCCCCAGACCCGGTCGAGCAATTGCTCGCGCGACCACACGCGCCCCGGCTTTTCCATGAAGGTGGCGAGCAGGCGGAACTCGGTCGGGCCGAGCTTGAGCGGCTTCTCGCTGCGCGTCACCCGGTGGGTCTCGGCGTCGAGCACGATATCCTGGTATTCCAGCCGCTCGCCGATGCTCGCCGGCCGCGTCCGGCGCAGTTGCGCACGCACCCGCGCCATCAGCTCGACCAGCGAATAGGGTTTGATCACGTAATCATCGGCGCCGGTTTCCAGCCCGCGCACGCGGTCCACCTCTTCCGAGCGCGCCGACAGCATGATGATCGGGATGCCCCGCGTCTCCGACCGGGTCTTGAGCTGACGGCACACCTCGATCCCCGAGACATTGGGCATCATCCAGTCCAGCACGATGATGTCGGGGGGCGCCTCGGCCACCATCATCAGCGCCTCCTCGCCGTTGTCGGCGGTCATCACGCGAAAGCCGTCGGCTTCGAGGTTGTAGCCCAGCACCTCGCGCTGCGCCGGTTCATCCTCGACCAGCAGCACGGTGGGTTGTTCGGTGGACATGGCCCGGTCCTCCGCTCACGACACCGGAGAGATCGAGGGGTCGGTCGAGGTCATATCGCCCTTGGGGCGCGGCTCGTCGGGCATCTCGCCGGTGACGAGATAGATCACCTGTTCGGCGATGGAGGTCACAAGATCGCCCATCCGCTCGGTGTTCTTGGCGATGAAATGCAGGTGCATGCAGGGGGTGATGTTGCGCGCGTCCTCCATCATGAAGGTCAGGAACTCGCGGAAGATGGCGTTGTACATCTGGTCCACGTCCTCGTCGCGCGCGATCACATCCTCGGCCACGCCCGCGTCGCGCTGGATATAGGCGTCGAGCACGTCGCGCAGCATCTCCTCGACCGCGCGCGCCATCCGCCGAAGCGCCGCCGGAGAGCCGTTGACCTGCGTCATCGAGGTCAGCACGGCGGTGCGCTTGGCGATGTTCTTGGCATAGTCGCCGATGCGTTCGAGGCTGGCGGAAATCTTGATCACGGTCAGCACCAGCCGCAGGTCGCCCGCGGTGGGAGCGCGCCGCGCGATCAGCAGCGCCGCCTCCTCGTTGATCTGTTCTTCCAGCGCGTCGATGGCGGCGTCGGCGCGGCGCACCTGCTCGGCCAGTTCCTCGTCGCGGGTCTCGAGCGAGCGCGCCGCGTCGGCGATGGCCCGCTCGACCATCCCGCCCATCTTCATGATCTGCGCCTGGATACCCTCCAGGTCGCGGTCAAACGAGGACACGATATGCTTTTCGTTCATGGTCTCTGCTCTCCTCCGCCGGGCCGCGGCTGTCTCGGGTCCGGGGGCGATGTGGGTTGCGCGTCCCGCGCGCGGCTCTGGCCACCTGCTAGCCGTGTTCGACAACAGGAATGCTAAGGTTTTGTAACAGGATTATGACATCATGCGTCGCCGGACGCCATGCCCGCCCCGTCACCCGTCCCAGCGCGGCAGGATCACCGAAAACGTGCTGCCCTGCCCCGGCTCGGACGCGATCCGCAGCCGCCCGCGATGACGGTTGACGATGTGCTTGACGATGGCAAGCCCCAGCCCGGTGCCGCCCATCTCGCGCGAGCGGTGGGTATCCACGCGATAGAACCGCTCGGTCAGGCGCGGGATGTGCAGCGGGTCGATGCCGGGGCCGCGGTCGCGCACCGTGACGGCGATGGCGGGCATCCGCAGGGTGGCATCGTCAGGATGCGGTGCCAGCGTGATCTCCACCGAATTGTCGTCGCCGCCATACTTGACGGCGTTCTCCACCAGGTTGGTGAACACCTGCTGCAACTGGTCGGCATTGCCCGGCACCAGGCACGCCCCGCCCGGCTCGAACCGCAGGCCGCAGCCCCGCTCGCGCGCCAGCGGGCGCAGCATGGTCACCACCGTGCCCATCACGGCGGCGAGATCCACCGGCTCGCGCGGGCGCACCCGTTCCTCGCCCTCGACCCGGCTCAGCGACAGCAGGTCATGGACCAGCCGCTCCATCCGCGCCGCCTCGCGCGCCATGATGCCCAGAAACCGGTCCATCGCCGCCTCGTCACGGCGCGCGGGCCCTTGCAATGTCTCGATGAAGCCCATGAGCGAGGTCAGCGGCGTGCGCAGTTCGTGGCTCACATTGGCGACGAAATCGCGCCGCATCTGCGCCGCCTGCTCGCGCTCGGTCAGGTCCTCGAACGACACCAGAACGCCCGGCGCCGCGCCCGCCGCGACCGTGACCGCCGCGACATGGGCGCGATAGGTGCTGTCGCGTCCGTCCTTCGCGGCCTGGTAGGTGATGGTCCGCACCGTGCCGTCGCCGGCGGTGGCCTCGATCGCCGCGCGCAGGTCGGGCTGGCGCATGGCGGTGAGGAAATGCCGCCCCTCGACGGCCTGCCCCAGCATATCGCGCGCCGCCGCGTTGGCGGCCACGATGCGCGCGTCGGGCCCCACCAACACCGCCGCGAGCGGTAGCCCCGCGAGCAGCGAAACGGTGCCCTCCATCGCCGCTCAGACCTCGCTCAGCCCGGCGCGAAAGCGGCGCATCCGCTCCTGGTAGTGCACGGCACTCGCGCGCAGCCCGGCGATGGCATCGGCGTCGAGGCTGCGCACCACCCGGCCCGGTGCGCCCATCACCAGGCTGCCATCGGGGATTTCCTTGCCTTCGGTCACCAGCGCGCCCGCCCCGATCAGGCAGTCGCGCCCGATGGTCGCGCCGTTGAGCACCGTGGCACCCATGCCGATCAGGCTGTTCCCGCCGATGGTGCAGCCGTGCAGCATCGCCTTGTGCCCGATGGTGCAGCCCGGCCCGATCGCGAGCGGATAGCCCATGTCGGTGTGCAGCACGCAGTTTTCCTGCACGTTGCTGCCCGCGCCGACCCGAATGTCCTCGTTGTCGCCGCGCAGCGTGCAGCCGAACCACACCGAGGCCCCCGCCTCGATCACCACGCGGCCGATCACGTTGGCGTCGGGCGCGATCCAGGTGTCGTCCGCCACCTCGGGCGCGACACCGTCCAGAGCATAAAGGGTCATAGCGTCTCCTCGAATTCGGTCTGCAGCCGCCGCACATGTTCGGTCAGCCAGGGCTGTTGCGTGCGGCGCAGGCGGATGGCCTCGATGATGGTGCGCAGACGCGCCTCGGTGGCGTCGAGATCGTCATTGACCAGCACGAAATCGTAGCTGTCCCAGTGGCTGATCTCGTCCCAGCTCTTCTGCATCCGCCGCGCGATCACCTCCGGCGTATCCTTGCCGCGCGCCTGAAGCCTGCGGTGCAATTCGTGGATCGAGGGCGGCAGCAGGAAGATCGACAGCGTGTGCCCGCCAAGCGCGGAGTTGCGGATCTGCTGCGCGCCCTGCCAGTCGATGTCAAAGAGCACGTCGCATCCTGCGTCGATCGACGCCTGCACCGGGGCGCGCGGCGAGCCGTAGAAATTGCCGAACACATGCGCGTGCTCCAGCATCCCGCCCTCGGCGACCTGCCGCTTGAACGCCTCCTCCGACAGGAAATGATAATCGCGCCCGTCCTCCTCGCCCGCGCGCGGCGCGCGGGTCGTGGCCGACACCGAAAAGCTCAGCGTCGGGTCCCATGTCAACAGCCGCTGCGACAGCGTCGACTTGCCCGCGCCCGACGGCGAGGACAGGATGATCAGAAGCCCGCGCCGCCCGCTCATAACGCGCGCCGCCGCTTCATCTTGCCGAAAATATCCATCCGCCCCCTCCGCTCATTCCACGTTCTGGATCTGCTCGCGCATCTGGTCGATCACCGTCTTGAGATCGAGCCCCACCGCCGTCAGATCGGCGTTCTGCGCCTTGGAGCATAGCGTGTTGGCCTCGCGCATGAATTCCTGCGCTAGGAAATCGAACTTGCGTCCCACCGGCGAGCCCTGCGCCAGCAGCTCGCGCGCCGCCGCCACATGGGCGCGCAGCCGGTCGATCTCTTCGGTCACGTCGAGCCGCACGGCCACCAGCGCCAGTTCCTGCGCGATGCGCTCGGGCGGCACCTGCCCGGCCTGGTCGGTGACCCGCGCCAGGGCCGCATGATGTGCCTCGGCGATGGCACCGGCACGCGTGTCCAGCACGCCCCCGGCCTGTGTCACGAGCGCCGCGATGCGGTCGAGTTGATCGGCGATCACACGCGCCAGCGCCGCGCCCTCGGCCTCGCGCATTGCCACGAAATCGCCCAGCAGCGCGGCGAATTCCGCCTCCAGCGCCGGGCCGTCCGCCGCATCGGCCACCGGTGCCCCGCCGGTCTCCAGCAGGCCACGCAGCGCCAGCACCTGCGCCGCCGTCGAGGGCGCGAGCGTCAGCCCCGCCGCGTCGGCGCGCCGCTCGGTTTCGGCCAGCGCCGCCAGCGCCACGTCGAGCGCATCCTCGTCAAGCGAGAGCCCGCCCGCCTCGGCCATGTCGTGAAATCGCAGCACCACCGTCACGTTGCCGCGCGCGAGCCGTTTGGCCGCCGCCGACCGCAGCCGCGTCTCCAGGCCCTCGGTGCCCTCGGGCAGCCGCAGCCGCAGGTCGAGCCCCTTGCCGTTGACGCCGCGCATCTCCCAGACCCGGGCGCGCGGCCCGTCCTCAACGCTGCGCGTGGCGAAGGCGGTCATCGAGCGGATCATGGGGCGTGCGGTCTCCCTCGTGGCGGTGCCGCCCCCTGTTAGCCATTGCACGCCCGGCTGGCAAGCCGCGCATCTGGGCGCGCGAGGGTTAACCAGATACCGCGAATTTTAGATACATGCGCCACGAATTGTGACAATCTTACCAGACCGTCCGGCGCGCAGATCGCCGCTTCACCAGCGCGCGCAAACCTGACGCAGACCGGGGCGCAAGCGGGTGGCCCGGGGGCGCAGCAAGGGGTGAGACCATGTGGGATGATCTGACAGAACCCGGCCCGGCACAGGGCGGCGTGGGCGATACGCAGCCACAGACCCGAGCGCAGACCCGTGCGCAGACCCGTGCGCAGACCGAGGCGCATCTGCGCGCCTTCCGCGCCCATTGGGAGGCCTGCCGCCGCGGCGGCGACGTGCCGATGCGCGCCGATATCGACCCGCGCGGGATCGCGCCGCTGATTTCCGGCGCCTTCATCGCCGAGCGCATCGCGCCGGGCGTGGCGCGGCTGCGGGTGGCCGGGATGGCGCTCAACGATGTGATGGGCATGGAGGTGCGCGGCATGCCGCTCACCACCTTCATCGAGCCCGGCGACCGCGATGCCTTTGCCATGAACGTGGTCGATCTCTTCGACGGCCCGGCGATCCTGCGCCTGTCGCTGCGGTCGCGGCGCGGCATCGGACGGCCCGCGCTCGACGCGACGCTGATGATGCTGCCGCTGCGCAGCGATCTCGGCGACATCTCACGCACGCTCGGCTGCCTCGTGACCGATGGCCCGATCGGGCGCGCACCCCGCCGTTTCGCCATCGCGGAGGCCGAGACGCTGCTGCTGCGCGGGGCCGCCCCGCGCCCCGCCGCGCCGCCCCTGCGCCCGCTGGCGGGCGGGCGGTCGCAGGCCCCGGCGGGGCGCCGGGAGCGGTCTCATCTGCGGCTCGTCACCTGAGCACCGGGTCGCGCGCGACTGACCTGGAGCGGACGTCGGGGGGAGCCGCGCCATTGCATGTCCGTCACGCCAAAGGCGTGCCGACTGTTTCGGCGCACCTTCGGTGCGACGGGTGAGGAGCCGCGCGAGGGCCCGACCGCGGGTGGGCGCTCCAACGATGAAACGGCGCGCTTTATGGTGCCATATACTCCCGCGTTATCAATAACTTGAGACGTAGAAAAGCGCCCGCCCGGGGGGCGGTCGGGCGCTCGCGCGGCGGTGCCTTGCGGCACCTTGATTCCGCGCGGGGGGCCAAGCGCCCAACGACCGCAACAGGCCACAACCGCCGTCGTCAGACCGCCTGCGCCTCGGCCATGCGATCGCGCAGGCCCCTGAGTTCCTCGGCGACGAGAAACGCAAGCTCCAGCGATTGCGAGGCGTTGAGCCGCGGGTCGCAGGCGGTGTGGTAGCGATCCGAAAGGCTCTCCTCGCTCAGCGCGCGCATCCCCCCGGTGCACTCGGTCACGTCCTGCCCGGTCATCTCGAAATGCACGCCGCCGGGGATGGTGCCCTCGGCGCGGTGGATGGCAAAGAACTCCTGCACCTCGCGCAGCACCGCATCGAACGGCCGGGTCTTGTAGCCGGTGGCCGACTTGACGGTGTTGCCGTGCATCGGGTCGCACACCCACAGCACGTTCGCGCCCTCTTCCTCGACGGTGCGGATGAGGCGCGGCAGGTTCTCGCCCACCTTGCCCGCGCCGAACCGCGCGATCAGCGTCAGCCGCCCGGCCTCGTTGTCGGGGTTGAGCGTGGCCAGCAGCCGCTTGAGATCGTCCGAGGTCATGGTCGGGCCGCATTTCAGCCCGATCGGGTTGAGCACCCCGCGCAGGAATTCCACATGCGCCCCGTCGGGCTGGCGCGTGCGGTCACCGATCCACAGCATGTGCCCCGACCCCGCGAGCCATTTGCCCGAGGTCGAATCGAGGCGGGTGAGCGCCTCCTCGTATTCCAGCAGAAGCCCCTCGTGCGAGGTATAGAAATCCACCGACCTGAGCGTGTGCGCGCTGTCGCTGTCCACGCCCGCCGCCTTCATGAAATCGAGCGCGTCGGCGATATGGCTCGCCATCTCGCGGTAGCGCGCGGCCTTCTCGCTCTCGGTGAAACCCAGCGTCCACTGGTGCACCTGGTGCATGTCGGCGTAGCCGCCGGTGGAAAACGCGCGCAGCAGGTTCAGCGTCGCCGCCGCCTGCGTGTAGGCCTGCAGCATCTTTTCCGGCGCAGGGATGCGCGCCTCGGGGGTGAAGGCCAATTCGTTGACGATGTCGCCGCGATAGCTGGGCAGCTCGACCCCCTCGACCACCTCGGTGGGCGCCGAGCGCGGCTTGGCAAACTGGCCGGCCATGCGCCCCACCTTGACCACCGGCACCTTGGCCCCGTAGGTCAGCACCATCGCCATCTGCAGCATCACCTTGAAGGTGTCGCGGATCGCATCGGCGCTGAACTGGTCGAACGCCTCGGCGCAATCGCCGCCCTGCAACAGGAACGCCTCGCCGCGCGACGCGGCCCCGAGCGCGCGTCTGAGCCGCCGCGCCTCGCCGGCGAAGACCAGCGGCGGATACTGGCGCAGACGCTCCTCGACGCGGGCGAGCGCCCCGGCATCGGGATAATCCGGCATCTGCACCCGCTCTTTCGCGCGCCAGCCGGTTTTCTGCCATTCCGTCATCGTCGGTCTCCGCTTTGTCATTCGGTCGCGCCCCTCTATACTCGACCGGGCACGCGGAGACCAGAAGCGGTTTTGGTCGAAATGCGACACGATCGCGCGTGTTTGGCTTGTGAATCGCGACGGTTTGATGACAGTGGTTCCCGAGCGCGGCGAAAGAGGGGACCCGATGTCGGATGTCGTGACAGTCAAGGTGGATGTGCCGCGGGCACCGACGCGGTTCGTGTTCGTGCTGCTCGACTCGTTCACGCTGTTGAGCTTTGCGGGGGCGCTCGAATGCCTGCGCATCGCCAACCGCATGGCCGGGGCGGAGCTTTACACCTGGGCGCTGACCGGCGACACCGACGATGTCGTGATCTGCTCCAACGGGGTGCGTTTCCACGTCGACCTGCCGCTGTCGGAACTCAGGCGCGAGGATGTTCTCATCCTGTGCGGCGGGGTGGACATCCAGAAGACGGTGACCAAGCGGATGCTCAACTGGCTGCGCCGCGAGGCCCGCCGGGGCCTGCGCATCGGCGGGCTCTGCACCGCGTCCTGGGTGATGGCCCGCGCCGGGCTTCTCGATGGCAAGCGCGCCACCATCCACTGGGAAAACCACGACGCCTTTCTGGAGGAATTCGAGGAAGTGACGCTGACCAAGTCGATCTTCATGATCGACGGCAACCGCATGACCACCGCGGGCGGCACCGCGTCGATCGACCTGATGCTCAGCCTGATCGCCGCCGACCACGGCGAAAAGCTCGCCAATGCCGTGGCCGACCAGCAGATCTATTCCTCGATTCGCACCGACCAGGACACCCAGCGCCTGTCGGTGCCCACCCGAATCGGCGTGCGCCACCCCAAGCTCAGCCAGGTCATCCAGATGATGGAGAACAACATCGAGGAGCCAATCAGCCCCTCGATCCTGGCCCGCGACGTGGGCATGTCCACCCGCCAGCTCGAACGCCTGTTCCGCCGCTACCTGAGCCGCAGCCCCAAGCGGTATTACATGGAACTGCGGCTGCAAAAGGCGCGCAACCTGCTCATGCAGACCGACATGACGGTGATCAACGTGGCGCTCGCCTGCGGCTTTGCCTCGCCGTCGCATTTCTCCAAGTGCTACCGCGCGCATTACCAGACCACCCCCTACCGCGAGCGCGGCGCGCACGGCGCGCGGCTGTCGGTCTGAGGCAGCCGGCGGGCGGCACCCGTCCGCGGCGGAGCCGTGAGCCCTGACCCGAACCGGCGCGCCTGATCGCGGTGGCGCGTTCCTCTCGCATGAGGCATGACCGCCCGCAGCCCCGCCGACGCCATGCGCCACGGGCGACGTCGGCGGTGCCGGGCGCTGAATAGCGGGCCCGGAGGGCGAAGCGGATATGGATTTCGGCGCGAAAAGGGGATCGGGGTGCCCCGGTTCGATGGCTTCGCCGGCACGATCACATGAGGTTGTCGATGTCCACGAAGCCGATACCGGGGCTGTAGGTATACCGCAGTTTCCTGACCTCGCGGCCGCCCATGGTCGTTTGGCTCCAGATATACTCCATCGAGCCCGCCCGGCCCTTGTAGCTGAACGACGGCTTGGTCACTCGGATCGACACGTTGTATTTCGTCGCCTTTCCCTCGGCATACGCGGTCATGGAATAGGTTTTCGTCACCCCGCCCTGCCAGATGCCTTGAGGCATCAGCGCATCGTCGAGAAAAAACCGGTCGCTGCGATCCGGCCGGCTGTCATAGACGCGCGACAGGGCGCTGCCATCCGCGCGCAGGGTGTAATAACCGATCTTGGGTCCGGCGTCTTCCTGCTTGGTGCGGACATAGACCGTCATGGGCCGCCCGGTGACCGGATGGGTCCAGGTGCGCGGACCGCTGATCCGGCGTATGCCTTCGACATTGTCGACGCGATCTCCGAACGTCACGCCGGGCACGCCGGTCCAGAGGCCGAAACCGATGTTGACCGGGCCGCCCCGCGCCCGGCTGACCGGCGCAGTCATGCCGCACCCCGAGATCAGGGCGGCGGCACCGCCGGCCGCGGTGGTGATGAAGGCGCGTCGCGTGAAATTTTCAGACGTCATGTTGTTTGTCCTTTGCTTGGGGGTAAACGGGATCATTTCCCGGTTTCCGGGGTCTTGTTTTCAGTTGCGGAGGCGGGCCTGTCGTTGCCCGTCGCATCGGACGGTCGCGGACGGATCGAGCGTGCCCCGGCCAGATCACCGCCGGCGAGCGTTGTCGCAACAAGCGCGGCGCTGTTTATGGTTCGGAAATGCCGGGCCAGACGCGCGATGTCGGCGGCACCGAACCCGATCCCGTCGGCGTCGATCAGCGCCAGCGCAGGACGGGCCAGCAGCCCGCGGGCCAACAGGATGCCACGGGTTTCGGCAACCGACAGGTTACGCCGTCCCTCCTCGACGCGCCCGTCCAGCCCGCCGATGCGCGCGAGCAAGGGACCGAGGCCGATATCCTCAAGCACCTTGCTGATCTCGGCGTCGGCTGGCGTGCAGCCGGTTCCCAGAAGCACATCGCGGCGCAAGGAACCGCGCAGCGACGGCGAGGCCCCTCCGAGATACAGCAGTTCCTGCGGATCCAGCTCCGCCGGGCGACGCCCGAGCACACGAAACACACCGGCGTCGGGCTCATCCAGCCCCGCCGCGAGCATCAGCAGGCGGCCGGAACTGACCGGATCGGCCCCCTGAAGCAGGCGAACGTCGCCACGGGCCAGTTTCAGATCGCAAGGCACACCGTCCACAGGCACGCTGCGAATCATCAGGGCCGCGCGCCCGGCGCGCGCCGGGCGCAAGGGCCGTCCCAGCCGGTGAATACGCGGGGCCGACAGGGCCTGCGCCAGTTTCCCGGATGCGATCAGCCAGCCGATCCGGCGGTCGCGGATATCGGCGACATGCCGCATCGGGCGCACGATCATCGACAATGTCAGCAGCGCCGCGACCGTCTCGCCGATGGCGATGCGGTAATGCAGGCACAGCGCAAGCGTCAGGGCGGTGGCAACCCCCGAGGCCATGTCGGGCATCGCCCGCGTCGCCCCGGAGAGGCGGGCGCGCTCTATCCCCGCCTGCACGATTTCGGCGGATTGAGCCTGCAGAGTGCGTCTTTCCGTCCTGATCCGGCCGGCACGGCGCAGGGCGGTGGCCTGTTGCAGACGTTCGGACATGCTGGCCGCCAGACGTGCCCGGCTCTTGCGGAGCCGCGCATGGGCGCGGCTCAGCGGCGGGCCGAGCCGAAGCATCACCGCAAAGGCGAGCGCCACCGGCACCGCGGCGGCCGGCACGAGCCTGGGGTCGATGGCGGCCAGCACCAGCAAGGCGGCCGGCAGGATGACCGCGGCGGAGATCGCGCGCGCAAGCCCGATACCGGCCCAGTTCTTCAACGCGGTGAGATCGCCGACGTAGCGCAGCGACAAGGCGCCGGTCCGTCTTTTGGCCAGCCACGATGTCGGCGCCTTGCTCAGCCGCAGGAACAGCAGCTCTCGTGTTTCGGCCGTGTAACTCTGGCCGACACGCTCGGCCAGCACCCGTTCCGCATGGCGCAAGGCGGCAAGGCCGATGCCCGCCACGGCCAGCAGGATCAGCGACCCCACGGGCATGGCGGTGCCGCCATCGCGGACCGTGCCGATGGCGTCGCGCACCGCAACGGCCGAGGCCACCAGCATGGCCCCCTGTCCGAGGGCGGCACCGATCAGCAGCGCAAAGGGCCGCCGCCGGTCGCCGCCCGCGATGTCGGGCAGGCGGGTCATTCGGCGGCCTGTACGGGGCGGCACAATTGCAGCACGGCCGAGGCTGTTGCCGGGTCGGCCAGGGCGTCACGGTCCAGCACCGGCAAGCCGCTCGCGTCGGTCGGCATCGTCGCGGGGCTGCGCGTCATGAGGCCGGTCAGTGCCACCGGTACATGTCCGGTTTTCGCCAGCCTGGCCAGCGCCGCCTCGGCCGACAGGGCATCGGTCGCCGCCAGCATCAGGGCATCGCTGACACGGCCCAGCGTTGGCCGCGCCAGCAGTTCCGCCGTTTCGACCTGTGAAATCCCGTCGGCGAACTCCACGACGGCGACATCGCACCCGCTGCGCAGGGTCCCGGCCAGAAGCCGCTCCAGCGCGGCTTCGATCCGCGGCACCGGCTGTCTGAAGGTCGCGGCCATTCCCGCATCGGTGAAATCCAGCACCTCCGTCGCCCCGGCAGCTGCATAGAGATGGGTATCGCAGAACGCAGCCGTCCCCGTGGCCTTGATGGCCCCGACCTTCAGTCCCAGCCGCGTCAATCCGTTGACCAGCCCGGCGACCGCATCGGTCTTGCCCGCGTTCATGCCCGTGCCCAGCACGGTGATCACGGTTTGCGGCCGCCCCTTCCCGCACTGGGAAAGCGCGTATGCGTCGAGGTTAAGGGCGGCGCCATCGCGGCCCACGAGACGCCCGCACAGGGTCAGACGGGTGGCCGGCTTGATCGCGCCATGCCGCGACTGCTCCACCCCGGCCACGCCGCCGCCCGCCAGAAGGCTGAGCGAACGGTCGTCGCGCAATCCGACGGTGCCGATGAACTGATCGGTTGCGAAACGATCGCCCGCGGCAAGGACGATCCTGTCACCGCAAAAGAGCCGCGAATAACGCCCGTCCCGCAACTGAATGCGCCGGTGCTGGCTGATCCTCGTCACCTCGACCAGCAACAGATCGCCCGACCGCAGGTCATCCGGCGCGACGTCCAGCGCAGCAACATCCGCCTGCTGCACGCGGCGGGTGGCGTGGCACCACTTGGCGCGTTCAAGCCGCGCCGGCTGTGTCGTGAGGGTCCGGGTCATGCGCATGTCCTTCCGCAAGAATGCAGGCCAGAGGGCCGGTTGTGTCCGAAATCGAGAAAAACACCGGTCAGCCCCGCGTCGGCGCAGTCGGTGAAGCTGTGGCCGCAGTCGGGCAGAATGGCGAAATCCACACGATCGGGCATGTTCAGGGCCCGTGAGGCGGCACGCAGGGCGGTGGCCCATGTCCTGGCGCGGGTCAGGCGGTCACGTCCCTGCTGCGCGTCGATCCGCGGGCCGGACCGCGTCTTGTCATCGACCACGCAGTCGCGCGCGCCCACCCGAATGGCGATGTCACGATCCAGAAAGGCACGCAGATTGGTGCGAAAGCAGAAAGGTGCAGCGCTCGGCCCGGTCCTCTCAGGCCCGATGCCAAAGGGATAAGCGGTGTCCTGGTCAGGAAAGGTCCACCATCCGGCAGACGCCACCGAAAGCCGCGCGACCCGGTTCGGATAGAGCCAGGTGAACCGGTGCGCGAACTGCGCACCGCCGGAAAAGCCGGACATGTCCACCGGTCCCCGGGGAATCCGGCCCTCTGCCTCCAGCGACGACAACAGGGCAAGAAGCGCGTGGTCCGCACGCGCGGGGCATGCCGCGCGCTGGTACCTTGGCCAGTGGTCCTTGTCGAAGACCGGAAGAACGATGGTCCGACCGGTCGCCTGCGCGGCATTCGCCAGGCCATCGGCCATGCCCGGAACATCCCTTGCGATGCCGTGCACGCTCACAAGCGGCCGTTCGCCGCGAGACTGGCGCGGCTCGATGATGACGGCGTCGGGGATGCGGCCGGGAATGCCGGGGCGGCGCGAAATCATGATGTTATCCCCGCGCCCGTTCGACCGCAGCGCAGGGCCGCGCCCGGACACCGGCGATACGCCGGACGGTACGATGCGCGCAACCGTCGGGCGAGGACAGGTCAAGACATCCGTTGCTTCGATTTGCGTCACCATCATTGTACTCCTCGCATCCCGCGCTGCTCCGGCACCGCCGGCATTCCTGTTTCTGCATGTGACCCTCATCGCCATTCGCCTCGAAGAAGGCGCGTCATTCGAGCGCCGGTGTGACGCGGTAACGGCGGGGCGGTCGCTGTTATTCCCCGCAACCCGGAAAAATCGGAGGCGCCTGTTCGGTGGGTTCGCGATGGGCAACGGACGCGTGCCCCGACCGACCGGCACGGGTGCGACAAATGGCCTCTGCGTGACGCGACCGGAGCTCGGGTCAGGAGGGCCGGCCGCAGCCCCCATCCGCGGGGGTCCGCCGGTGAGCCGCGGAGCTCGTGTTCAGCCACGCAACCCCTTTCCGCGGTGCGTCGTTCAGTCCCGGTCATGTCGTTCACGTCTCCCCGATGCATGTGCCGCCCGAGTTCATGTCCGTCGGCGGCGGGTCCGTTCATTCGGGTCGATGACTGCGGACCCGTGGTGGCGATGACATGGAGATGACCGAAACGCCCCGCATGATCCATTGGACCAAGGCTTGCGGCGTGGGGTATCCGGCCGTATAAACCAAAGTCATACGGCACTTTGGAGGCTGTCGGAGATGGACATGCAGCAGCACTTCCCGGCGTTTCGCACGGGGTCGATGACCCGGGGCGCCGTGGTCATCGGAGGCATTGTCCTGCTGTCCAGCATGGCGTTCTTCGGGTTCGACGTGGTCGCGGACATCCTGGAGCATGGCGTGACGCCGGTCGGGTACACGACCGGCGAACTGACCCATCTGATCTTTGAAATGCTCGCGGTGGCCGGTCTCGGCTATGCGGTCTTTACCTTGCGCGTCTATCTTGTGCTGCTGCAACGCGAAACCGAACGCACCCGTGAAACGATCCACATGATGCGTGGAAACTTCGACGAAGTCCTGCGTGGCAAGTTCGAGGAATGGGGGCTGACTGCCGCGGAGCGCGATGTCACGCTTCTGATAATCAAGGGTCTGAGCGTTGCTGACCTGGCAGCCGCCAGGAATACCGCTCCGGGCACAATAAAGGCGCAGTCCACATCGGTCTTTCGCAAGATCGGCGTCCGGTCGAAGGCCGAACTCATGAGCACGATCATAGATGAGTTCCTGAGCGTGCAGGCACCGTCGCTCAAATAGCGCGAGGACGCGATGCCGGGACGTCAAGATGCCGGGACGTCAACCGGCGTCGTCATCGGAGGGCCGCACAACGCCGGGCAGCGGTGGCGGCGCAGGGCCGCGATCCGGTCAGGGAACGAGAGACCGAGGGGCGGGCGGCGCGGCGCGGGGATATCTCACTCGCGGTCATCACCGACGCAGCTACGCGGCCGCCGGCTTGCGCGCCCGGACATGACCGGGACGAAGCTGCCCCTGATCCGCGAGCAGTGCGCGGATGCGGGCGTTTTCGACGGACTGTTCCGCCTGCGCCTCGCCGAAACGAGCGACATAGGTGTCGAAGAGCGGCCCTTTCAGCCGCTCGTACTCATCGCGGGCATAGTCGCGGAACCACGCGTTGCGGTCATCGAGCGAGATGTCGGTGAATCCCGCCACGCGCACGTACTCGGCCGCGCTTTCCAGCGTGTCCATCTCGTAGGTCTCGTCGCCCTCGGTGGCCCAGTCGCGCATCTCGGGCGTGAAAGGCTCCGCGCTGCGGAACCAGTCGCTCACCACGATCGGGGCGCCGGGCGCGGCCACCCGGTATAGCTCGGCGAAGGCTTGGGCCTTGTCCGTCAGGTCGACGATGGAGTCCTTGCTGAACACCATCCCGAAGGTCGCGTCGGCGAAGGGGAGCGGCCCCGGATCGACATGGCGGAAGTCCAGACTGTCCTGCAGACCGCGCCGGCGGGCCGTTGCCTCAGCTTGCGCCAGCGACGCCGCGTCGATGTCGGCGCCGGTGACATGGGCGGCGCCGTGTTCTTCGACCAGCAGCACGTCGTAGCCGCCGATGCCGCAGCCGAGGTCGAGCACCGCTCGCCCGCCCACGTCGAGCCCGGCCAGCATCCGCGCCAGTTCCGGCGCGCCGCCGGGCGACAGAAACCCCTCGCCCCAGCGCAGTTGCAGGTTCTCGAGCAATGCGTCGGTGTAATAGAGGGCATGTTGCAGCTCTTGCGCGGTCATGATCATACCCTCCGGAAATTGGTGCAGCGCGGGCGCCAGGCATTCGGGGCGGGGCGGCGGGCCGGCGCACGGTCGTGGACCGGGCGCAGCGCCCTGAGACAGGGATAGCGGCTGTAGAGCAGTAGATCGTCGCCCGGCAGCGCGTCGTGGTAGCGATGGCGTGTCATTGTGTCCTCCTTGGTGTGCAGTCATGGTCAAGGGCGCCCTCAATCAGAACGCTACGGCCCGGACGGCATTGACAACAAACGATACTTTCTCACAGCATTGATTAGGAAAACTAAGGCATTCGCCATGGCCCGCCGCTTGCCAGTGCTCAACCAGGTCCGCGCCTTCGAGGCGGCGGCGCGGCATCGCAGTTTCAAGACCGCGGCGGAGGAGCTGGGCGTCACCCAGGCCGCCGTCAGCCACCAGATCAAGGCGCTGGAGGAAACGCTCGGCGTACGCCTCTTCATCCGGCGCACCCGCGCCGTAGACCTCACGCCGGAGGCGGCGCGCGCCCTGCCGGCCCTGACCGCGGCGCTGGACGGGATCGAGGCGGCGATGCTGGAGCTGGGCGGCACCGCGATGACCGGCGATCTGGCGATCTCGGTGGCGCCCTTCTACGGCAACCGCTTCCTGCTGCCGCGGCTGGCACGGTTCCACGCCGCCCATCCCGGGCTGACGGTGCGGCCGTATCTGTCCTTTGCGCAGGCGGACCTGCTGCGCGAGGGGCTGGACGGGGCGGTCCGCTTCGGCACCGGCGCCTGGCCGGGGCTGGAGGCCCGGCTGATCCACCGCGACTGCGTCGGGCCGGTCTGCGCGCCGCAGATGGTGGGCGATGCGGCCCTGCCGATGGACCCGGGCGCGCTCCGGCGCCTGCCGCTGGCCACCACCCGGCAGTGGCGCGGGGAATGGGCGGCGTGGTTTGCGGCGCTCGGCGCGGGGGACGCGTCGCCGGATGACCTGATCGAGCATGACAGCCGCGCGCTGGCTTTCGACGCGGCGCTGTCGGGCAACGCGGTGTGCCTGGCCGATATCCGCCTGACCGGCGCGGCGGAAGCCGCCGGGCAGCTGGTGCGCCTGCACCCCTTCACGCTCGAACGCGACCAGGGCATCCACGCCGTCTGGCCCGCTGGCAAGCGCCCCGACCCGCGCATGATCGCCTTCGCCGAGTGGCTGGAGGAGGAGGCCCGCGCGGCGGCGCAGTGATGGGGCAGCCGCGGTCGCACAGCGCCGCAACCGGGTGCAGCAGCCGGCTTCGACAAGGCGAACGTCCTAAGAGTATCTTTTCGACTGGACCCGGATGTCGCAGTTGCAGCGAATGTCGGCAATGCGGGCTGCTCCCGCGGTATCGCAGTTCGCCGCTGAACGGCCGGTTCGGGCCGCTTGCGACTGACTGGCCGCCCACGGTTCGCAACTTTGCCGGGTCAGATTCCTGCGCAAAGCTGCCGCTCGGACCTTCGCCGAACGGCGGAGGCACAGCAGATGCAGGCCGGGAAGCTTACGTCGGGTGCAGACCACGAACTGGTAACAGTGACGGCCTGTCGCTTGAGTAGGGGGATCGCACCCATAAAGCTGGGCGATCAAGGGGGCAAAACGAGCAAAATACCCAATTAATAAATACTTTGAGGTACTTATAGCATTCTTGTGGTGCCGCGTGAGGGAATCGAACCCCCGACCTTCGCTTTACAAGAGCGCTGCTCTACCAGCTGAGCTAACGCGGCCACGCACCGGCCCGTCCCATAAACGCAATCGCCGCGGCGGGCAAGCACCGCGGGGCCACGATTGCGGTTTTCCTCAACCGCAAAGCGCCTATACTGGCGCGAAATCCCGCGAGAGGTACAGGAGAGCAATGCAGGTTGTCATCCACGCAGGCGCGCACATGACCGACGAGGACAGGCTGATCGCCTGCCTGCGCGACAATGTCGAGACCCTTTCGCCGTGCGGTATCCATGTCCCCGATCCCGAGAGCTATCGCCGCCTGCTGCGCGACCTCATGCACACCGCGCAGAAGACCGCCCTGCCCGCGGACGCGCGCGACAGCGTGATGGCCGCCACCGGGACGCCCGAGGGTGCCGCGCGGCTGGTGCTGGCCAATCACGGCTTCTTCGGCACGCCCAGGATGTCCGTCGGCGGCGCGCGCTTCTACCCGGCGGCGGATATGCGGCTCGGGCTTCTCGGCGAGATATTCGCCCCCGACGGGGTCGCGCTGTTTCTCGGGCTGCGCAACCCGGCCACCCTGCTGCCCGCGCTGCTGCCCGACACGCCGTTTTCCACCGTGACCGAGCTGTTGCGCGGCGACGATCCGGCGCATCTGCGCTGGTCCGAGACGGTCGCGCGTCTCCGCGCCGCCCACCCGGAGGTCCCCGTCACCGTGTGGTGCAACGAGGACACGCCGCTCATCTGGGCGGATTTGCTGCACGCCATGACCGGCACCGGCGAGGACATGCCGCTCGCCGGCGAATTCGCGCTCCTGCCCGAGATCATGACGCGCGCCGGCCACCAGCGCTTTGCCGCCTATATCGCGGCCCGCCCCGACCTGACCGGCGCGCAGAAGCGCCGCGTGGTGGCCGCCTTTCTCGACAAGTTCGCCGACGAGGCGGCGATCGAAGAGGAGCTCGACGTTCCGGAGTGGGACCCCGGCATGATCGAGACGCTGAGCGCGCACTATGACGAGGACGTGGCCGAAATCGCGGACATGGACGGCGTGCGCATGATCCTGCCGTGACGCCGCGCGCGGCTCACCCTGACAGCGACAGGCGCAGCGTGACGCGATCCTCCAGCGGGTGAAAGCGCCGCCGGGCGAACAGCGCCCGGGCGCGCGCATCCGAACGGCCCGTCTCGACCTCGATGGCGCGCAGTCCGGCAGCCCCCAGCGCGCGCGGCAGGCTCCCCAGCACCTCCGAGCCGATGCCGCGTCCGCGCACCGCGCGGCGGATGTGCATCTCGTCGATTCGCGCCGTGAGCCCGCCCGCCGCCAGCGACCAGCCGAAGGAGAGCAGCACGTAACCGATCGGCGCCCGCGCCGGACCGACGAGATAGACCGCGCCGTGCGGGCACCCTTCCAGCAACGGCAGCAGTGCCGCGCGCGTGGCCGCCGCGTCGCCGGCGCCGCCCGCCTCGGCGGCGCGCGCGGCGACCATCGGTAACAGCCGGTCGAGATCGCCCGGCCGTGCCAGCGTCAGCGCCGTCAAGGCCGGCCCCGCCGCGCGCAAATGCCGGTGATGATGTCGCGCGCCATGCCTGCCAACCCCGTGATCCGCTGCGGCGCGCACCATGCGGCGCGGGGCGGGAGATGTCCACCATCCGCGCGCCCCGAATCAGGCGGCGCGCACCGCGGACGCGGCGGTTTCGCGCCGCCGGGCGCGCCCCCGGTCGGGCGCGGCCCCGGGCCGCACGGGAATTTTTCCTCTATATCCGTCTGTTGGGGTGGCTTTCTGTTTGGGTTTCGCGGCATTCTGTCTATAGTCTTGCGAAACGCGAGAGCCACACTCAACTCCCGGGGGGACAGCGATGATCCGATCGGAACTCATCCAGAAGATCGCCGACGACAACCCGCATCTCTATCACCGAGATGTCGAGAAGATCGTGAACACGATCTTCAACGAGATCACCGATGCGCTGGCCGACGGAAACCGGGTCGAGCTGCGCGGTTTCGGCGCGTTCTCGGTGAAGAAACGCGACGCGCGCATCGGCCGCAACCCGCGCACCGGCGAAAGCGTCGAGGTCGAGGAAAAGCACGTCCCCTTCTTCAAGACCGGCAAGCTGCTGCGCGACCGGATCAACGGCAAGTAACCCATGAAATATCTCCGCTACGCCTGCATTGCAATTTTCGGACTCGCGCTGGTGCTGATCGCGCTGGCCAATCGCGGCATGGTCACGCTGCGGGTGCTGCCCGACGAGCTTGCGGGCTTTGCCGCGCTCAACCCGACCTATCAGATGCCGCTCTTCGTGGTGATCTTCGGCGGCATCTTCGCCGGGCTGATCCTCGGCTTTATCTGGGAGTGGATTCGCGAGGCGGGCGAACGCGCCGCCGCCGCCCGGCAGGCGCGCGAGCTGGCCAGCCTGCGCGCCGAGGTGGCCCGCCTCAAGAAGGCCGAGGCGCGCGACCGCGACGAGGTGCTGGCCCTTCTCGACGAGGCGGGCTGAGCGCCCATGCCGCGCGACATCCGCGTCAAGATCTGCGGCCTCACCGAGGCGCGCGATGTGGCTGCCGCCGTGGCTGCGGGGGCGGCCTATGTCGGCTTTGTGTTCTTTGCGAAGTCGCCCCGCCATGTCGATGCCGAGGCGGCGCGCGCGCTGGCGCTCGACGTGCCGCCGGGGGTGGCCAAGGTGGCGCTCACGGTGAACGCGGACGACGCTGCGCTCGACGCGCTCTGCGCGCGGGTGCCGCTCGACATGCTGCAACTGCACGGGGACGAGAGCCCGGCGCGCGTGAGCGAGGTCAAGGCCCGCCACGGCCTGCCCGTGATGAAGGCCATCGGCATCGGCGGCGACTCCGACCTGGCGCAGATCGACCTTTATGCCGGTGTCGCCGATCAGCTCTTGATCGACGCGAGGCCGCCGCCGGACGCCACCCGTCCGGGCGGCAATGCGACGGCCTTTGACTGGGGGCTGATCGAAGGGCGCGACTGGCCGCTGCCCTGGCTGCTGGCGGGCGGGCTGACCCCCGATACGGTGGCAGAGGCGGTGCAGCGCACCGGCGCGCGGCAGGTCGACGTGTCCTCGGGGGTGGAGGCCGCGCCGGGCCGAAAGGACCCGGACCTCATCCGCGCCTTCATCGCCGCCGCGCGGGGCGCGGAGGGCTGAGGCATCCCCTCCGGCGCAACAAATGCAAAGAATGCGCCGCCTTCGCGACATTTTTTCCGCCGTATCGGCTTGACGCCCCCTGCCCCCGAACCTACTGTCGCTGCCACGCAGAAAAGGAGTCGTCGGCGTGGACACGCTCGTAGACATCGTAGGCAAATGGCGCATGGGCCGGTAACGGAGACCATAATGGCACCCCATGCGCCCCCGCCCTGCGACCGGGGGCTTTTTTATGCGACAGCGGAACGGAATACAGCGGAATGACGTCAGACACGGAGCACGAGAGCAGATGACACGTCAGATGACCGGAGCGAAAATGGTGGTCCAGGCCCTCAGGGATCAGGGCGTGGATGTCGTATTCGGCTATCCCGGCGGGGCGGTGCTGCCGATCTATGACGAGATTTTCCAGCAGAACGAGATCCGCCACATCCTCGTGCGGCACGAACAGGGCGCGGTGCACGCCGCCGAGGGCTATGCGCGCTCCACCGGCAAGCCCGGCGTGGTGCTCGTCACCTCTGGCCCCGGTGCCACCAATGCCGTCACCGGCATCACCGACGCGCTGATGGATTCCATCCCGCTCGTCGTGCTGACCGGCCAGGTGCCGACCTTCATGATCGGCAACGACGCCTTTCAGGAGGCCGACACCGTGGGCATCACCCGCCCCTGCACCAAGCACAACTGGCTGGTCAGCGACACCAGGAACCTGTCGGATACCATCCATCAGGCGTTTCACGTCGCCACCTCGGGGCGGCCCGGGCCGGTGCTGATCGACATTCCCAAGGACGTGCAGTTCGCCGCGGCCGAGTATACCCCGCCGCAAAAGGCGCGCACGCATCACTATCAGCCGCAGGTCAAGGGCGATATCGAGGGCATCACCGACCTGGTGGCGGCCATCGAGAAGGCAAAGCGCCCGATCTTCTATACCGGCGGCGGGGTGATCAACTCCGGCCCCGCGGCCAGCCAGCTCTTGCGCGAGCTGGTCGAGGCCACCGGCATCCCCGTCACCTCCACGCTGATGGGCCTCGGGGCCTATCCGGCCAGCGGCAAGCACTGGCTGGGGATGCTGGGCATGCACGGCCTCTACGAGGCCAACATGGCGATGCATGGCTGTGACCTGATGATCAATATCGGCGCGCGGTTCGACGACCGGATCACCGGGCGGCTCGATGCGTTCAGCCCCGACAGCACCAAGGCGCATATCGACATCGACCCCTCGTCGATCAACAAGGTGATCAAGACCGACATCCCCATCGTCGGCGACATCGCCCATGTGCTGGAGGATGTGCTCAAGGTCTGGAAATCGCGGGGCCGCAAGGTCAACGCCGAAGCGGTCGCCAAGTGGCGCGAAAAGATCGCCGAGTGGCGTCGCGTCGAGTGCCTGAAATTCACCCAGGACGGCCCCACCATCAAGCCGCAATACGCGCTGGAACGGCTGGAGGCGCTGACCAAGGGGCATGACCGCTATATCTGCACCGAGGTGGGCCAGCACCAGATGTGGGCGGCGCAATATCTCGGCTTCGAGGACCCCAACCGCTGGATGACCTCCGGCGGCCTCGGGACAATGGGCTACGGCTTCCCGTCCTCCATCGGTGTGCAGATGGCCCACCCCGAGGCGCTGGTGATCAACGTCGCGGGCGAGGCATCGTGGCTGATGAACATGCAGGAGATGGGCACCGCGGTGCAATACCGCCTGCCGGTCAAGCAGTTCATCCTCAACAACGAGCGGCTGGGCATGGTGCGGCAATGGCAGGAACTCTTGCATGGCGAGCGGTATTCGTCGTCGTGGTCCGAGGCGCTGCCGGATTTCGTGAAGCTGGCCGAGGCGTTCGGGGCCAAGGGCATCCTGTGCCGCGACCCCGCCGATCTCGACGACGCGATCATGGAGATGCTCGATTACGACGGGCCGGTGATCTTCGACTGCCTGGTCGAGAAGCACGAGAACTGCTTCCCGATGATCCCGTCGGGCGAGCCGCACAACAAGATGCTGCTGGGCGAGGCGTCCACCAAGGACGCGATCAGGGAAGGCGGCGCGGTGCTGGTGTGATCCCGTTTTCTTTAAAAGAAAACGGCCCGGAATTTTTTGAAAGTTCCGGGGCACCCGACCGCCTCTGGCTTGGTCGTCCGAATTGGCATATACTGCCAACAAACGCTAACGGAGACGCCCCTAACGGAGACGCCCCATGCCCACCCGCAACGTCGTCCTGACCGAACATCAATCGGCGCTGATCGACGATCTCGTGACCTCGGGCCGCTTTCAGAACGCCTCCGAGGCGCTGCGCGCCGGGCTGCGCCTGCTGGAGACCGAGGAACAGACGCGCGCCGCCCTCATCCGGCGGATCGACGGCGCGTTGACAGACCACACCGAGACCGGCGCACTCGACGAGGACGGAGAGACCACCATCCGCCGCGCCTTTGCCCGCGCCCGACAGGACCACGACGGCGCGAATGCCGTCTGACTACCGGTTTTCCCGCCGGGCCGCAGAGAGACTGACCGAGATCGCCACATGGACGCACCGCACATTCGGGCCGGAACAGGCAGCACGCTACGAGGCGCTGCTGATCGACCGTCTCACCGCGCTGACCAGGGGGCGCGCGCAAACCCGACAGCTCTCGCGCCCCACCGGCGCGGCGCAGCACGAGAACCTGAGCACCCTGAAGGTCGGCCGCCACCTGCTGATCCTTCTCCCCGAACCCGAGGCCTGGGTGGTGATCGACATCCTGCACGACGCGCAGGACCTGACCGCCCGCGATTTTGACCGAGAGGAACCCTGACCCATGTCCGCCCTGAAAATCAAGAAAGGCTCGTCCAGGCATTCGGCCTACAACCTGAGGCCGCAATTCTCGGACGTGCAGGAGACCCACACGCTTGCCGTGATCGTCGATAACGAGCCTGGTGTTCTGGCGCGGGTGATCGGCCTGTTCTCCGGCCGCGGCTACAACATCGACAGCCTGACCGTGGCCGAGGTGGACCATACCGGCCACACCAGCCGCATCACCATTGTCACCACCGGCACGCCGCAGGTGATCGAGCAGATCAAGGCGCAGCTTGGCCGCATCGTGCCGGTGCACGAGGTGCACGACCTCACCGTCGAGGGCCCGAGCGTCGAGCGTGAACTCGCGCTTCTGAAGGTCGAGGGCGAGGGCGACAAGCGGGTCGAGGCACTGCGCCTGGCGGATATCTTCCGCGCCAACGCGGTGGACAGCACGCATGCCAGCTTTGTCTTCGAGATCACCGGCGCGCCGGAAAAGATCGACGCCTTCGCCGATCTGATGCGCCCGCTCGGCCTTGTCGAGATGGCGCGGACCGGCGTGGCGGCGATGTCGCGCGGCCTCTGAGCGCTCAGCCCGTCGCCGCCCGCGACACCTGACGGGGCAGGTCCCAGGCCACACCGCGCGCCACCAGGCGCAGGCCCTGCGCGCGGCGCAGGCCGCGCGCCGCGCTCACCTCCACGTAGACGAGATCACCTGCGCCGACCGGGGCCGCCTCCTCGCGCCCCGCCTCGTACCAGGCGAGATCGCCCTGATCCTCGCACCAGATGAGCGCGCGCCGCGTCGCGCCATCACACCACAAGACCAGTCCCAGCATGTCCTCTGCCCCCTTTTGCCCGGCCTGTCCGGGCCGCGTGTTGCAACAGGCTTGCACGGGGGGCCGGTCACGCGGAATACAACTCCCGGTGAACGCCGCAGGGGCCGGCTGCCATGTCGCCTTGAGGAAACTCAGGTCGCAAGCGTGTGCGCCACGCGCCTGATAACGCGGCTATGATCGCGTTGGTGACGCATGAGGGGAGAGACAGCGATGAGCCAGCCACTGACCGATCTTGGCCAGGTGCGCGCAGGCGTGGAGACCGCGCGCGGCCTGCCCAACGCCCACTACACCGACGCGGGCGTGTTCGGGGAGGAGCGCCAGGCGCTCTTGTTCTCGCAATGGGCGGGGCTTGCCGTGGCGGCCGACGTGCCCGCGCCGGGCGACGCGAAACCGCTGGAGTTTCTCGGCGTGCCGCTGCTGCTCATCCGCGACAAGGAAGGCACGGTGCGCGTGTTCGAGAACATCTGCCGCCATCGCGGCATGATCCTTGTCGAGGAGCCGCGCCGCATCGAGGGTGCCATTCGCTGCCCCTACCATTCGTGGTGCTACTCGACCAAAGGCAACCTCGTCTCGACCCCGCATGTCGGCGGGCCGGGGCACAACACCCACGCCACCATCCGCCGCGAGGAGCTGGGCCTCAACGAGGTGCGCAGCCATATCTGGCGCGACGTCGTGTGGATCAACGTCTCGGGCGATGCCGCGCCGTTCGAGGAGGCGATGTCCGATCTCATCGCCCGCTGGTCCGAGTTCGATCTGCCGCTCTATCACGGCGGCCATGACAGCCGCTTCACCCTGGAGGTGGCCACCAACTGGAAACTCGCGGTCGAGAACTACTGCGAGAGCTATCACCTGCCCTGGGTGCATCCCGGCCTCAACAGCTATTCGCGGCTGGAGGATCACTACCATATCGAGAAACGGGGCGAGTATTCCGGCCAGGGCACGATGGTCTATCGCCAGATCACCAACGAGAACGCCGAGAAATTCCCCGATTTCGCCGATGTCGGCGCGAAGTGGAACGAGCAGGCCGAATATATCGCCGCCTATCCCAACGTGCTGCTCGGCGTGCACCGCGACCATGCCTTCGCCATCATCCTGGAGCCGCGGGGGCCCGAGCGCACGGTCGAGCATGTCCACCTCTACTATGCCGTGCCCGATGCCGACGAGGGCCTCAAGATGCGCAACACGCAACTGTGGAAGACGGTGTTCGAGGAGGACATCTTCGTGGTCGAGGGGATGCAGCGCGGCCGCCACGCGGCGCGGTTCGACGGCGGGCGTTTTTCGCCGGTGATGGACAGCCCCACCCATTGCTTCCACGACTGGGTGGCCGGCAAGATCGAAGCCCGCCGCGCGATGGCGAGGGCGGCGGAGTGAAACGCCTGGAGGCGGCGATCCTCGCGGCGCATGACGCCGACGACCGGCGCGCGCTGGCGCGGCTCTATACCCGCGCCGCCGACCGGCTCAACGATCTCGACGCGGCGTGCTTTTTCCTGACCCATGCCTATGTCTTTGCGCTGGAGGCGGGCGCGCCCGAGGCGGGCGTGCTGCACGCCCGGCTCAAGGCGCATGGCCGCGAGGCGTGACGGCGGCGGCAGGATGATGCGCGGGGCGGCGGTCCGGCACGGGCCGGGGATGGCCTGTTGCCGCCATTCGCCCCCTGCCCCCTGACCCCCGCCCCGCGCGGCTCATCACGGGATGGGTGAACAACCGCGTCCGGCTCTCTCCCCCGCATGTCCGCGCCACCTTGTTCAGCCCGGCGTGCTGGGCTATCACCGCCACCCGAGCCGACAGGATGGATGCGATGCGCGCCGAGACCCAGACCCTTGTGACCGAGATCGAGAAATCGCTGGAGCTTTTGCGCCAGCGGCTCGGGTGGGAGACCGCGCATCACCGGCTCGAGGAATTCGACGCCCGCGTCGAGGACCCGACGCTGTGGGACGATCCGGCGCGCGCACAAAAGCTCATGCGCGACCGGCAGGCGCTGGTCGATGCGCTCGCCACCCATGACAGCATCAGGCAGGATCTGGAGGATCAGCTCGGCCTGATCGAGCTGGGCGAGGCCGAGGGCGACGACGACGTTGTGGCCGAGGCCGAGGAGGCGCTGCGCGCGCTGGCCAAGACCGCCGCCGCCCGCGAACTGGAGGCGTTGCTCGACGGCGAGGCCGATGCCAACGACACCTTTCTCGAGATCAACGCCGGCGCCGGCGGCACCGAAAGCTGCGACTGGGCGGCGATGCTGGCACGCATGTATGTGCGCTGGGCGGAAAAGCGCGGCTACACGGTCGAGCTGCAATCGGAGAGCGCGGGCGACGAGGCGGGCATCAAGTCCGCCGCCTACAAGATCAGCGGGCACAACGCCTATGGCTGGCTCAAGTCCGAATCGGGCGTGCACCGGCTGGTGCGCATTTCGCCCTTCGATTCGGCGGCCAAGCGGCACACCTCTTTCTGCTCGGTCTGGGTCTACCCGGTGGTGGACGACAATATCGAGATCGAGGTGAACCCCGCCGACATCCGCATCGACACCTACCGGTCCTCGGGCGCGGGCGGGCAGCACGTCAACACCACCGATTCGGCGGTGCGGATCACCCATATCCCCACCGGCATCGTGGTGACAAGCAGCCAGAAATCCCAGCACCAGAACCGCGACATCGCGATGAAGGCGCTGAAATCGCGGCTCTACCAGCAGGAACTCGACCGGCGCAACGCCGCCATCAACGAGGCCCATGACAACAAGGGCGACGCGGGCTGGGGCAACCAGATCCGCTCCTACGTGTTGCAGCCCTACCAGATGGTCAAGGATCTGCGCACCGGGGTCGAGACCTCGGACACCAAGGGCGTGCTCGACGGCGATCTCGATCAGTTCATGGCCGCGACACTGGCGCTCGAGGTCTCGGGCAAGAGCCGCGCCGAGGCGCAGGAAGACGGCTGAGCGGCGCGGATTCGTGGCGGCACACGCGGATTGGTGCTTTCATCGGGCGCGGTGAATGTCTAGATAAGGTCAATGATGTTGCCGGGGGTGCGTCCCCCGTGACCAGGGAGAAAAGAGATGCTCAACAATATCGGCCTTCCCGGCCTTCTGCTCATCGCCGTGGTGGTGCTCGTGCTCTTCGGGCGCGGCAAGATCTCGTCGCTGATGGGCGAGGTCGGCAAGGGGATCACCTCGTTCAAGAAGGGCGTTTCCGAGGGCAACAAGGAGCTCGAGGAAGCCTCGAAAGAGGACGAGACCACCGAGACCGCGCGCGACGTGACGCCTGCGGACGAAGAAAAAGACAAGGTCTGATAAAAGCATGTTCGACCTGGGCTGGACCGAGCTTCTGGTCATCGGCATCGTCGCGCTGATCGTCGTCGGGCCCAAGGACCTGCCGGGCATGTTCCAGGCCATCGGCCGGTTCGTGGGCAAGGCCAAGGGCATGGCGCGCGATTTCAGCCGTGCGATGAACGATGCCGCAGACCAGTCCGGCGTCGGCGACATCCAGAAATCCTTCAAGGCCGCGTCCAACCCGATGAAGACCGCGATGAACGAGGTGAAGAAGACCACCGACGGCATCACGCAGGATATCGACAAGGCCACGCGCCCGGCCCTCGACCCCGAGCGCCAGGCCGCCGCCGACAAGATTCGCGAGAAATCCGCCGAAATGGCCAATGCCCGCCGCGCCGCCGAGGCCGAGGAAGAGGCCAGGGCAGAGACGCAGCCCGCGGAACCGGCGAAGGAGACCGCCACCGCCGCGCCCGCCACCACCGACGCACCCGCCGGGGACAGCGCCGATAACAAGACCGGCGAGAAGGCCGGGGACACCAAGGCATGAGCGTGCAGGACGACGATCTCGAAGACAGCAGCGCGCCGCTGATCGAACACCTCGCCGAACTGCGCACGCGGCTCATCCATTCGGTGGTGGCCTTCATCGTCGGCATGGTGATCTGCTTCACCGTCGCCACGCCGATCTTCAATTTCCTCACCGCGCCGCTGTGCCAGGTGCTGGCCGATCGCGGGCAGGATTGCGACCTGATCTTCATCTCCCCGCAGGAAGGCTTCTTCGTCGCGATCAAGGTTTCGCTTCTGGGCGGCTTCATCCTCGCCTTTCCCTACATCGCCAACCAGATGTGGCGGTTTGTGGCGCCGGGGCTGTACCGCTCGGAAAAGGGCGCGTTCCTACCCTTCCTGGTCGCCTCGCCGTTCATGTTCTTCCTCGGCGCGGCGTTCGCCTTCTACGTGGTCACGCCGCTGGCCTATGATTTCTTCCTCGGCTTCCAGCAATTCGGCGGCGAGGGCGAGGCCGTCGAGGGCGGGCAGAATGCCGCGCCACTCTCGGTGGTGTTCCAGGGCTCGGCGCAGGAATATCTCAACCTCACGATCAAGTTCATCGTCGCCTTCGGCATGTGCTTCCAGTTGCCTGTCCTGCTGACGCTGATGGGCAAGGCGGGGCTGGTCAGCGCGATCGGCCTGCGCAAGATGCGCAAATACGCGGTCGTCGGCATCCTCGTGCTGGCCGCCCTCGTGACGCCGCCCGATGTCATCACGCAGATCATCCTCTTCGTGGTGGTCTACGGACTCTACGAGGTGTCGATCCAGCTTGTGCAGCGCGTCGAGAGAAAGCGCGAGGCGGAGCTGCGCGAACAGGGCCTGTGGTTCGATGACGACGAGGACGAGGGCGAGACCGACGATTTCTCCTCCGGGGACCCGCTCGGCGACGCCGCCGATGACGCCGATGACGAGGACCGGCGCTGAATGGCCGACGACCCGCTCGCCCGGATCGCCGCCGCACTTGAGCGGATGGCCCCTGCCCCGCTCACCGCGCCGGATTTCGACGCCGCCGACGCCTTTGTCTGGCACGTCGCGCCCGACCGGCTGGAGCCGGTGGCGACCGTCAACCGTGTGGACATGTCGCTGCTCGTCGGCATCGACCGGGCGCGCGAGACGCTGCTGGAGAACACCCGCCACTTCGCCCGCGGGCTGCCCGCCAACAACGCGCTCCTGTGGGGCGCGCGCGGCATGGGCAAATCGAGCCTCGTCAAGGCCGTGCACGCCGCCGTGCAGGGCGCGGGGCTGCCGCTCAAGATCGTGGAATTGCAGCGCGAGGATCTGGCGTCGGTGGGGCGGCTGCTCAGCCTGTTGCGCCAGAGCGACGCCCGCTTCCTGCTGTTCTGCGACGACCTGAGCTTTGGCCACGATGACGAGCATTACAAATCGTTGAAGGCGGTGCTCGACGGCGGCATCGAGGGGCGGCCGGACAATGTGCTGTTCTACGCCACCTCCAACCGCCGCCACCTGATGCCGCGCGACATGATCGAGAACGAGCGCTCCACCGCGATCAACCCCTCCGAGGCGGTCGAGGA
The DNA here is from genome assembly GCF_042430665.1 of Roseovarius ramblicola. Classification (NCBI taxonomy): domain Bacteria; kingdom Pseudomonadati; phylum Pseudomonadota; class Alphaproteobacteria; order Rhodobacterales; family Roseobacteraceae; genus Roseovarius; species Roseovarius ramblicola. Next base: position 277,374 of record NZ_JBHMEC010000017.1, on the reverse strand, counting down.
GAAAGTGTCGCTCTCGGACCGGTTCGGTCTGTGGCTGGGCTTTCACCCCTGCGATCAGGATCAATACCTGTCGATGATCCGCGGTTATTGCGACGCCTACGGGGTCGATATCGACGACGATGCCCTGCGCGCCGAGGCGATCGAATGGCAGGCCACGCGCGGGGCCCGGTCAGGCCGCGTGGCGTGGCAGTTCTTCACCGATCTCGCCGGGCGTCGCGGCGTCCGGGTCTGACACCGCCGGCGCGTGCGTCGTGTTGCCGCTGCGGGCGCAAAGGGGGGCGGCGTGTCCGCTGACATCCGGGTAGAGCGGAGGTGCAGGGGGGGGCTGGCCTGAAGGGGACGTTCGCCTGCCTTCCCCCGCGCGGAATCAAGGCGTGCTTGCACGCCGCCGCGCGAGCGGTCATGCCGAAGGCATGCCTCCGGCATGACCCGCCCGGACGGGCGGGCGCTATTGCAACGCTGCACACCCGCACAATCGTTCGAGGTGTCTTGCGCGATGAAATGACGACCACCGCCGTCGGAGCGCCCACCCGCGGTCGGGCACTCGCGCGGCTCATCGCATCATGCCCAAACGACCGCAACAGACCATATCCAAAGCATGACCATCTGCACGCCCGCAGCATCGCCGTTCGTCACCGATCCCGTGGCGCGTCGCCGCGTGCCGGCCCGCGCCGCGCCAGTACCCCGATCACCAGCACGGTGAGCACGATCCGGTAGATGTGGTGCAGCGTCACGAAGGCGGGGTTGGCTTGCAGGCTGAGCGCCACCAGCGCCATTTCGGTCACGCCGCCGGGCGCGAGGCTGATCACCAGCACGTCCACCGCCTCGCCGGTCACCGCGTGCAGTCCCGCCGCCAGCGCCCCGCCGATCGCCAGCATCGCCCCCACGGCCATCACCGCCAGCCCCGCACCGCGCAGCAGCAGGCCGCGGCCCAGCCCGGTGAACCGCATCCCCAGCGCCGTGCCCAGCACCATCTGCGCCAGCGTCAGCAACCAGTGCGGCACCTCGACACTCAGCCAGCCAAGGAGCGACAGCGCCGCCGCCAGCGCCATCGGCCCGGTCATCTGCCCGGCGGGCAGGCGCAGCACGCGGCCCAGCACCACGCCGCCCAGCCCCGCCAGCGCGATCACCGGCAACTCGGACCACGGCACATCGCCGCGCGCCAGCGTCATGCCCGCCGCCGAGCCGACCGGCCCGCCCAGCCACAGCGACAGGCCCAGCGGCAGCGCCGTGACCACCACGATGATGCGCAGGAATTGCTGCATCATCAGCCGCGTCACATCCGCCCCCGCCGCCTCGCCCATCTCGATGCTCTCGTAGAGGCCACCGGGCGCGCTCGCGTAAAAGGCGGTGGTGGCGTCATACCCGCCGAGGCGGCGATAGATCGCATACCCCGCCCCATGCGCCAGCCCCACGAACAGCGTCACCGCCCCGAGGCTCAGCGCCCAGCTCTGCGCGCGCCCCAGCAGATCGGGCGTCACCTGCGCGCCGATCATCAGCCCGATGATGGCGACAAAGCCGACGCGCAGCCGCGCCGGAAAGCGGTAGCCGGCGGGCAGGCGGCGGGGCAGCAGCGTGGCGACCAGCGCCGCCCCCACGAGCGGCCCCAGCATCCAAGGCAGCGGCAGGCCAAGCGCGCGCGCCGCCATCCCCCAGGGACCGGCCATGGCCAGCAGCGCGACAGTGGTCAGGACATGCGGCATAATCCCTTGAACCACCCGCCGCGGGCGGCGGCAAGGGGTCGGTGCCCGGCCGCCGCGGCCCCGGTCAGTAGAGTCCGCCGGAACTCATCGAGCCGAACGTCGCCTTGTCGCCCACGCGCGCCTTGTTGCCGGTGGAGGTGGTCACCTCCTGCACCGCCTCGCGCTCGCCGGGCTGATAGAGGTCGAGATCGTTGCCCATGGCGAACCCGCCATCGAAGCTCACGCCGAAGATCGGCTCCTCGCCGTCGCGGAAATACTCGGCCACAACGTTCTCGCCCTCGGCGTCGTCGGGCAGGCGCGCGCCGGTGTAACGGTCGATCTTGATGAACTGCCCGCCCGGCGGCACCTCGAACGGCCCGCCACCGAACTTTTCCACCGCCTCGGTCATGAATTCCTGGAACACCGGACCGCACATCGACGCGCCATAGGCCCCCCGGCCAAGTCCGCGGGGCTGGTCGTGGCCGATGTAGCAGCCCGCCGCGATATTGCTGGTAAAGCCCACGAACCACACGTCGCGGGCGTCGTTGGTGGTGCCGGTCTTGCCCGCCACCGGAACGGCGAGGTCGATCACCCCCGAGGCGGTGCCGCGTTCGACCACGCCGGTCATCATCGAGGTGAGCTGATAGGCGGTGATCGCGTCCATCACCCGCTCGCGGTCCGACACGATGCGCGGGCCGCGCCCCGGCGGCAGGCGCGCGTCGCCGCAATCCACGCAGGTGCGCGTGTCCTGCCGGTAGAGCGTGCGGCCATAGCGGTCCTGCACCCGGTCCACGAGGCTCGGGCGCACCCGCTCGCCGCCATTGGCGAACATCGAATAGGCCGCCACCATGTCAAACAGCGTGGTCTCTTCCGAGCCGAGCGCGTTGGCGAGATAGGTGCCCATGTCCTCGTAGACGCCGAACCGCTCGGCATAGCGCGCCACCACCTCCATGCCCACCTCGCGCGCGAGGCGGATGGTCATCAGGTTGCGCGACCGCTCGATGCCGGTGCGCAGCGGCGTCGGGCCGTAGAACTTGCTCGACGAGTTGCGCGGCCGCCACAGCCCCTGCGGCGTGTCGATCTCGATCGGCGCGTCGATGACGATGGTGGCCGGCGAATAGCCGCTGTCGAGCGCGGCGGCATAGACGAACGGCTTGAAGCTCGATCCCGGCTGCCGCATCGCCTGCGTGGCCCGGTTGAACACCGAATTCTGATAGGAAAACCCGCCCTGCATCGCGATCACGCGGCCGGTGTTGACATCCATCGCCATGAACGCACCCTGCACCTCGGGCACCTGACGCAGGCTCCAGTGCGCGAACTCGCCCGCCTCGGTCAGCACCGGGCGCACATGCACCACCTCGCCGCGCTCAAACGTCTCGCGGAAATCGCCGGGAAGCCAGGATATATCACTGCGCGGCACCTCGTGGGGGCCCTCGATCCCCTCGATGCCGATGCGCATGGCCTGCGCGCCGGTCTCCAGCACCACCGCCGGATACCAGGTGCCGCCCAGCTCGATATCGCGCGCCACCCGCAGCTCCGACAGCGCCGCCTGCCAGTCGGTCTCACTGCCCAGCACCTCGTCGGGCAGGCTCTCGCCGGTGCCGCGCCAGCGCCCTCTGCTCCGGTCATAGGTCTCAAGCTGCCGCTGCAGGGCGTTCGCGGCCGCCTCCTGCATCTGCGGATCGATGGTGGCGCGCACCGTCAGACCGCCGGAAAAGAACTCTCCCTCGCCGAACACCTCGCTCAACTGCCGTCGGATTTCATCGGTGAAATAGTCGCGCGGCGGCAACTCGGCGCTGAACGGCTCGAAATCGCCGTTCTGCACCGAGCGCACGGGCGAGGCGCGCTCGGCCTCATAGACCGCGCGGTCGAGATAGCCGTTCTCCCACATCTCGCGCAGCACGAAGTTGCGCCGGTCGCGCAGCCGCTCCATCTCGCGCACCGGGTGATAATCGCTCGGCGCCTTGGGCATCGCCGCCAGCGTCGCCGCCTCGTGCGGGGCAAGCGCGCGCAGGCTCTTGTTGAAATAGGTCTGCGCGGCGGCGGTCACGCCATAGCTGTTCTGCCCGAGGAAAATCTCGTTGAGGTACAGCTCGAGGATATCCTCCTTGCTGAGCGTCTCCTCGATGCGGGTGGCCAGGATGATCTCCTTGATCTTGCGCTCGATGCGGCGGTCGCCCGACAGCAGGAAATTCTTCATCACCTGCTGCGTGATGGTCGAGGCACCGCGCACGTTGCGCCCGCGCGACTTGATCGCGTCATAGAGCGCCGAGGCGATGCCCAGCGCGTCAAAGCCCCCGTGGGTATAGAAATTCTTGTCCTCGGCGCTGATGAAGGCCTGCTTCACCAGGTCGGGAATTTCCTCGGCGGGGGTAAAGAGCCGCCGCTCGCGGGCGAACTCGTCGATGATGCGCCCCTCTGCGGAATAGATGCGGCTGATCGTGGGCGGCGTGTAATTGGCGAGGCTCTCGTGGCTCGGCAGATCCGTGCCATAGATGTGCAGCACCGCCCCCAGCGTGAGGCCGCCCACCACCACCACGAGGGTCAGCAGGCTGAACAGGGTGCCCAGAAGGCTCATCACAGGACGCAGCACGGATCGCTCCCTTTCAGGGTTGGGGCCGATATAGGGATGATCGCCGCCCCGGTCAAAACCAAAGCCGGGGCGCGGGCGCGGGAATTCGCCCCCGCGCTCATTGCCGCACCAGCCCGGCGCGGGCGCCATCGGCGGCGTGCCAGCGCTCCAGCCCGGCCACCAGCGCCGCCACCAGCCCGGCGCGCCACGCCGGATCGCTCAGGTTGCGCCGGTCGCGGGCATCCGACAGGAACCCGGTCTCGACCAGCACCGAGGGGATGTCGGCGGCCTTGAGCACCGAAAAACCGGCATGGCGCAGCGGCCGGCCCAGCACCGGGATGTCCTCTGCGCGGAACACCTCGAGCAGCGCGCCCGCCAGCGCCTCGGCGCGCGGCTGCGTCTCCGTTCGCGCGAGATCCATCAGCACGCCGGCCACCACGTCGTCGCTGTCGCTGAGATCCACCCCCGACAAGAGGTCGGCGCGGTCGTGGCGCTCGGCCAGCGCCGCGCTCGCGGCGTCCGAGGCGGTATCGGACAGGGTATAGACCGACGCGCCCCGCGCCCGCGCATCCGACAGCGCATCGGCATGCAGCGAGAGGAACACATCCGCCGCCGCCTCATGCGCCCGCGCGACCCGCGCCTCGAGGCTCACGAATTCGTCGGCGTCGCGGGTGAGAAACACCTCGTAGCCGCCACGGCGCAACAGCGCCTCGCGCAATTCGCGCGCCAGCACCAGCATCAGCGCCTTTTCGGTTAGCCCGCCTTCCTCGGCGCCGGGGTCGATGCCGCCATGGCCGGGGTCGATCATCACCCGCAGCGGCGCGTCGGCCTCGCGCGGCGTCGGCGGCGGTGTGCCGTCGGCGCGCGGGACCGGGCCCCATCCGGGGCTGTCGGGCCGGCCGGACGCGGCGGCAAAGCGCGCCGCGTCGGCGCGCCCCAGCCGCACGCGCAGCGCCGCCGCGCCGGTTTCGGGATCGACCGTCAGCCCCGCCTCTTCCAGCGGGTAGGGCGCGGCGAGATCGGCCACCATCCGCGACCAGCCGGGGCGGATCTGCCCCATGCGCAGGCCGCGCACCCGTCCGGTCGCCACGAGATCGGCGGCGCGCGCCCCGGACCAGTCCATCTCGCGGAAATCGAGCACCAGCCGCGGCGGCCCGTCGAGGGTGAAGACACGCCACGGCACGCCCTGGCTCAGCCCCAGCCGCAGCACCACGCCGCCGCCCTCGGCCCCGACGGCGCTCTGCGCCGGCTGCAGCCGCGCCAGCCCGGAGAATTCCGCACCCTCGGCCCGTGCCGTGCCGCACAGGCAAAGCCCGACCAGCACCGCCAGTCCAAACCCTGCAAAACTGCTCATCCGCCGGTCCCCGGTCTCGTTGCGCAAAGGATACCGCCAAAACAGGGGCCGCAACAGCCCCCGGTGCTTCTTCATGGTAAAAATACTCATCTTCCCGCGCGCCGCCCGCGCGCGCCGCCTCAGGGGCAGAACAGGTCGTTGAACACCGCAAACAGCATCAGCGACAGGATCAGCGTCAGCCCCAGGCTCATCATCACCCGCAGCGCGCGCGCGCTCGGCGGGCGGCCCGCGACGGCCTCGTAGGCGTAGAACACCAGGTGTCCGCCATCGAGTACCGGCACCGGAAACAGGTTCAGCAGCCCGACCGCCGTCGACAGCACCGCGACGAACCAGATGAAGCTCTCCGCCCCCTGGCTCGCCATCGCGCCCGAGACCTGCGCGATGCCGATGGGGCCGGACATGTTGCACGAGCTGATCGCCCCGGTGACCATGTGATAAAGGCCCGAGAGCGAGCTTTCGACGATCATCCAGGTCTGGCCGACGGCCCCGCCCAACGCCTCGACCGGGCCCATCGCCTCGGTCGCGGGCTCGAACGCCATCGCACCGGCCACGCCGATGCGCCACTGGGTGCGAAACCCGCCATCGGGCTGCGGCTCGTCGGTGCGGCGCGGCACCAGCGTCAGCGACAGCGTTTCGCCGGCGCGCCAGACATCGAGCGCCAGCGCCGCCCCGTCCGAGCCCTCGACGATATCCTTGAGTTCGGAAAAGGCCACCACCGGCGTGCCGTTCACGGCGGTGATCACGTCGCCCGCCTCCAGCCCCGCGTCGAAGGCCGCCGATTGCGGCGACACGCCCCCCACCAGCGGCGGCATCAGATGCGGGCCGGTCACGGTCAGGCGGGTGCCGTCGCGCCGCACGCCGTAGTCCAGCCGCGCCTCGGCGGGCAAGGCGTCGAGCACCGCGTCATAGGTCTCGCCGGAGCCGGGCTCCGGCAGGTCCATCCCCGCCACCGACAGGATCTCGTCGCCCGCGCGCAATGCGGTGCCCTGCACCGGCAGCGGCTTGAGCTCGCCCACGGTCAGCGGCTCGGCGGTCTTGCCGCCGCCGATCATGATCGCGGCAAAGACGAGAATCGACAGGATGAAGTTGAACACCGGCCCCGCCGCCACCGTCGCCGTGCGCGCCCAGAGCGGTGCGCCGTGCATGGTCTGGCGCAGGCGATCGGGCGGCATCTCGGCCATGGCCGCGCCGTCCTGCCCGCTCGCGGCATCCGAATCGCCCAGGAACTTGACATAGCCGCCAAACGGCAGCGCCGCGACCTGCCAGCGCGTGCCATGCCGGTCGCGGCGCGAGAACAGCACCGGACCGAAGCCGAGCGAGAACACCTCGGCCTTGATCCCCGACCAGCGCCCGACGATGTAATGGCCGTATTCATGCACCGCCACGATGATGGAAAGCGCCACCACAAAGGCCAGTATGGTCATGAATAGGCTGCCGAATTGCGGCAAGAGCGTTGCAAGGTCCACTGTCTAGCCCCGTTCTGTGATTTCGCGCGCCACCAGATCGGCGCATTGCCTTGCGAGATGGTCCATCCCCGCCACCCGATCAAGGGTCAGATCGTCGCCACCCCGTGCCGCCCGCGCCTCGGGCGCGGCCAGCATCCGTTCCAGCACCTCCTCGACCAGCGGTGCCATCGCCACAAAGCCGATGCGCCCGGCGATGAAATGGTCGAGCGCGCGCTCCTTCGCGGCGTTGAAGATGGCCCCGGCGAGGCCGCCCTCCTCCATCACCGCCCGCGCCAGCCGCAGCGCCGGTGCCCGCGCCTCGTCGGGGGCGCGAAATTCCAGCACACCCTCGGCGGCCAGATCCAGCGCCGCCACCGGCAGCGCCCGCCGCTCGGGCCAGTTGAGCGCATAGCCGATCGCGTGGCGCATGTCCGGCGGCCCGACATGCGCCATCAGCGCGCCATCGTTGAACCCCACCAGCGCATGGATCAGCGATTGCGGGTGGATCAGCACCTCGATCTGCGCCGGCGCGAGGCCAAAGAATTCGCGCGCCTCGATCATCTCCAGCGCCTTGTTGAACATCGACGCCGAATCGATGGTGATGCGCTGCCCCATGTCCCAGTTGGGGTGCATCGACGCCTCGGCCACCGTGGCGCGCGCCAGCCGCTCGGCGGGCCAGTCGCGGAACGCGCCGCCCGAGGCGGTGATGATGACGCGGGTGACCGTGCCCATGTCCTCGCCCGTCAGCGCCTGGAAAATCGCCGAATGCTCGCTGTCCACCGGCAGGATACGCGCCCCCGACGCCCGCGCCGCGGCCATCACCAGCGGCCCGGCGGTGACCAGCGATTCCTTGTTGGCCAGCGCCAGCGTGGCCCCCGTCTCCAGCGCCCGCAGCCCGGGTGCCAACCCCGCCGCACCGACGATGGCCGACATCACCCAGTCGGCGGGCCGCGCCGCCGCCTCGTTCAGCGCCGCGCGCCCCGCCGCCGCCTCGACGCCGCTGCCCGCCAGCGCATCGCGCAGATCACCCAGCCGGTCCTCGTCCGCCGTGACGGCCAGCCCGGCCCCCAGCTCGCGCGCATCGGCGGCCAGTTGCGCGATGTTCGCGCCCCCGGTCAGCGCCACGACGCGATAGGCGTCGCGGTCGCGCCGGATCAGGTCGAGCGTGCTCTGCCCGACGGACCCGGTCGCCCCGAGGATGCTCACCGCCCGCATCGCCGCTCACACCAGCCCGAGGGCGCGCAGGAGGCCCACGGCCAGCCCCGCGCCGAGCATCGCGTCGAACCGGTCGAGCACGCCGCCATGGCCGGGGATGAGGGCCGAGGAATCCTTGACCCCCTGCATCCGCTTGACCGCACTCTCGGCGATGTCGCCCATCTGCCCGGCAAACCCGACCAGCACCGACACCGGGATCAGCGCCACGCCGGCACCCGTCGGCCCGGCAAAGACCGCGCCGATACAGGCCGCCCCCACCCAGCCCGCAATGGTGCCGGACCACGTCTTCTTCGGGCTGATCGACGGCCAGAACTTCGGCCCGCCGATGGCCTTGCCCGCGAAATACCCCGCCACGTCCGACACGATCACCACCAGCACCAGCCACAACACCCAGGTCAGCCCCGCCTCGTCCGCGCGCAGGTCATGGATCACCCACGGGGCCAGCAGCGCCGCCAGCGCCAGCGCGGCGAAGGGCGCGCGCGCCCGCGCCACCGTCTCGGCATTGACCAGCACCGCCGCCGCCGCCAGCGGCAGCACGAACATCCCCGGCAGGACCAGCGCCAGCGCAAGCGCCACCGCGCCGGTGATCGCGGCGCGCTCCGGCGCGGCCGAGGCGTAAAGGCGGGCCGCCTCCCACGTCATCAGCCCGCCGAGGGCGACGACGAGCGCGGCAAACACCGCGCCGCCCGCCCATATGGCCCCAAGACCCACCGCCGCCATCACAAGGCCAGAGGCCACGCGCGGTGCCAGGTCGGACCAGCGCGCGCCCGCGTTCATGCGCTCACCGCGCCAAAGCGCCGGTCGCGCGCGCCGTATTGCGACAGGACCCGGGCAAAGATGTCGCGGGTGAAATCCGGCCACAGCGTGTCGATGAATTCGTACTCCGCATAGGCCGATTGCCACAGCAGGAAATTGGAGATGCGCGCCTCGCCGGAGGTGCGGATCACCAGGTCGGGATCGGGCAGCACGCGGGTGTCCAGGTATCGCGGCAGCGTCTGTTCATCGACCGTATCGGGGTCGAGCCGCCCCTCGGCCACGTCGCGCGCCAGCCTTCGCATGGCGCGGGCCACCTCGTCGCGGCCGCCGTAATTGATCGCGATGGTGAGGTTGAGCCGCGTGCAATGCGCGGTCATCTCCTCGGCCTCTCCCATCAGCGCGCGCAGGCCCGGCTCCAGCCGGTAGCGATCACCGATAAAGCGCACGCGCACATCCTCGCGCACGAATTCCTGCATTTCCTTGACGATGTATCGACGGAACAGGCTCATCAGCCCGGCCACCTCGGTCTGCGTGCGCTTCCAGTTCTCGGTGGAGAAGGCAAAGATCGTCAGATACCCGACGCCCAGATCGGGGCAGGCGGCGACGATCTCGCGCACCCGCCGCGCGCCGGCGTGATGGCCAAAGAGCCGCGGGCGGCCGCGGCTCTGCGCCCAGCGGCCGTTGCCGTCCATGATGATCGCCACATGGCGCGGCCCGGCGCGTTCGTCGCGGGGCTTGCCCGGTGCCATGCGCGCCTTCTGCATCATCAGACCTGCATGATCTCGGCTTGCTTGTGTTCGAGCGCCTCGTCGACCTGTTTGACGAAATTGTCGGTCAGTTCCTGCACCGCGTTCTCCCAGAACTTCTGGTCGTCCTCGGACATGCCGTCGGCCTTGGCCTTCTTGATCTGGTCCATGCCGTCGCGGCGCACGTTGCGCACCGCCACCCGGGCGTGCTCGGCGTATTGCGAGGCGACCTTGGTCAGCTCGCGGCGGCGCTCTTCGTTGAGCTCGGGGATGGGCAGCATGATGATCGGGCCGTTGGTCTGCGGGTTGATCCCGAGGCCGCTCTCGCGGATCGCCTTTTCCACCTTGTTGACGAGACTCTTGTCCCAGACATTGATCGTGACCATGCGCGGCTCGGGCACGTTGACGGTGCCAACCTGGTTGATCGGGGTCATCTGGCCATACGCCTCGACCTGCACCGGCTCCAGCATCGAGGCCGAGGCCCGCCCCGTCCTGAGCGAGGCAAATTCGGTGCGCAGAGAGGCCATCGCGCCGGTCATCCGCCGTTCCAGATCATCAAGGTCGATTTCGATATCATCCGCCATAGTCGTTCCCATGTCCTTGCCGGGGCTGTGCACTGCCCCTGTTTAACCTCAGGCGTGCACGGTTGTATAGGTGCCCGCACCCGAGAGAATGCTGCGGAACCCGCCCGGCTCGTCCAGCGAAAAGACGATGATGGGCAGGTTGTTGTCGCGCGCCAGCGCGATCGCGCTGGCATCCATCACGCCCAGGTGCTGCGCCAGCACCTCGTCATAGGTGACCCGCTCGAAGCGGCGCGCATCGGCGTGCCTGACCGGGTCCTTGTCATAGACGCCATCCACCTTGGTGCCCTTGAGGATCGCCTCGCAGGCCATCTCGTTGGCGCGCAGGGTGGCGGCGGTGTCGGTGGTGAAATAGGGATTGCCGGTGCCGGCGGCAAAGATGCAGATGCGTTTCTTTTCCAGATGGCGCACCGCGCGGCGGCGGATATAGGGCTCGGCCACCTCGTCCATGCGGATGGCGGTGATCACCCGGCAATAGGCGCCGATGCGCTCCAGCGCGCTCTGCATGGCGAGCGCGTTCATCACCGTGGCCAGCATCCCCATGTAATCGGCGGTTGTCCGCTCCATCCCCTGCGCCGAGCCCTGCAAGCCCCGGAAGATGTTGCCGCCGCCGATCACCATGCAGATTTCCACGCCCATGTCGTGAACCGATTTCACCTCCTGCGCGATGCGCTCGACGGTCGGCGGGTGCAGGCCATAGCCCTGATCCCCCATCAGCGCCTCGCCCGATATCTTGAGCATCACGCGGCCGAACCTGGCGTTCTCGGTGTCGGGGGGGGTCATCGGGCTCTCCGCGGCTGCTCTTTGTGAATTGCGCGCAAAATGTCGCAAATGGCGGGCGGGTGCAATCGCGGAAACGGGGGGCGAGGCGGGGTCTCGCCGGTATCCACCGCCCGGCGGCACCGCCGGGCAGCGCCTGCCTGCCGGTTTTGCCGGCGGCGAACCTCCGGTTTGGTGGCAGGCGCTGCCCTCCCGTCCCGAACGCACCACCCCTCGCCAAAGCCTGCGATCCGCGCTAGGCCCTGCCTGACATGGAGATCGCGACCATAGACCCATCGCGCCCGGTGCTGATCGCCGGGCCCACCGCCAGCGGCAAATCGGCACTGGCGCTGGCCATCGCACGCGCGCAGGGCGGCGTGATCGTCAATGCCGACGCGCTCCAGGTCTATGCCAACTGGCGCATCCTGTCGGCCCGCCCCACGGCAGAGGAGGAGGCGCAGGCACCCCACCGGCTCTACGGCCACGTCTCGCCGGACCGGGACTATTCCGCCGGTCACTGGCTGCGCGAGGTGGCGCCGCTGCTGGGCGCGGACCCGCGCCCGATCATCACCGGCGGCACCGGGCTCTATTTTGCGGCGCTGACCGAGGGGCTGGCGGAGATCCCCGCCACCCCCCCCGAGATCCGCACCGAGGCCGACCGGCGGCTGCGCGAGGCGGGGCCACAGGCGCTTCTCGACGCGCTCGACCGCGAGACCCGCGCGCGCATCGACACCGCCAACCCCCGCCGCGTGCAGCGCGCCTGGGAGGTGCAGGCGGCCACCGGGCGCGGGCTCGCGGCGTGGCAGGACGCCACGCCGCCGCCGCTGCTGCCGCTGGCGCGCGCCACGCCGATCCTCGTCGAGGCCCCGAAGGACTGGCTCACCCCGCGCATCGCGCGCCGCTTCGACGCCATGCTCGCGGCGGGCGCGCTCGACGAAGCGCGCGCCAACCTGGCCACATGGGACGCCGCGCGCCCCGCCGCGCAGGCCATCGGCGCGGCGGAGCTCGTCGCCCACCTGCGCGGCGAGATGACGCTCGACGCGGCCCGCGAGGCCGCGATCATCGCCACCCGGCAATACGCCAAGCGCCAGCGCACTTGGTTCCGCGCCCGCATGCGCGGCTGGTCGAGGGTGCAGGCCGCAACCCTGCAAGGGCGGCAGCGCCCGACCTGAGCCGCCGGCACAGCCGCCCCCGTCACAGCCGCCCGCCCCGTCACGCCCGCCATTGTGGCCGCCCGCAACCGTGATAAGGTCTCCCCCGGCAATCAGGGAGTCGGGGCATGGCCTCTCGGGTGATCCCGGTCGATCCGTTCGACCTGGTGATTTTCGGCGGCACGGGCGATCTGGCGCGGCGCAAGATCCTGCCCGCGCTCTACCGCCGCTTTGTCGCCGGGCAGTTCGGCGCCGACACCCGCCTGACCGGGGCCGCCCGCGGCGAGATGGAGACCGGGGCCTACCGCGCCCTGGTGCGCGACGCGCTCATGGAATTCGCCCCCGAGGCCGCCGCCGACACCGGCACCCGCGACGCCTTTCTCGACATGCTGGCCTATGTCGCCCTCGACGCGCGCGGCGAGGACGGCTGGGAGGCGCTCGCCGCACGGATGCGCTCGGGGCCGATCCGCGCCTTCTATTTCTCCGTGGCCCCCGGCCTGTTCGGCGATCTCGCCCACCGGCTGCACCGCCACGGTCTGACCGACGAGACCGCCCGCATCGTGGTGGAAAAGCCGTTCGGCCACGACCTCGACAGCGCCCGCGACCTCAACCGCACGCTGGCGCGGCATTTCGACGAGGGGCGCATCTACCGGATCGACCATTACCTCGGCAAGGAGACCGTGCAGAACCTCATGGCGATCCGCTTCGGCAACGTCCTGTTCGAGCCGCTGTGGAACAGTCAGTACGTCGATCACATCCAGATCACCGTGGCCGAGAGCGTGGGCGTGGGCGGACGGGCCGGGTACTACGACCACGCCGGTGCCATGCGCGACATGGTGCAGAACCACCTGATGCAGCTTCTGTGCCTCATCGCGATGGAGCCGCCCGCCCGCTTTGCCCCCGACGCCGTGCGCGACGAAAAGCTCAAGGTGATCCGCGCCCTCGACCCGGTGGCACGCGACCACGCGGTGCGCGGGCAGTACGAGGCCGGGCACGATCAGCCCGGCTACCGCGCGCAGGTCGGCAACCCCGACAGCCGCACCGAGAGCTTTGTCGCGCTCAAGGCGCATGTCTCCAACTGGCGCTGGGCGGGCACGCCCTTCTACCTGCGCACCGGCAAGCGGCTGCGCGCGCGCACCTCCGAGATCGCGGTGGTGTTCAAGGACGCGCCGCACTCGATCTTCGGGGCCGAGGCCGGGCGCCACCGCAACATCCTGACGATCCGCCTCCAGCCTAACGAGGGCATCGAGCTTGGCGTCACGATCAAGGAGCCGGGACCGGGCGGCATGCGCCTCATCGACGTGCCCCTCGACATGACCTTCGCCGAGGCGCTGGGGCCGGAAGAGGCCGACTTCCCCGACGCCTACGAGCGGCTTATCATGGACGTGATCCGGGGCAACCAGACGCTGTTCATGCGCGGCGACGAGGTCGAGGCCGCCTGGGCCTGGACCGACCCGATCATCGCCGGCTGGGAGACGGAGGGCGCAGCCCCGCTGGCCTACGCCACCGGCTCGTCGGGGCCCGAGGACGCATTGATGCTCATGCACCGCGACGGGCGGCGCTGGCGGGAGATAAGACCATGACCCTTTCCGAATACGCCGATTCCGAGATGATGGCGCTCGACCTCGCCAACCTGCTGGCGGGCGAATTGCGCACCGCGCTCCACCAGAAGGACCGCGTGCTCTTCGTGGTGCCCGGCGGCACCACGCCGGGGCCGGTGTTCGACGCGCTCTGCGATACCGATCTCGAATGGGATCGCGTCGACGTGCTCTTGTCGGACGAACGCTGGCGGCCAGAGGTGCATATCCGCTCCAACACCCGGCTGATCCGCGACCGGCTGCTGACCGGGCGCGCGGCGGCGGCGCGCTACCTGCCGCTCTACGCCCGCGCAGAGACCCCCGAATCGGTCCTCGCCGAGCTTGAATCCAACATCGCCCCCGCCCTGCCCATCGACATCTGCCTGCTGGGCATGGGCGCGGACATGCACACCGCCTCGCTCATTCCGGGGGCCGAGGGGCTCGAGGCCGCGCTCGATCCCGACGCGGTGCCGATCCTTGCCCCGATCCGCGCCCGCGGCGAGGAAGAGGCCCGTGTCACCCTCACCGCGCGGGTGCTGGCGGCGGCGATCAACACCCATATCGTGATCACCGGCGACCGCAAGCGCCGCGCCGTCGAGCGCGCGCGCCACATGCGCCCCGTCGAGGCCCCCGTGGCCGCCGTGCTCGAAGGCGCGACGGTGCACTGGTCGCCCGACGACCAGGCCTCGTGAGGGACGGGGTGCAGGCGGCGGCAAGGGCCGCGCGCCGATACCGGAGCGGCAGAAAGACCCGATCGTGTCGCGCAATGCGCGACCCCGCCGAATCGATTCAACCCAAAAGAAACAGAATGGCGTTTCCTTCCTGGAAAAATGCACTGGTCCCGCCTTTTCGTCCCGGATGCCGCGCGATTTGCAATTGCCGCCCGGAAAGTCGTGATCTATCATAACGCCTCCATTGTTTAAAAAGAGGCACCGAATGGCCAATCCCGATCTGAACGCGCTTTCACTCAAGGAATTGCGGCAATTGCAAAAGGATGTGACCCGCGCGATCGAGTCCTTCGAGGAACGGCAAAAGGCCGAGGCCCGCGCCAAGCTCGAGGCGATGGCGCATGAACTGGGCTATTCGCTGTCCGAACTGGCGCCGTCGTCGAAATCCGGCGGCAAGGTGCCGAAATACTGCCACCCCGAGGATCCGCGCCTGACCTGGACGGGCCGCGGGCGCAAGCCGCGCTGGTTCACCGAGGCGATCGCCGCCGGTCATGACCCCGACGACATGCTCATCGCCAAGCGCGGCTGAGCGCGGCCGGTGTCCCGAAACGTGATCGCGGCACGCGCGCGAAACGTTTGCCTTGCAGCCCCGGTCTTGGCAAGACTGGGGCCATGATCCGCGCCGTCTTCACAGCCCTTGCGCTCACCTGCGCCACCGCCGCCCTCGCAGAGCCGAGCGGCATCTTCCGCCATGCCCATAACGTGGGCTTCGGCGCGCAATCGAGCCTCGACCCGGCCTCCAAGGGCCGGGTCCTTCAGATCATCGAGAAAATCCAGAGCCGCCTGGTCCGCCCCGACCACGACGGCACCCCGGCCCCCGACCTCGCCACAAGCTGGGAGCCGAATGCCGACGGCACCGTCTGGATCTTCCGTATCCGCGAGGGGGTGCGGTTCCACGACGGCAGCACGCTCGACGCCGCCGACGTGGTCTACTCGATCGCCCGCGTCATCGACCCCGATTACGGCAGCCCCGCCCGCGCCGCCGTCAAGATGATCGAAACGGTCGAGGCCACCGGCCCGCACACCGTGCGCATGGCGCTGTCATCCACCTTCGCCGATTTCCCGCTGCAACTGATGGACCCGCGGCTGCGCATCATCCCCGAGGGCTCGGGCGACACGGTGGACCAGAGCGGCATCGGCACCGGACCCTTCAGGGTCAGGAAATTCGACCCCGACGGGATCACCGTCCTCACCGCCAATCCCGACTACTGGGAAGGCCCCCCCGCGCTCGCCCGGATCGAGGTGATCGGCGTGCCCGACGCGCAGGCGCGGCTGCAGGCGTTCCTCTCGGGGCAGCTCGACATGGAGCGCGGCATCGCCCCGGTGCTGCGCCGCGCGCTCGACAAGTCGCTGCGCTATCAGCTTCTCGAAATTCCCACCGGCAACTGGATGGGGCTGGTGTTCCGCGCCGATTACCCGCCCTTCGACGATGTGCGCGTGCGCCGCGCCCTGCGCATGGTGGTAGACCGCGAGGCGATGCTCAAGCTGGCCCTCGACGGCGGCGGCGTGCCGTCCTGTGACACGCCGGTGGCCCCCAATGACCAGTATCGCCTGACCATGTCCTGCGCGCCCGACCCGGAGGGCGCGCGCAAGCTGCTGGCCGAGGCCGGATTCCCCGACGGCCTCGACGTCGAGATTCACGTCTCCTCGCTCGACCCAAGCTGGCCGGTGCTGGGCGTGGCCTACCAGGAACAGGCCGCCGCCGCGGGCATCCGCGTCACCCTCGCCAACGCCGCCGCCGATGGCTACTGGTCCAATGTCTGGATGAAGAAACCCGCCTTCGCCACGGCCTGGGGCGCCCGCCCCGCCGATCAGGTGCTCAACGAGGCGTTCCATTCCTCCGCCCGCTGGAACGAGAGCCACTACAAGGACCCGAAATTCGACCGGCTGCTCGAAGCCGCCCGCGCCGAGCTCGATTTCAGCAAACGCCGCGCCCTCTACCATCGGGCCCAGGCCCACCTCGCCGGCACCTCCGGCACCCTCATCCCGTTCCACGTCACGCAACTCGTGGTGCTGTCCAACCGCGTCACCCATTTCGACCCGGTGCAGAACGACGCGCTCCGGTGGCATCTGGTGTCGGTGGTGGATTGAGGGGGCATCGCCCCTCAACACCCGAAAAGACGACGGATCAATCCGCACCGTCTTGAAATGAAGGCGGATCCGCGCCCCGCATCGAACGCTTCACTTGAGCGTGCCCGCGTTCATTCGCAGTCACGCGCCCCGCTCTACGCCGCGCCCTCCGTCTCGATCTTCAACTCGATACCGCAATGCTTGCAGTGGATCGCGTCGGGGTCGTGCTTCAGCAGCCCGCATTCCGGGCATTTGTGGCGCACCTTGGCGGGCACGAAGATGGTCCGGGCCAGCCGCAGGAACAGCCCCACACCGACGATCATGATCGCCACCGCCAGCAGCCGCCCGGTCCAGGTGGTCATCAGGATATCGCCATAGCCGGTCGTGGTCAGCGTCGTGACGGTGAAATAGAGCGCATCCACGTATGTGTTCAGCCCCGGCTCGCGCCCGCCGCGCAGCAGATGCACCAGCGCCGTCATGGCAAAGATGAACACCAGCAGGTTGACCGCGGAGAGAATTGCGTCCTCGTGCAGGCGAAAGAACCGCCAGTCGCGCCGCAGGTCGCGCAGCAGGTGGTAGGAATGCACCAGCCGCAGCGCCCGCAGCAGCCGCAGCGCCGCCCATCCCTGCCCCAGCATCGGCGCCGCCAGCAGCGAGGCCAGCACCACGATATCCACCAGCACGTAAAGCTGCCGCAGGTGCCGCAACCGGGTCTCGGCGATCCACAGCCGGCACGCGAAATCCGCCGCGATCACCGAGGCAACCGCCATGTCGGCCAGCAGCAGCGCGGGCGTGAGCGGCAGCGTCGCGGTCGCCAGGATGAACACGATGCTCGCGGCGTCGAACATCAGCAGCCCATAGCGAAACCGCGTCGCGCGCTTCGAGCGCCCTTCGTACAGGAGACGCACACGGTCGTGCAGCGATTTTCCGGACCCGCTCATGGGCCGCAGCATAGCGGCGCAAACCCCGGGGCTACAGCGGAAAAATCAGCCCGCCTCCTCGGCCTTCTCGGCCAGCGACAGCCACTCCTCCTCGGCCTCGGCCAGCGCCGTCTGACGCGCGGTCAGCGCCTCGGTGGCGCGCCGGAACTTGACCGGCTCGCGGGAATAGAGGTCGGGATCGGCCAGCAGTTGCTCCAGCTTGGCGATCTCCGCCTCCAGCCGCTCGATCTGCCCCGGCAACTCCTCCAGCCGGTGCGCCTCGGTAAAGCTGAGCTTCGACGCCTTGCTTTCCTGCTTCAGGTTTGCATTCCTGTTCCTTGATTTCGCTGTGTTTTTATCGGTCGCATTGGCGACGTCGCCAGTGCCGCGCTGTGCGCGGTAGTCGCTCCAGCCGCCGGCATAGACGGTGGCGCGGCCGTCCCCCTCCATGGCGATGGTGGTGGTCGCCACCCGGTCGAGGAAATCGCGGTCGTGGCTGACCAGCAGCACGGTGCCGCTGTAATCGTCGAGCAATTCCTGCAACAGGTCCAGCGTCTCGATATCGAGATCGTTGGTCGGCTCGTCGAGCACCAGAACGTTGCTCTCGCGTGCCATCAGCTTGGCCAGCAGCAGCCGCGCCTTTTCCCCGCCCGACAGGGACTTGACCGGTGCGCGCGCCTGCCGCTCGTCGAACAGGAAATCCTTCAGGTAGCCCACCACGTGCCGCGGCTGCCCGCGCACCAGCACCTGATCCGCCTGCCCCGAGACGCGCATGTCGGCATCCCCGGTCAGGCTGTCCCACAGCGTCATCTCCGGCTCGAGCCGCGCCCGCGCCTGATCGAACACCGCGGGCACAAGGTTGGTGCCATGCGTGACCGTGCCGCTGTCGGGCATCACCTCGCCCATCAGCATCTTCAAGAGCGTCGTCTTGCCCACCCCGTTTGGCCCGACAAAGGCCACCCGCTCGCCCCGCATGATCCGCAGGTTGAACGGCCGCAAGATGAGCTTGCCCTCGTAAGCCTTTGAAATATCGACCGCCTCGATCACCTTCCGGCCCGAGTTGGGGCCCGATTCCAGTGCCATTGCCGCCGTGCCCTGCCGCTTGATCTGGCTCTTGCGCTCCTCGCGCAACGCCTGCAACGCGCGCACCCGGCCCTGGTTGCGCTTGCGCCGCGCGCTGATGCCTTCGACGGCCCACCGCGCCTCGGCCTTGATCTTGCGGTCGAGCTTGTGGCGCTGCTGGTCCTCCTCGTCCCAGACCTTGTCGCGCCACTCCTCGAAATGCGCGAATCCGCGCTCTTGCCGGCGAGTCATTCCCCTGTCAATCCAGAGGGTTGCGCGGCTAAGTTCACGCAGGAACGCGCGGTCGTGGCTGATCAGGACAAAGCCCTTTCGCGTGGCCTTCAACTGCTCTTCCAGCCAGCCGATCGCCTCGATGTCGAGATGGTTGGTCGGCTCGTCCAGCAGCATCAGCTCCGGCGCCTCGGCCATCAGCTTGGCCAGCGCCGCGCGCCGCCGCTCGCCGCCCGAGGCGGTCGCCACGGCGCCCGCGGGGTCGAATTTCAGCCCCTCGCCCGCCATCTCGACGCGGTATTCCTCGCCCGGCGCCAGCGCGCTCGCGGCGAAATCGCCCAGCGTGGCATAGCCCGCCATCGCGGGCTCCTGCTCCATGTATCCCACGCTCACCCCCGGCGAGACGACGCGCGTGCCGCGGTCCGGTTCCACCAGCCCCGCCATCACCTTCATCAGCGTCGATTTGCCCGAGCCGTTGCGCCCCACCAGCGCCACCCGGTCGCCCGGCTGCACCACCAGCGACAGCTCCGAGAACAGCGGCGCGCCGCCGAATGTCAGCGAGATATCCGAGAGTTGCAAAAGCGGGGCACGGGCCATGTGCGCGGGCTATCCCGGCACCCCGCTGCCGTCAAGCCACAGTCAGGTCACGGTCACGCCTCAGCCCGCCAGCGCCCGCAGCATCCGCGCCCGCGCCGCCGGGATGGCGCCGATTTCCACCCCGGTAAAGACGTGCAGCGTGCCCATCTGCCGGTCGATCACCGCGTGATCGCTCACCCAGCCGCCCATCATCAGGTAGGTCCGCAAGAGCGGAGGCATGTGCCGCATCGCGGCCTTGAGGTCGGGCTTGTGCCGCCGCAGCCGTTCGTCAAAGCGAAACACGGCCGGCGCCTTGACCCGTGGCCACCACCGCCGCGGCGCCAGATGCCGCGCCCCCAGCACCGCGAACGCGTCGAGATACGGCCCGGCATCGACCCCCCTGAAGGACGAACAGCCGAACAGCATCGCCACGCCGTGCGCGTCCACCAGCCGCGTCATCGCCGCCCAGGCGAGGCGCAGGATATCCGGGTCGTTCAGACCGGGCCGGACGCAGAACCGCCCCATCTCGGCCATCCGCCCTTCGAACGCCGCCAGCGCCGACAATTCGTAGAACTGCGCCGAGTAGCTGCGCGCGATCTCGGCGCCGTCCTCCAGCAGCAGCACCCGGAAACAGCACACCAGCCGCCCGCCATCTACCTCCTCGACCAGCAGGTGCAGGCAGGCGGCATCATGGGCATCGGCGTCGCGCGCGCCCGCGGCCCCGAGGAACGCCTCGCCGCGCAAGGCTTGCGCCCGCGCCACATCGCCGGCCCCGCGCGCCACGCGTGCCACGTAGCGCCCCTGCCGGATCTCCTCCATTGCACCGCCTCCAAGCCGCTGCGCCAGTCCCGATTGTGCCCGTTCCGATTGCGCCAGTCCCGATCCGCATCCTTGCTCGCGGCACATGACATGGCCAAGACAGCGCCGCGCGGCGCTACTGTCCGAATATCTGCTCGGGGTTGAGCACACCGATATTTTTGATGATCTGCCGGAGGAAGCCGTTATCGACCACCGAACTGTCGGTCACCCGGCGCGAGATCGGCACCGCCTTGCCGGCTTCGAGGCCGAATTTCTCGATATTGGCGATGGTGTTGTCATCGTTGAACGAGATCGCCACCACCTCGCGCTCGACCACTTTCGGACGCAGCATCATGTAGGTGCGCTTGCGCGAGCGGACGTAATAGTAATCGCCGTCCCCCACCAGGCCAGAGACCGAGGGCGGCCCGATCGTGTCATCCACCGTGGCGCGGGTATCGACCCCGACCACGAGCTTTTCCAGATCGCTCTCGGGCGGGACATAGCCGTGATTCTGGTAGGTCGAGGCACAGCCCGCCACCGCGATGAGACCGCACAGGGCAAGGAGCCGCAGCACCCGCATTGAAATCGCCGTCATCTCTGCCCCCTTGTCACCACCGCGCGCGGCTTTTATCCCGCTTACATCAAGGCAACCCCCGGGTTCAAGAAGTCGTTCGATACGTCCAGGCAGGAGGCCGCAATGTCCACCGAGTCCCCCGAGACCGGCACCACCCACCGCATCCCCGTTCCGCACCTCGCCCGGCACGGCGGCCACGGCTTCGACATCGTCCCCGATGCCGCGGCGCGCAAGGCGCTCGCCGCGCATCTCGACCTGCTCGACCTGCGCAAGCTCAGCCTGCGGGGCGAAATCGCCCCGGACGGCCCCCGCGGCTGGCGGCTCGACGCCACGCTCGGCGCGACGGTGGTGCAGCCCTGCGGCGTCACCCTGGCCCCCGTCACCACCCGCATAGACGAGGCGGTGACCCGCCGCTACGCGCCGGATGTCCCGGCACCCGGCGACCTGCCCGGCGACGAGATGGAGATGCCCGGCGACGACACGCTCGAGCCGCTGGGCGCGGTGATCGACCTCGATGCCGTGCTGGCCGAGGCGCTGGCGCTGGCGCTGCCGCCCTGGCCGCGCGCCGAGGGTGCGGCGCTCGACACCGACACCGCCACGCCCGACGGCGCGGCACCGTCCGGCGACGCCCCCCGCCGCCCCTTCGCCGGGCTCGGGGCGCTGCGCGACCGGCTGGCGGGCGAGGACGACGACGGCGGAAGCGACGGCGGCCCATCCGGCTGAGCCCGGCTGAGCCCGGCAGCCCCCAAGAATCGCTTGCCCCGGCCCCGAAACTCTGTATTTTCGCGCTCTCACCGGAATTTGGGGTTGAACCGGCGGCTCGGTCAGGATTAAGAGCCGCGAACACCCGTGAAACGAGGGCCAACCCGGCCCGCAGGAATTGAGGTTGTGACATGGCCGTCCAACAGAACAAGGTCTCGAAATCGCGCCGCAACAAGCGCCGCGCGCATGATGCACTCACCGCGGGCAATCCCAACGAATGCCCCAATTGCGGCGAGTTGAAGCGCCCGCACCACGTCTGCGCCGCCTGCGGCCACTATGCCGAGCGCGAGGTCGTCACCATGGTGGACGATATCGACCTGGAAGACGACGCCGCCTGAGACAGTATCCGGGGGCATTTGCCGCATGGGCGCTCAGGGCGATCAGGACATGACCGGCGCGGCGCGCTTCGTCATCTCGGTCGATGCCATGGGCGGCGATGAGGGGCCCGCCGCGGTGGTGGCGGGCATGGCGCTGTCGGCGCGCAAGAATCCCAGGATCGGCTTCATCCTCCACGGCCCCGGGGACACGCTGGGGCCGCTGGTGGCGAAACGCCGCGAGCTGGCGGGCCGCGTGACCCTGCGGGACGCGCCCGAAGTCGTGTCGATGACCGACAAGCCCGCGCATGTGGTGCGCCACGGACAGGGCTCTTCGATGTGGTCGGCGCTCGAATCGGTGCGCGCGGGCGAGGCGACGGTCTGCGTCTCCTGCGGCAATACCGGCGCGCTGATGCTGATGTCGGTCATTCGCCTGCGCAAGCTGCCGGGCATCTACCGTCCCGCCATCGCGGTGATGTGGCCGTCGCAGAACCCGCAGCAGCACAACATCATGCTCGACGGCGGCGCGGATATCCGCGCCGACGCCAAGGACCTGATGCAATACGCGCTGATGGGCGCGTCCTACGCGCGCAACGGGTTCGGCCTCAAATGCCCGCGCATCGGCCTGCTGAACGTCGGCACCGAAGAGCACAAGGGCCGCGCCGAGCTGCGCGAGGCGCATGACCTGATCGCCGCCAATGCCGCGAGCGCGGATTTCGAGTTCGTGGGATTCGTCGAGGGGCGCGACCTGCCCGGCACGCGCTGCGACGTGATCGTGACCGACGGCTTCACCGGCAACGTGGCGCTCAAGACCGGCGAGGGCATCGCCAACCTGATCACCGACCTGCTGCGCGAGGCATTCGCCTACACGCCGCTGTCGCGGCTGGCGGCGCTGCTGGCCTATACCTCGCTGCGGCGGGTGAAGAAGCGCGTCGATCCGCGCCGCGCCAATGGCGGCGTGTTTCTCGGGCTCAACGGCACCGTGGTCAAATCGCACGGCGCGGCGGACGCCACCGGCGTCTCCTCGGCGATCAAGCTCGCCTTCGATCTCGCGCAGTCGGGCTTCACCGAGAAGCTGGCCAACCGCGTCGCATCCGCCACGCCGCTCGACATTACCGGCAATGGCGGCGAGGACGCGCGCCACGACACCGGCGACGACAACCACGGAGACCTTGCGCCATGACCCGCCGCGCCACGGCCCTCGGCACCGGACATTACCTGCCCGCGCGCATCGTGCCCAACAGCGAGTTCGAGGCCACGCTCGACACGTCCGACGAATGGATTCGCGCGCGCTCGGGGATCGCGCGCCGCCGCTTCGCCGCCGAGGGAGAGACCACCTCCGACCTCGCGCTGCACGCCGCGCGTGCGGCGCTCGGCAATGCCGGGCTCACGGCGGATGACATCGACGGCGTGATCGTCGCCACCTCCACCCCCGACCTCACCTTTCCGTCCGTCGCCACCATGGTGCAGGCGGATCTGGGCATGACCCACGGCTTCGCCTTCGACGTGCAGGCGGTCTGCGCGGGCTTCGTCTACGCGCTCGCCACCGCCAACGCGATGATCGTCTCGGGCCAGGCCGAGCGGCTGCTGCTGATCGGGGCCGAGACCTTCAGCCGCATCATGGACTGGTCCGACCGCTCCACCTGCGTGCTCTTCGGCGACGGCGCCGGCGCGCTGGTACTGGGCGCCACCGAGGGCACCGGCACCAACGCCGACCGAGGCATCCTGTCGGTCGATCTCAACTCGGACGGGCGCTACCGCGACATGCTCTACGTCGATGGCGGCGTCTCCACCACCGGCGAGGCGGGCAAGCTCAGGATGCAGGGCAATGCGCTCTTTCGCCAGGCCATCGAGAAACTCGCCGCCACCGCCGAGACCGCGCTGGCCAAGGTCGGCCTCTCCGGCCCGGACGTGGACTGGATCGTCCCGCATCAGGCCAATATCCGCATCATCCAGGGCACCGCGAAGAAGCTCGGCCTGTCGATGGACCGCGTCATCGTCACCGTGCAGGACCACGGCAACACCTCCGCCGCCTCGATCCCGCTGGCGCTGTCGGTGGGCGTCGCCGAGGGCCGCATCCGCGAGGGCGACCTGCTGCTGTCGGAGGCGATCGGCGGCGGGCTGGCCTGGGGCGCGGTGGTGTTGCGCTGGTAAACCATGCCTCGGCCTGCAAAATTCCGCCTGCAAGCCCGCCGTGAGCGGCCATCGCGATTGACACGGCACAGGCTTCACCGCACACTGTCATGAAAAATTGCGGGGATGGTATGACCAACAAGACATTGACGAGGATGGACCTCAGCGAAGCGGTATTCCGCGAAGTGGGGCTGTCGCGCAACGATGCGTCGCAGATGGTGGAGAGCGTGCTCACCTACGTGTCCGACTCGCTCGCGCGCGGCGAGACGGTCAAGATTTCCTCCTTCGGCACCTTCTCCGTGCGCGACAAGTCGGCCCGCGTCGGCCGCAACCCCAAGACCGGCGAGGAGGTGCCCATCCAGCCCCGCCGGGTGCTCACCTTCCGGCCCTCGCACCTGATGAAGGACCGCGTGGCGATCGGCAACAAGCGCTGAGGACACCGCCGCAAATGGGCAAATCCGCCGACGCCTTCCGCACCATCAGCGAGGTGGCAGACTGGCTCGAGGTGCCCGCCCATGTGCTGCGCTTCTGGGAAAGCAAGTTCACCCAGGTCAAGCCGGTCAAGCGCGCGGGCGGGCGGCGCTACTACCGGCCCGCCGACATGCGGCTTCTGGGCGGGATCAAGGTGCTCTTGCACGACGAGGGAATGACCATCAAGGGCGTGCAGAAGATGCTGCGCGACCAGGGGGTCAGCCATGTCACCGCCCTGTCGCCCGCCTTCGAGGACGAGGCCGCCGCGCCGGAGCCGGGCGGCCGGGTCCTCAGCTTCGCCCGTCCCGAGACGCGCCCGCCTGACAGCGACGGGGCCGGCATGTCCCCACAGGACAGCCCGCCGCCCGACGCCGCGGCAGAGCCGGAGACGGACCCGCCAGATACGCGGCCAGAAACGCCGCCTGAAACGCGACCCGAGGCCGGAGCCGAAGCCGGACCCGCGCCGCACGGCCCCCCCGCACCGCAGGCCCCCGCCCCGCCGCCACTGCCCGACCTGCCCGACCTGCCTGCCGATCCGCCCGACGACATGGCCGCCGCACCCGGCCCGCTCGCGCGCCTCGCCACCCTGCCCCGCCCGCTCCCCGAGGGGCTCGGCCCGGCGCTCTCGGCGCTGGCGGAGCGGCTGCGCGCCTCGGGCGCGTCAACGCCATGAACGGCGGCAATATTTCGCAAAGCCCCCCTTGCCCCCGCGCGCAAAACGAGTATGAACAGCGCATCGTCGGGCTATGGCGCAGCCTGGTAGCGCGTCCGTCTGGGGGACGGAAGGTCGCAGGTTCGAGTCCTGCTAGCCCGACCAATTCTACCGACGATTCCGTCCGCGTGCCGCGCGGGCTCTGCGACGCCCGAGGGGGCCAGAGATGACCGGCGTTCTCTCCTGCCAGCAGATCGCCGCGATGATCGACGCGGGCCGGATCGCCGCCGATCCCGCCATCCTGCCCGATCAGGTTCAGCCCGCCAGCCTCGATCTGCGCCTCGGGCCGGTGGCCTACCGCGTCCGCGCCTCGTTCCTGCCGGGGCGCGGCCAGACCGTCGCCGACCGGCTCGACGAGTTCGGGATGCACCGCATCGACCTCGGCCCCGGCGCGGTGCTGGAAAAGGGCTGCGTCTACCTCGTCCCGCTGATCGAGCAGCTCGCCCTTCCCAATGGGGTGCAGGCGGTGGCCAATGCCAAATCCTCCACCGGGCGGCTCGATCTGCTCACCCGCACCATCACCGATGGCGGGACCGAGTTCGACCGCGTGCCGCCGGGCCACACCGGACCGCTCTACGCCGAGATCTGCCCGCGCTCCTTCTCGGTGCTGGTGCGCCCCGGCATGCGGCTCAACCAGATCCGTTTCCGGTCCGGCGACGCGCGGCTGTCCGACACCGAGATGCACACCCTCCACGCCGAAACGCCGCTCGTCGACGGCCCCGCGGTGATCGACGGCGGGCTCGCCTTCTCGGTCGATCTGCGCCCCGAGACGGGCACGCTCACCGGCTACCGCGCCAAGCCGCATACCGGCCTCATAGATCTCGACCGCGTCGGCCACTACCCGGCCGCCGATTTCTGGGAAGAGGTGCACACACAGGACGGCCATATCGTCCTCGATCCCGGCGCGTTCTACATCCTCGTCAGCCGCGAGGCGGTGCACATCCCGCCCGGCTTCGCCGCCGAGATGGCCCCCTTCGTGGCGATGGCGGGCGAGTTCCGGGTGCATTACGCGGGCTTCTTCGATCCCGGCTTCGGCCATGCGGCGGCGGGCGGCGCGGGGGCGCGCGGCGTGCTCGAGGTGCGCTGCCACGAGGCACCGTTCGTGCTGGAGCATGGCCAGATCGTCGGGCGGCTGGTCTACGAGCGCATGGACCGGGTGCCCGACCGCCTCTACGGCGCGGGCATCGCCTCGAACTATCAGGGACAGGGGCTGAAACTGGCCAAGCACTTCCGCGCCTGACGCGGGTCTCAGAAGCGGCCCATCCGTTTCCCCAGCTTCATCGTCTTGCGGGCGTTCTGCGCGGTCTTGCGACCGTCGGGCCCGTTGCCGCCGCGCCCGCGCGTGACCTTGTCGATCCCGGCATTGACACCGCGCCGCATGATCTGCCGCATCACCATGCGGATCACCATGTTGATCATCTGGTTGACGTTCATCGCGCCCTCCTGTCGCTGCCTCTGCCCGGATATGTAGCACCGAAACATGCGGATTTCAGGGCGTTCCGTCCGATT
This sequence comes from Roseovarius ramblicola, assembly GCF_042430665.1. Lineage (NCBI taxonomy): Bacteria > Pseudomonadati > Pseudomonadota > Alphaproteobacteria > Rhodobacterales > Roseobacteraceae > Roseovarius > Roseovarius ramblicola. Next base: position 250,676 of record NZ_JBHMEC010000017.1, on the reverse strand, counting down.
TTCCTGACCAATCCCTGCGCCACCGTCCCGGCAGTGCGCCGAACCGTGCGGTTCGCGCCTTGAACCGACAGGTTGGTCAGTCCTCGAACAGTTCGTTCTGCCCCGGAGCGGTTTCGTCCTCGTCGTCCTCCGCCTCGCCGGTTCGCGGCAATGTCCCCGGCGGCGGGCGGCTGTCCAGCAGCCCCGCGGCGCGCAATTCCCTGAGCCCCGGCAGGTCGCGCGCGCTCTCCAGCCCGAAATGGTCGAGGAAGGTCTCAGTGACCACGAAGGTCACCGGGCGGCCCGGCGTCATCTTGCGCCTGCCGAAACGAATCCATTCCATTTCAAGGAGTTGATCGACGGTTCCGCGGCTGACCGAGACGCCGCGTATCTCCTCGATCTCGGCGCGGGTGACCGGCTGATGGTAGGCGATGATGGCCAGCGTCTCGATCGCCGCGCGGCTCAGCTTGCGCGTCTCCACCACCTCGCGCCGCATCAGGAACCCGAGGTCGGGGGCCGTGCGCATGGCCCAGCCATCGCCCACCTTCACCAGCGTAACCCCCCGTCCTTCATACGTTTTCTTCAATCGCACCAGCGCCTCCGCCGGGTCGCACCCATGCGGCATCCGCGCCGCCATCTCGCGCGTGTCGAGCGGCGCGGTGGCGGCAAAGAGCATCGCCTCGATCATGCGTTCCTGCTCGGCCATCGGCGGCGCCTCGAACAGGTGTTCCTTTGCTTTTTCAATATCTTGCGACATGAACCTAATCCTTGCGACGCAGCTCGACCGGGGCGAATGTCTCACCCTGCCGCAGCTCTGCGCGGCCCTCTTTCACAAGCTCCAGCGCCGCGGCAAAGGTCGAGGCCGTGGCCGAGCGCCGCGCCTGCGGGTCGGTGCCGAAACCCGCGGGCAGAAATCCCGCGATGTCGGTCCAGGACGCCCAGTCGCCGATCACCCCGCGCAACCTCTCAAGTGCTTGTTCCATCGTGTAAATCTTGTCACGATCCATGACATAGGGACGGAATTCGTCGCGCGTGCGCAGCCGCGCATAGGCTTGCATCAGGTCCAGCAGCGTCGCGCTGTAGCGCACCTCGCGCCGCCGCGTCACGTCCTCGGGCAGCCCCCGCGCAAAGAAATCCCGCCCCAGCCGGTCCCGCGCCATCAACCTCGCGGCGCATTCCCGCATCGCCTGAAGCCGCTCCAGTTGAAACGCCAGATGCGCCGCCATGTCCTCGCCCGACGGCCCCTCCTCGGCGGGGTCCGGCGGCAGCAACAGCCGCGACTTGAGATACGCCAGCCACGCCGCCATCACCAGGTAATCGGCGGCCAGCTCGATCCGCAGGGTGCGCGCCTGCTCGACGAAGGCGAGGTATTGCTGCGCCAGTTGCAGGACAGAAATACGCCTTAAATCAACCTTTTGCGTGCGCGAGAGCGTGAGCAGCAGGTCCAGCGGTCCCTCGAACCCGTCGACATCGACGATCAGCGCCTCCGCCGCAAGCCGCTCGGCCACAGGCGTCGGCTCCGCGCTGTCATCGAAAGTGTCTTCAGCCATTGCGCCGCCCGCCCGTCAACGCATCAAGCTGCGCCGCGAGGGCGGAAATGTCAACCGGATCGGGCGTCCGGCGGGCCGCCAGCGCCCGTTCGGCGCGGTCCTGCGCGGCCGCGCGCATCCCGCCAGCCGCCGCCGCCACCGCCTGCCGCTCGGCCAGCGTGCCGTTGCAGTGCAGCACCACGTCACAGCCCGCCGCGAGCGCGCTCCGCGTCCGCTCCACAAGGCTGCCCGACAGAGCGTCCATGCCGATATCGTCGGTCATGAGCAGCCCGTCAAAGCCGATGGAGCGACGGATTATCTCAATGATTACAGGCGATAACGTGGCGGGTCGCCCATCGAGCGCGTCATAGACCACATGCGCCGTCATCGCCATCGGCAGGTCGGCCAGCGCCTCGAACGGGGCAAAATCGACCTCGGCCAGATGCTCTGCCGGGGCGGTCACGCGAGGCAATTCATGGTGGCTGTCCGCGCCCGCGCGCCCGTGTCCGGGGATGTGCTTGACCACCGGCAGCACGCCCCCCTCCATCAGCCCGTCCGCCACCGCCCGGCCAAACAGCGCCACCCGCCCCGCCGTCTCGCCATAGCAGCGGTCGCGCAGGAACGGATGGGTGTCGCGCCCGGCCACGTCCACCAGCGGTGCGCAATTGCTGTCGATGCCGACGTTGGCCAGCTCCGCGGCGATGATCCGGTAGCGCAGGTGCAGCGCCTCCGCCGCGCACGCACCCGCCGCCACCGCGTGATCGAGCGGCGCAGGCCAGTCACGCCAATGCGGCGCGCGCAGACGCTGCACGCGCCCGCCCTCCTGGTCGATGGTGATGATTGCCTCGTGCCCGGCTGCCTCGCGCAGCTCATCACAGAGCGCACGGAGCTGGTCCGGCGTGTCGATATTACGCGCGAAAAGGATGAATCCGAACGGACGCGCCTCGCGGAAAAACGCCTTTTCCCCGGGGGTTAGCTGATGTCCTTCCACGCCGGTAATGATCGCGCCGAACGGTGTCACCGGCTGACCACCGGGATGCACTCGGCGCGCTCGGCCTGTAGCGCCGAACAGAACCGGCGCGCATCGGCTAGGTCGTCGAAGCCGACCGCACGCAGCCGGTAGAAGGTCCGCCCGCCGCTCTCGGCGCGTTGCACCACGCGGCGCTTGCCGTCGAGAAGGTCGCCGAGCCGGGCGCTCAGCCGCTCCCATTCCGCGCGCGCCACCTCGGCGGAGTCGAAGGCCCCGAGCTGCGCCAGCCGCGCGCCCTGCGGCAGGTTCCCGGGATCGATCTCGACCGGCGGCGCGCTCGTCGCCGCCGCGAGCGCGTAGGCAACCGGATCGGGCAATGCCGGACGCAAGCGCGGACGCAGTGACCGGCCCAGTCCGCCCCGCACCGTTTCGGTGTGCGCTTGCGGCGCGGGTTCGGGCGTGGTCTTTGTTGCCGGGGCTGATCGCTGCGGCTGCCGCGCCACCGCGAGATACACGTTGTCGAGGCGCGAGTCCGCAGGTGTCTGCGCCGCGGCGCTTGCCCGGCGCGGGACATCCCCGGGCGAGAGATCGAGCGGCGGTGGCGCGATGATCACCCGGTCGGGCGGCTCCGCCGTCGCCACCTGTGCCGCCACCCGGTTGACCGACAGGCCCTGATGCGCCGCCTCGCGCCCGCCCGGATCTTCCGGGGGCTCACGCATCGGCCCCCCGAGCGCACGCACCACCGGTACGCCCGACACGTCACGCATCATGACCTCGTAGCCCCATTGGCCGATCCCGACCAGAAGGCCAAACGAAACGAGCGCGCCCGCAATATACGTGATCTTGGCAACGGTCGCCACGCGACCATACTCTCCGGACTGCGCCCGGGATTCCTGCATCTCCGACATGCTCTGCCTCTCGCCCCGGCGATACATGGCCGCCGGGTCCTGATTACCTGCTCGCCCCGGTGGCGGCGGCGTTCAGCGCATCTCGTCCACCGGAATGACGCCAAGGATACCAAGACCGGCGCAAATCACAACAGTTGCAGCGCGCACCAGCGCGATTTTCGCGGCGGACGTGGCCGGATCGCCCTCCTGCAGGAAGCGCAGGGACGGATCGTCATGGCCGCGGTTCCAAAGGCCGTGCAGCTCGGAGGCGAGGTCGTAAAGGTAGAACGCCACCCGGTGCGGCTCGCCCGCGCGCGCGGCGATCTCCACCTGCCGGGGCCATTCGGCGATCTTGCGCGCCAGCGAGAGTTCGGCCTCATGTGTCAGCACCGACAGGTCTGCCCCCGAGAGCGCCGCGTCACCCGCTTCGATCCCCGCCGCCCCGGCCTTGCGCAGCACCGAATTGACCCGCGCATTGGCATACTGGACGTAGAACACCGGGTTGTCCCGCGACTGTTCCAGAACCTTGTCGAAGTCGAAATCCAGGGCTGCGTCGTTCTTGCGGGTGAGCATGACGAAGCGGGTCACGTCGGCGCCCACCTCGTCCACCACGTCGCGCAGGGTGACGAAGGTGCCCGCGCGCTTGGACATCTTGAACGGCTCGCCGTTCTTGTAGAGCCGGACCAGTTGACAGAGCTTGATCTCGACCGGCACGCGCCCGTCCGACAGCGCCGAAACGGCGGCCTTCATGCGCTTGACATAGCCGCCGTGATCGGCACCGAACACGTCGATCAGGATGTCATAACCCCTTGAAATTTTGTCGTAATGATAGGCTATATCGGGGGCGAAATAGGTCCATCCCCCGTCGGATTTCATGATCGGCCGGTCCACGTCATCGCCGTGTTCGGTAGATTTGAACAGCGTCTGCTCGCGCGGCTCCCAGTCCTCGGGCATCTTGCCCTTGGGCGGCTCGAGCACGCCGCGATAGATCAGCCCCTTGCCGCGCAAATCCTCAATCGCCGCCTCGATAAGACCCGTGCCATAGAGCGATTTCTCGGAGAAGAAGTGGTCCATCTCGACGCCGAGCGCGGCCAGGTCGTCGCGGATCAGCGCCATCATCGCGTCGGTGGCGAAATCGCGCACCTCGGCCAGCCAGACCGCCTCGGGCTGATCGACATAGGCAGTGCCGACCTCGCGCATCAGGGCCTCGCCCACCGGCTTGAGGTAGTCGCCCGGATAGGTGCCGTCGGCAAAGGCCACCTCCTGCCCGTGCGCCTCGAGATAGCGCAGGTAGACCGACCGCGCGAGCACATCGACCTGCGCCCCGCCATCGTTGATGTAGTATTCGCGCGTGACGTCATGGCCCGCGAAATCCAGCAGGCTCGCCAGCGCATCACCGAACACCGCGCCGCGGGTGTGGCCAACATGCAACGGACCTGTGGGGTTGGCCGAAACGTACTCGACGTTGACGCGGAGCCCCTTCCCCATTTCGGAGCGTCCGAAGTCCTTGCCCTGCCGTAGCGCGGCGCGCAGCACCTCGTGCCAGAGCGCGGGGGCGAGCCGCAGGTTGAGAAAGCCCGGACCGGCCACCTCGGCGCTGTCGATGCGGGCATCGGAGGCAAGGTGCCCGGCCAGCACGGTAGCGATGTCGCGCGGCTTCATGCCCGCCGGTTTCGCCAGCACCATCGCCGCATTCGTTGCCATGTCGCCATGCGCGGGATCGCGCGGCGGCTCGACGGCGACGTTGCCGAGGTCGAGCGCGTCGGGCAACGCGCCCTCGGCCTGCATGCCGCGCAAGGCATCGAGAACGAGACCGCGAATGTCGTCGAAGAGGTTCATGACCCGCCTTTCCGTGTTGGCACGCGCGCCGGTTTACCACCCTCGGGCCGGGCGTCAATCGGCTTGGACCACGCATCGTGGCCGTGTAGCCCTCGCCGCGCGTGCCCGTTCTGCATCGCCGGTGTCATGCTGGTTGCAAGGGGCGGTGCCGCGCCCAAAGGCAGATCACACGCCGTCCGGCATACGTGCCGCCGCCGTGCCGCCGACCAGCCGTGCATGGCTCTGCAATGCGAAGCGGTCGGTCATCCCGGCGATGTAGTCGCCCACCAGCCGCGCCAGCGCCGCGCGATCAGGCGCGCGCGCCACGTCGGCGCGCCATTCGTCGGGCAGGTGCCCGGGCGCGTCGAGATAGACGGGGAAAAGCTCGCCGATCACCCGCCCCACCATGCGCCGCATCTCGTTGACCGCGGGGGCGCGATACATGCGGGTGAAGAGAAACGCCCGGATCGCCTGCAGGTCCTGCCACATCGCCGGAGAAAACCGGATCACCGGCGCGCCGAGGCCGCGCAGTTCCTCGACCGAGTCCGGCGCATGCGCGGCGAGCCGCCGCTGGCTCTCGGCGATGACGTCGCCCACCATCTCGCCGAACACCCGGCGCAGCGCCTCGTGGCGGCGGCGCTTGGGGTCGAGCGCGGGGTAAAGCCGGTCCACCTCGGCATAGCAGGCATCGACGATGGGCAGTTCCGCGATCTCGGCATCGTCAAACAGCCCCGCGCGCAGACCGTCGTGAAGATCATGGTTGTTGTAGGCGATATCGTCGGCGATGGCGGCCACCTGGGCCTCGCCACCCGCGTGGCTGCCAAGCTCCAGCCCGTGCACCGCATCGCATTCCGCCAGCGCCAGTGGCAGATCGCCCGTCACCGGGCCGTTGTGCTTGGCCAGCCCCTCCAGCGTCTCCCATGTCAGGTTGAGCCCGTCGAAGGCGGCGTAGTGACGCTCCAGCACCGTCACGATCCGGAGCGCCTGCGCGTTGTGGTCGAACCCGCCATAGGGGGCCATAAGCGCGGCAAGCGCATCCTCGCCCGCGTGGCCGAAGGGCGTGTGGCCGAGATCATGGGCAAGCGCCACGGCCTCGGTCAGGTCGGTGTCGAGCCCGAGCGCCCCGGCGATCGTGCGCGCCACCTGTGCTACCTCGATCGAATGGGTGAGCCGCGTGCGGTAGTAATCGCCCTCATGCGCGACGAACACTTGCGTCTTGTGCTTCAGTCGGCGAAAGGCGCTGGAATGGATGATCCGGTCGCGGTCGCGCTGAAAGGGCGAGCGAAAGGCGCTCTCCGCCTCCGCCACGCGGCGGCCGCGGGTGCGGGCGGGGTCGGTCGCGTAGGGGGCGGTCATGGATCGGTCCTTGTGGCGCGGCGCTTGGAGCATATATTGCAGAAACACGCGACACGCGAAACCACCGAGGACGCCCATGCAACTGCCCCCCAAGGTCACCCCCCGCGCCTATGCCCGCCTCGCCGAGATCGGCGCGGGCGAGCAGGGCCAGGCCCTGCGCGTGGCGGTCGAGGGCGGCGGCTGTTCGGGGTTTCAGTACGACATCCGCCTCGACGCGCCGTCCGAGGATGACCTGATCCTCGAAGGCGAGGGGCAAAAGGTCGTCGTGGACAGCGTCTCGCTGCCCTTCCTCGCCGGGGCCACCATCGACTTTACCGAGGAACTGATCGGCGCGCGCTTCACCATCGACAACCCCAACGCGTCCTCGTCCTGCGGCTGCGGCACGTCATTCTCCATCTGAGCCTTGCGTCGCGCGTGGGCACGCGCGATACGAAGGAGCGGGACACCGCCGGAGGGATGGCCATGCGCATCGCATGCTTCAACATCAACGGGATCAAGGCGCGTCACGCCGCGCTCTGCGACTGGCTCGACGAGGCGTCGCCGGACGTGGTGCTGTTGCAGGAGATCAAGTCGATCGACGAGAATTTCCCGCACGAGATGTTCGAGGATCGCGGCTACAACGTCGAGACCCACGGGCAGAAGGGTTTCAACGGCGTGGCGATCCTGTCGAAGTACCCGCTCGAGGATGTCTCGCGCGGTCTGCCCGGAGACGACAGCGACGAGCAGGCCCGCTGGATCGAGGCCACGGTGACGGGCGATGCAGGCGCAGTGCGGGTCTGCGGGCTCTACCTGCCCAACGGCAACCCCGCGCCGGGGCCGAAATACGACTACAAGCTCGCGTGGATGGAGCGGATGCACGCCCGCGCGGCGGCGCTTCTGGCGACCGAGGAGCCGGTGCTCATGGGCGGCGACTACAACGTCATCCCGCAGGACGAGGACGCCGCCCGCCCCGAAGCATGGCACAAGGACGCGCTCGCCCTGCCCGAGAGCCGCGCGGCATTCCGCCGCCTGCTTCATCTGGGGCTGACCGAGGCGTTCCGCGCGCGCGTGGAGGGGCCGGGGCATTACACGTTCTGGGATTATCAGGGCGGTGCCTGGCAGCGTAACAACGGCATCCGCATCGACCACATGCTGCTCAGCCCGCAGGCCGCCGACCGGCTGACCGATTGCGGCATCGACACCGAAGTGCGCGGACGCGAGAAGCCCTCCGATCATGTTCCGCTCTGGGTCGATCTCGACATCTGAGCGCCGGTTCAGACCGCGAAGGGCCAGTCGCGCCGGTAATGACCGTCCGCGAAACCGGGGCTAACGCGACCCAGCCACGGCGCCTGCCACGCGCCCCCCAGCATCCAGTCAAGTTCCGGGTCGCGGATGCGCTTGGTGCAGCCATTGGGCACGAGGCCGATCTCGCCGAGATAGACCTCGCCCCCGCGCACGAACATGTCCACCCGGATGAAATCGAAATACTGCCCGATCGCCTCGGCGGCCTCGACCATCAGGTCGAGCCGGTCGGGAGGGGCCACCGGCCGCGCACCGCCCTTGCGCACGTAGAGCTGCTTGTCGAGCCAGGTCCCCGCGCGGCTGTAGACGGTTTGCCGATGCGTGCCCGAGCGGTCGGAATCGTGCTGATAGACCACGACCCGTCCGTTGCAGACGTAGAATTTCCAGTCGGCGGCATCGTCTGCGTCCTCGCGCAGGTCCTCCTCGAGATAGATCGCGCGCTCCATCAGTTCGTACCACCACAGGCTCAGCCGCTTGCTGTGCACCCGCTTGAGCCAGCGCCGCATGAGCGGGCGCAATTCCGCGCGGGTATCGTCGTCGAGCGGGAAGGTCACCGGCAGGTTGGTGCCCGAGCCATGGTTGCACTTGAGCCAGCAGGTGCCCGGCGCGATCTCGTCATTGCCGGGCAGCGCGGGCGTGTCCCCGCGCCACAGGATGCGCGGGCGGCGGACCTGCGCGCGCAGGCGCGGCGGCAGCCAGTCATGCGCGCGCAGCTTGTCCGACGGGGAGACGCGCGGTATCAGGCCGAAGAACTTGAACAAGAGCTGCTTGTTGGTGAAGGTCTGAGGGTCGATCAGCTCGGGTCGGCAATCGTGATTCCTACGGTAGATTTCGACCGACCGAACGAGCCCGGACGCGAAGTCCTCGCCCAGCATTTCCACGCCGCGCAGGTATCGCTGCGGCACCGGTTCGTGGATGCCATGCAGCCCCTCGTCGGCTATGCGCTCAAGCGCCCGTATGACGAATTTCTCGGCGCGCACCCCGTGCCCCAAGTCTGCGGGTGGTGCCTGCGCCCCCCGACCGTCAGCCATCGTTGACCGCCTGCCCGGCGGCGTCAATCGCGTTGTAGCCGTAAATCCAGTCGAATTGCCGGATCATCCGTTCCGGTGCCAGCCGTCCCCCGGCGCGCAGCGCGGTATGTGCGGCCCATCTCAGTGGTGGGAAGGCGAGGTGGTATTTCCACGCGTTGCCGCTCGCCGCCGCAACCACCCGTCGCGCGCGCGTCTGGCGCAGCGCCTGGTAGCGCGCCAGCCCCCTTGCCACGTTCCCCGCCGCATCGACCGCCGCTGCCAGCACCCAGGCATCCTCCAGCGCAAGGCATGCCCCCTGCGCCATGAAGGGCAGCGTGGGGTGCGCCGCGTCGCCGAGGATCGCCAGCCCCTCGCCGTGCCAGGCGCGGGCCACCTCGTGACGGAACAGGCCCCAAAGATTCACGGTCTCGACCGCGCCGAGCATCTCCTGAACCTCGCCGCAGAAATCGCCGAAGGCTGCGCGCAGCGCCTGCGGGTCGTCGGTCTGGCTCCAGCTTTCGGCGGTCCAGGCCGCGCGTTCCTGCACCGCCACGAGGTTGAGCAGGCGGCCCTCCCGCAGCGGGTAGCTGACCACGTGGCGCATCGGCCCCATGTCCACGCGCACCTCCGCCCCGCGCCCCGCACTGTTGGGGATCAGGGCGCGCCACGCCACCTGGCCGGTGAAGAACGGCACGCGGGGTCCATTGAGCACCGCGCGCACCACCGAATGCAGCCCGTCCGCGCCGACCACCAGATCGGCGTCGAACCCGGCACCGCTGGCCAGCTCGACGCGTGGGCGCGGTCCGTCGATGACGCCGGTGATCCGCTGCAACAGCCGGATTCGTACCCCCGCCGCGCGCGCGCCGGCCGCCAGGATGTCGATAAGATCGGCGCGGTGGAGGAAATGATAGCCGCCCTGCCCACTCCCCGGAAGGTCGAGCCGCAGCACCGCGCCGCCGCGGTAATCGCGTAATTGCACCGCCTGCGCCGACACCGCGCGCTGCCGCAACTCCCCGCCCAGCCCGAGCGCGTCGAACACCCGCGCCCCGTTGGGGCTGATCTGGAGCCCGGCCCCCACCTCGGCGATCGCGGGGGCCTGCTCGAACACGGTGACATCGGCCCCGCGACGCGCCAGCGCCTGCGCCACCGCGAGCCCGCCGATGCCTGCGCCGATCACGGCGATCTTCGTTGCGTTCAGACCCATCGGCCCCTTTCCCGAAAAAGACGCGCGCCGGAGGGGTGTCCCGGCGCGCGCCTGTCCGTTCCCGTCGCCCAAGGCGCCGCCTCAGTCGTCGCGGTGCACCTTTTCCCGGCGCTCGTGCCGCTCCTGCGCCTCGAGCGTCATGGTGGCGATGGGGCGGGCATCCAGCCGCTTGAGGCTGATCGGCTCGCCCGTCACCTCGCAATAGCCGTATTCCCCCTCCTCGATCCGCCGCAATGCGGCGTCGATCTTGGCCACCAGCTTGCGCTGGCGGTCGCGGGTGCGCAACTCCAGCGCGCGGTCGGTCTCTTCGCTGGCGCGATCGGCCACGTCGGGAATCGCACGCGTACCGTCCTGTAGGGATTCGATCGCCTCGCGGCTGCCTTCGAGCAATTCGAGCCGCCACCGCACCAGCTTGCGGCGGAAATATTCCAACTGCCGTTCGTTCATGAACGGCTCGTTCTCTGCGGGTGTGTAATCCTCTGGCAAGAACACTTCGGCTTTCATCTCGATCCCCTCATCAAGGCCAGTGTCCGGCATTTTTGACTCCTCAGACAGTCGGTGCCTTTGGGCGCTCATCTACACGCGGGACCGGGGAATGTCACTAGCCAATCACGCGCCATTGATGCGCCGGGGCGAAGCGTCTAGGGTCCCGCCATTGTTTCCATTTCCGCGCACGAAGGGGCCGAGCGACCGATGAAATTCGAAGGAACCGATGCCTATGTCGCCACCGGCGACCTGACCGTGGCGGTGAATGCCGCCGTCACGCTCGAGCGGCCGCTCCTCGTCAAGGGCGAGCCGGGCACCGGCAAGACCGAGCTTGCCCGGCAGGTGGCGCAGGCGATGGGAATGGAACTCATCGAGTGGCACATCAAGTCCACTACCCGCGCGGCTCAGGGGCTCTATGAATACGATGCCGTCAGCCGGCTGCGCGACAGCCAGTTGGGCGATGCGCGCGTGCACGACGTGGCCAACTACATCCGCCGCGGCAAGCTGTGGGAGGCGTTCGCCGCCGAGGAGCGCGCGGTTCTCCTGATCGACGAGATCGACAAGGCCGATATCGAGTTTCCGAACGACCTGTTGCAGGAACTCGACCGGATGGAATTTCACGTCTACGAGACCGGCGAGACGGTCCGCGCGCGTCATCGCCCGGTGATCATCATCACCTCCAACAATGAAAAGGAACTGCCCGACGCCTTCCTGCGGCGCTGTTTCTTCCACTACATCCGGTTTCCCGAGGCCGAGACGCTCAGGCGAATCGTCGGCGTGCACCACCCCGGCATAAAGCAGGAACTCCTCGCCACCGCGCTCACGCAGTTCTACGAGATTCGCGACACGCCGGGGCTCAGGAAAAAACCCTCGACCTCCGAGGTGCTCGACTGGCTCAAGCTGATCCTCGCCGAGGACCTCACGCCAGAGGATCTGCGCCGCGAGGGGGCCGACGCCCTGCCCCGGCTTCACGGCGCGCTCTTGAAGAACGAGCAGGATGTCCATCTCTTCGAAAGGCTCGCCTTCATGGCGCGGCGCGGGCGCTGAGAATTTCCAGATTCAGGCATTTTACCCCTGACATTGGGCGTAATCCGTGCCACCCATAGTCCAAAGGCGATCTTTCCGATCAAGGGGGTGCGCATGGATCATGCAAAGGTGATGACGCTCGTGCAATGGGCGCACGGTGCCGAGTGGCGGCTTACCCTGCAACATTCCTGCCCGCATCACGCGCTTGTGTGGATGACACGCGGGCAAGGCATCGCCATGGTCGAAGGGGTGCGCCGCGGTATCGGCGTGCACAACGCGCTGGTGCTGCCGGCGGGGACGATGTTCTCGCTCGACCCGGGCAAGACGGGATTCGGCCTGGTCTGCGAGATGCCTGCGCAGGCCGCCGCGCCGATGCCCGACCGGCCGGAACACCTGCGCGTCCGCGACGTGATGGGCCAGAACGAATTGACCGCGATCTTCGAGGCGATGCAGCGCGAGCAGAACGACGCGCGCCCGTTCTCGGAAGAGGCGGTGGACGCGCAGGCAGCGCTGATGAGCGTCTGGCTGCGCCGTGCCATGCTCTCGCAGCCCGAGGAGCCTGCCCCCGGTGCCGCCGAGCGACTGGTGCGGGCCTATGCCGCGCTGATCGAACGCCACCACGCCGGCACCCGAAGCATGGCCGACCACGCCCGCACACTGGGCGTGACACCGACGCATCTGACGCGCGTCTGCCGCCGCCTCTCGGGGCTGAGCGCCGCCGAGTTGCTGACCGAGCGAAGCCTGCATGCTGCGCGGGACCTGATCGAGGCTGGCGAGCGGCCCATGGCGCATATCGCCGCCGATCTGGGCTTTGGCAGCGCCGCCTATTTCTCGCGATTCATCCTGCACCACACCGGCAAGACCCCGTCGGATTTGCGCAGCGACGCCCGCGCACGCGCCGCATCCCCCGCCGCTGCCACGGCCCGGCATGTGATCTGACCGCCAGTTCGGCTTGCGTGCACAGGCAGGCCGGTTTCTAATGGAGCGCAGTCCAAGCGAGAGAATCCACTATGCCGCGCCCCGCCCCGCCCCGCCATCCCGGCCTCGCCTCGCTGTGCAACGATCTTCGCGCGGGCCGAATGGGGCGACGTGCATTTCTGGGCCACGCCACGGCACTCGGGCTGGGCGCGGCGGCGGCTCTGTCGCTTGCCGGATTGCCGGGCCGGTCAAGCGCCGAGCCCGCAATCGTGCCCGGCGGCACGCTGCGCATCCAGCAGAACGTCAAGCCGCTCGGTGATCCGCGCAGCTTCGACTGGAGCGAGATGGGCAACCTGACCCGCGGGTTTCTCGAATATCTTGTGGAGTACCGCCGCGATGGCACGTTTCACGGCATGCTGCTCGAGAGCTGGGACGTGAGCGCCGATGCCACGCGCTACGTGCTGCGCCTGCGTCCGGGCGTGCGCTGGAACAATGGCGATGCGTTCACCGCACGCGATGTGGCGCACAACATCACACGCTGGTGCGACAGCACCGCGCCGGGCAATTCCATGGCCAGCCGGTTCCCGGCGCTGATCGACCCGGCCACCGGGCAGGCACACCCGGGCGCGATCGAGATCACCGACCCGCTGACCGTGGTCCTGCACCTCCACCGCCCCGATATCTCACTCATCGCCAGCATGTCGGATTACCCGGCGGCGATCGTGCATCACAGCTATGAGGGCGGCGATCCCTTCGCGCACGGCGTCGGCACGGGTCCGTTCCAACCTGTCAGCCATGCCGTCGGCCAACGCTGCATCCTCGAGCGCAACAGGGCTCATCGCTGGTGGGGAACGGAGGTGTTCGGCGGCCCATGGCTCGACCGGGTGGAATTCATCGACCTCGGAACCAACCCGACCACTTGGCTCGCCGCCGCGGAGGCCGACGAGATCGACCTTCTCTACGAGAGCGTCGGGGCCTTCATTCCGGCGATGGATGCCATCGGCTGGATTGCCACCCGCGTCGAGAGCACCGCCACCATCGTGTTTCGCGGCGCGCAGAATGCACGCATCGTCGGCACCAATCCATATGCCCGCCGGGGCGTGCGCCGCGCGCTGGCGCTGGCGGTGGACAACGCGATCTGCCTCGAGCTGGGCCACGAGGGCCGCGGTACCGTTGCCGCCAACGATCACGTCAGCCCCCTGCACCCCGCCCATGCCGATCTCGGCCCGGTCGCATACGACCCGGCCGAGGCGCGCCGCCTGATCACGCAGGCCGGGCTCATGGGGTTCAAGCACGAGCTTGTTACCCTTGACGACGAATGGCAGCGTTACAGCGGCGACGCGGTCGCCGCGCAACTTCGCGATGCGGGCCTGAGGGTGAAACGCCGGATCATGCCGGGAGCCACGTTCTGGTCCAATTGGCGCGAGTATCCGTTCTCCGGCACGCAGTGGAACCACCGCCCGCTCGCCCTGCAGGTGCTCGGGCTGGCCTACCGCTCGGGGGCCGCCTGGAATGAAACCGGCTTTGCCGATGACGGGTTCGACGCCCTGCTTGACGAAGCCAACGCTATCTTCGATGCCGATGCCCGCCGCCGGATCATGGCGCGGCTTCAGTCGATCCTGCGCGAGGAGGGGGTGATCATCCAGCCCTATTGGCGCGACCTGCACAACCATCACAATGGTCGCGTCGTGAATTCCGCCAAGCACCCCGCGCACGAGATTCATCTCTACAAGATCGGGTTTTCGGCCTGAGCAATAGCTCAGCTCCCGAGGATCACACGCACGTAATTGCGCGTTTCCTTGAAGGGGGGCACATCATTGTATTTCTCGACCGCCCCCGGCCCGGCGTTATACGCCGCCAGCGCCAGCCGCCACGAGCCGAACTTGCGGTATTGTGCGGCGAGGTAACGCGCGCCACCCTCAAGATTCTGGCGCGGATCGCGCGGATCGACGCCCAGCAACCGCGCCGTCTTCGGCATGAGTTGCGCCAACCCGATCGCGCCCTTGTGCGACACCGCATCGGCACGCCATCCCGATTCCTGCTGCACCAGCCGCAGGAACATGTGCTCGGGGACGCCATGGCGCCGCGCCGCCAGCTTCGCGATCTCGAGATAGGGGCCCCGATAGCTGCCCTTGAACAGCGGCGACGGCGAGAGGTCGCCCCATATCGTCGGCGTGACAAAGCCGGGGCGTTCGAGTTGCACGGTGCTCTTGCGCTCCTGCCGTTCGCGCCGGTCGAGAACGCGCGCCTGCGACGCGAACACGTCGAGCCGCCCCTTTGTCGAGAGCGTGTCGGCATGACCCGCCAGCGGCAGGGCCAGCACGGCGACCAGCGTCACCAGTATCCAGCGCATTGTCTCTAGATCCCCCGATCCGTTTCCGGCGGAACATACAGGATTCCGCGCGATTTTCGAGCCCTTTCCGCCCTGAGCCATCCGAAGCGCGGGAAATCGCCGCCCGGAGGCGAATTTTAACCTTTCCTTCATGCTGTTGCAGTGGTGTAACCGGAGACAAGGCAATAGCGAGAACAAGGAGGGCATGATGGCCGGCTCCGTCAACAAGGTGATCATCATCGGCAACCTGGGCCGCGACCCGGAGGTGCGAACGTTCCAGGATGGCGGCAAGCTGTGCAACCTGCGTATCGCAACCTCCGAGACGTGGAAGGACCGCAACACCGGCGAACGACGCGAACGCACCGAATGGCACAATGTCACGCTGCGCGGTGACGGTCTGGTGCGCGTGGCCGAGCAATACCTGCGCAAGGGCTCCAAGGTCTATGTCGAGGGCCAATTGCAGACCCGCAAGTGGCAGGACCAGTCGGGTCAGGACCGGTATTCGACCGATGTGGTCGTGGCGGGGCTGGGCGGCGTCCTGACGATGCTGGATGGACGCGGCGATGCCGGCAGTGGCGGCGGCGGTGGTGGCGGTGGCTATGGCAGCGACCGCGACCAGGGCTATGGCGGCGGCGATTACGGCGGCGGGGCCCCGTCCGGCCGTCCCTCCGGCGACATGGATGACGAGATCCCGTTCTGATCCCGAGCCCACCCGGGCCGCTTTGCCTCTGGTCATTCTGCGTCGCGGCGTCTAAGGCGCAGACGGAACAGGATCAGGACATAGCCCAATGGATATGCGCAACATCGCCATAATCGCCCATGTCGACCACGGCAAGACAACGCTCGTGGACGAGTTGCTCAAGCAGTCCGGCGCCTTTCGCGCCGGTCAGGCGGTGGACGAGCGCGCTATGGACAGCAACGCCCTCGAGCGCGAGCGCGGCATCACCATCTTCGCCAAGCCCACCTCGGTGGTGTGGAAGGGTACCCGCATCAACATCGTCGATACCCCGGGCCATGCCGATTTCGGCGGCGAAGTCGAGCGTATCCTGAGCATGGTCGATGGCGTGGTGCTGCTCGTCGATGCCGCCGAAGGCCCGATGCCGCAGACCAAGTTCGTCACCTCCAAGGCGCTGCGCCTGGGGCTGCGGCCCATCGTCGTGCTCAACAAGGCCGACAAGCCCGCCGCCGAGCCAGACCGGGTGCTCAACGAGGTGTTCGACCTTTTTGCCAACCTCGACGCCAACGACGATCAGCTCGATTTTCCGCACATGTACGCCTCGGGGCTCAACGGCTGGGCAGATCACGCGCTCGACGGGCCGCGCCGCGATCTCTCGGCGCTCTTTGACCTGATCGTCAACCATGTCCCCGCGCCGCGGCAGATCGCCCACGCGAATGACGATTTCCGGATGCTCGCCACCACGCTCGGTGCCGATCCGTTCGTCGGGCGTATCCTTACGGGTCGCGTCGAATCGGGGCGGCTCAAGGTCGGTCAGACCGTGCAGGCCCTCAGCCGCATCGGCCAGAAGATCGAGCAGTTCCGCGTGAGCCGCATCCAGGCGTTCCGCGGCCTCGCCAGCCAGGATATCGACGAGGCCAGCGCCGGCGACATCGTCACCATCGCGGGCATGTCCAAGGCCACCGTGGCCGACACGATCTGCGCGCTCGCTGTGGACGAGCCGATCGCGGCGCAGCCGATCGACCCGCCCACCATCTCGGTCACCTTCGGCATCAATGACAGCCCGCTCGCCGGTCGCGACGGCAAGAAGGTCCAGAGCCGGGTGATCCGCGAGCGGCTGATGAAGGAGGCCGAATCGAACGTCGCCATCAAGGTCAGCGACACCCCGGGTGGCGAGGCCTTCGACGTGGCGGGGCGTGGCGAATTGCAGATGGGCGTTCTGATCGAGAACATGCGCCGCGAGGGGTTCGAGCTCAGCATCACGCGCCCGCAGGTGCTCATGCGCGAGGGCGAGGACGGCGCGCGGCTGGAGCCGGTCGAGGAAGTCACCATCGACGTGGATGACGAGTTCACCGGCGCGGTGATCGAGAAGATCACCGGTCCGCGCAAGGGCGATCTCGTCGAGATGAAGCCCTCGGGCGCGGGCAAGACCCGGATCGTGGCGCATGTGCCGTCACGCGGGCTGATCGGGTATCACGGCGAGTTCCTGACCGACACGCGCGGCACCGGCGTGCTCAACCGCGTCTTTCACGGCTGGGTATCGCATCGCGGACCGATCCCGGGGCGCCGTGCGGGCGTGCTCATCTCGATGGAATCCGGCGAGGCGGTGGCCTACGCGCTGTGGAACCTCGAAGAGCGCGGGCGCATGTTCATCGGCGCGCAGGCCAAGGTCTACGAGGGCATGATCATCGGCGAGCACAGCCGCGAGAACGATCTCGAGGTCAACCCGCTCAAGGGCAAGAAGCTCACCAACGTGCGCGCCTCCGGCACCGACGAGGCGGTGCGCCTGACCACGCCGATCACCCTCAGCCTCGAAGAGGCGATCGCCTATATCAACGATGACGAGTTGGTGGAGGTGACACCGAACGCGATCCGCCTGCGCAAGCGCCATCTCGACCCGCACGAGCGCAAGCGCGCCGCGAAACAGGGCTGAAACTTCACTCTTCGTCTCGCGCTTGCGAAAGCATGTTGCTCAAAAGTGGGAACCGGTTTTGAGCTCCTTGAACATGCGAAATCAATAATTCAGAGTGTGCCGCGTGAATGCAGATGAACGCGACACACTCTAGGCAGACCTTATGAAAGCCGCATCCTTCATGCTGGCCGCCGCCCTCGCGACCGCTGCGGTCGCATCAACGGCGGAGACGCTGCGCTGCACCGCTGGCACGGTCACCGCCGTGGCCGATGATCCGGCGCTGGCGCAGCGCATCTGCCGACACTCCGAGACCGCCCTGGCGGCCTTTGCGGCCTGCGATTTTCCTGCGCTCGCCGCCGTGACCATCACCGCGGTGACAAAGACGGAGCGGGGCTGTCTGGGGCTGTATCACTGCGGCATTGATCGGATCGACGTGCTGACGCCCGAGGCGATGCAGGCGATGCGGGCCTCCGACAGCATCTTCCGAGAGGTGCCGATCGGACCGTTTTTCGCCAGCGTCATCCGCCATGAGCTGTCCCATGCTCTCTATGACCGGACGCCGTGCCCCTATGGCGACTGCCTGGCCACCAGCGAGTACTTCGCCTACACGCAGCAGATTGCCGGCCTGCCAGAGGCCCACCGGCACCGGATCGAAGCCCGGCAGACGCCGGATGAGCCCGGCAACCGTGCCTCGGTGAGCGCCATCATGCTGATGATGAACCCCAACCGCTTTGCCCTGAATGCCTGGACGCATCTGAGCGCGCGCGGCGACGCCTGCGCATATTCCAGGCAAATCCTCGACGGCACCGTCCTGTTCGACCGCCCTCACCCCTGATGGCTCAGGGCGAGATCACGAAGCTTCCCACCGGCTCCAGACCGTCACTCGTGCGGCGGGTGACAATGATCTCGCCCGAGGCCACGCCAAGACCGGTGAGCGCGGTGATGTTGACCTGATGGGTCACGATCAACAGCCGCGTATCGCGCGGCAGTGCCGCGATCTGCACGCCTATGGCCCTGATCTGCCCGGCGCGGTCCCCCCGCCCGCCATAGAACGAGTTGAGCGCCGGTCTTTCCTCGGGGTTCCCCATGTCCAGAAGCGTCGCCGTCTCGCGCGTGCGGCACCACTGGCTGGTCCAGACTGCATCAAAGCGAATGCCGGCTCCGCGCAGCGCCGCGCCGGTATGCCGCGCCTGCGCGCGGCCCCGGGCATCCAAGTTGCGCTGCGTGGCGCAGGACCCAAGGTCGAACCCTTCCGGATCACCTGTCCCGGGCGCGAGCGCATGGCGCATGAGCGCCACCACGCCAGGCTGCGAAAGCATCCCGACGGGTTGCGCCTCCACCGCGGTGACGGCAATGGCCAACCATATCGTCAGAACAATCCTCATGCGCGCCCCCATTGCCGCAGCAGGAGGTAGGACGGTTGCGGGGCGCGTCTAGCCGGTCGTCTCGACGATCACCAGGTCACGCTCGGACGCGCCGCGGGCATGGTCAAGCGCCTGCTGGTACTCGGTGCTGTGATAGCACGCCTCCGCCGCCTCGAGGCTGGGAAAGCGCGCCACCACGTTGCGCGCATGCTCGCGCCCCTCGAGTTGCAGGTAACGCCCGCCGCGCGCCAGGAACTCGCCGCCATACGCCGCGATCGCGGGCCCGGCCAAGGCCGCGTAGCGGCCATAGGCGTCGGCGTCGGTGACGGTGACATGAGCGATCCAGAGTGCAGGCATGGAAATGTCCTTTCGCAAAAATTCGAAGTGAAGGTCAGACCCCGTCAACGATCACGAGGTCGCGGCTCGCCGCCGACAGGGCAAGCGGCAGGATACGCCGGTACTCGTCGGAATTGTACCAGTCGAGCGCGGCCTGCCGGTCAGGAAACGCGATGATGACGTGGCGGTCGGGGCAGTTGCCCTCGATCACCGTTTGCGCCCCTCCCTTGACCAGAAACCGACCGCCGAACTGCTTCGCAAGCGCCTCGGTCTGCTCGGCATAGGCGGCGTAGTCCTGAGGGTCGGTGATGGTGATCCGACCGATGATATAGGCGCTCATTCCCCCTCCTCAGGAGGACAGAACCTCCTCCACCGCCTTGATCGCCGCCTCGGCGCCGCCGATATCGCTGCCGCCGCCCTGCGCCATGTCGGGACGGCCACCGCCGCCCTTGCCGCCGAGCGCGGGCACTGCCGCACGCACGAGGTCCACCGCCGAGATGCGACCCGTCAGATCGGCGGTCACGCCCGCCGCCACAGCCACCTTGCCGCCGGTATCGGCAATAAGCAAGATGGCACCGCTTTCCATCCGCGCCTTGTGCTCGTCGATAAGCGGCGGCAGGTCGCGCCCCTGCACGCCCGACAGCACCTGCGACAGGAACGGCACGCCGCCCAGCTCGCGCGGCACCGGGCCTGCCTCACCGGCGGACCCGCCCGCCATCGCCAGTTCCCGGCGCAGTTGCGCGACCTCGTTGGCCAGCGCGCGGCGCTCCTCGATCAGCGCGTGGACGCGCTCCGGCACGTCCTCTGCGCGGGTCTTCAGATCGCCAGCCAAGGTCGCGAGGCCGCTGCTGCGTGCCGAAAGATGGTCGAACGCCGCCGCCCCGGTCAGCGCCTCGATCCGGCGCACCCCGGCGCTCGACGCACCCTCGCCAATCACGGCGAAGGTGCCGATATCGCCGGTGCGCCGCACATGAGTGCCGCCACACAGCTCGATCGAGTAGGTTTGGCCGTCCGCGCCCTTGCCCGATCCGTCCAGCCACCCCATCGCAACGACGCGCACCTCGTCGCCATATTTCTCGCCGAAGAGCGCCTGCGCACCGATGGCGCGGGCGTCGTCGGGCGTCATGATCCGCGTCTCCACGGGGCTGTTCTGGCGGATATAGGCATTGACCTCGGCCTCGACGCGGGCGATGTCGCCGGGGTCCAGCGCCGAGGCGTGAGAAAAGTCAAAGCGCAGCCGGTCCGGCGCGTTGAGGCTGCCGCGCTGCGCCACGTGTGGCCCGAGGGCGCGCCGAAGCGCCTCGTGCAACAGATGCGTGGCCGAATGGTTGGCGCGGATGGTGCTGCGCCGGTCGTGATCGACCTCGAGCCGCGCCGCCTCGCCCGCCTTGATCTCGCCCTCCTCGACCTCGGCGAAATGCACGAACACTCCCGCGGCCTTCTTGCAATCGGTCACACGGGCGCGCCCGCTTTCGGTCTCGATCGCCCCGGTATCGCCGACCTGCCCACCGGCCTCGGCATAGAACGGCGTCTGGTTGAGCACGATCTGCACGCGCGTATCACACGTGGCCTGTGACACCTCGGACCCGTCGTGGACCAGCGTCACGATGCGCCCCTCGGCGCGCTCGGTCCCGTAGCCGAGGAACTCGGTGACGCCGTGGCTCTCGGCGATCTCGAACCACACCTGCTGATCGGTCGTCTCCCCCGATCCGGCCCAGGCGGCGCGCGCCTTGGCCTTCTGTTCGGCCATCGCCGCCTCGAAGCCCGTGATATCCACTTCGCGGCCCTTCTCGCGCAGGGCATCCTGCGTCAGGTCCAACGGGAAGCCGAACGTGTCGTAGAGCCGGAACGCCGACTCGCCCGGCAGCGCCACGCCCTCCGGTAGGTGGCCGAGTTCGTCCTCCAGGAGTCGCAGGCCGCGCTCCAGCGTCTGGCGGAACCGGGTTTCCTCGAGGCGCAGCGTCTCGGTGACGAGCGCCTGCGCGCGGCCCAGCTCGGGGAAGGCCTGCCCCATCTGCGCCACCAACGCGGGCACCAGCCGGTGCATCACCGGCTCCTTCGCGCCGAGCATGTGCGCATGGCGCATGGCGCGGCGCATGATCCGGCGCAGCACGTAGCCGCGGCCCTCGTTGGAGGGCATGACGCCGTCGGCGATCAGGAAAGAGGTCGAGCGCAGGTGGTCGGCGATCACCCGGTGATGCACGCGCCCCGGCCCGTCGGGACCGGTGCTCGTGGCATGCGCGCTCGCCTCAATCAGGTGGCGCATCAGGTCGGTGTCGTAATTATCGTGCTTGCCCTGCAACAGGGCGCCGATCCGTTCGAGCCCCATGCCGGTGTCGATGGACTGCATGTCGAGCGGGCGCATGGAGCCATCCTCGAACCGCTCGTTCTGCATGAAGACGAGGTTCCAGATCTCGATGAAGCGGTCGCCGTCCTCGTCCGCGCTGCCCGGTGGGCCGCCCCACACGTCGGGGCCGTGATCGTAGAAGATTTCGGTGCAGGGCCCGCATGGGCCGGTCGACCCCATCGACCAGAAATTGTCATCGCTTGCGATGCGGATGATCCGCTCATCCGGAAGCCCCGCGTACTTTTTCCAGATATCGGCGGCCTCGTCGTCGGTGTGGTAGATCGTCACCAGAAGCTTCGATCTGTCGAGGCCGAAATCGCGGGTCAGCAAATCCCAGGCATAGGGGATGGCCTGTTCCTTGAAATAGTCGCCAAAGCTGAAATTTCCCAGCATTTCAAAGAACGTATGGTGCCGTGCCGTATAGCCCACGTTGTCGAGATCGTTGTGCTTGCCGCCCGCGCGCACGCATTTCTGACTGGTCGCGGCGCGACTGTAGTCGCGATGCTCGACCCCGGTGAAACAGTTCTTGAACTGCACCATCCCGGAATTGGTGAACATCAGCGTCGGGTCGTTGCGCGGAACCAGCGGCGAGCTTTCGACGACACGGTGATCGTTGCGCTCGAAGAAATCGAGGAATGCGCTGCGTATTTCGTTGAGCGTGGGCATGACTGTGCGGCTTCCGGCTTGGGGTGTCGGGACATCCGTGACGATTTAGCCCTCAGCGCCGCCGGTGTCCACAGCCCAAAGCCCGCTGCCGCACCCCCACGTTCAGCCCTCCACGACCGAGCCGGAGCCGGTGTCGTCTGCCATGTCGAAATCGAGCCCGTGCGCCGCACGGATCTTGTCCTCTATCTCGGTCGCGACCTGCCGGTTTTCCTTGAGGAAGGTCTTGGCGTTCTCGCGCCCCTGCCCGATGCGTTCGTCGCCGTAGCTGAACCAGCTCCCCGACTTGTCGACGATGCCCGCCTTCACGCCCATGTCGAGCAATTCGCCGGTCTTGGAAATGCCCTCGCCATACATGATGTCGAACTCCACCTGCTTGAAGGGTGGTGCCACCTTGTTCTTGACCACCTTGACACGGGTCGCGTTGCCAACCACCTCGTCACGGTCCTTGACCGCACCGATACGGCGGATATCGAGGCGCACGGAACTGTAGAACTTGAGCGCGTTGCCGCCGGTCGTGGTCTCGGGGCTGCCGAACATCACGCCGATCTTCATGCGAATCTGGTTGATGAACACCACCGTGCACTTGGTGCGGCTGATCGAGCCGGTGAGCTTGCGCATCGCCTGGCTCATGAGGCGCGCGTGGACGCCCACGTTGCTGTCGCCCATCTCGCCCTCAAGCTCGGCCTTGGGGGTGAGCGCGGCGACCGAATCGACCACGATCAGGCTCACCGCGCCGGAGCGCACCAGCGTATCGACGATCTCGAGCGCCTGTTCGCCGGTATCGGGCTGCGAGATGAGCAGTTCGTCGAGATCGACGCCGAGCTTGCGCGCATAGATCGGGTCGAGCGCATGTTCGGCATCGACGAAGGCACAGACACCGCCCTTTTTCTGTTCCTCGGCCACGCAATGCAGCGTGAGCGTGGTCTTGCC
This sequence comes from Roseovarius ramblicola, assembly GCF_042430665.1. Lineage (NCBI taxonomy): Bacteria > Pseudomonadati > Pseudomonadota > Alphaproteobacteria > Rhodobacterales > Roseobacteraceae > Roseovarius > Roseovarius ramblicola. Next base: position 227,649 of record NZ_JBHMEC010000017.1, on the reverse strand, counting down.
CGAGCTTTCGGGCCCGTAAATCTCCACCACGCGGCCCTTCGGGATGCCCCCGATGCCGAGCGCGATGTCGAGGCCGATGGAGCCGGTGGAGGTGGCCTCGATATCGGTGACGGGATTGTCGCCGCCCATCCTCATGATCGAGCCCTTGCCGAACTGCCGTTCGATCTGTGCCAGCGCGCTGTCGAGCGCCTTCTGCTTGTCCGCCATGCGCTTGTTGTCCATTGAAAGAAGGTCTGCCGTTGCCATTGCGTCGCTCCGTTATTTCACACCCCGGGAAGGGCAGCAATGCCCGCCTGTGTTCTTGTATTGTTCCCATTCATGGGGCAAAACATGTGCCATGACAAGGGACAATCTCGGTGATGACAGCATCGCCCCGAGAGGTTAAGACATCGTTGACGCTGATCGGACAGTCGACGGCCAGGATCGGGGCGCACCGGATTTGCTCGTTTTTTCTCGACAGAACCTTGTCCTTCTCTCGGTGCCCAAGACCGGCAGCACCGCCTACGAGGCGGCGCTCGCGCCTCATGCCGCGATGGTGATCGGCGCGCCGCCCGAGCTCAAGCACGCGCCGGTCTTTCGCTACAACCGGTTCTTCAGGCCGATGATCGAGCGATTCATCGGCGAGGGGCCGGACGTGGTCGCCGTGATGCGCGAGCCGGTCGACTGGTTGGGAAGCTGGTATCGCTACCGGCGCCGCGACGCGCTCGCGGGGCACGCCAACAGCACTGCGGAGGTAAGCTTCGACGAGTTCGTCAGCGCCTATTGCCGTGGAGATCAGCCGCCCTTCGCCCGCGTCGGCAGCCAGGCGAAGTTCCTCGAACCCCAGCGCAACGGGACGCGGGTGACGCACTTGTTCAGCTACGAGGACCAGGCGGGCTTTCGCGGGTTCCTCGAACGGCGGCTCGGGGTTTCCATAGGCCCTCCGTCCTGCAATCGCTCACCACCGCTTTCGCTCGATCTCTCCGCACACATCGAGGCACGGCTTCGCCGCAAGTACGCAGCGGATTTTGCGCTGCATGACGGCATCGGACCGGACGGGCGTTACGAGGTGCCCGCGCCATCCCCGCCACCCGTATCCTGAGTGCGGGCAATCGATTCGACATCCGCCGGGTGACCGTCGCTGCGTTGGCGATCCCGGGCCAACCGGTGCACCGTCTCCACAAGCTCGTCGAGGGAAAACGGCTTGGGCAGGAAGACCGACGCCGGCAGGCTCGCCTGCACATCGCCAAAGGTCTCTTCGGCATAGCCCGAGACGAACACCACAGGTACGTCCGGGCGGGCGGCCAGCGCCTGCTGCACCCAGCCAGGCCCGTCCAGTCCGGGCATCACCACATCGCTGACAAAGACGTCCACCGCAAGCGTGGCATCGCCGAGGATATCGAGCGCTTCCTCGGCCGATCCGGCCTCGATCACGGTGTAGCCGCGCAATTGCAGCGCACGGCTCGCGAAAGCTCGCACCGGCACCTCGTCCTCGACCAGCAGAATTACCCCGTCGCCGCGCACCGCGCAGGGCGCGACCGTACCGCCTTCCGGTCGCGCGGCCTCGGGATGCGCATGGGCCGGAAACAGCAGGCGGAACGTCGTGCCCTTCCCCTCGGCACTGTCGGCGAAAACGAACCCCCCGCTCTGCTTGACGATCCCGTAGACGGTCGAAAGGCCAAGCCCGGTGCCTTTGCCGACACGCTTGGTGGTAAAGAACGGCTCGAACACCTTGTCGAGTTCGTCTTGCGCGATTCCGGTCCCCTCGTCGGTCACCTCAACCGAGACATACTGGCCGCGTGCCACCACAGCACGATCCCGCTGCAGCGGCTCGTCAAGCGCGAGGTTCCGCGTAACGATCCGGATTTCACCGCCGTCTGGCATGGCATCGCGGGCATTGACGACGAGATTCATGATCACCTGCTCGAGTTGGCGCTTGTCGGCGCGGATCGCCTCAAGACCCGGCTCGTGGCTCAGTGAAAGCGTGATCCGTTCGCCCACGAGCCGGTTCAGAAGGTGGGTGAGATCCGACAGCGTGTCGCGCAGATCGAGGATGCGGGGATGCATCGTCTGCTTGCGCGAATAGGCGAGAAGCTGGCTGACCAGCGCGGCGGCACGATTGGCGTTCTGGTTGATCTGGGTCAGGTCGGCATAGTCCTGGTCGTCCGGGTCATGGCGGAGCAGTATCAGGTCGCAATGGCCGGTTATCGCGGTGAGCAGATTGTTGAAGTCATGCGCGATCCCGCCCGCGAGCTGACCGATCGCCTGCATTTTCTGACTCTGAGCGAATTGCGCCTGAAGCGATTTGAACTCTGTCGCATCAGTCATCACCGCGATAAGCACCGTCTCGTCGCCGTCGCTGGCACGGTTGAGGGCCACCTGGACAAATCTCTCGCCCTCCGCCCGCCGCACGCGCAGGAATTCTGGGCGGACGGTCCCGCGCCCGGCGGCCGCGTCGGCGATCCAGTCCGTCACCGGGCGTCCGAGTCCCTCGAGCAGCTCGCCGAGTCGCGCCCCGCCGCTCTCCCCGCAGTAGAGCAACGCCCGCGCCGGAGCGTTGGACAGGCGAACCCGACCGTCGGTGTCGAGCTTGAGCAGCGGAACCGGCAAATGATCGAAGAAGGCCCAGCCATCCAGCGTCCGCGGCCCGGCCTCGACCCCGGGCAAGAGGTAGACCTCGCGCCGCCCGGCCATGCCGGACCGCTCGACATAAAGGCAATCGAGCGGCCCGCCCGGTGTATCCACGGTGCAAAAGGTCCCGGGTCGCGGTCTCCGGTTGCCGCAGACCTCGCCCAAGGCACGCACCCGGCTGCCGATCAAGTCGCGCACCGCCGGGTTCATGTAGAGCACGGTTCCGCCTCGCCCCACCGTCATCATCGGCAGCGGATGCGCAGCAGGGTCCCGCAGCGGCGGGTCGGCGGATTTCTCGATTCGCCACATAAAGAGCGACTCGCCCGCCCGGTGCACACAGAGACAAATGTGCCCCGCACGCGTCACGACATCCTCCCGCGCCGCGCCCGTCGCGGCGGCGCGCGATTCCATCCGCAAGAGGAGCGGGCCGGGATCGGCAAGCTGTTCGCGCAGGAGGGTCACCAGCGTGCCGCCCTGTTCGGCTGCGTATTCGTCCCGTGCCGCGCGGTTGGCAAAGGCGATCTTGCCCTTCGGCCCCGACAGCAGGAGCGGCCGCGGATCGTGCTCGCTGAGGGTCGCGGCGGCAGCAAGACGCGCCGAGCGCGCCCGCGCGGCGCGAAACCGGGACACCCGAAGCCACAGCGCGGCGCAGAAGAGGACCGCACCCACCAGCGTCAGAAGCCACTGCGCCTGCCCGCCGCCCACCAACAGACCGGTCGACACGAAGAGCATCGCCGCCGCGCCGATCAGGCCAGCGCGTGGCGCGAGCTGCTGCCCGGCACGCTGCCAGGTTTCCCCGGATGTGGTCAGCTCTGCCACCCGCCGCGCCTTCCGTTCGGTTACCTTGTCAGCGCGATCCTGCGACACAAGGATTAAGGTCGACTTAACGGCAGCATTAAAATCCCGTCAAGGTTGCATCTTATAATGCTATTCTTTTTTAAGCTGTGCCAGAAAGAAGCCGTCGCCGGTCTCGCTTATCGGCCAGCGGCGGGATGCACCCACCCGCCACTCGTCGCTTCGGCATAAAAATTGCTCGATAACGCATTCATTTTCTTCTTTTAATATTGAGCACGTACAATAGAAAAGCTCGCCGCCGGGCGCCACGAGCACCGAGGCCCGCGCAAGGATATCCGCCTGAACGCGGCGCAACCCGGCAAGATCGTCCGGCGTCAACGCCCATTTTGCCTGCGGTCCGCGCCGCCAGGTGCCGCTGCCCGAGCACGGCACATCGCACAACACCGCATCGAAGGGTCCGAGCGCTTGCACCTCGGAGGTCTTGCAGGTGCGGACCTCCACCCCCGCCCGGACCGCACGGGCGGGAAGGTCGGACATGCGGCGCACCGAGGCGTCGTGGGCGAACCATGTCCCGTCGAGCCGGGCGGCAAGCGCCAGCGTCTTGCCGCCGCCCCCCGCGCAATAGTCGAGGACGCGCGCCCCGGACGGCAGCTCCAGCGCCTCCATCGCCGCCTGGCTGCTGGCATCCTGAAGCTCGACCGCACCGCCGCGGTAGAGTTCGGAGGCTGATATTTTCCGTTCTCCTTCAGTGACCTGAAGGGCCATCTTGAAGTTTTCGAGGGGATGGCAAGCGATGCCTTCGCGCGCCAGCGCCGCCCGAGCCGCGGCGCGCGTCGTCCGCCGTGCGTTGACCCGGAGCGTAACCGGGGCGCGATGGCGCAACACCTCGGCCGCCCGCGCCGCCCCGTCCCCTAGCGCCGCCTCAAAGCGCGGCCAGAGCCAGTCGGGCAAGTCGCGCGCTTCCGCTCCGTCCGGCGCGCGCCCCGCTGCCCGTTCGGCATCCGAAAGGGCCGGAGGTGCATGCCCCGCCCCGGTAAAAAGCATCTCGGGTTCAATGCCCTGATCCCGAAGCAGACCGATCAGCAGCGCCCGTCCGCCGCTGCCACCACCCCGCGCGGCGCACGAACGCCAACGCCGCAGCACCGCGAAGACGTGATCGCGCACCGCCGCCCGGTCCGTGGAGCCCGCATAGCGCGCGCCGCGCGCCCAATTGGTCAGCGTCCGCTCTGCCGGGGCCCCCTCGCGGACGGCATCGAGCACCCCGATCGCCGCCGCGACCCGCGCGCCGGGGGTCACTGCTGTTCCCTGTTGCAGACTGTCATTGCTTCCTCCGAGGCATCGCCGCGATCTTCTACCGCAGGCAGGCATCGGCGCAAGCCCGCGCCAACAGCCTGCGGCGCGCTGTCCAGCCGTTATCACGGTTCGCGATGAATGTGATGATCATCGGATTCATCGCTATCACCCTCACGGTCACGCGGGCTGGGGCGGCCCCGGTCATCGGCACCGGTCTCGCTGCGATGGTGGCTAGGTGGATCGCGGTGACGGGCTGGCACCTGTCGGGCTCGATGTTGGCATGCTCATGGCGCTGCCGGGCACCCTCGCGGTCGTTGCCGCCTATGGGATCGCGCTCGCCGCCTCAAGACCCACAGAAAGCCTCAGCCGCCCCGGTAGTTCGGCGCCTCGCGCGTGATCTGCACGTCATGCACATGGCTTTCCTTGAGGCCCGCCCCGGAGATGCGCACGAACTCGCATTTGTGGCGCATCTCGTCCACGGTGGCGCAGCCGGTATACCCCATCGCCGCGCGCAGACCGCCGACAAGCTGGTGCAGCACCGTGCCGGCAGGCCCCTTGTAGGGTACCTGCCCCTCGATTCCTTCGGGCACGAGCTTGTCCGAGGCGGCGTCCTTCTGGAAATACCGGTCGGCCGAGCCGCGCGCCATCGCGCCGAGGCTGCCCATACCGCGATACGCCTTGAACGAGCGGCCCTGGTAGAGAATCACCTCGCCGGGGCTCTCATCGGTGCCCGCGAGCATCGAGCCGACCATCGCGCAGGACGCCCCCGCGGCGATCGCCTTTGCGAAATCGCCCGAGAACTTGATGCCGCCATCTGCGATCACCGGCACGTCGCCGGCCGCCGCCGCGCTGTCCATGATCGCGGTAAGCTGCGGCATGCCGACGCCCGCCACCACGCGCGTGGTGCAGATGCTGCCCGGACCGATGCCGACCTTGACAGCGTCGGCGCCCGCGTCGATGAGCGCGCGGGTGGCGTCGCCGGTGGCGACATTTCCGGCCACGATCTGCACCTCGTTCGACAGCGATTTCGCGCGCGTCACGGCCAGCGCCACGCTCTCGGAATGACCATGCGCCGTGTCGATCACCACCATGTCGACGCCCGCCTCCACCAACGCCTGCGTGCGCTCGAACCCGGCATCGCCGACAGTCGAGGCCGCGGCCACCCGCAGCCGCCCGAGCCGGTCCTTGCAGGCCGTCGGGTTGAGCACCGCCTGCTCGGAATCGCGCAGGGTCAACAGGCCGGTGAGCTTGCCTTCGCGGTCGGTGACGAGAAGCTTTTCGATGCGCCGCGCCTTCATCAGCGAGCGGGCCTCGTCGCGGTCGGCGGGTTCGCGCAGGATGGCGAGATTGTCGGAGGTCATCATCACGCTGACCGGCGTGTTCTCGTCCTCGGCAAAGCGCATGTCGCGGTTGGTGACGATTCCGACCACGCGCCCCTCGGCGTCCACCACCGGAAACCCGGTGATCTTGTAGCGCTCCTGAAGCGCCTTGGCATCGGCGAGCGTCTGCTCGGGGCGGAGCGTGATCGGGTTGTAGACGATGCCGCTCTCGAACCGCTTCACGCGGCGCACCTCGCGGGCCTGTTCCTCGACGGTCAGGTTGCGGTGGATCACCCCCATGCCGCCCATCTGCGCCATCGAGATGGCCATGCGCCCCTCGGTCACCGTGTCCATGGCCGAGCTCAGAAGCGGGATGTTGAGGGCGATGTCGCGGGTGACCCAGGTCCGCGTGTCGGCGTTGGTCGGGAGCACCGAGGATGCCGCGGGCACCAGCAGGACGTCGTCAAAGGTGAGTGCCTCGCGAATCTCCATTCCGTCTCTCCGTGAATGTATCGTTTGGCGGCTCCCTATCGCATGGATCGCGGGGCTGTGAAAGGCCGATTCGCGCCTTGCGGAGACCCGGTGTTGCGTCCACGCTGTTTGCCGGAACACGAGGACGCGAGGGAGATGCACAATGTCCGGTCACGGCTATGACGGCGGCAGGCTGAACCTGCCTTTCGTGGGGCTGCCCACATTCGGCAAGCGCCCGCTGGTCACCGACTGGGACCGGATCGAGGCCGAGGCCGCCATCCTCGGTGCGCCCTTCGACGCCGGCACACAGTTCCGCTCGGGTGCTCGCTTCGGGCCGCGGGGGGTGCGCGAGGCCTCGACGCTGTTCAGCTTCGGGCATGCCGGGGCATATGATCACGAGGACGATGTCACCTACCTGCCCGGCGAGGTGCGGATCGTCGATATCGGCGACGCCGACATCATCCACACCGACACCGCCCGGAGCCATGCAAATATAGAGGCCGGCGTGCGCGCCATCCTGCGTGCCGGGGCACTGCCGGTGGTGATCGGCGGGGATCATTCGGTGACCATTCCCTGCGTCAACGCCTTCGACGGCGAGGGGCCGATCCATGTCCTTCAGATCGACGCCCATCTCGATTTCGTGGACGAGCGCCATGGCGTGCGCACGGGCCACGGCAACCCGATGCGCCGCGCTGCCGACCATGACCATGTCACCGGGCTGACCCAGTTGGGCATCCGCAATGTCAGCTCGACCGCGCGCGACGGCTACGAGGACGCCCGCCGCATGGGCTCGGACATCCTGTCGGTGCGGCAGGTACGGCAACTGGGCCCCGAGGCCGTGGTGGCGCGCATCCCCGAGGGGGCCCGGCTCTATATCACCATCGACATCGACGCCTTCTGCCCCTCGATCGCGCCCGGAACCGGCACGCCCAGCCACGGCGGCTTTCTCTACTACGAGGTGCTGGAAATCCTGCAACTGGCGGTGCAACGGCACGAGGTGGCGGGGCTCGATCTCGTGGAGGTGGCGCCGCCCTACGATCCCGCGGACGTGACCTCGATCCTGGCGGCGCAGCTCTTGCTGAACCTGCTGGGCTTCATCTTTCACGCCCGCGCGGGTGACGGCAACATGGCATAGCGGGGTGTGGGACAATGCGTGTGATCTCGCCCGGCTCCGCGCAGTCACCGCCGCGGGGCCCACGTCTCAGCCCGGTTCGTCGGGAGAGGCACCGGCACCGCGTCCCGTTTCGTCATGGGCCGCGTCGGGGCCTCCGGGCACCGGGTCATAGCCGCACCCGCCCCATGGGTTGCACCGCGCGATGCGGCACAGCGCCAGCCACCCGCCGCGGGCAGCGCCATGCCGCTCCAGCGCCTCGAGCGCATATTGGCTGCATGTCGGCTGATAGCGGCAGTGCCAGCCGAGCCAGGGCGACAGGATCAGCCGATAGCCCCGGATCGGCAGGGCGAGAAGGCGCGCCAGCGGGCTCATCCGCGCGCCCGCAGACGACCGAGCGCAAAGGCGAGGTCATGGCGCAAATCGTCAAACGGGCGCTCTCCCGTCTCACCGGCACGGCCGATCAGCACGTAATCCCAGCCGGGCTGCCCACCGGCGGGGACGATCTCGCGCGCCACCGCGCGCAGCCGCCGCTTGGCGCGGTTGCGGGCCACGGCATTGCCCACCTTCTTCGAGCAGGTGAACCCCACCCGGATGCCCGGATCGCCATCGCGCCGGTCACGCCCCTGCACCATCATGGTCTTCGCGCCCTGCCGCCGGGCCCGCGCCGCGGCCAGGAAATCGGCACGCTTGCGCAGCACCTCAAGCGTGACCGGCGGGCACGAAGACACCGCCGGAAGCGGGTTCCCTGCCTTGCTGTCAGGGGCCTCCGGCGGTGCCTTGGTCATGTCGAAGGGCTGACGCTCAGGCGCTCAGCGACTTGCGACCGCGGGCGCGGCGGGCATTGAGGATCTTGCGGCCGGCTTTGGTGGCCATGCGCGCGCGAAACCCGTGACGATGCTTGCGCACGAGGTTCGAGGGTTGAAAGGTGCGTTTCATCGCGACGTCTCCGGTTCTGCGGGGTGCCGCGCGACGGGAATCGCGCAGGGCCCGGATGTGTTTCGAAGCCCGCTCTATAAAGACGCTCCCCCGCCAAGTCAAACCCCTGCCCCGCGTTTTTCCCCGCTTTCGCACAGACATCGGCGCGCCGGTGCCGTATTACAGATTCCGGTGCGCGCATCACCCGGGATCACCCCCTCGTGAGGGCACTGGCAGGCGCGCATCGGACCGTGCATCTAGGAACGAGACCCAACAAGACAGTGACATCATGGACCAGAGCCCTTCATCCTCGCCCACGCCCCGGGCGCGGCACCTCCTGCGCCACGCGCCGCTTGCCGTCATCCTCGTGATGGCGGTGGTGGGTTACATCACCCTGCGTGAGCACATCACCTTCGACACGCTGCGCGAGCATCGCGAGACGCTGCTGGCCTTTCGCGACAGCCATTTCACGACGCTCGCGACGGCGTTTGTCGCCACCTATTTCGTGATCGTCTCCTTCTCGCTTCCCGGCGCGGCGGTTGCCTCGGTCACCGGAGGCTTTCTCTTCGGGCTGGTGCTTGGCACGGCGCTCAACGTCGCCGCCGCCTCGCTGGGTGCGGCCGCCATCTTTCTCGCCGCCCGCTGGGGGCTGGGTGCGGCGCTCGCAACGCGGATCGAGACATCGGAAGGCCGCATGAAGCGGCTCAAGCAGCGCCTCCATGACAACGAGATCAGCGTGCTGTTCCTGATGCGGCTGGTGCCCGCGGTACCGTTCTTCGTGGCCAACCTGCTGCCCGCGCTGGTGGGCGTGCGGTTCCGCAACTTCATCCTGACCACGGTGCTGGGGATCATCCCCGGCGCAATGGTCTTTACCTGGATCGGCGTGGGACTGGGCGAGGTGTTCGACCGCGGCGACACGCCCGACCTGTCGCTGTTGTGGGAGCCACAGATCATCGGTCCGATCCTGGGGCTTGCGGCGCTCGCAGCGATGCCGATGCTGATCAAGGTCATTCGTGGAAAAAGGGATATTTGAGAATGCACAAACTGACACCGGATCTGCTGGTCATCGGGGCCGGCTCGGGGGGGCTTTCGGTCGCCGCCGGGGCCGCGCAGATGGGGGCAAGCGTCGTGCTGCTCGAAGGCCACAGGATGGGCGGCGACTGCCTCAATTTCGGCTGCGTGCCCTCCAAGGCGCTCATCGCCAGCGGCAAGGCCGCCCACGCTCAGGCCCATGCCGCACAATACGGCGTCGCCGATGTCACCCCGGCCGTGGATTATGCAGCCGCGAAGGATCACGTTGCGGGCGTCATTGCACAGATCGAACCGGTGGACAGCCAGGAGCGGTTCGAGGGCCTCGGCGTACGGGTGATTCGCGAGTATGGCGCGTTCATCTCGCCATCGGAGGTGCGGGCCGGCCCCCACATCATCTCGGCGCGGCGCACGGTCATCGCAACCGGCTCCTCGCCACTGGTGCCGCCGATTCCGGGGCTTGACCGGGTGCCGTATGAGACCAACGAGACCATCTTCGAGCTGCGCGAGCGACCCGCTCACCTTCTGATCATCGGCGGCGGCCCGATCGGCATGGAGCTGGCGCAGGCGCATCGCCGTCTCGGCTGTGACGTGACCGTGATCGAGGGCGCGAAGGTGATGGGCCAGGACGATCCCGAGATGGTCGCGGTGGTACGCGCCCGCTTCGACGTCGAGGGCATCGCCATCGAAGAAGGCGCAATGGCCTCTGAAATCCGCGGCACGGCAGGGGCTATCGAAATCGAAGCCAAGGACGGACGCGTGTTCAAGGGCTCGCACCTGCTCATGGCCGTGGGCCGCCGCGCCAATACCGACCGGCTCAACCTTCAGGCCGCAGGCGTCGAAACCACCACGCATGGCATCAGGGTGGATGCGTCCATGCGCACCACCAACCGCCGCGTCCACGCCATCGGCGACGTGGCGGGCGGGCTGCAATTCACCCATGTCGCGGGCTACCAGGCGGGGCTGATCATCCGTCAGGCGCTCCTCGGTCTGCCCGCGAAGAATCGCACTGACCATATGCCGTGGGCCACCTACACCGATCCCGAACTGGCCCATATCGGCATGACCGAGGCGGTGGCGCGCGAGACGCATGGCGGCAATCTCGAGGTGATCCGCTTTCCCTACAATCACAACGACCGCGCCATCGCCGAGCGCAAGACCGACGGTCTCATCAAGGTGATGGTGGTGCGCGGGCGGCCCGTCGGCGTGTCGATCGCAGGCGCACAGGCGGGCGAGCTCATCAATCTGTGGGCGCTGGTCATCGCCAACAGGCTCAAGATGAAACACGTGGCGGGCATGGTCGCGCCCTACCCCACGCTGGGTGAGATCAACAAACGCGCCGCCGGGGCCTACTTTTCGCCGCGGCTTTTTGATAGCGCTATGGTGAAACGGGTGGTTCGGTTCGTGCAGCGCTGGCTGCCCTGACCCGGCCCATGGGAGGGCACACGTGCTCAGATCGCTTTCAGGCCGGTTTCTGATCCTCACTGCCATCTTCGTGATGCTGGCCGAGGTGCTGATCTTCGTGCCGTCGGTGGCGCGGTTCCGCGAGCAATTCCTGCTCGACCGCCTGCAACGCGCGCAGATCGCGTCGCTGGGACTGCTCACCGGCGGCGAGGTCTCCGCCGATCTTCAGGAAGAGCTGCTGCGCAACGCCGAGGTCTTCAACGTGGTGCTGCGACGCGACGAGGCGCGGCAACTGGTCTTGTCCTCACCGGTGCCGGCACCGGTGTCGCAGAGCTTCGATCTGCGCGACCCCTCTGCCGTGACCCTTATTTCGGACGCCTTTCGACGTCTCGCACGGGCCGAGCCGGAGGTGATCCGCGTGATCGGCGAACCGGTACGCATGGGCGGGTTGCTCATCGAGATCACGCTCGACACCGCCGACCTGCGCATGGCGATGGTTGATTACGGGGTGCGCATCCTGTGGCTGTCGCTGGTCATCTCGGTGATTACGGCGGGGCTTCTCTTCGTGGTGGTGCAATGCTTCGTCGTGCGGCCCATCCGCCGCGTTGTCAGGGCCATGCAGAGCTATGCCGCAGATCCCGAGGATGCCCGCCTCGTGATCGCCCCTTCCTCTGACATCACCGAACTGCGCGAGGCCGAGGAAAGCCTGCATTCGCTGCAACGCCAGCTTACCGCCGCGCTCAAGCAGAAGGAACACCTCGCCCAGCTCGGCGGGGCCGTCGCCAAGATCAGCCACGACCTGCGCAACATCCTTACCTCGGCCCAGCTCTTTACCGACCGGCTGGAGATGAGCGAGGACCCGCGCGTGCGGCGTATGGCCCCGAAGCTCGTCAACTCGCTCACCCGCGCCGTGCACCTGTGCGAATCCAGCCTCGCCTATGGCAAGGCCGAGGAACCCAGCCCGAAACTCGCACGTCACAACCTCGCCGATCTGGTGGCCGAGGCCATCGAGGGCGAACGTCTTGCCACGGGTGAGCATACGATAGGCTACGAAAACCGTGTGCCTGCGGATGTCGTGCTGCCCGCTGATTCCGAACAGCTTTACCGCGTTCTCACCAACCTGCTGCGCAACGCGCGGCAGGCCATCATCCGCACCGGCAAATCGGGCGGGATCACCGTTTCTGCCGAGACCGACGCGCAAACTTGCATAATTCGCGTCGAGGATACCGGCCCCGGGCTGCCACCCAAGGCGCGCGAGCACCTGTTCGAGCCGTTCCGCGGCGGCGCGAGCAGCGGCGGCACGGGACTCGGCCTGTCCATCGCCGCCGAACTGGTGCGCGGCCACGGCGGCACGCTGGTGCTGGAACGCAGCGACGAGAGCGGCACCTGCTTTCGCATCGCTCTGCCAAATGGAAATTTCGCCGCCGCGCCATGATTCCGCCAACTGCCCCTTGCATCGGCACACGGCAAAGTCTACACGCTGCCCTCGACGGACCGATAGCTCAGCTGGATAGAGCACTTGACTACGAATCAAGGGGTCGGGGGTTCGAATCCTCCTCGGTCCGCCACAACCCCATAATTTGCCCCTGAAAAACTATAAGAACGGCGGATTGGGTGTTTAGTTTACGCCATCCTTGCCACCATCCTCAGCGCTCTTGCCTGAGGGTTCATGCCGTTTTCTGCATGTGACCTGCCACTGAACGTTCATCCAGCCGGAACCGGAGCCCTTTGGGTTGATACGCCGATTGGCGCATGTGGAGCAACCGACATCCGTGCGGAGCTTTCAGATGGCGCAGCGCGGGTGTCGGTTGCGGTGGTGAGGTATTCGGTGAATGCCTTTGGTGTCTGATAGCCAAGCGCCGAATGTGGGCGTGTTTCGTTGAAGTCAGCGACCCAGGCCCGGATCACGGCGCGGGCATGGGCGTTTCCCCGGTCTCAGCAAGAGGCGAGTTCGAAGAATAGTCTGATGAGACCGGTCATCCGCGAAGTCCAACATTGATTGGGCGGCCCGCGGAGATCATATCGAGACAAGCGGCCAGCACGGCCTCGGGATGAGATTTGTGAATCTCGTGACCCGCGTCCGCAATCCGGAGCGCCGAAACAGAGGGCCAAGAAACTCCTGTCCAGATCAGGTCGATCTGTCGGAATGTCCCATACTCATCAGCGTCACCCTGCACGAGCTGAACCGGGCAGGAAATGCTAGGTAGGAGAGGGGTGATATCCCACTCCGCCATGGCTTGGGAAAGCCACAGTGCGCGCCAGGCATTGTAGGCAACGTCTATATTATCGTGTCGCTGTGCCAGCATCCGCTCGAAGTCATTGTTGGATCCAGGTTGGGGCAAGGCGCGAATGCCCTCGCGCGTGCGCGCCTCGACGATGACATGCGGCGCGAGGGCAGTAATCGAGCGGGCGCGATCCGGGTGCATTGCGGCTGCGATTAGGGCAATGCTGCCGCCATCGCTGTGACCGATCAGATCGGCAGAGCCGAGTCCGAGCGCATCCATGACTGCGGGCAGCACGATCGTCGCCTCGCGCGAGAGGTAATCAATGGGCTTCGCAGGGGACATCGGTGGCGATCTTCCGCAACCGGGCCGCGAGTATAGAACAAGCCGGTGCGCAGGCAGATGCCGCTCGAGCCTTTCGGCGAGGTCCACAAGCGATAGCCGCGTGCCGAACCCGTGGTGAAGAAACATGATGGCCGGCCCGCTTGGCTCGCCTAGCTCGACGCAATCGACAGCGCCTGCTTCGGTTTGGAGCAAATCGCTCATACAGATAGCTGGCCTATCAGCGAGTTGCGGTCCTCCGCATCCTCGGGGTCGCCGTCAAGCACGATCCGGCCCCGTTCGATGGCGACAAAACGGTCGCACACGGATACGGCCTCATGGATGTTCTGCTCGACCAGGAGAACGGCTTTGCCGTCGTCGCGCATCTGCCTGATGATTGCGAAGATTTCCGCCACGATCATCGGGGCGAGACCCTCGGACGGCTCGTCGATCAGCACGACATCCGGGTCTGCAACCATGATCCGTGCCATCGCAAGCATCTGCTGCTCGCCGCCCGAAAGCGTGGTTGCGGATTGCCGTGCGCGCTCGGCCAGCCGCGGAAAGCGTTCGAGAACCGGGCCAAGAGGATCGCGCGGTTTTGCTCCACGCAGACCTAACATGCCCAGTTCGAGGTTTTCCTGCACGCTGAGGCCGGGAAATATTCGCCGGTCCTCGGGCACGAAGGCAACGCCCGCACGGTTGATCGCATCGGGCTCCTGCCCGCCGATCTCGCAGCCATTGAGCCGGATCGCGCCGGATGACGGCGCAAGCCAGCCCGCGACGGTCTTGAGCAACGTGGTCTTGCCGACACCGTTGCGGCCGAACACGCCCATGACCTCTCCGGGCCGGACCGACAGGCTAATACCCTGAATGACATGGCTCAAGCCGTAATGGCTATGGACGTCTTCAATTTCCAGCATGGTTTATCCCTGCCCAAAATACGCGGCCTGCACCGCCGGATCGGCGCGCACCTGAGAGGGTGAGCCCTCGGCAAGTTTCTGGCCCTGGTGCATCACCACGACGTGATCGGATATCTCCATGACGACCCCGATATCGTGCTCGATCAGCAGTATGGAGACATCCGTTGCCAGGTCGCGGATCATCCGCGCGGTGTCCTTGGTGTCTGAATGGCTCATCCCCTGTGTCGGTTCGTCGAGCATCAGGACGCGCGGCTCGGAGGCCAGACACATGGCGATTTCAAGCCGTCTTTGTTCACCGTGGCTGAGCGTGCCCACCTGTTCATCGGCCTTGGCCGCCAAGTCGAACCGGTCGATCAACTCTGCCACCTTTCGCGCCGCGCGGTCCGTCCTTCGTGGCGGCCAAAGCATGTGGCGCACGGGTTCCAACCGCTGTGCCGCAAGGCGCAGGTTTTCGCGCACCGTCATTTCGAAAAAGAGGTTGGTGATCTGGAATGAGCGAGCCAGCCCGACGTGCTGCAATTCGGCGGGAGATCGGCCGGTCACGTCCCTCCCATCCACCACGACCCGGCCATACCCCGGTTTCAACGCCCCCGAAATCAGGTTGAAGAGCGTCGTCTTTCCCGCGCCGTTCGGGCCGATCACGGTCGTGATACTGTTTGCCTTTGCAGCAAGGTCCACGTTCGATACAGCTTTCAGTCCTCCAAAGGAAATGCCGAGGCCTTCGGTTTGCAGAATATCAGTCATAGCATGCTCCTGAAGGGGGCGTCGTCTTCTGCGCTCTTTGCGCCGGTTCGCGGCGTAAGCGTGCGCTCGACAAGCGGCTTGAACAGACCGACAATGCCCTTAGGAATGAACAGGATGGCCCCTATGAAGATCAGCCCTATCGCGATTAGATGATGTTCGGTCATGCTGCCCATCACGGATTTCAGCATGGTCAGCATTACCGCGCCGTAGAGCGCGCCCGCCAAGGTCCCAGCACCGCCGACGATCACCATGATCAGCGCATTGCCAGACATGGAGAAAAACATCAGCTCCGGCGAGACGAAACCCCGTAGCATCGGGTAGAGGGCGCCGCTGACCCCAGCGATGATCGCGGCAAGGACATAGGCCACCATGCGCGGCCACCATGTCGAGTAGCCAAGAAACGGCACACGCTTTTCGTTTGCCTTGAGCGCGATGATCACCCTCCCGAACGACGTGGTGAGCATGTAGGCGGCAACCGAATAGAGGATGGCGATGATGCTAAGCGTCAGCAGGAAAAATCCGAGTGCATTGTCGGCCGACAATGTGACAAAGCCCAGCGGAATTTCCAGGATCGGAATTCCGATCAGCCCATCCGAAGCGCCAAGCTCGCGGGTGTTGTAAACGACCTTTGCCACGACCTGCGCCATGCCGAAGGTGATGAGCGCGAAATAGACGCCACGCACGCGGTTGGCGATCAGCCCGCCCACGATCCCGGCAATCAGGCTCACCCCGGCTGCGCTACCAAGGGCAAGCCAGAAGGACGGCACATCGCGCAGCACGAGTGCTGCGGTATAGGCCCCCACCCCGAAATAGAGCGCCTGCCCCAGCGACAGAAGCCCGCCGAACCCCAGAAGGATATCGACCGACAGGGCCAGCCCCGCCAGAATCAGCGCCTCGGTCGCCAGCCGCAGGTAGAACACGTCCCCCGATGCCGCCGCCAGCACGCCAAAGATCAGCGCCGCGAGCGCCAGAATGCCCGAGAAGACGTGGTTCGCGCGCATGGATATGTCGAGACGGTCAAGCATGTCCGATCCTCCCGAAGAGCCCCTGCGGCCGCAGCATCAACACCGCGACCATGACACCGAAGACGATCGGCTCGGACCAGACGGGGGACACGATGAGGCTGGAAACCGCCTGCACTTGTGTCAGCACCACGCCGGCGATCACCGCGCCCCAGATCGATCCCATGCCACCGACGATCACCACGGTAAAGGCGATCAGGATAAAGTCGCGCCCCATTGTCGGAAACACGGAATAGACAGGGGCCAGCAGCACCCCGGCCAAGCCGGCAAGGGCGATGCCGAAGGCGAATGCCCCGGAATAGACCCAACTGACTCGCACGCCGAGGCTCGCGGCCATGTGGCGGTCGAAAGACGCCGCGCGGACCATAGCACCAAGTCGCGTGCGATAGACGACGAAGGCAACGGCAAGGATCACCGCAGCCCCTATGGCGATCAGGAACAGCCGATAGGTGGGAATGAACACGCCTAAGAATTCGGTCGCTCCGGGCAGCGGATTTTCGGGCCGATGGGTGTTTGGCCCGAAAATGATCTTGAGCACGTCCTCGAGGATGAGCGCCAGACCATAGGTCAGCAGCAATGTTGAAACGTGCCGGTCCGCCCCGTCGTAGACGCGGCGCACCAGATAGCGTTCGGTGACGACCCCCAGCGGGATCATAAGCACCGGAACCAGCGCGATCAGCACCCAATAGTTCAGGCCGAACGCGCTCAGGGCCAGCGCACCGAATGCCCCGATGGCATAGAATTCGCCGTGGCTCATGTTGATGACGTCGAGCAGGCCGAAGATGATCGTAAGACCCAGCGCCACGAGGATCACGGAGATCCCGAGCGCCAGACCATTGAGCATCTGCGGTGCCAGAACGAATTGGATGAATTCGATCATTTGGGATCTCCGTTCTCCATGACCACTCAGAAGCGGTCACAGACATCCTCGCCGATGGCGTCTTCACCGGCGATACGGTCGGCGATGGTGAACGCGCCATCCTTGACCTCCACCACATAAACCGGCTGCATCGCTTGGTGGTCGCCTGCGCGAATCGACTTAACACCCTGCGGCGTCTCCCAGCTCAAACCTTCGAGCGCTGTGCGCACGGCATCGGTATCCGTGGATCCAGCGGCCTCGACCGCTTTCTTGTAGGCGAAGAGCAACCCGTAGCTGTCAGCACCGTAAAGGTCGGGATCGGCCCCGTTGCGTGCGTTGAACGCCTCTACAAATGCCTTGTTCTCAGGCGTGTCAATCTGGGTGGAATATCCAACACCGGTAATGAACCCCTCGGCAGCATCGCCGATGGCACCGATGTTCTGGCTGGTAACCGTGCCTGAGGCCCCAAGAACGGTTAGCCCGTCCAGCAGGCCAAAATCCTTGAGCTGGGTGAACAGGCGAACCGTGTCGTTGCCCGCCACCGAGGTATAGAGAACATCGGGCCGCGCGGCGCGGATGCCGCCGAAATACTGGCTGTAGTCCTTGGCATCAAGCGGCGCGAACACCTCGTCGGTGCTTTCGGCCCCGACCTCTTCGGCATTCTTGCGGAAAGCGGCGACGGTCGACCGGCCCATCTCGTAGTCGGGGCCGAGATAAAAGACCTTGGCGCCCGGCCGCTCTCGCTTCAGCCAGACGGCGAGGGCGGCGGATTGCTGCCCGGCGCGGGCATTGACCCGGAACACATTGGGCGAACACCCCGACCCGGTGATGGCATCCGAAAACGAAACGGTGGTCGCGATCAGCTTGCCCGCTCGTTCGGCAACCTGCCCGACGGCCAGCGTGGCCCCGGAATTGACCGTGCCAGTCAGGAAATCCACATCCGACGCGGTCATGAGTTTCTCGGCCTTCTGCACGGCGACCGCCGGGTTGGCCTCGCTGTCCTCGTAGGCCAACTCGATCTGCCGCCCGTTGATGCCACCGGCGGCATTGATCTCCTCCGCAGCCATATCGAGGCCCCAGCTGACCTGCTGGCCGATACCGGCATAGGTACCCGAGATCGGCGTGACCACACCGATCCGGATCGCTCCCTCCTGTGCCAGTGCCGCAGTTCCGGCCAGCGCCGCGACGGCGACTCCGGCAAACAGTTTCTTCACAGACATCATGTTTTCCTCCCTTTTCAAGATGTCACTCAGCGCCCGGAGAATTCCGGCCTGCGCTTTTCGTGGAAGGCGTTCACGCCTTCGGCGAAATCGTCCGACTGCCGAAGTCGGCTATAGGCGTGGCCTTCGAGCTCGATGCCAATGGCCACCGTTGCATTCTCGCTGTCATTGATCAGTTTTTTCGCGGTGCGCTGCGCCAGCGGCGAGAAGCCGCGCAACTCGTCCACCAGGTGTGCGGTGGCCGCGGCAAGTTCGCTGTCGTCGACGACCTCGGTGGCAATTCCCCAGTCATAGGCTTGCTGCCCGGTGATCCGGCGCGAACGCATGACAACATCCTTGGTGCGCGCGATGCCGATGATCGCCTGCAGGCGAGCCGACCCGCCCGAGCCGGGGATTTGTCCCAACTTCTGTTCGGGAAGCGCGTAACGGCAGGACTGTGTGGCGATGCGGAAATCGCAGGCGAGCGAAATCTCGAACCCCACCCCGAAGGTATAGCCCTGGTTCGCGGCGATCACCGGTTTCGACGCCCGCCAGGGGGCCGCGACGTTATCGGCCAGGTGGCTGACATGCTCCGGCGACGCCTGGAGAAACCCCTTGATATACCCGCCCGAGGAAAAATGCTCGCCCTCGGCGCGCAGCACGATCACCCGCACGCGGTCGTCGCGGTCGAGCGCCTCGAAGGCGGCGCGAAGCTGGTCACGCTGCCCCATGTTGATAACGTTCATCGGCGGGCGGTCGAGGATGATGTCGCCGCGCTCCGACGCAGGGTCTGTCTCGACGCGGAAGCCGTCGAACGTGTCGAACCGGGAATCAGAAGTGGGAGTGGTCATTACGTCTCCTTTTCGCCCCTTACCGGGCGGCCTGCTGCGAACTGGATTGCTCTGGCGCATAGTCGCCAGAGATGAGATGCCGCCTGAGCAGCTTGCCCACGGGGGATTTCGGGAGTTCGGCGACGAAAACGAACCGCCGCGGGCGTTTGAAACCGGCGAGATCCGAGGCGCGGCAGAATTGGTCGAGCGCCTCCGCCGTGACATCGCCACGACGCTTGACGAAGGCCGTGACAATCTTGCCCCACCGCTCATCCGGCAGGCCGACCACGGCACATTCGGCCACGCCCTCGTGCATCGACAGGCAGCTTTCGACCTCGACCGGTGAGACGTTCTCGCCTCCGGTGATGATCATGTCGTCGACGCGCCCGGTGACGAACAGATCGCCATCGGCGTCGAAACGCCCGCTGTCGCCGGTGAAATACCAACCGTCGATCAACGACTTGGCGTCCGCCTCGGGGCGTCGCCAATAGCCCTCGAACGCCTCGTCGCCCGCAAGCGTGGCGATGATTTCTCCTTCCACGCCCGTCGCGACGACACGCTCCGGGTCGCCGCTTCCCATCTCGACGATGCGCAGGTCCTGGTTCAGGCCCGCCTTGCCTGCCGAACCGGGCTTGGCCGCGGCATTCTGGTCGATCGAGAAGGTGTAGACCTCCGACGACCCGTAATGGTTGACCAACAGGTCCGGCCGGAACGCCGCTCCGACCCGCTTCAGCAGGCCGTCGGTCATCGACGCACCGGCGAATCCCAGACGCCTGACATGGCCCAGATCGGTGCCCGGAAAATCCGGGTGATCGAGAAGGTCGTGATAGAGCGTCGGCACGAGGTAGAGCGACCCGATGCGTTCCTTCTCGATCAGGCGCAGCGCCCATGCGGCATCGAAGCGCGGCAGGCAGATGAACGCCCCGTCCAGCAGGTGCATCGCGAGAAGCGAGCGCACGCCCATCGTGTGATAGAGCGGCATGACCCCGAGCGTGACATCGCCCCGCGGCATCAGGTTCTGGGCCACATGGGCGACGGCCGCCGCGCGCTCTGTCCGGTGGCGGCGCGGCACACCCTTGGGCCTCGCGGTGGTCCCGGAGGTATAAAGCATGATTGACCAATCCTCCGGACCGGCCATCGCAGGCGCGTCCGGGGCGCTTGCCGCTGCGGCCTCCTCGACGGATACGGCACCGTCGAGATCGCAGCCGCACGCCATGCGCGGCACATTCATCGCCCGTCTGGAAGCGGCAACGGCGTCGCGGCTCGCAGCGTCGCAGACCACGAGGCTCGCCTCGCTGTTCTCCAGAAAGAAGTCGATCTCGTCCGCCGATGCGCGCCAGTTCACCGGAACGACCGTCACACCGGCAAGCTGACACGCCCAGTGAAGCCAGACCGCTGCACGGTTGTTCTGAAGCGCGGTAAGAATCCGGTCCCCGTGCCGCACCCCGGCGTCTTCCAGACCGGCCACCAGCGCCGATGCGCGCCGATAAAGCTGCGCGTAGCTCAGCCGTGTGTCGCCCTCCACCAGCGACAGCGCATCCGGCGCGCGCGACACCGCGGCAAGCAGCGATCGTCCAAGATCAAGCATTCTGCGTCTCCTTCCTGAGGGCTCGTGCCGCCTCGACAGCGGCGTCGAGTATCGGGCGATACCCGGTGCACCGGCACAGATGCCCCGAAAGCACATCGCGGATGCGCCCCGCGTCCGCCTCGGGCTCGGCCTGCAACAGCGTGTCGAGCGACATCAGAATCCCCGCCGTGCAGAACCCGCATTGCAACGCGTGATGTCTGCGAAACGCGGCTTGAAGGACCGAGAGCCGCCCCGGCGCGGGTGCCAGCCCTTCGACCGTGGTGATCTCTGCGCCGTCCACCTGCACCGCGAGCGTCATGCAGGCGCGCGCCATCATGCCGTCGATCCGGATCGTGCAGGCCCCGCAGACGCCATGTTCACAGCCCACATGCGTGCCGGTCCGGGCCAGAACATGTCGCAGGAAATCGCTCAACAGCATGCGCGGCTCGGTCGCTCCGTCGACCGGCTCGCCATTGAGACGGAAGCGAACCATGTGAGTTTCATCAGCACTCAGTCGGCGCATGAGCGGGCCTCCCCGATGGTGGTTTCTCCGAGGCGACGCACCAGATCACGGCGGTAGCGCGCCGAGGCGTGCATGTCGTCGCGCGCATCGAGCGACCAGGCAAAGGCATTCAGCGCCTCGGCCACATCGGCCGGGGCGAGGTTCTCCCAATCGGCAACGACCGGCGTGTCGTTCACCCCCCCGACGGCGAGGCGCGTCTTGGTTCCCCGCACCATGGCGGCGCAGGATACGATGGCGAAATCCCCCTTGCGCCGCCCGACCTCGCGAAAGGCGGTGCCGGTGCCGGGTGGGGTCAGGGGCACATCCACCGCCTCGATCAGTTCGTCATCGGTCTTTTCCGTCACCATCATGCCCAGAAAGAACTCTCGCGCGGGCACGGTCCGGCGCTTGCGGCGGCTCTTCAGATGGACCCGCCCGTCCAACGCGACCAGAACCAGGGGCAATTCCGCCGAAGGGTCGGCATGGGCCACCGACCCGCAGACCGTGCCGCGCATCCTTGTCTGGATATGGCCGATCCAGGGCGCGGCCTGCGCCAGCAGCGGCACCTCCTGCGCGAGGCCGGCATGGGTTGAGAGCGCCTCCTGCCGCACCAGGGCGGAGAGGCGGAGGCGGCCCTTGGCAATCTCCGGCCTCCGTGAACCCGTCGCGTGCAAGATGTCGACAACCACGACGGGCTGCGCGAGCCGCATGTTCATCATCGCCATCAGCGATTGCCCGCCCGCCAGCACGCGTGCGTCATCGCCGCATTGCGCCAGCACGTCGGCAGCTTCGTCCAGCGTGTCGACGCGGATATAGTCGAACGGGGCCGGTTTCATCGCGCCCCCCCGAACACCGCCTTCAACCGCGCCCCGAACCGGTTTGCGGCGGACGCGCCGCCTGCCTTGCGCCCGAGCGCCGTGAAGAACTGCCCGATGACGATCCGGGCCGCGCCATCCAGCAGGCGCCCGCCCACCGACGCGACCTTGCCGCCAAGCTGTGCCTCGTATGAATAGCCGATCACCGTCGTGCCCTCGCCCTCGGGTGTCAGCGTGAGATATCCCATGCCCTCGCCGGAGCCGAGCGCGCCATTGGCCTTGCCCGACAGGGTCGCGCCATGCGGCGGGTCGAGCTCGGAGAGCGCGACCTCGACGCGGTAGCGCCCCTTGACGGGCCCGACGCCCAGCGTGACATCGGCCAGGAAGCGCATCGGCGACAGCTTGCGCACATCATGCGCGCCGGGGATGATCGCCGCCAGTTGGTCCGCATCCATCAGGATATCCCAGATCGCCTGTGGCTGTGCCTCCACCCGTGCCTCGCCCTTGCCGGTCAGGCCGCGGCCCTGTGGCTTGGGCTTGGTAGCGACGTCTAAGGGTGCGGCGGGCTCATCGCCCAGATACGCAGCGAGCCGTGCAGGCTTCAGCGGCAGCGTCAGATCGGTCCAGCCGCAGAGCGGTGCCACCGCATCGGCCACGGCATTCGCGATGCAGACCGGCGTGGACATGCAATTGCCCTCGCCCACGCCCTTGGCCCCAAGCGGCGTAAGCGGCGACGGTGTGCAGATGTGCAGGATATCGAGCTCGGGGATCTCATGAATCGTCGGCACCGGATAATCGGCGAATGTCCCGGCCAGGAACGCCCCCGCGTCGTCATAGGCATATTCCTCGTAGAGCGCGGCACCGACCCCGTGGGCGAATGCCCCCCGGATCTGCCCCTCGACCATTCCGGGATGCAGGATCGTCCCGCAATCGTGCGTCGTCACATAACGGTCGATGCGCGCCTCGCCGGTCATCCGGTCGATCTCCACCCCGCAAAAGTCAAGGATGAAGGCATGGCACAGCGACGAATTGATCCCGTCCGCCTCGGTTGGCGCGGTCAGTTCCGGCGCGGTCCAGACGGCGGTTTCCCGGACCGGATTGCCGATCCCCTCGGGCAGCGTTCCAGGTGCCCAATGTGCGGCAGAGGCGACCCGCGAAAACGCCAACCCGGCTTCGGGGTTGCCAGCGGCAAACACGCGGCCTCCGGCGAAGCGGATATCCTCGGGCCGCGCGTTGATCCGCGCGGCGGCGATACGGGCCAGCCGGTCGCGCAGCCGGTCCGCCGCGATCCTGACCGCGCCCGCGGAGGCAGCGGCAAAGCGGCTGGCATAGTTCCCGGCCGCGATGGACCAGGCGTCGCGCGCGGTGTCCATCGCCGCGAGCACGCGCACCTGCGCGTGCTCAAGGCCGAAGACATCCGCCACCACCTGAGCCGCAACCGTCCGGTGGCCTTGCCCCTGCGGCACGGAATCAAGCTGAACCGTGACGCTGCCCACCGGGTCGATGGCAATGGTTGCCGCACTTTGTGCGCCGTTCTTCGGCCCCGCCTTGGCACGTTCCTGCGGCGTCAGGGCGATGGACAGATAGCCCATGTTCGACACCGATGGCTCCACCGCAGCCGCAAGTCCGATGCCGTAGAGGCGCCCCTCGGCGCGGGCGGCGGCGCGGGCTTCAAGCAGCGCATCATATCCGCCCTGCGCGAGCGCGGTCTCCAACGCAAACTGGTAATTGCCTGAATCATAGGTGGCACCGCTGGCGGTCCGGTGTGGAAAGGCGTCGGCTGCGATCAGATTGCGCCGGATCACCTCGACCGGATCGAGCGACAACTCATGCGCGATCCGCGCCATCAGGCGTTCCAACGCGAAATAGACCTGCGGACCGCCAAATCCGCGGTTCAGACCGGTCGGCGTCTTGTTGGTCATCACGATCCGGTTGCGCACCGCGAGGTTGGCGATGTCATAGGCCCCGCACAGGTTACCGTGCATCCGGTAGAGCGTCGCCGGTTCCGGCGCGCGCAGATAGGCACCCACATCCTCGACCTGATCCCAGTCGAGGGCCGTGACGCGCCCCTCGCCCGTCACCGCCGCGCGCAGTGTGGTCACCCGGTTGGTGGCCGAGACACTGGCCGACAGATGCTCCAGCCGGTCCTCAACCCATTTCACGGGGCGGCCCGCCAGCCGCGCACAGGCGGCCATCAGAACTATGTAGGGAAACACGCCCTGCTTGACACCAAAGCTGCCGCCCGACTCCTCGGGCGTGCGCAAGCGCAGCCGGTTGCCCGGCACGTTCAGCGCGCGCGCGATCACCGGGTGGATCGAGAACGGTCCCTGGAAATTCGCCAGAACGTCGAAAGCCTCGCCATGCGGATCCCACTCGGCCACCACACCGTAGGTTTCAATCGGCGTGCAGGAATTGCGTGGATAGCGGATCGTGATGTCGACTGTCCGTTCCGCCGTATCAAAGGCGCTTTCCGGATCGCCATAGCGAAAGGAACGGTCCGCCCCGAGATTCCCCGAAAGCCCGGCGTGAAGCTGTGGCGCATCCGCGTTCAGGGCGGCCAAAGGATCAAGCACCGGCTCCAGCGTGTCGTATTCTACAACGATCCGGTCTAGCGCGTCCTCGGCAAGATAGCGGTTGTCGGCCAACACCACCGCCACCGGCTCTCCGGAGTAGCGCACCTTGTCGCGCGCTATTGGCCAGCACTCTATCGGGATTTTCACCCCAACCATGAGCGGCGCAGCGATGCTGGCATAATCGTCTCCGGTAATAATGGCACGCACACCGGGCATCGCTCGCGCAACGGATGTGTCGACCGACCGGAGGCTGGCATGGGCATGCGGGCTGCGCAGGATGGCCGCGTGCACGCACATCGTCGGCACCGGCAGGTCATCAGTGAACCGCCCGCGCCCGGTCAGGAGAGCCGCATCTTCGACCCGTTCGGCCCCGACCGCCGCCATGTCTGCGCTCTTGCTGGCCATAAAGGCCTCTCCTCTCCTGGCAATTCATGCCCCTCGGAGAAGAGGTTACGCAGGCCTCTCGTTGAAAACGATTTCCTGGGGTCGCGTCATTTACCCTCGAGTCTCAAATTCGCAGTATGCCCGAGACATTCCCGAGCCTGGAGATCGCGCGAAAGCTCGACGGGGTAACCCCCGAATGATCCCGGAAGAACCTGGTGAAATGCGCCTGCGTGCTGAAGCCGAGCCGTTCGGACAGCGCGCCGAAGCTCACATCGCTGTCCACGGTCGCGCTGACCGCCTGCTCAAGCCGCACGACATTGAGAAACACTCGCGGTGAGACCCCGGTGGACCTCTCGAAGACACGAAAGAAGTTGGCCCGGCTCATCCCTGTTTCGGCAGCCAGCCGGTCAATGCTGTCGATGCCGCCGGGATCCTTGCGGATCGTCGAAATGGCCTTGCCGACACGCCAGTCGATACCGTTCGTCCGCGCCGCGCTACGCAGGCCCGCGCCGACATTGCGCCAATCCGTGAACCGCTCGATCACGGTGATCATGAGCTCCTCGAGCATGTTCTCATGCTCCTCCACAGCCGTGGGCGCATGCACCATGCTCGCCGCCAGTTCCATCGTCATACGGCGGATCCGCGGCGTGTTTTCCCCGACAATACGACCAAAGAAACCGCCGCCCCCGCTCGCCGCCCAATTCGACCGCATCTCCGCCAGCCAGATGGGTTCGATATACAGCGCGAGGATGATGGTGCGTGGCCGCAGTGGATCGTGCACGTAGGCATGCGGCGTCCACGCGTTTATCAGAACGGCAGTCTCATCGGTCAAGGGCGCAACGCGGTCACCCACCAGAAATGACGTGTCCGCACCATCGACCTTCAGGAGCACATGGCAATGAGGATGCGCGTGCCGCACGAGCGACTTGTCCATGTCGAGAAGGGCGACCCGCCCGAATTCTCCGTTTCTGATCCTGAGAGCATCTGACATGAGAGGATCCTAACCGGTATTGCCCTGAGCGTCATGTTGATTTGAGCCGGCACGACCGGCAGCGGCTTGTGAGCGGAATGTTTGCGGACCATGACGCCTTCGATGACCTTCAACAACTGGTTCCATGCCCCCGGCACATCCATGAGGGAACGACGATCGGCCTCTCCCCGCTCAAAGGATCATTTGAACCTGCGGGACCACTCAGGCCAGAGAAACGACGCGTTTTCAGGATGGTCCAAGTTGCCCATGCGGTCCAAGCCTTTCAATCCGCCTAGCCATGTGCGCGACTCCAGTGGTCCAGCCGGTCCGAGAAGTCCACGTTGCCAGGACTGCATTGTGATTTTGAAGCTGACGTCGGCCACACCTCGCCAGAGCCGCCTGCCGCGCGCGCTCCCTGAGATCCAGACCGTAGACGCCGCGCGTTCGCATCTGGGCCGCAGCGTCATCAAGAAGGTGCTGCCGTGCGCCTGTGGTGCCCAGCCGGAAAGACAAGAACGGCCTCGTCAGTTTCTTGAACGAGACCCGTCCAAGATCGTTGATCGTGCCGAGGCCGCGCTCCTCGAGTATATCCGCCCCGGAAAGCGTGACTTCGACGCGTGCACGGCGCTCGTCGTCTGGGAGCACTTGCTTGGTGCCGCTGACGGGGTTCCTTTGATCCGCGATCTTATGCTGGAACTCCTTCGTGCCGGAAATCGCGTCGAGCACCGCGCTTACCCTGGGTGATTTCGTGACGGTCTTGCCGCCGTGGGTCACGGTGCCGGATTGCAAATGTTAAAGGTAAGCGCGTAACAGGCGTCGCATCGATCTCAGTTTCGCGTCGAAATCTGACGCCTGCCTGCTCTCGTCGAACATCTTCGTCCACCAGTCACGAAGATCGTGCTTGGTGATGTCCTTCGTGCGACTATTGGGTTTCGGATGTGAACTCCTGTTCACCACGTTTGTTGACGCAGCACGAACGAGCCTGTCCTTGTTTGGCGCGCGGCGTTCTCTCGACCGGGGCCCGAAAAGACAGGCCGCGACGCACTTCATGATCTCGTGGTAGTCTGGCTTTTTTCCCGATGTCTTCTGCAGACCGGGGCATCCCTCGAGCAGCAGCCAGTGACCGAACAGAACCAGTTCGGCCTCCGGCTTCGCCTTCTTGTCGGCCCGAATGGCATCTTCGAGATTCTTTGGCACATCAGCTGCCCATGCTTGCGCATCCGCATGAACAAGCGTGTTGAAGCGCCGGATGAATTCGTCGTCGCTCGTCGCCGGGGTGATCTTGCCGTGCGCGAATAGGTCCGACTTTGCGGCCAGACATCTTGCGATCACCTCCCGGACCACTTTCGCGCCTCCGTTTGTCGAAGATGCCATTATCCCCTCTTGCACCCCGCTGCAGCATGACGGCGCCGAAGTTCCCAGCCTGCCAAGGCCTCGTGGATAAACGCTCCAAGGAGAGCGTCAACCGCCTGTTCGAATGACGCACGCGAGTGAAGCGGGGCGAGACGTCCACGGGTGCGAAGGCGCAAGAGCGATCGCACGTTCAGAGCACCGCTTTCGGGCGGAAAGACCGCTCGGTCGGGGATAGGAATGGCTGGCTTTCTGTCGATACACAGCCCGCCGGATCCCGATACGCACGCGGAGTCCCAAGACTGTCTATATCGTGTTTCGGGGATGCCTTCTGGTGCCACCGACGTCGTCTTCCCGGAACCTCGTATACCATGACAATGTGGCCAAAGACCGTCTGCCGGAATGCTCACATCGTAAACCACTGAGACTGGCGCGTGGCTGACATCCTCGGGAGCCTCAATGTCGTAGATACCAAAGGGTGCACATGCCTTCTGATCCCGATTTCCAGATGAAAGGTTCTCGCGCAACCAATGGCAGGCGACCACATGTAGTTCGAGATGATCGCCGCCATTCTTCAAGTTATGTCACACGAGGGCTGATCGCGCTCAGCCGCGCCTTGCCAGGGAACTGGAAAACAGGTTCCGGTAGTCCGGAATGTGGTTCGAGAACAGCGCGCCCAGCCCCTCGATATCGTTGCGCCAATCGCGGTGCAGTTCGCAGGCGGCACCGAACCACGTCATGAGCTGTGCGCCCGCTGCCGACATCCGGTCCCAGGCCGCGTCGCGGGTCATCGGGTTGAACGTGCCCGAGGCGTCGGTGATCACGAACACCTCGTAGCCCTCCTCGATGGCGGACAGGACGGGGAAGGCGACGCAGACCTCTGTCACCACCCCGGCGACGATCAACTGTTTCCTGCCCGTTGCCCTGACCGTAGCCAGGAAGTCCTCGTTGTCCCACGCGTTGATCTGTCCGGGGCGCGCGATGAAGGGCGCGTCGGGAAAGGTCTCTTTCAACTCGGGCACGATGGGACCGTTCGGCCCGTCCTCGAAGCTCGTCGTCAGGATGGTGGGCAGGCCGAAATATTTCGCGGCATCGGCAAGGGCCAGCACGTTGTTCTTGAACTTGTCCGGGTCGATATCCCGCACCAGCGAGAGCAACCCGGCCTGATGATCGACGAGCAGCACCGCCGCGTCGTCCTTGTTCAGGCGTTTATAGGTGAATGACATGCACGTTTCCTTCTGGTCTGGTGGCCGGCATAACGGCCTTGGAGAGTTCTGGCGCTGCGCAACCTGGCTGCCCCGGATGTGACCGGGCCGAACGCGACGCAACACGTACAGAATACCGGACGTGCTGTTTGCCGCCATCGGGCACGGCGCGAATGTCGGGTTCCCCCGAACGACACTGCGCACGAGACCAGGGTCGCTTTTCCGGTTGTCGGCGACGCTTCAAGGCTTGGTTTACCTGCCGGAATCGATGGTCACGAGCCGGATGGCATCACAAGACGGATGCTTTGCCGCGGTCGCCGAGTGTGGACGCCGAAACGCAGGTTGACCGTATGTCGCTGCATTGCGGCATCATGGAATTCTGCAAACGCAAAAGGTTTGAGCGGTCAGTCGGTGCCTGTGCAAATTTGAGGCAGAACCGCGCGTGCCGCGACACGTATCACTTTGATCGTTTGATTAACCCAAGATCACAACCTCTCCTCTCAATACCCGCCGGGGCCTGTCATGGCGGTGCGCAACACGCCGGCAAGGTGAGTGACGGTGAAAGGAATACCTGCCGCACGCCGCAAAGCCTGCCAGGCATGGAGAATTGTTAACCGACTGACGCCTTAGAAAAGCATTGCAGTCAGAACAAGGGAGTTCTCAAGACATGAAGACCAAGACATATCTGGCCAGTATCGCCACAATGACCGCGCTGATTTCCGTGCCTGCCGCCGCACAGGACTGCCCCGTGAAGGTGGGTGTTCTGCACTCGCTCTCGGGTACGATGGCGATCTCCGAAACCACGCTCAAGGATACCGTGCTGATGCTGATCGAGCAGCAGAACGCCAAGGGCGGGCTTCTGGGCTGCGAGATCGAGGCGGTGGTGGTCGATCCCGCCTCCGACTGGCCGCTGTTCGCCGAGAAGGCGCGCGAATTGCTGACCGTGAGCGAGGTTGACGTGATCTTCGGCTCCTGGACCTCAGTCAGCCGCAAATCGGCGCTGCCGGTGCTGGAGGAGCTCAACGGGCTGATGTTCTATCCCGTCCAGTACGAGGGCGAGGAAAGCTCGAAGAACGTATTCTACACCGGCGCCGCGCCCAATCAGCAGGCGATCCCGGCGGTGGATTATTTCCTCGAAGAGCTGGGCGTCGAGAGCTTCGCGCTTCTGGGCACCGACTATGTCTATCCCCGCACCACCAACAACATCCTCGATTCCTATCTGAAATCCAAGGGCATCGCCGACGAGGACATCTTCGTCAACTACACCCCCTTCGGCCATTCCGACTGGGCAACGATCGTCTCGGACGTGGTGGCGCTCGGGGCGTCGGGCAAGCAGGTGGGCGTGATCTCGACCATCAATGGCGATGCCAATGTCGGCTTCTACAAGGAACTGGCCGCACAGGGCGTCGATGCCGCCGACATCCCCGTTGTCGCCTTCTCGGTCGGTGAAGAAGAGCTTTCGGGTCTCGATACCGCGCCGCTCGTCGGCCATCTCGCGGCGTGGAACTACTTCCAATCCGCCGATACCGAGATCAACGCCGAGTTCGTCGATGCATGGAAAGCCTATGCCGGCGAAGAGCGCGTCACCAACGACCCGATGGAGGCGCATTACATCGGCTTCAACATGTGGGTCAACGCCGTGACCGAGGCCGGCACCACCGATGTGGACGCGGTGCGCGCGGCAATGTGGGGGCAGGAATTCCCCAACCTCACCGGCGGCACGGCGGTGATGAACGCCAACCACCACCTGTCGAAGCCCGTGCTGATCGGCGAGATCCGCGATGACGGTCAGTTCGATATCATCAGCCAGACCGCCGAAGTGCCCGGCGACGCGTGGACCGACCACCTGCCCGAGAGCGCGCCGCTCAAGAGCGATTGGAAAGAGTTGGGCTGCGGCATGTACAACACCGACACCGCTACCTGCGTGCAGATGACCTCGAACTACTGAGGCAACAGGGCCGCGCGGGACATCCTCGCGTGGCCCCTCGCACCGAATTCCCCGCTCAGGACCGGACAAACCATGCGTTTCACCGCCCTCCTTGCCCGCGCCGTGGCGCTGCTGATGATGCTCGCCTGCGCCATGGTTCTGCGCCCGGGTATCGCGACGGCACAGGCCACGCTGCAACCGCTCCTGCAAGAGTATCAGGCCGATCTCGCCAAGCCCTCGCGCCGGACCACCGGCCCGGTGATCGCGGATCTGCTGGCCTCGGATCACCCCGGCATGGCCGATTTCCTGCGTAAATGGGAGGCGCGCGAGGTCTATCTCCGCCCCGATGACGGGCTCTTCTTCTACGCAGAGGAGGCGGGCGACATTCTGCGCCTGATCGACATCGACAGCGGCGCGGCGGTGGCCGAAGTGGGCAGCCGCGAGCTTGACCAGATCCGTCCCAATGCGGGCGTGCGCCGCGAACTCGCCGCCGCCCTCGTGCCATTCGAGTTGAACGCCCCCGACCCCGCCCGCCGCGCAGAGGCATTGGAGGCCATCACGCGCAGCGCGGATGCCAGCCAGATCGCGCCGCTGGCAGACAGCATCGAAGACGAGACCGACCCCGCCCTGAAGACCCGCAAGGAGCGCCTTCTCACCCTGCTCGTCGCACAGTTCGGGGCCCCGAAATCCGAGCGTCTCGACGCCATCGCCGGGCTTGGCGGCGATACCAGCATCGAGGCGCGCAGCGTCCTCAACCAGCTCACCGCCACCCGCGACGGCGTGGCCAAGACCCTGCCGGAGGATGCCAATATCGCCCGCGTCCTGGAGGTTGGGACCGATCTCACCGAGGCCGAGGCCCATGACCGGCTGGTCGCCGCAGACCTCGCCCCGCCGCGCCAGACCGCCACCGACCTGCGCGACGTGCTGGCGCAGCATATCGTTGACGGCACCGTCGGCGGCGTGCCGCTGCACCAACTCGACACCACCGCCGCCCGCGCCCGCGCCTACGAGGCGCCTGAACAAGCGGGCACCGTGCCGCCCCGCGCCGCCCCCGATGAGGTGGCGCAGGCCGTCGCCGCCCACGTCTTCTACGCCGAATACCTGCAACCCGACCCGCAGATCACGCAGGCCGCCGAGGACGCGCTCACCGCCACCTCGCGCACCCTCGGCCTCTACCAGACCGCCGATCTTGTGCTTGACGGGCTGTCGCTCGCCTCGATCTTCTTCCTCGCCGCCATCGGTCTCGCCATCACCTTCGGCGTCATGGGCGTGATCAACATGGCGCATGGCGAGTTCATCATGATGGGGGCCTATACCGGCTACGTGGTGCAGCTTGTCATCCCCGATTACACGCTCAGCCTGCTGATCGCCCTGCCACTGGCCTTCGCCGTCACCTTCAGCGCGGGCGTGGCGATGGAGCGGCTAGTGATCCGCCACCTCTACACAAGACCGCTGGAGACGCTGCTGGCCACGTTCGGCATCTCCATCGCCCTGCAACAACTGGCCAAGAACATCTTCGGCACGCAGGCCCGCCCCCTCACCGCCCCCGACTGGCTGGGCGGCGCGATCACCCTCAACGACATCGTCAGCATCTCGACCATCCGCGTGGCGATCTTCGTCCTCGCCCTCATCTTCCTCGCGCTGCTCCTCTACATCCTCAAGCGTACACGGCTGGGGCTGGAGGTGCGGGCGGTAACGCAGAATCCCGGCATGGCCGCCTCGATGGGGATCAACCCCGACCGTATCAACATGCTGACATTTGGCCTCGGCTCCGGCATCGCCGGGATCGCGGGGGTGGCCATCGGGCTCTATGCGCAGGTCACCTCCGAGATGGGCGCCAACTACATCGTGCAAAGCTTCATGACCGTGGTGGTGGGCGGCGTCGGCAATGTCTGGGGCACGCTTGCCGGGGCCTCGCTGATCGGCTTTCTGCAAAAGGGCATCGAGTGGTTCAATCCCTCCAACACACTCGCGGCGCAGACCTACATGGTGCTTTTCGTCATCCTCTTCATTCAATTCCGGCCCAAGGGCATCGTCGCCCTCAAAGGCCGCGCGGCGGGGGACTGAGCCATGAGCAAACCCGATATCACCCCGCGCCGCAGCTTTCTGGCCGAAAACCCCTCGGTGATGTGGTTCCTCGGCCTGCTCGGCCTCTTCACCCTCGGCGTCACCGTGCTGGCCGAGGGCTTTGGGGTGGCACTCCTGTCGACCTCGATGGTCAAGATCCTCGGCATGACGCTCTGCCTGTGCCTCATTGCCGTGGCGATGGACGTGGTCTGGGGCTATTGCGGCATCCTCAGCCTCGGGCATTTCGCCTTCTTCGGGTTGGGTGGCTATGCCATCGGCATGTGGCTGATGTATGCCCGCACCCAAGGCATCGTTGTGGACTCGCTCGCCAATGCCCCCATTCCGCCGACGCAGGGGGAGATCAACGACGCCATCGCCACCCAGATTTTCGGCGTGGTGGGCTCCAACGAGTTGCCGCTGATCTGGGCCTTCGCCGACAGCCTCGCGATGCAGCTTCTCTTCGTGGTGCTGGTGCCGGGGCTGCTGGCGCTGGTCTTCGGCTGGCTCGCCTTCCGCAGCCGCGTGACCGGCGTCTATCTCTCGATCCTGACACAGGCGATGACGCTGGCGCTCTCGCTCTACCTCTTCCAGAACGACACCGGGCTGCGCGGCAACAACGGGCTCTCGGGCCTGCAAAACATCCCCGGCCTGCTGCACCTGCCGCAATCCACCATCGCGCTGTGGTTCTTCTGGGCCTCCGCCGCCGCCTTGGGCCTCGGCTATCTCTTCTTCGCCTGGCTCATCTCGGGCAAGTTCGGCTCTGTTGTCCGCGCGATCCGCGACAACGAGACCCGCGTGCGCTTCCTCGGCTACCATGTCGAAAGCTACAAGCTGGTGATCTTCACGCTGACGGCGGTGGTCTCGGGCCTCGCCGGTGCGCTCTATTACCCTCAGGCGGGCATCATCAACCCCGCCGAAATCGCGCCCATCGCGTCGATTTACCTCGCCGTCTGGGTCGCCATCGGCGGGCGCGGGCGGCTTTACGGCGCGGTGATCGGGGCGGCGGTCGTTAGCCTCGCCTCAAGCTGGTTCACCG
The DNA here is from genome assembly GCF_042430665.1 of Roseovarius ramblicola. NCBI lineage: Bacteria > Pseudomonadati > Pseudomonadota > Alphaproteobacteria > Rhodobacterales > Roseobacteraceae > Roseovarius > Roseovarius ramblicola. The sequence continues at coordinate 194,186 of NZ_JBHMEC010000017.1, read as the reverse complement.
GCGGCGGCGCGCCCGATATCGACCTCGGCTTCTACACGATCAACTGGACCGATTGGTGGCTGGTGCTTCTCGGCCTCGGCTTCGTTGCCGTCACGCTTTTCTTCCCGCGCGGCATCGGCGGGCTCTTTGACATGCTGGTGAGGAAGCCATGACCACCCTTCTCGAAGTCTCCGGCGTCTCCGTCACCTTCGACGGCTTCCGCGCGATCAACAACCTCTCGATTCAGGTGGCAGAACCGGAACTGCGCGCCGTGATCGGCCCCAATGGCGCGGGCAAGACCACCTTCATGGATATCGTCACCGGCAAGACGCGGCCCGACGAAGGCCGGGTTGTGTGGGGCGAGAAGAACATCTCGCTTCTGGGGATGAGCGAGAGCGCCATCGCGCGGGCGGGCATCGGCCGCAAGTTTCAGAAACCGACGGTCTTCGAGGAACAGACCGTGCGCGAGAACCTCCGCCTCGCGCTCAAGAACAAGCGTGGGCCGCTTGACGTGCTGCTCTATCGCCGCTCCGCCGAAGGCGCGGCGCGGATCGAAGAACTGGCCAGCGAAATCGGCCTTGCAGACGACCTACCCCGCCGCGCGGGCGACCTCAGCCACGGGCAAAAGCAATGGCTGGAAATCGGCATGCTCTTGGCGCAGGATCCGCGCCTCCTTCTGGTGGACGAGCCCGCCGCCGGGATGACCCCCACCGAGCGCGAGCACACCACCGACATCCTCAAACGTGCGGCGCAGACCCGCGCCGTGGTGGTGATCGAGCATGACATGGAATTCGTCCGCCGCCTTGGCTGCAAGGTAACGGTGCTGCACGAAGGGTCGGTGCTGGCCGAGGGCAGTCTCGATCACGTCACGCAGAACAAGGAGGTGATCGATGTCTATCTGGGGAGATAAGCCATGCTGAGCGTGGACAGCCTCACCCTGCACTATGGCGCCTCGCAGATCCTGCACGGCGTCAGCCTCACCGCCCGCCCCGGCGCAGTGACGGCGGTGATGGGCACCAACGGCGTCGGCAAGACCAGCCTGCTCAAGGCCATCGCCGGGCGGCATCCTTACACGGACGGGCGCATCACGCTCGACGGGCGCGAATTGCCCCGCCTCTCCGCCGCGCAAGCCGCGCAATCGGGCATCGCCTATGTCCCGCAGGGGCGCGAGATATTCCCCCTGCTCACCGTCACCGAGAACCTGCAAACCGGCTTTGCCTGCCTGCCGAAAAGCGTTCACACCATCCCGCCCCGCATCTATGAGCTGTTCCCGGTGCTGGAGCAGATGCGCGACCGGCGCGGCGGGGATCTGTCGGGCGGGCAGCAGCAGCAGCTTGCCATCGCCCGCGCCTTGATTGCCCGCCCCCGCGTGCTCCTGCTCGACGAGCCGACCGAGGGCATCCAGCCCAATATCATCAAGCAGATCGGCGCGGTGATCGGTCTTTTGCGCGACGAGGGCGAGATTGCCATCGTGCTGGTCGAGCAGTTCTTCGATTTCGCCTATGATCTGGCCGACGATCTGGTGGTGCTCAATCGCGGCGAGGTGCGGCTCTCGGAGCCTGCGGCCACGGTCGAACGCGAACGGCTGTTGCGCGAAGTGTCCATTTGATGGGCGATCTGCCTGCTATTTGGGCATATGAGCGTGGAGGAGTGTGGAGGGAATGCGAGTCCACGGCCCATCTCTGGCAGTCTCGCGCAAGGGCGGTAGCCTCGGGCCAAACACAGCAAGAGATCCCGCATGCCCGCCTGCCCCGCCCCCTCCCCGACACAGGAACGCAGCTTTGGCGCCGCGCATGTGACGCTGTTGCCCGGGCCGAATGGCGGGCGGCTTGATCGGTTGCACCAACAGGGATCGGCCAAGGCATTTCTGCATCCCGGTCCCTCCGGTCCCGAGATCGTGCTGCTCAACACCTCCGGCGGGCTGACGGGCGGCGACCTTCTGTCCTACCGGCTCGATCTGGCGGCGGGGTGTCGCGCCACCGGCACCACGCAGACCGCCGAGCGCGCCTATCGCAGCCCCGGTGAGGCGGCGCGGGTCACGGTGCATCACCGCGTCGCATCCGGCGCGCATCTCGACTGGCTGCCGCAGGAGACGATCCTTTTCGACGGCAGCCATCTGGACCGCGAAACCACCATCGACCTTGCGCAGGATGCCTCCTGCCTGATCCTCGAGTCGATTGTCCTTGGCCGCGCCGCCATGGGCGAGACCGTCACGCGCACCACCCTGCGCGACACCCGCCGCATCACCTGCGAGGGCAAGCCGGTGCTGATTGAGCCACTTCATCTCACCACTGAGGCCCTGACCGCTGGCCCCGCCATCCTGAACGGCGCGCGCGCCTTCGCCACGCTGGCGCTGGTGGCGCAGGGAGCCGAGGATGCCGCGCACCGCGTGCGGAATCTGCTGGATGAACCGGGCGTCACCGGCGGCGCTTCGGGCTTTGACGGCAAGCTGGTGATCCGCCTCATGGCCGGTGACGGCTGGCCCTTGCGCCGTCAGATCATGCGGCTGGTCAGCGCCCTGCGCCCCGGCCCCCTGCCCCGCGTCTGGCAGAACTAGGAGAGACACAGGATGAACCTCACCCCCCGTGAAAAGGACAAGCTGCTGGTCAGCCTCGCCGCCATGGTGGCGCGCGGCAGGCTCGCGCGCGGCGTCCGGCTCAACCACCCCGAGGCGGTGGCGCTGATCACCGATTTCGTGGTCGAGGGTGCGCGCGAGGGCCGCTCCGTGGCCGACCTGATGGAGGCGGGCGCGCATGTCATCACGTCCGAGCAATGCATGGAGGGCATCGCGCAGATGCTCCATTCCGTGCAGGTCGAGGCGACATTCCCCGACGGCACCAAGCTGGTGACCGTCCATAACCCACTACGCTAAAAGGATATTTCCAATGCGCTACATCCTCGCCGTTCTGCTGCTGACACCGTCGCTGGCCTTTGCGCACCTCGATCCTGCGGCGCATGGCTCTCTCGCTGCCGGGGCGACGCATCCGCTCTTCGGGGCTGATCATGTGCTTGCCATGCTGGCTGTCGGGCTGTGGGCCGCCGTGCTTTCGGGGCGCGCGATCTGGCTGTTGCCGGCGGGTTTCGTCGCGGCGATGGCGGTTGGATTCGGCGGCGCGCTGCTCGGGCTGACCCTCCCGGCGGTGGAGCCGCTGATCCTTGCCTCGGTGCTGATCCTCGGGCTGCTGGTGGCTCTCGCCGTGCGGCTGCCCGCGATTTGGGCTGTCGGTATCGTGTCGGTATTCGGTCTGTTTCACGGCGGTGCCCATGGGGCCGAAATCGGGGCGGCGGCGGCCTTGGACTATTTCGCGGGGTTTGCCGTCGCGACAATGGGTCTGCATCTTGCGGGCCTTGCTGGGGGGCTGCTCGTCATGCGGCTTGCCTCGCAAACCGTGGTGCGCGGGGGCGGCGGGCTGGTCGCGGCGCTTGGCGCGTGGCTTGTGGCCGCGGGATGAGGCATAGATCATGATCCCCGGAGACCTCTTTCCCGCCGATGGCGAGATCACCCTGAACGCGGGCGCGGAGGTCACGGTGCTGGAGGTCGCCAATACCGGCGACCGGCCCGTGCAGGTAGGCAGCCATTACCACTTCGCCGAGGCCAATGCCGGGCTGTCCTTCGACCGCGCCGCCGCGCGCGGGCAGAGGCTGGATATTCCAGCAGGCACAGCCGTGCGATTCGAGCCGGGGCAGAGGCGCGAGGTGCGGCTCATCCCCTATGGCGGCGCGCGTCGGGTGTTCGGGTTCAACGGGCAGGTGATGGGGGATTTGTGATGCGCGGGTTTGATCGCAAGTGCCTCTTGCGCGGAATCAAGGCGCGGCACGCGCCGCCGCGCAGCGCCCGACCGCCCGGACGGGCGGGCGCTCTTGCAACCTCGCGCCGCCGCGCGACCGTTGCAGTATTTGACTGCCATAAAGCGCATTCCACAACCGTCGCAGCGCCCCCCCGCGGGCGGGCCCTGCCCGGCGGCGCGCCTATGGCCAAGGGAGGTCTTTAATGCCCCATTCCATCCCCCGCGCCGACTATGCCGCCATGTACGGTCCCACCACGGGCGACCGGCTGCGGCTGGGCGATACCGATCTGATCATCGAGGTGGAGCGCGATCTGACCACCTATGGCGAAGAGGTGAAATTCGGCGGTGGCAAGGTGATCCGCGACGGCATGGGGCAGAGCCAGACCACCCGCGCGGGCGGGGCTGTGGACACGGTCATCACCAATGCGCTGATCGTCGATCATCAGGGCATCACCAAGGCCGATGTCGGCCTGCGCGACGGGCTGATCGCGGCCATCGGCAAGGCGGGCAACCCCGACACCCAATCCGGCGTCGATATCGTCATCGGGCCGGGGACCGAAGTGATCGCGGGCGAGGGCCGCATCCTTACCCCCGGCGGGTTCGACGCGCATATCCATTTCATCTGCCCGCAACAGATCGACGACGCGCTGCATTCCGGCATCACCACCATGCTGGGCGGCGGCACCGGGCCCGCGCATGGCACGCTGGCCACCACCTGCACGCCGGGGGCGTGGCATATCGGGCGGATGCTGCAATCGCTGGATGCCTTTCCGATGAATGTGGGCCTGTCGTGCAAGGGCAATGCGAGCCAACCGGAGGCGTTGGTCGAGATGGTCCATGCAGGCGCCTGCGCGATGAAGCTGCACGAGGATTGGGGGACAACACCCGGCGCGATTGATTGCTGCCTGAGCGTCGCCGACGACATGGATGTGCAGGTGATGATCCACACCGATACGCTGAATGAAAGCGGCTTTGTCGAGAACACCCTCGCCGCCATGAAGGGCCGCACGATCCACGCCTTTCACACCGAGGGCGCGGGTGGCGGGCATGCGCCTGACATCATGAAGGTGGTGGGATACGAGCATGTCCTGCCGTCCTCCACCAACCCGACCATGCCCTACACCGTCAACACGATCGAGGAACATCTCGACATGCTGATGGTCTGTCACCACCTCGACAAGGCGATCCCCGAGGATGTGGCCTTTGCCGAGAGCCGCATCCGCCGCGAGACGATTGCCGCAGAGGATATCCTGCACGACATGGGCGCGTTCTCGGTCATGGCCTCGGACAGTCAGGCGATGGGGCGCGTGGGCGAGGTGATCATCCGCACATGGCAGACCGCCTCGAAAATGCGCAAGCAGCGCGGGCGGCTGGCGGACGAGACCGGCGACAACGACAACGCCCGCGTCAAACGCTATATCGCGAAATACACCATCAACCCCGCCATCGTGCACGGGATGAGCGCGCATATCGGCAGCGTGGAGCCCGGCAAGCGCGCCGATCTGGTGCTGTGGAACCCGGCCTTTTTCGGCGCGAAACCCGAGATGGTGCTGATGGGTGGCACGATCGTGCTGGCGCAGATGGGCGACCCCAATGCCTCGATCCCGACGCCGCAGCCGGTCTATTCGCGGCCGATGTTCGGGGCCTATGGGCGGGCGGTCGAACGGTCCTCGGTGCTGTTCGTCAGCGAGGCCGCGCAGGCAGACGGGATCGGCGCGGCATTGGGTCTGGCCAAGGAGACGCTGGCGGTCTCGAATACCCGCACCATCACCAAGCGCGACATGATCCACAACAGCCTGACGCCGGAGGTCGAGGTCGATCCTGAAACCTACGAGGTGCGGGCAGATGGCGAATTGCTCACCTGCGAGCCTGCCTCTGAGCTGCCGCTCGCGCAACGCTATTTCCTGTTCTGAAGGCCATGCCATGACCGACCTGCCCGTTGCCCGCCACCTGCTGCCGAACGCCCCCGACGCGGTCGCCGATACGGTCGTGCTCGACTATGACGCCCGACTGATGCGGCGCAAGCGGCTGGTGGGCAAGGCCGGGCTGGCCTTTCTGGTCGATCTGGCGGAAGTGACCAATCTGGACGATCACTGGGGCTTCGCGCTCGACGATGGCCGGGCGGTGGCGGTAGAGGCTGCGCCGGAGGACTTGGTGGAGGTACGCGGCGACCTGGCGCGGCTGGCCTGGCATGTCGGCAACCGGCACACGCCGTGCCAGATCGGCGCGGATCATCTGTGCATCCGCCGCGATCATGTGATCGAGGCGATGCTGGCGCAACTGGGCGCGGATCTGACCCCCGTCACCGGCCCGTTCCGGCCCGAGGGCGGGGCCTATGGCAAGGGGCGCACAATGGGACATGATCATGGGGGGCATGATCACGGGGGGCACGATCATGGAGGCCACGACCACGGCCATACCCATCACAGCCACGCCTGATGCTCACGCCCGCGCATCTCACGCTCGTTCAATGGCTCTCCCCGGCCTTTCCGACCGGGGCGTTCGCCTATTCGCACGGGCTGGAGCATGAGATCGCGACGGAGGTGGTCACGGACGCGGCGAGCCTCGCGGCATGGCTGGAGAATATCCTGCGGTTTGGCGCGGGCTGGCAGGATGCGGTGCTGCTCAGCCACGCGCTCGACGGCGGGTGCGACGCTCTCGACGATCTGGCGCGCGCGCTCGCGCCCTGCGCCGAGCGGCTGCAAGAGGGGTTGGAACAGGGCGCCGCATTCGCCCGCACCGTCACCGGCATCACCGGGCACGCCCTGCCGCCGCGAATGCTGCCCGTGGCGGTGGGGGAGGCCGCCGCGCCGCTCGATCTGTCCAAACCGGACGCGATCGCGCTCTACCTGCAAGGCTTTGCCGGGAACCTCGTCACCATCGGTATCCGCCACGTACCGCTTGGTCAGACCGAGGGGCAAGCCGTCCTCTCACGCCTTGCGCCGCTGATCCATGATCTGGCAAGCCGCGCCGCCTGCGCGCCGCTCGACACGCTCGGCACCTGCGCGCTTGCGGGCGACCTCGCGGCCCTCCGACACGAAACCCAAGAGGTAAGGATTTTCAGGACATGAGCGACACCCCCATGAACGGCCCGCTGCGGGTGGGCATCGGTGGCCCGGTCGGGGCCGGCAAGACCACGCTGACCGAGGGGCTGGCGCGGGCATTGGCGCATCGCTGTTCGATGGCGGTGATCACCAACGACATCTATACCCGCGAGGATGCGGATTTCCTCATGCGCGCACAGGTCCTGCCCGCCGAGCGCATCCGTGGCGTGGAAACCGGCGGCTGCCCGCATACCGCGATCCGCGAGGATGCCTCGATCAACCTCGCCGCCGTGACCGACCTCAACACCGCGTTTCCCGATCTCGACCTGGTGCTGATCGAGTCTGGCGGCGACAACCTTGCCGCGACCTTCAGCCCGGAACTGGCCGATCTGACGATCTACGTGATCGACACCGCCGCCGGTCAGGATATCCCGCGCAAACGCGGCCCCGGTCTGACGAAATCCGACCTTCTGGTGGTCAACAAGACCGACCTCGCGCCGCATGTGGGCGTCGATCCGGTGCAGCTTGAGGCCGATACGGCACGCGCGCGGGGATCGCGGCCCTATGTGCTCGCCAATCTGCGCGACGGCGACGGTCTCGATCAGATCATTCGCTTCATTCAGGACGAGGGCGGATTGAGATCCGGCCCCGTGAAAGCGGTCGGGACGTCCGGCCCGCAAAGGCATGGGGCACCCCGGCGATCAGCATGAATCCCCGCGGCGCGCGCCCCGGTATGCGCGCTGCATGGATTTGTGCGAGTTGACGCTACGCCGTCGCCAGCATTTCATCTTGAGTGAACCGCAGCCTTCGTCCCGGCATCACGCCTTTTCGGGGAAAAACCACCCCGCGACCGGCATCAGCGCGCGCGTCACAACCGGCACCAGCACCAGGCCGGCGGTCAGCCCGATGATCCCGTCCAGCCCCGCGGTGACCCCCCAGGTCACGAAGCCGCTGGCCGCGCCGGCGGATTCGGCTGCCAGTTTCGCCGCATGCTTGATCTGCTCGTAGGGCAGATGCCAGCCGAGATCGTGCAGACCGTGCACCAGGATGCTGCCACCGACCCAGAGCATGGCAACCGTGCCCACCGTGGCGATAAACACCATGACCCCGGGCATCGACCTGACGATTCCGCGTCCGACTGCCCGGGTCACGGCGGCGCGTTCCTTCGCGCTCAACAGAAGCCCGAGATCATCGGCCTTCACCAGCAAGGCCACCGTCCCGTAGACCAATGTGGTGATCCCGATGGCGACCGCCGCCAGCGCCAATGCCTGAATCCAGACACTGGCAATGTCGATCTGCGAGAGCGAGATGGTCATGATCTCTGCCGACAGGATGAAATCGGTCTTGATCGCACCTTTCACCCGCTTCTGTTCGATATGTGCGGCATCGAGCGTCTGCGCCTGCTGCGGGCCGTGATCCTTGTGCGGCACGATCAGATGCCAGACCTTCTCGGCCCCCTCGAAGCATAAATAGGCCCCGCCGATCATCAGAAGCGGCGTCAGCATCCACGGCAGAAACGCCTGCAACAGCAGCGCCACAGGCAAGAGGATCACAAGCTTGTTGAAAAAGGATGCGCGTGCGATCTTCCAGACGATCGGCAATTCGCGCGCGGCAGGCAGCCCGGTCACGTATTTCGGGGTCACAGCCGCATCGTCGATCACGACACCCGCGGCCTTGCTGCCCGCCTTGCTGGCCTGAGCCGCGACATCGTCGAGCTGTGCCGCCGCCAATTTGGCAATCGCCGCCACGTCGTCGAAAAGGGCCAGCAGTCCGCTCATGAAATCAGTCCGCTCATGAAATTCCTTTTATCGGTTCGTCGCGGCCAAGGCCGCCTGCGTCCGGGACCGGACGCGCGCCTGCATGATGTCACGTCGACCAGCTTACCCATTCAAACTTTGACGTCCAGCCGCAAGCCGGATTATCGCCCTGTCGAATGAACCGGGCGCGAAATCCCTCATCGGATTTCTGGATGGAGCGTCATGCGTCTCGCGACCAAGAGGGACGCCTGCCCGTCGGCCCGACCGGAGCTTGCCCGGCAACGTCGGTCCCGATGGGAGCGGCGCAGACCATGCGGGCCCTCGTTCAGCGCGGGAAACCCGCCAACCGGCCAGGCTGAGGGTGAAAAGCGTGCGGGATGACTGTTTATTGAGCATCTTACAAAATTTTCGGGCATGCGAAGCGATGATTTCTGGTCTTTCCCGACCATCAGGTGCCTCATGTCGCTGGTGCATGGGAAGGACAGGCATGGAGACGACACCGATCTTCGACGAGATGTGGGGGAACGAGGAGCGGCCAAGGCCGCCGTATCAGCAGTTTCACACCTGGTTGGACGGCGAGGATCCGGGACGGTTGCGGGCCAAACAGCGCGAAGCGGAAGAACTCTTCCGCCTGACCGGCATCACCTTCAATGTCTACGGTCGCGCCGAAGCGGAAGAACGGCTGATCCCCTTCGACATCATCCCGCGCATCATTTCCGACCGCGAATGGTCCCGCGTGACCCGCGGCATCGAGCAGCGCGTGCGTGCGATCAACGCCTTCCTGCACGACATCTACCATGGCCAGGAAATCCTCAAGGCCGGGCGCATCCCGCAAGAGATGGTGAGCCGGAACGCGGCGTTCGAGCCGCGCATGATCGGCGTCTCGCCCCCGGGGGGAATCTATACCCATATCGTCGGCATCGACCTGGTGCGCACCGGCCCGGACGAGTTCTTTGTGCTCGAGGACAACGCGCGCACGCCCAGCGGGGTCAGCTACATGCTGGAGAACCGCGAGACCATGATGCAGATGTTCCCCGAGCTGTTCTCGCAGAACCGCGTGCGGGACGTGCAGAGCTATCCGGCCGACCTGCGCCGGTCCCTGTCCGACTGCGCCCCCGACGCGACCGAGGGAAAACCGGTCGTCGCCGTGCTGACGCCGGGTATCTACAATTCGGCCTATTACGAGCACGCCTTCCTTGCCGACCAGATGAGCGTGGAGCTGGTCGAGGGCCACGATCTGCGCGTGGTGGACGGGCGCGTGGCGATGCGCACGATCCACGGCTACACGCCCATCGACGTGCTCTATCGCCGGGTGGACGACGATTTTCTCGATCCGTTGAACTTCAACCCCGACAGCCGGCTCGGCGTGCCCGGGATCATGGATGTCTACCGCGCGGGCGGGATCACCATTGCCAATGCGCCCGGCACGGGGATCGCCGACGACAAGGCCATCTACAGCTACATGCCGGAGATCGTGGAGTTCTATACCGGCGAGCGCCCCTTGCTGAAGAACGTGCCGACCTGGCGGTGTTCCGACCCGGATCATCTGGCCTACGTGCTGGACAACCTCGAGGACCTGGTGGTCAAGGAGGTTCACGGCTCGGGCGGCTACGGCATGCTGATCGGACCCGCCGCCACCAAAAGGGATCTCGCGGCCTTCCGCCGCAAGCTGCGGGCACGCCCCGGGCACTACATCGCGCAGCCGACGCTGAGCCTGTCCACCGTGCCGATCTTCGGGCGGCAGGGGTTGAGCCCGCGGCATGTGGACCTGCGGCCCTTCGGACTGGTCAGCCCGGGGCGGATCAAGGTCACGTCCGGCGGCCTGACGCGGGTCGCGCTCAAGAAAGGCTCTCTGGTGGTGAATTCGAGCCAGGGCGGCGGCACCAAGGACACCTGGGTGCTGGAGGACTGACGCGATGCTCGGCAAGACCGCAAATGGCCTCTACTGGATGTATCGCTCGTTCGAGCGGGCCGAGAACACCGCGCGCCTGATCGAAACCGGTCAGCGCATCGCCCTCACCCGCCTCGACTCGGGACAGGAGGAATGGCGCTCGGTTCTGCAGTCGGCGGGCAGCCTGGGCCTGTTCGACGCGCACCGGGACGAGGTGACCAAGGATGCCGCCATCGACTGGCTGCTGCGCGACCGCGCCAACCCGTCATCTGTCCTCTCAGCGATCGAGGTCGCGCGGCAGAATGCCCGGCTCGTTCGCACGGCGCTGACCCATGAGGTCTGGGAAGCGACCAACGCCGCCTATATGAGCGCGCGCGAGATGCTGGCGCGCAAGGTCGCCGAGCGGGATTTGCCGGGGGTGCTGGGGGCCATGCGCCAACGTGCGGCGCTGGTTCGGGGGATGACCCATGGCACGATGCTGCGCAACGACATCTACAATTTCGCGCGGCTGGGGACCTTCATCGAACGGGCCGACAGCACCGCGCGCATCCTCGACGTCAAATACTATGTGCTGCTGCCCTCGGCCAGCGCGGTCGGAACCTCGCTGGACAACGTGCAATGGGAAACGATCCTGCGCTCGGTGTCCGCACGCGGCGGGTTTCGCATGGAATACGGTGCCGGTGCCGGCCCGCGCGAGATCGCGCAGTTCCTGATCCTCGACACGCGCATGCCCCGGTCGCTGGCCTTCTGCGTCGGCAAGCTGCGCGACAACCTGCGCTACCTGCAGAACGGGATGATGCACCCGGGCCCGGCCCAGATGAAGGCCCTGCACATCGAGCGGACCTACCTGAGCCACGACATCGACGCGGTCTTCGATTTCGGCCTGCACGAATACATCCAGAGTGTCCTGTCGCTGCTGACCGAGCTGTCGGGGCAGATCGAAACCGATTTCCGGTTCTACGAGTAGACCATGCGCCTGATCATTCGCCACGAGACCACATATCACTTCGAGACCCCGGTGAAATACGGGCTGCAGCAGCTCCGCAAGACGCCGAAATCCTCGCATCAGCAAACGGTTCTGTCCTGGCGCACGCATGTGACCGGCGGCCGGCGCGAGTTGAGCTACGAGGATGAGCACAACAACACTGTCGAGCTGATCAGCTATGCCCGCGACGCGCAGCACCTGGTCCTTGTCAGCGAGGGCGAGGTCGAGCTGAGCGTCAATGACGGGATCGTCGGGCGGCATCGCGGCACCGCGCCGCTGTGGCTGTATCAGCAGGGCACGGCGCGCACGAAGGCGGGCGAAGGCGTCCGGAGCATCCTGCGCGACACGCCAGGTTCCGGGTCGCTGGACCAGTTGCACGCGCTTGCGGCTGTCATCCGGGCCAGGGTTGCCTTTCAGGTCGGTGCCTCGGAGCCGGACTGGGGCGCGGAAGAGGCGATCACCAAGGGTCAGGGGGTCTGCCAGGATCACGCGCACATCTTTCTGAGCTGCGCGCGCGAGCTGGGGTATCCGGCCCGCTACGTTTCGGGCTACCTGATGCTGAATGATCGCACCGCTCAGGAGGCAATGCATGCCTGGGCCGAGGCCCATGTCGAAGGCCTGGGCTGGGTCGGATTCGACGTGTCCAACGGCATTTCCCCTGATACACGCTACGTGCGCGTGGCAACGGGGCGCGACTATTCCGAGGCCGCCCCGGTCTCGGGCACGCGCGTGGGCGGCACGGGCGAGACCCTGTCGGTCGCGATAGACGTGGTTCAGCAGTAGGAACACCCGGATGACGTATTGCGTAGGGATGATGCTCGACCGCGGCCTCGTCTTCATGTCCGACACCCGAACGAATGCCGGGCTCGACAACATCTCGACCTTTCGCAAGATGGCGATATGGGAAAGCCCCGGCGACCGGTCGATCACCCTGATGTCGGCCGGAAACCTCGCGACCACGCAGGCGGTCGTGAGCCTGCTGGACGAGCGCAGCAAGTCGCCCGAGGACCGCGTACCATCGCTGCTCGGGGTCGCGTCGATGTTTCAGGCGGCGCGGATGGTGGCCGAAACCCTGCGCGAGGTGATCGCGTGCCACGCCGATGTCGGCCAACGCGCCGACAGCGCCTTCAATGCCACCCTTGTCCTCGGGGGGCAGGTCAGGGGCGGGCCGCATCGGCTGTTCCTGATCTACCCCGAGGGCAATTTCATCGAAGCGGACAAGGACACGCCGTTCTTCCAGATCGGGGAAACCAAGTATGGCCGCCCGATCCTGGTACGGGCCCACGATCCGGCCATGAGTTTCGAGGCGGCGATGAAGCTTTTGCTGGTCAGCTTCGATTCCACGCTCAAGGCCAACCTGACCGTCGGCGCACCTTTCGATTTCCATTGCTACGACAAGGACAGCCTGATGACCGGCCAGACCGGGCGCATCGCAAGCGATGATCCCTATTTCGGGTCGGTTTCGCAGGGGTGGGGCAAAGCCCTGCGCGAGGCCCTCGACATGCTGCCGGACTTCGTCCTGGACACCTACGCGGAAGGCGTGCAAGGCCGATACCTTCGGGGCTGACCTGCTCTCCGACCAGGGGCCGACGATGACGCGAAGCCATGTCCGTGCCGGTCGCAACTTTGATCCCGGTCGTTGGGACAGACCCTCCCGAACGTGCCGGTGTTCTTCGCGTTGCGGGACGGTACCGTCTCGGTCTGCCGGACCGGATCGCCATTCCCGACCGCCGGCCTAGAGTGTGTCGCGTTCATCTGCATTCACGCGGCACACTCTGAATTATTGATTTCGCATGTTCGAGAAGCTCAAAACCGGTTCCCGTTTTTGAGCAACATGCTTTAGTCGCAATCCCGGTAATCTGACGCCATGCAGCGTGCTGCGCGCCGCCGGGCGTCGGCCTTGGCATCGGCGCTCATCCGTCCCGCGGCAAGGCCGCGGCTTTTGCGGGCATCGGGGTGCCCATTCTCGGCAGCGATACCGAACCACATATGCGCAGCGACGTCGTCCTGCTGCACGCCTTTGCCAGACTCGTAGGCCAGCCCGAGGTTGTACTGTGCGAATGCGTTGCCCTGCCGGGCGGCCAGACGATACCACTTTGCCGCCTCGGCGTCGTCGCGCGCCACACCGGCGCCCCTGGCGTACATGATCCCGAGGTTGTTCTGCGCCGACGCATTGCCCTCTCGCGCAGCCACGCGGTACCATTTCACCGCCTCGGCATCGTCCTGCGCCACGCCGTGGCCGTTGGCATACATGATCCCGAGGTTTTGCTGCGCCGGCGCAATGCCCTGTTCGGCGGCGCGGCGATACCATTTCACCGCCTCGGCATCGTCCCGCTCCACGCCCTCGCCCCTGTCGTAAGCGACCCCGAGGTTATACTGCGCGTCCGCGTCTCCCTGCCCGGCGGCGAGGCGATACCATTTCGCCGCCTCGGCATCGTCCCGCTCCACGCCGTGGCCCTTGTCATACATGACCCCGAGGTTGTACTGCGCCTCCGCGGCCCCCTGTTCGGCGGCCCGGCGATACCACTTTGCCGCCTCGGCATCGTCCTGCGCCACACCTGCGCCGGTGTCGTACATGACACCAAGCTTGTATTGCGCATCCGGGTTACCCTTGGCCGCGGCCATGCGATACCATTTCGCCGCCTCGGCATCGTCCCGCTCCACGCCCTCGCCATTGTCATACATGACCCCGAGGTTATACTGCGCGTCCACGTCTCCCTGCCCGGCGGCCAGGCGATACCACTTTGCCGCCTCGGCATCGTCCTGCGCCACGCCGTAGCCTTTGTCATACATGAGACCGAGGTTGTACTGCGCCTCCGAATCTCCCTGTTCGGCGGCCAAGCGGTACCATCTCACCGCCTCGGCATCGTCCTGCATCACACCTTCGCCGGTATCGTACATGACCCCGAGGTTGTTCTGCGCCGCGGCGTTGCCCTGTTCGGCAGCCCGGCGATACCATTTCACCGCCTCGGCATCGTCCCGCGCCACGCCCTCGCCATTGTCGTACATGACCCCGAGGTTGCCCTGCGCCGAGGCATTGCCCTGCTCGGCGGCCCGACGATACCATTTCGCGGCCTCGGCATTGTCCCGCGCCACGCCCAGGCCGTTGTCGTACATGACCCCGAGGTTGTACTGAACGACCGGGTTGCCCCGCTCGGCAAGCGGTTTCCATTCGCGCAGAGCCGTGGCGTAGTCACCCTCTCTTGCGGCCTCCAGCCCGGCATCAAAATCCTGTGCAGTGCTGAGAGTGGGTGCGAGCATCATCGCCAGAATGGCGCAGCGCAAGAGTCCGATCATAAGCTTTCCCCTGAAATTGGCAGCGGTGCCAATCTAGACCGCTTTCGGATGCATTTCCACCGCGTGCGTGTGCCTCGGCACATGAAATCTGACCCCATCCGCGCACCCGCATCGCTGGCGGAGACCGCGACACTTCACGAAAATGTCGGCTGGAAATCCGGCCCGTCGTGGTATTTGATTGCGCGCGGAGCTTTCTTGGGAGGGAGGGCCCGGAACATCGTCGAGTATTCACACGATCCGCTGCTGGTCATCGCCTCGCTCGCCGTCGCACTGATGGCGGGGTTCACCGGGCTGACGCTGACGCGCGGGGCCTCGGGGCTGCCCGCGGGGCGGCGGCAGGTGGTGGTCGCGATGTCGGCCTTCGCACTCGGCGGCGGCATCTGGTCGATGCATTTCGTGGCAATGCTCGGGCTCGAACTGCCGATCCTGTTCTATTACGACGCGCTGACCACCATGATCTCGGCACTGATCGCGATCCTGATCGTCGGGGTGGCGCTGCTGCTGATGCATTTCGGGCGGCGCACGCGGTCGCGCATCGTGATGGCGGGCGTGCTGGTGGGGCTGGGCATTCCGGCGATGCACTACACCGGCATGTCGGGGATGGAGCTGTGCCGCCCGGTCTATTCGGCAAGCGGGGTCGCCGCGGCGGTGGGGCTGTCGGTGGCGCTGGCGGTGGCCGCGTTCTGGATGGCCTATGTGCGCCGCGACACCCGCAGCATCGTGTTCGGCACGCTGGGCTTTGGCGTGGCGGTCTTCGCGGTGCATTTCACGGCGATGGCAGGCACGCAGTTCACCATCGTCCAGCAGGCGGGCGCGGACGGGCCGCGCATCGGCAACGACACGCTCGCCTTCGGCGTCACGCTGGCCGCGTTCCTCATTTCGGGCGCATTCCTCATGACCGGGGCGACCGTCGCCGCGCACGAGGACGGGCACCCGGGTGCCAACACACCGGTCCCCGCCACCGGGACGGATGTGTCCGAATCCGTGCCCGCCACCGGCGAGGTCCGCATCCCCTACGAGAAGGACGGACGCATCCATTTCGTCGAGGCGCGGATGGTGGCGGCGATCCGGGCAGAGGGTCATTACACCGTGGTCTATTTCGGCGCGCAGCGCGCCCTCTCGCCGTGGTCGATGTCCGAGACCGAGCGGCGGCTGCCGGATACGGGCATGATCCGCACCCATCGCAGCTATTTCGTGAACCCGGTGCACGTCTCGGGCTTCGAACGCAAGAAGGACACCGGCGTGGTGTTCTTCGAGGGCGGCGGGGCCATCGCCAAGGCACCGGTCAGCCGCTCGCGCCTGTCGGAGGTGCGCGCCCTCTTCGGGGTCTGAGCGGGGCGGGCCGCGATCTTCTGCGGGTGCAAACGCCGTTCGTGCGCCACCGTCGCATTTGGTGAAGCGGAGCGCGACATCCGTGCACAGGCGCTCGCCTTCGCGTCCCATCAGGGCCGAGCCTGTCCGGCAAAGGCCGACACGGCCGCGTCAGGGAGCACAAAATGATACCTTCAGCATTCGAGTATCACCGACCGCCCAGTGTGGCGGAGGCGATACGGATCGTAGCCGAGCATGGCGACGATGCGCGCGTCATCGCCGGTGGTCACAGCCTCATCCCGATGATGAAGCTGCGCATGGCCCATCTCGATCACCTCGTCGATCTGCAGGACGTGGCCGAGCTCAGGGAGATCGGCATCGCGGACGGCACCGTCCGGATCGGCGCAATGGTCACGCAGCACGAGCTGATCACCCACGCGGGGCTGGCGCAGGCCGCGCCGATCCTGCGCGAGGCCGCGCTGCAGATCGCCGACCCGCAGGTGCGCTACATGGGCACGATCGGCGGCAACCTCGCCAATGGCGATCCGGGCAACGACATGCCGGGGCTGATGCAGTGCCTCGATGCGCGTTTTACCCTGGAGGGGCCGGACGGCAGCCGCGAGGTCGCCGCGCGCGATTTCTACGAGGCCGCCTATATGACCGGCCGCGCGGACGAGGAGATCCTCACGCGCATCATCCTTGCCGCCCCGACCGGCGGCTACGCCTACGAAAAGCAGAAGCGCAAGATCGGCGATTACGCCACTGCCGCGGCGGCGGTGCTGATCGACGCGAGAGGCGGGCGGGTGAGCAGCGCCTCGGTGGCAATGACCAACCTCAGCGACGTGCCCGTCTGGTCCGAGGCTGCCGCCGGCGCGCTGGTCGGAACGGCCTGCGACGCGGCCGCCTGCGACGCGGCGGTGGCGGCGATGAGCGCCGACATCGACCCGCAGGAGGATTCCCGCGGACCGATCGAATTCAAGCGCCACGTAGCCGGCACGATCCTGCGCCGCGCCATCGCGCGGGCATGGGCGCGCGCCTGAGGGAGGACAACATGAGCGACAAGATGCACATAAAACTCACCGTGAACGGCGCGCCGCGCGAGGTGCTGGCGGAGCCGCGCGAGTTGCTGATCCACGTGCTGCGCGAGCGGCTCGGGCTCACCGGCCCCCATATCGGCTGCGAGACCACCCATTGCGGCGTCTGCACCGTGGACATGAACGGCAAATCGGTGAAATCCTGCACCGTCTTCGCCGCGCAGGCCGACGGTGCCGAGATCACCACCATCGAGGGGCTCGGCACGCCGGACGACCTGCACGTACTGCAACGCATGTTCCACGAGCATCACGGGCTGCAATGCGGCTTTTGCACGCCGGGGATGATCACCCGCGCGCACCGCCTGCTGCAGGAGAACCCGGACCCGACCGAGGAAGAGGTGCGCTTTGGCATGTCCGGCAATCTGTGCCGCTGCACGGGATATCAGAACATCGTCCGCGCCATCCTTGCGGCGGCGGCGGAAATGAACGCAGCCAGGGAGGCGGCACAATGAACGACATGACCCCGGAGGACCGCGAGGAACGCCGCGGCAAGCTCAAGGGCCTCGGCCATGCGCGGCGGCGCGTGGAGGATGCCCGCTTCACCCAGGGCAAGGGCAATTACATCGACGACATCAACCTGCCGGGCATGCTGTTCGGCGATTTCGTCCGCTCGCCCCATGCCCATGCCCGGATCACGTCCATCGACGCCTCCGCCGCGCTGGCATTGCCCGGCGTGGTGGCGGTGCTGACGGCGGACGATCTGCGCCCGCTCGACCTGCACTGGATGCCGACGCTTGCCGGCGACAAGCAGATGGTGCTGGCCGACGGCAAGGTGCTCTTTCAGGGGCAGGAGGTGGCATTTGTCGTCGCGCGCGACCGCTACGTGGCCGCCGATGCGGTGGACCTCGTCGAGGTCGAGTACGAGGAGCTGCCGGTCATCACCGACCCGTTCGAGTCGCTGCAAAGCGACGTGGTGCTGCGCGAGGATCTCGACCCCGAGGCACCCGGATCCCACGGCCCCCGCCGCCATCACAACCACATCTTCCTGTGGGAGGAAGGCGACAAGGCGGCCACCGAGCAGGCGATCGAAAGCTCGGAGGTGGTGGCCGAGGAGATGATCTATTACCACCGCACCCATCCCTGCCCGCTCGAAACCTGCGGCAGCATCGCCTCGATGGACAAGGTCAACGGCAAGCTCACGCTCTGGGGCACGTTCCAGGCACCGCATGTGGTGCGCACCGTGGCCTCGATCCTGTCGGGCATCGAAGAGCACAACATCCGCGTGATCTCGCCCGATATCGGCGGCGGCTTCGGCAACAAGGTGGGGGTCTACCCCGGCTATGTCTGCTCGATCGTCGCCTCGATCGTCACCGGCAGCCCGGTGAAATGGGTCGAGGACCGGATGGACAACCTGATGGCCACGGCGTTTGCCCGCGACTACTGGATGAAAGGCCGGATCAGCGCCACCAGGGAGGGCCGCATCACCGGCCTGCACTGCCACGTCACCGCCGATCACGGCGCGTTCGACGCCTGCGCCGATCCGACGAAGTTTCCCGCCGGGTTCTTCCACATCTGCACCGGCAGCTACGACATCCCGGTGGCCTATGTCGCCGTGGACGGCGCCTATACCAACAAGGCACCGGGCGGCGTGGCCTATCGCTGTTCCTTCCGCGTGACCGAGGCCGCCTACATGATCGAACGGATGATCGAGGTGCTGGCCATCGAGCTGGGCATGGATGCGGCGGAGTTGCGGGCGAAGAACTTTATCCGCAAGGACCAGTTTCCATATCAGTCGGCATTGGGCTGGGAATACGATTCGGGCGATTATCACACCGCGTGGGAGATGGCGCTGAAGGCGGTGGATTACCAGGGCCTGCGCCGCGAACAGGCCGCGCGGGTCGAGGCGTTCAGGCGCGGCGAGACTCGCAAGCTACTGGGTATCGGCCTCACCCATTTCACCGAGATCGTGGGCGCAGGGCCGGTCAAGAACTGCGACATCCTCGGCATGGGCATGTTCGATTCCTGCGAGATCCGCATCCACCCGACCGGGTCGGCCATCGTGCGGCTGGGGACGATCAGCCAGGGCCAGGGACACGCGACGACCTTTGCGCAGATCCTCGCCTCGGAGATCGGTATCCCCTCGGATTCCATCACCGTGGAGGAAGGCGACACCGACACCGCGCCCTATGGCCTCGGCACCTATGGCTCGCGCTCCACCCCTGTGGCGGGAGCGGCGGCGGCGATGGCCGGGCGCAAGATCCGCGCAAAGGCGCAGATGATCGCGGCCTACCTGCTCGAGGTGCACGAGGACGATCTGGAATGGGACGTGGACCGCTTTGCCGTCAAGGGCGCGCCGGAACGGTTCAAGACCATGGCCGAGATCGCCTTTGCCTCCTATAACCAGGCGATCCCCGGCGTCGAGCCGGGGCTCGAGGCGGTCAGCTACTACGACCCGCCCAACATGACCTATCCGTTCGGGGCCTATATCTGCGTGATGGAGATCGACGTCGATACCGGCGAGCACGAGATCCGGCAATTCTACGCGCTCGACGATTGCGGCACGCGGATCAACCCGATGGTGATCGAGGGGCAGGTGCATGGCGGGCTGACCGAGGCGCTCGCCATCGCGATGGGGCAGGAGATCGCCTATGACGATCTCGGCAACATCAAGACGGCCACGCTGATGGACTTCTTCATGCCCACGAGCTGGGAGACGCCAACCTACACCACCGCCTTCACCGAAACCCCGAGCCCGCACCATCCGATCGGGGCCAAGGGTGTCGGCGAGAGCCCGAACGTGGGCGGGGTGCCGGCCTTCTCCAACGCGGTGCACGACGCCTTCCGCGCCTTCGGGCTGCGCCACAGCCACATGCCGCACGATCACTGGCGCATCTGGAAGGTGGCCCACGAGCTGGGCCTGCACGGATGATCGCAGTGGCTGACGGACCCGCGCCCAACGACCGGGGAGGTCTGACATGACCGACTGGCGCGCGCTGCGGGACAGGCTGGCCGGGCAGGGATACATCGCCGCGCCCGATCTGGCGATGGCGCTTCACCTGTCCATCTCGCTTGGGCGGCCACTACTGCTGGAGGGGGCGGCCGGGGTGGGCAAGACCGAGGTCGCCCGCGCGCTTGCGGCCGCCGAGGGGACGCGGCTGATCCGGCTGCAATGCTACGAGGGGCTGGACGCCGCGCACGCGATCTATGAATGGAACTACCAGAAACAGCTATTGGCGATCCGCGCCGCCGCCGAGGGCGGCGAGACCGGCACGGCGGTGGAGCAGCGCATCTTTTCCGAGGAGTTCCTGCTGGAGCGCCCGCTGCTGCAGGCCATACGCCAGCCCGAGGCACCGGTGCTGCTGATCGACGAGATCGACCGCGCCGACGAGGAATTCGAGGCCTACCTGCTCGAAGTGCTCTCGGATTTCCAGATCACGGTGCCCGAGCTCGGCACGATCACGGCGCGCAGCATCCCGCGCGTGGTGCTGACGTCGAACGGCACGCGCGATCTGTCGGACGCGCTGCGCCGACGCTGCATGTACGCGCATGTGGCCTATCCCGATCGCGAGACCGAGCTCGCCATCCTGCACGCCCGCGCGCCGGGGCTGGAGGCGCGGCTTGCGGCGCAGATCGTCGGCTTCGTGCAGGCGATCCGCCGGGAACAACTGGAAAAGGTGCCGGGCGTGGCCGAGATGCTGGATTTCGCCGCCGCGGTGGCCGGGCTCGGGGTAGCCGACCTCAGCGCCGACCCGGCGGTGCTTCATGCCACGATGGCCACCCTGCTCAAGACCGAGGGCGACCGCGCGGCGATCCCGCCCGAGGTGGCCGCGCGGCTGGTGGGCAAGGCGGCATGAGCCGGGTCGCCCGCTTTGCCGCGCGCGACCCGGGCGTGGCGACGCGCATCACCGGGTTCCTCGCCCACCTGCGCGCCCACGGCTTCGGGCTCGGCGTCGCCGAGGCCGAGACCGCGCTGCGCGCGCTCGCGCATGTCTGCGCCGCCGACCCGGAGATGACGCGTCGCGCGCTCAAGGCGGTGTGCGCGGGCTCCGCCGACGAGGTGACGCGCTTCGACGCGTTATACGACGCCTTCTGGCTCAATGACGGGCGGGTGCGCCTGCGGGTGACGGCCGATGCGGCCTCGGCGCGCTCCGATCTGGTGCGCGCCCCGGGGGTGGACGACGAACGCGTGACAACCACCGCCACGGGCCGCGCCGAAAGCCCCGATGACGGCAGCGATGGCGTTGGCGAGACCGATGCCGATGGCAGTGGCCGGCTGATCGCCTCGCAGCGGCGCAACCTGATGACGACCGACCTGCGCGAGATCGTCAGCCCCGCCGACGTGGCCGAGGCCGAGGCGGTCGCCGAACGGCTGGGCCGGGCGCTGCGCGACCGCCGCTCGCGACGCCGCAAGGCGGCGCGCCGAGGCCGCGCGGTCGATCTTCGGCGCACCATCCGCAAGAGCCTTGGCACCGGCGGCGAGCCGCTGCGGCTGGAGCGGCGCAGGCGCCCCGACCGCCCCGTGCGGATCACCGCGATTTGCGACGTGTCGGGGTCGATGGCGGTCTATGCGCGGCCCTTCCTCGCCTTTCTCTCGGGGTTGATGCGCGCCGATCCCGATACCGACGCCTATCTCTTTCATACCCGTCTCGTGCGGATCGCCGATGCCCTGCGCGAGACCGACGCGCTGCGGGCGCTCAACCGGCTGAGCCTCTTGGCCGACGGCTTCGGCGGCGGCTCGTGCATCGGCGCGTCGCTCGATCACTTCTCGCGCAGCTATGCGCGGCGGCTGGTCGACGGGCGCACGGTGGTGCTGATCCTGTCGGACGGCTATGACAGCGCCGGACCCGAGGAGGTCGGCACTGCGCTCGCCCGTATCCGGCGGCGCGGCTGCCGGATCATCTGGCTCAACCCGCTGAAGGGGTGGAAGGGCTACGAGCCGGTGGCGCGCGGCATGGCGGCGGCGCTGCCGCATCTCGACCTGTTCGCACCGGCGGCGACGCTCGCGGATCTCGCCGCGCTGGAGCCGGAACTGGTGCGGCTATGACCCTGCCGATTCCCGACGAGACCGAATTCGAGGCCGAGATGTCGCGGCTGCGCGCCGCCGAAGCGCCGTTCGCGGTGGCTACGGTGGTGCGCACGCTGGCCGCCACCTCGGCCAAGCCCGGTGCCAAGGCGCTGATCGACGCGGCAGGCACGCTGCGCGCGGGCTGGCTTGGCGGGGGCTGCGCGCGCACGGCCATCGGTCGCGCCGCGCGCGCGGCGATCGCCGAGCGACAGCCCCGCTTTGTCTCGATCCGGCCCGAGGAATTGCTTGAGGCCGACGGCGTCACCGCCGGGGAAGAGCGCGAGGGCGTGCATTTCGCGCGCAACGGCTGCCCGAGCAAGGGCTCGATGGACGTCTTTGTCGAGCCGGTCCTGCCGCGTCCGCGGCTGGTAATCTGCGGCACCGGGCCGGTGGCGCGCGCGCTGGCCGGGATCTCGGCGCGGTTCGGCTTTCACCGGGTGGTCTGCGCGCCGGGGACCGAGGCCGCAGCCTGGCCCTGCGTCGAGGAGGTGGTGGACGGCCACGCCCCCGACAGCGCAGCGCGCTTCCACGTCGTGGCCACGCAAGGCATGGGCGATGCCCCGGCGCTGCGCGCCGCGGTCGCGTCGGCGGCGGATTACGTGGCCTTCGTCGGCAGCCGGCGCAAGTTCGCCGCGCTGAGCGAGCGGCTCGCCGCAGAGGGCGCGGACCGCAGCGCGCTGGCGCGCGTTCACGCGCCCGCCGGGCTCGACATCGCCGCAATCACCCCCGACGAGATCGCCCTCTCGATCCTGGCCGAGATCGTCGCCCATCGCCGGACAGGCGACCGCACCGCGACAACCGCACCTGTCCCCGACCCCCTCCCCGATCGCTGAAAAGGAAAGCCCAATGGACCTGACCGACGAGATCTTCATCGCCGCCCCGCGCGCGGACGTCTATGCCGCGCTGAACGACGTGGAGGTGCTGAAGGACTGCATTCCCGGCTGCGAGGAGCTTGTCCGCCGCTCCGACACCGAGCTAGAGGCGAAGGTGCTGCTCAAGGTCGGCCCGGTCAAGGCGCGGTTCTCCGGCGATGTGGTGCTCAACACCGAAGAACCACCGCGGCGGTTCACGCTGACCGGCAGCGGCAGCGGCGGCGCGGCGGGCTTTGCCAAGGGCGGCGCGGTCGTCGTGCTGGAGGAGCGGGACGGCGGCACCTGCCTGACATACGAGGCACACGCGGATATCGGCGGCAAGCTCGCGCAGCTTGGCAGCCGACTGGTTCACGGCACGGCGAAAAAGCTGTCGGCGAAATTCTTCAACGCCTTCGCCGAGAGGATGGAGACCAGCGAGACGGCATGAGCACGTCGTGCCACAAGCTCCGCGACCGGTCGGGGAGCCGGGCGCCGCTTCGACGCGACGCCCTGGCATGACCGGGGCGGAACACGGTCGATTCGAGACCCTGCTTGCGCCTGGCATTGAAATCCCCGCCGATGGCGGTTGCCGTCGCCGGTGGCCCGCGGCACGAGCCGTCTTTGTCGCTTGCCGCATCGGCAATCGGCAGTCGTAGCGGAATCGCCCGTCGGTCGTGCCGTTCAGAGCGCGATCACCCCGAGCTCGGTCACGATCATGTCGAGCGGCTGGTCGGTCGGCTCCAGCGGCAGCGCGTCTGCCTCCTGCGCGGCCCAGGCAAAGCCGATCGCCAGCGTCGGGCGGCGCGCGCGCAGGCGTTCCAGCGTGCGGTCGTAGAATCCGCCGCCATAGCCCAGCCGCCCGCCCGCGCGGTCGAAGGCCACCAGCGGCACGATGACGATTTCGGGCTCGATGAAGCGATCCGCCTCGGGTACCATCGCACCGAACGGCCCCTCGCGCAGCGCACAGCCCGGCGCCCACAGAGAGAAGTCGAGCGGCAGGCCCTCGCCCGCAATCACCGGCACGGCAACGGGGCCATGCGCCGCCGCCTCGGCCATGGCGGGCAGAGGATCGATCTCGGTGCGGATGGGCATGTAGCCCGCCAGCGGCACGCCGCGATACCCCGCAAGAACCGCCGACAGGTGCGCCGCCGGGGCCGGGTGCCCCGCGGCGTGGGCCGCCTTGCGGCGGGCGAAGGCGGCCTTGCGCGCCGCCGCCTTCTGCGCATCCAGCGCGCTCACAGCAGCACCACGGAGGCCAGACCGAGGAAGGCGAAGAAGCCCACCACGTCAGTGATCGTGGTCACGAACGGCCCCGAGGCAAGCGCCGGGTCGATCCCGAACCGGTCGAGCGCCATCGGGATGACGATCCCGCCCAATGCTGCGGCGACCAGCGTCATCAGCATCGCCACCGCGATCACGGCGGCCAGCAGCGGCACCCCGAACCACAGCCCGACCACGCCCGCCATCACCACGCCAAAGAGCGCGCCGTTGGCACCGCCCACGGTCAGTTCGCGCAGCACCATGCGCATGGCATTGCGCGCCGTCAGGTCGCGGGTGGCCAGCGCACGCACCGCCACCGTCATGGTCTGGGTGCCCGCGTTGCCGCCCATCGAGGCGACGATCGGCATCAGCACCGCCAGCGCCACCATCTGGTTGATCGTCTCGGCGAACTGCTCGATCACCACCGAGGCGAGGATCGCCGTCAGCAGGTTGACGAACAGCCACAGCGCCCGGTCCCGGATGGTCTCGGTCAGGCGACCGGAAAAGCCGCCCTCCTCGCCCACACCCGCGAGGCGCAGGATGTCCTCCTCGTGCTCCTCGTCCAGCACGATCATCGCATCGTCGATGGTGATCGCGCCGACCAACCGCCCCTCCTCGTCCACCACGGGGGCCGAGATCAGGTGATACTGGTTGAAGGCATAGGCCACATCGGCCTCTGCCTCGGTCACCGCGAAGGTGTGAAAGGTCTCCTCCACCAGATCCCTGAGCGGCGTGGCGCGCTTCGCCGCCATGATCCGGCCCAGCATGACGTTGCCCACGGGATGCAGGCGCGGATCGACAAGGATGATGTGATAGAACTGCTCGGGCAGGTCCTCGGCACCGCGCATGAAGTCGATCACGTCACCCACGCGCCAATGCTCGGGGGCCATGACCACCTCGCGCTGCATGAGGCGGCCGGCGGAGTAATCCGGGTAGGTCAGCGACTGCTGCACCGCGAGCCGGTCGGGCGCTTCGAGAAACTCGAGTATCGCGTCCTGCTGCCGGTCCTCCAGGTCCTCGACGAGATCGACCACGTCGTCGGAGTCGAGCTCGCGCACCGCCTCGGCCAGCACCTCGGGCTGCAACAGGCCGATCACCTCCTCGCGGATCGACTCATCGAGTTCCGACAGGATGTCGCCGTCGAATTCCTGCCCGTAGAGCGCGATCAGCCGACGCCGGTCGCCGCCGCTGATCTGTTCGAGCAGGTCGGCGATGTCGGCGGCGTGGAGCGGCTCCATCTCGGCCCAGAGCCGGGTGCGGTCTCCGTCGTCGAGCGCCTCCATGATGCGCGCGATGCGCGCCTCGCTCAGCGGGTGGCCCTCGTCCTCGCCGGTTCCGGCCCCGGCGAGCGCCTCGTTTTCCGTCTCGGCCATTTCGCCCTCCCTCTGCGCCGCGGTCGCCCCGCGTGATTAGCGAGGGACGGGAGCGAAAACAATCGCGTTGCCGCGTTACCGTGCCGCGCGGCACCACGACGGCAACTCCGCCTGCCTTCTGTGGCGGCATGACGGGGACAGGAGACCGCTATGACCGTCAGAGCCGCCAAAACCCTGCGCGGCGCTCGCGGCCATCGGTCGTGCCATCGGGCCGGCCTGTGCCCGCGACACCCGATGCTCGCCGCCGCACGCAAGACCGTGCCACGAGGAGTGAAAGCAGACCCCGCCTCAAGCGGCGGCCCGTCGACCGTGACCTCAACAGCCGTCGCGGCCCAGCACCAGCACCCACACCGGCCCGGTGCCGCGCGCAAGCCCGAACGCGGCGGCGCGGCGATCGAGCAGGTTGCGGCGATGCGCGCGGGATGCCATCCAGCCGCGCAGTGCCTCTTCCGGCGTTGCATACCCTTTGGCGATATTCTCGGCGACGAAGCAATAGCCGAAGCCTTCCCGGCGGACACGGTCGCTCACGCGGCTGCCGTCGCGCCCGGCATGACCAAAGCGACCGGTGCGGGCCATGTCGCGGGCATGGGCGATGGCGGCGCGAGAGAGCGCGCCTGATACGGCCAGCGGCGCGCGCCCTTCGGCGGCACGCACCGTGTTGATCCATGCCAGTGTGATTGCCCCCAGATCGACGGTCCCCCCTCCGGCAAGGGCCGCTTGCCCGGCAACCCCGACAGCGAGGACCAGCCAACGCAAGCGCCGCATCACGGCACGCACGACAGCAACTCGAGCGCCGCCGCGTGCTGCGCGCGCCCTGCCGCCGCGATCACCCGTCCGCCCGCGTGGGCCGGGGCACCCTGCCAGTCGGTGACGATGCCGCCCGCCGCCTCGATCACCGCAATCGGCGCGTGGATGTCGTAGGGGGCGAGTCCCGCCTCCACCACGAGGTCGATCTGCCCCGCCGCCACGAGCGCGTAGGCGTAGCAATCGAGCCCGTAGCGCGTGAGACGCACCTGCCGGGCCAGCCCGGCGAAGGCCGCGGCCTCGACCGGGGTATCGAGCTCGGGGAAGGTGGTGAACAGGATCGTCTCGGAAAGCGGGCGGTCGCCGCGCGTGGCCAGCGGGCGCGCGCCCAGCGGCCCGGTCATGGCGGCATGGCCAAGCCCGCCCTCGAACCGCTCACCGATATAGGGCTGATCAATCAGGCCGTAGACTGGCCCGGACGCATCGGAGAGCGCGATCAGGACCCCCCATGTGGGCGCGCCCGACAGGAACGCGCGTGTCCCGTCCACCGGGTCGATCACCCATGTCAGGCCGCTCTCGCCCTTGGTTGTGCCGTATTCCTCGCCGAGGATACCATCGCCCGGACGTCGCTCGGCCAGCACCGCGCGCATGGCGCGTTCCGCGGCGCGGTCGGCCTCGGTTACCGGGTCGAAGCCGCCGTCACCGTGCTTGTTGTCGGCACCGAGCGCGGCATGGCGGAAATGCGGAAGGATGGCCGCGCGCGCCGCGTCGGCCATCCGGTGCGCTGTCGCGCGAATCTCGTCCGTGTCCATCGCTCAACCCCCGCTCCGGCCCCGCCGGAGCGTTACCCTGCGATCACGCGGGGCTCAAGCCACCTCGCTCAGGACGCGGGCCAGATCGAACAGGCGTTTGCGCTGTGTCTCGGGGATCGCGTAGTAGGAGCGCACGAGATCAAGCGCCTCCTTGTCGGCGATGATGTCGGCAGGAAGCGTGGTGCTCCCTTCATGGCCATCCTTGGCAAGACCCTCGAAGAAGAAAGAGACATCGACCTCCAGCGCCTCGGCCATGTCCCACAGGCGCGATGCGCTGACACGGTTGGCACCGGTCTCGTATTTCTGGATCTGCTGAAATTTGATGCCGACCGCCTCGGCAAGCTGCTGCTGGGTCATACCCGTCAGCCAGCGGCGATGACGGATACGTTTGCCCACGTGAACATCGACGGGATGCGGCATCTTCTTTCCTCTTCTAATACAGTATGCGACCCGGACCGAAACGGCCCAACACGACCGAGCCCCCTGCCCAACGCCACGCGAGACGGCAGCGTGTCATGAAAGTAGCGAAATCGCCTTGAAATTCAAGAAATTTCGCGGCCTGGTTGCAGTGGGACTCACGATTACGTCCAGTGACGCTGAATGGCGGGCCGCGGAGCGTCAGTGCAAGCTCTTCTTTCGGATAGGTTGCGACAGGCGGTCATGCGCAACCGCGCGGGCGCACCGTCCGACCCGGCGAATCGGATGGACAGGCCCGCGCCTGCCGCTTACCCCGAGGGGCACCTTCGCGAACAGGGAGCAACCGATGCGCGCCTATCGTCTGACCAAAGCAGGGGCCGCCCCCGCCCTCCTCGACATCCCCGTCCCCGCACCGGGGCCGGGCGAGATCGGCCTGCGGATTTCAGCCTGCGGGCTCAACTTCGCCGACTTGCTGATGATCGAGGGCCGCTATCAGGACACACCCGAGCCGCCGTTCACCCTCGGGATGGAGGTGGCGGGCACGGTCACGTCGCTCGGTCCCGACACGACTGGTCCCGCCCCCGGCACGCGCGTGGCGGTGTTCGGCGGACAGGGCGGGCTGGCCGAAGCGGGATGTTTTCCGGCGGCGCGCGCCGTGGCGCTGCCGGATGCGATGAGCTTTACCGACGCGGCCGCGTTCCAGATCGCCTATGGCACCAGCCACGTCGCCCTCGCCCACAAGGCGCGGCTGCAACCGGGCGAGACGCTGCTGGTGCTGGGGGCGGCGGGCGGCGTGGGCCTGACAGCGGTGGAGATCGGCAAGCTGATGGGTGCGCGGGTGATCGCCTGCGCGCGCGGGGCCGACAAGCTCGGGGTGGCGCGGCAGGCGGGGGCCGATCACCTGATCGACGCCGCCTGCGACGACATCCGCGAAGCGTGCCGCGGCCTGGGTGGTGTGGACGTGGTCTATGATCCGGTGGGCGGCGCGCAGTTCAAGGCGGCGATGCGCGCATGTCGCCCCGAGGCGCGCCTGCTGACCATCGGCTTTGCCAGCGGCGAGGTGCCGCAGATCCCCGCCAACCACCTGCTGGTCAAGAACCTGAGCGTGATGGGCCTCTACTGGGGTGGCTATCTGAACTTCCGGCCCGAGGTCGTGACCGAGAGCCTCGCGACGCTGTTTGACTGGTACGAGGCCGGACGCATCCGCCCGCATGTGAGCCACGTTCTGCCTCTCGACCGCGCAGCCGAGGCGCTCGACCTGCTGCGCAGCCGCAAATCCACCGGCAAGGTGGTGGTCACGCCATCCGAAGGCTGAGCGGCGCGGGCTGCGCGACGAAGCCCTGCCGCAGCATGTCCGAAAGCGGATCGAGCAGCGCGTCGCCACCCGGACGGGCGTAGAGGTTGATCTGCTGCACCCCGAGGTCGGGCAGCGCGGTGCCCGGCTCGATCGCCTCCTGGTGGGGCGGGATGCTGTCCTCCAGCAGCGCGCCGACGGCGAGATCGGCACTCACCAGCGCCTCGACCGCGCGGTCGTCCTCGGACAGCACCGCCATTTCCCAGTCGATCCCCGCCTCCTCGAGCCGACGCAGCACGATGGGGCGGAAGATGCAGGCCGAGCAGAAGGCAAGCCGCAGCGGGCGGCGCTTCCACGCGACGCCGCCGCGCGCCCCGGTCCAGCGCAGGGCCATCTCGGTCAGGGTCTCGCCACCCGGCTTGAGCGATCCTTCGGTGGTCAGGATCACGTCCACCTCGCCGCGGGCGAATTCCTCGTGCAGCTTCATCGTGCTGGACGAGCGCAGGTGCACGTTGATCCGCGGATAGGCGGCGTTGAACTGCTTGAGCACGCGCGGCACCACCGGATAGACGATGTCATGCGGCACGCCGAGGCGCAGCTCGCCCTCGTAGCGGTCCTCGGTCAGGCGCGCCACCGCCTCGTCATTGAGCGCGAGCATGCGGCGCGCGTAGCGCACAAGCTGCTCGCCGGGGCCGGTGAGCGACACGCGCCGGTGGCCGCGGTCGAAAAGTGCGAGGTCGAGCATGTCCTCAAGCCGCTTGATCTGCATCGACACCGCCGATTGCGTGAGGTTCAGGATCGCGGCGGCCCGCGTGACCCCGCCGTGATCGGCGACGGCCACGAGCGCGCGCAGGGTGGTGATGTCGAGGTTCCGCATGGATCAACTCCTGTGATGTATTGGCTTACGAACATTCATTTTCATTATGCCGCGACATCCGCCATATGATCAAGACATGAAATGCACACCGTGAAACCCATCACAAAACCGAAAGGAGCAACCATGTCCATCCGCATCGCAACCATCGCCCTGCCGCGCCCGCGCCGCCTGCCCCTGCGGCAGATGTATGAAGTCGCCCGTCAGCGCCGGGAACTGGCGCAGCTCGACGATGCCATCCTCGCCGACCTCGGCCTGAGCCGTCATGACGCGCAGCGCGAAGCCGCGCGCCCGTTCTGGGACCTTGCCGGGACCGCCTGCGCGTGAGGCGCGGGCAGGCGCACCGGGCCGGCACGAAAAACATATCCGAAACCGTCGGAAAAGCTTGAAAAGCCCCCCGCCCCCTCCGATATTGTCGGCAAAGCCCTGCACCGGGGCTGCCACGCAACTGGAGGATTCAATGGCTCAATACGACACGATCCGGACGACAGCGGGCGCACGCACCGGCGAGATCGACGCCGGGCTGCGCGCGCACATGAACAAGGTCTACGGCACCATGTCGGTGGGGATGCTGATCACCGCGCTGGCGGCGTGGGCGATCTCGGGTCTTGCCGTGACCACCGATCCCTCGGCTGCCGCCGCGCAACTGCCCAACGGCACGATGCTGTCGGGGCTGGGGGCCACGCTCTACCTGTCGCCGCTCAAATGGGTGGTGATGCTGGCGCCGCTGGCCTTCATCTTTCTCGGCTGGGGCGCATTGCTGCGCCGGGCACCGGCGGCGGGCGTGCAGCTTGGCTTCTTCGGCTTCGCGGCGCTGATCGGCCTCTCGCTCAGCTCGATCTTTCTGGTGTTCACCAGCTTCTCGATCGCGCAGACCTTCGTGGTGACGGCGATCGCCTTTGCCGGCCTGTCGCTCTGGGGCTACACCACGAAAAAGGATATCTCGGGCTGGGGCAGCTTCCTCATCATGGGGGTGATCGGCCTCATCGTCGCGATGATCGTCAACATCTTCCTGCAGAGCCCGGCGATGATGTTCGCCATCTCGGCGATCGGTGTGCTGATCTTCGCGGGGCTGACCGCGTTCTACACGCAGGAGATCAAGAACACCTACGTGGCCCACGCCGCGCAGGGCGATCAGGAGTGGCTGGACAAGGCCGCCTATGACGGCGCGCTCAACCTCTACATCAGCTTCCTCAACATGTTCCAGTTCCTGCTGATGTTCATGGGTCAGCAGGAGTAGGGACACCCGCACCACCAGTGACGCGAAGGGCCGGCCGCATGGACCGGCCCTTTTTCGTGTCCGCGAGGTGAGGATCGGGTATTCTTGCCAGGAAGAAGCCACGCCAAACGAAAAACCGCGCCCGGGGGCGCGGCTCTTGCCGTGTCGAACGGGCGGGCGATCGTTACTTGATCTTGCCTTCCTTGTACTCGACATGCTTGCGCGCGACCGGGTCGTATTTGCGCACGGTCATCTTGTCGGTCATCGTGCGCGCGTTCTTCTTGGTCACGTAGAAATGCCCGGTCCCCGCGGTCGAGTTGAGGCGGATCTTGATGGTGGTCGGCTTTGCCATGTCTCGTCTCCTGCGGCGGATGCGCACGGGCACCCGCGAATATCCCATGAACCCCGCCTTTTACCGGCGCGCGCGACCGAGTCAACCGTGATCGTCGCGCGCCATGCGGGAATTGCTCAGTTGCGCGAGAGGCGCGTCGGCTTGCGGTAGAAGTGATGCACACCGATCGACGCGGTCCGCGCAAAGATGCGCGACCAGCGCGGCTTGACCGCGCGGGTATGGTAGTAGGTCGCGCCGCCGGTCAACGCCCGCGGTGCCCCCTGGACCATCAGCCGCGCCACCTTGGACACCTGGCCATAGGCGGACTGGTTGGTGATGTGTTCCGGCGCGCCGTCGCAGGTATAGGTGAACTGGCACTGGTACTTCCTGCCAGTCCCCTGTTGGATCACGCCGCAGACCGTGCCGGGAAATTCTGGGCTGTCGACGCGGTTCATGATGACCTCGGCCACCGCGAACTGGCCGCGCACGCTCTCGCCGCGCGCCTCGAAATAGAGCGCCTCGGCGAGGCACTCGGTCTGCGCATCCGCGCCACGCACCTTCTGACGTGCCAACCAGCCGCGCGAATACTCGATGCTGGTCTCGGGGCGGGCCACGTATCCGGCGAGCCGGTCGCCCGAGATGGCGCGCAGGGCGCGGGTTTCCTCGGCCATGAGCCGTGTGAGCGGAGTATCAGCAGCCACCGTCCCGGCCAGGGCCGCGACAATCGCCGCGGTCAGAAGCGTCCGTTTCATGCGCGATCTCCTGCATTTTCCGGGGCGAGGCTCCGGCACGGTCATCGCGGGCGAATAGCCGAAAGCGCGCCTTGCGTCCACCCGTGCCATCGGCGGATCCTTGCCGATCGGTGGGTTCCTGCGGTTCAGCCCGCGGATCGCGACGAATCTTGCGTCCCTGCCCCCGTCTGCGTGCCGATCCTGTCGCGCACCGAAAGCTGTGCGGCAGCGAGTCGCGCCACCGGGACACGGAACGGCGAGCAAGACACATAGGTAAAGCCCGCCTCGCGGCAGAACGAAATCGATTCGGGGTTGCCGCCATGCTCGCCGCAAATGGACAGCACCACGTCCGGGTTGGCCGCGCGCCCGCGCTCGGCCCCGATCCTGAGGAGTTCGCCCACCCCGTCGGTATCGAGCACATGGAACGGGTCTTCCGGGTAGACGCCCTGCTGCACATAGGCCGACATGAAGCGGCCCGCATCGTCGCGCGAAAGCCCGTAGGTCATCTGCGTAAGGTCATTGGTGCCGAAGCTGAGGAACGACACCAGCGGCGCGATCTCGCCCGCGCGAAGCGCCGCGCGCGGGGTCTCGACCATCACGCCCAGACGGTAGGCGAAGTCGCGCTGCCGCTCGCCCCGGACCGCTGCCGCCACCGCATCGACCCGCGTCTTGACGATCTCGACCTCGCGGCGTGCGCTGACCAGCGGGATCATGATCTCGGGCACCACCGGTGCCTCGCCTTCACGGCTCGCCTCGAGCGTCGCCTCGAAGATCGCGCGCGCCTGCATGTCGTAGATTTCCGGCATGGTGATGCCCAGCCGCACGCCGCGCATCCCAAGCATGGGGTTGTACTCGCCCAGCGCTTCGACCCGGCGTGTGACGTCCGACACCGGCAGGTCGAGCGCCCCGGCCAGTTGCACATGCCCGGCCCGGTCGGTGGGCAGGAATTCGTGCAGCGGTGGGTCGAACAGGCGGATGCAGACGGGCTGCCCCTGCATGATCCGGAACAGATCGGCGAAATCGGCGCGCTGCATGGGCAGCAGTCGCTCGAGTACGGCGGCGCGGTCCTCGCTGGTGTCGGCAAAGATCATCTCGCGCATGACGGTGAGGCGGTCGTCCTCGAAGAACATGTGCTCGGTGCGGCACAGCCCGATGCCGCGGGCCTTGAAGTTGCGCGCAAGCTCGGCATCGGCGGGGGTGTCGGCATTGGCGCGCACGGCGATGTCGCGGGTATCGTCGGCCCAGTTCATCAGCGTCTGGAACGCGGCGTCGCGCGCGGCCTCCAGCAGCGGCGCCTCGCCCGCCAGCACCGCGCCATTGGTGCCGTCGATGGTGATCGTCTCGCCCGCCTTCACGACACGCCCGTCGGGCATGGTCAGCATCTTGCGCCGGGTCTGAAAGCGTATGTCGGACGCGCCCACCACGCAGGGCAGCCCGATGCCCCTCCCGATCACCGCGGCGTGGCTGGTCATGCCGCCACGCTCGGTCAGGATGGCGCTTGCGGCGTGCATCCCGCGAATGTCCTCGGGGCTGGTCTCGCGCCGCACCAGCACGCAAGGCTCGCCGCGTGCCGCGGCCGCCTGGGCCTCGGCGGCGGTGAACACCACCTTGCCCGAGGCGGCCCCCGGGCTGGCGGCGATGCCGTGGGCGAGCACGTCGCGCCGCGCCTCCGGGTCCACCTGCCGGTGCAGCAGCTCGTTGAGCGCGCGCGGCTCGACCCGCATCAGCGCCTCCTCGCGGGGGATGATCCCGTCCTCGGCCAGCGCCACCGCGATGGCCACGGCGGCACGGGCGTTGCGCGCCACGCGGATGCCGTCGAGAATCCAGACGCGGCCATCCTCGATGGTAAACTCGGTCTGCATCTCCTCGCGCAGAGTCTCGCGCATGAGCAGCGTGTGGGCGCGAATTTCGGCGAAGGCGGCGGGCGCCAGTTCCTCGAGCGAGGGGCCGCGCGGGTCGCGCGTCAGGTACAGCGCGTCCTCACCGCCGCGCAGTGCGTCGCGCCCCTGGCTCTGGCTGAGATAGCGCCCGGTGATCTGCCGCGCGCCGGTGCGGCTGTCGACGAGCTGCATGACCCCCGACCCGCTCTCGCCCGGCCCGATGCCGAGCGCCAACTCCTGCACCACGAGGCCCAGGCCCGCATCGGCGGGCGCGCCCTTGGCCTGCCGCAAGAGACGCGCCGTCGTCCCCTCCCAGGCGCGCGCCATCGAGCGCAGCACCTGCCCAAGCTGTACGCCGGGATCCTGCGGGAATTCCTCGTCGGTTTCGTCCTCGTAGGCGCGCAGCGCCTCGCCCAGCCCCTGCACCGGGTCCTGTGCCACGTCCTCGAACACGTCCGGGTCGAGCCGGGCCACGTGGATGGCATAGGCCTGCACGAAACGCAGATAGATATCCGCCGCCGCGCGCTGCCCGATCTTTTCGGCGAGCACGGCATGGCGCGCGTCGTTCACGCCGATATTGAGCACCGCGTTCGGCCCGCCCCAGTCCGGGTCCTCCGACGAGGGGCGCACGCATAGCAGCGGCATCTCGCCAAAGGGGGCAAGCAGCGCAGCCATGTCGGGCATCTCGCCCGCGGCGATGCGGTGCACGGCATCGAATGACAGCGCGATGGTGCGCGGCACCGGCAGATCGAGCCGCACCAGCCGCTGCAGACATTTCGCGCGGCCGCCATGCGTGCCCGTGTGCATCGGTGCCGTGGGCGTGATGAGGGTGATGTCGGGATCGTATTGCTGCACTGCGGCGCCTTTCCTTTGCCCGCACCATACGCCGCGTTGTGCGCATGGCAAGGGAAAGGATCACAGGTGTGTGACAGGGAGGGGATGTGCCGCCGGATTTGACCCGATGATGCTCCGGACGCCCACTCCCCCTCATCCTCGGGCGTGACCCGAGGACCTCCGGCCCGGCGCGCGCGGCATTGACCAGAGATCCCCGCCTGCGCGGGGATGACGCAGGCGAGCGGGCGACCGGCGCCCTACCCCTCGACGCGGGTGAGGTCGGCGGCCTGCAGGCAGATATGGCGGATGCGGCTGAGCAGGTTGAGGCGGTTGCGGCGGATCACGGCGTTGTCGACATTGACCTGCACCGCCTCGAAAAACGCATCGACGGCCGGGCGCAGGGCGGCCATGGCCCGCATCGCCCCGGCAAAATCCTCTACCTTCAGCGCCTGCATGATCTGCGGCTCCGCGGTGTCGAGCGCGGCGAAGAGCGCCTTTTCCTCCTCGGTCTCGGCGAATTTCACATCCGCGCCGAAGGAGTATTCCACCCCGTCCTTTTCCTCGGCCTGCGTGAGGATGTTGTTGGCCCGCTTGAAACCCTGCAACAGGTTCTCGCCATCGTCGGTACTCAGGAACGCCCCGAGCGCGCGGGCGCGGTGGACGAGCAGGGTGAGATCGTCATTGCCCTCCATCGCAAGGCAGGCGTCGATCACGTCGTGGCGGAGACCCTCGTCCTTGAGATGGACCTTGAGACGGTCGTGGAGGAAGGCGAGGAGGTCGTCACTCAGGTCCGGCATTGCCTCTCCAACCCTGTGGATCAGGCTGCCATTTCCGGTATCCGGCGTACTATCCCGCTCGTGCAACCGATCGAGAACCGCGCGGAAGGCCGCGCCGAACACGCCATGATCGGCGATCTCGTCAAGGACTTCCTCCAGCGTGTCGATCTCGTCGTCGCTGGCATCGTCACGGTTGAGCGTGATCTTGTGGCGCAGCAGTTGTGCGTCGATGAAGCGGTCGAGCGGCAAACGGTGGTTGCCCTCCATCGCGATGCGTATGACCCCCAACGCCGCCCGGCGCAGCGCGTAGGGATCTTTCGAGCCTGTGGGTTTCTCGTCAATCGCCCAGAAGCCCGTCAGCGTGTCGATCTTGTCGGCGAGTGCGACAGTGACCGGAACCGGCGCGGCGGGCACGGCGTCGCCCGGCCCCAGGGGTCTGTAATGCTCTTCGCAGGCCACCGCGACCGACGCGTCGAGCCCCTCAGCCTCGGCGTAATAGCGGCCCATCAGCCCCTGCAATTCGGGGAATTCGCCGACCATTTCGGATTGCAGATCGGCCTTGGCGACGCGCGCGGCCTCGGCGGCGAGATCGGGCTTGGCGCCCACCAAGGGCGCGATCTCGCGCGCCAGCGCGGCGATGCGTTCCACCCGGTCGGCTTGGCTCCCAAGCTTGTTGTGGAAGGTCACATCGCGCAGCCCCTCGGCCATGCCTTCAAGGCCGCGCTCGCGCACCGTGCGCAGGTCATTCTCCCAAAAAAATTTCGCATCCGAGAGCCGCGCCGCCAGAACCTTCTGATTGCCCGCCAGAATGGTCGCGCCGTGGTCTGCCGTCTCGACATTGGCGACGGTGACGAAGCGTTCGATGCGGCCGGTCTTGGGGTTCTTCACCGAAAAGAACTTCTGATGCTCCTTCATGGAGGTTTGCAACACCTCCGGCGGCAGGTCGAGAAAGTCGTCGTCGATCCGGCCCATCAGCACCACGGGCCATTCCACCAGCCCCGCGACCTCTGACAAGAGCCCGCGATCCCCGACCACCTCCAGCCCGGCGGCGAAGGCCTGATTGGTGGCCTCCTGCCAGATCGCCTCGGCCCGCTCGCTTGCATCCAGCACCACGCGGGCGCGCTTGAGCTTTGCCTCGTAATCATCGAAAGACGTTACCGAAAATTCATCCGGCGCCATGAAGCGGTGGCCGCGTGTGGTGTTGCCCGCGCGGATGCCGTCAAGCTCCATCTCCACCACCTGCGCGTCGCCGTCGTCGCCCGTCAGGATGCACAGGATCGCGTGCAAGGGCCGCACCCAGCGCAGACTGCCCTCGCCCCAGCGCATCGACTTGGGCCAGGGGAATTGGCGGATGACCTTTTCCAGTTCCCCGGCCACGATCTCCGCCGCAGGCCGCCCGGGCCGGGTGATGGTGGCGAAATAAACCTGCCCCTTCTTCTCGTCGCGCACCTCCAGATCCTCGCGCGCCACACCTGCGCCGCGGCAAAAGCCCTCGACCGCCTTTTCCGGCGCATCCACGCGCGGGCCCTTGCGTTCCTCTCGCGTGGTGGGGCTCTCCGCCAGCAGCCCGTGCACCGACAGCGTGAGCCGCCGGGGCGTGGAATACGCCGCAGCACCCGCATAGGTCAGCCCCGCCTCGACCAGCGCGTCGGTCATCAGCCGCTTGAGGTCGTCCGCGGCGCGGCCCTGCATCCGCGCGGGGATTTCCTCGGAGAAGAGTTCGATCAGCAGATCAGGCATGTCGGGTCAGTATCCTTGCGGCGGTTCGGGGCAGTCGTCGGGGGCGGGCTGGCCGTCGAAGACGACCTCGCCGCAGCGATTGATCTGATGCCAGGCAAAGGCGCGCCCGTCGGGATAGACGGCGATCACCCGGTCGATACCATAGGTGATGTGCGCCTCGGAGAGATACGCGCGGGCGGTACCGTCCCCAAGCGCCGCCCCGATGGCCCCGGCGTCGAAACAGTCGAACCAGCCGGGCGCGTTGAGCGGCTCGGCAGCCGCGTAGGGGGCCGCATCCTGCGGCAGGTCGGTCTCGAAGCAGGCACGAAACCGGATGGGCGAGCTGTCGGCGTCGATGCCGTCGAAATCGCGCACCGGCAGGGCGACCACGTCGCCACCGTCCAGCGTGATCCGCATCTCCACATGTCCACCCTCGGAGACGGGGCGCACCTCCTCGTAGAAGTGGTAGACCTGAAGGTAATACATCGCCACGCCCGCGATCAGGGCGGCAACGAGAATCCCGATGCTGAGAACCTTGCCCATCAGGCCGCCTGCCCCCCGGCTGCGGTGCGCACGAAGGCGTCGGCGCACATCCGCGCCAACGCGCGCACGCGGCCGATATAGGCCTGCCGCTCGGTCACCGAAATGACCCCGCGCGCGTCGAGCAGGTTGAAGATGTGGCTGGCCTTGATGCACTGGTCATAGGCGGGATGCGCCATGACGATGCGCTTGCCGGTCTTGGGGTCGGTGTCTTCCTGGCCGAGGATGGCGGCGCATTCGGCCTCGGCCTCCTCGAAATGCCTGAGCAGCACGGCGGTGTCTGCCACGTCGAAGTTGAAGCGCGAATACTCCTCCTCGGTCTGGCGGAACACATCGCCATAGCTGAGCGGGATGGGCGCGCCGGGGTCGTTGAACGGCATGTCCATGACGTGATCCGCGCCCAGCACATACATCGCCAGCCGCTCCAGCCCGTAGGTCAACTCGCCGGACACCGGGTGGCAATCGTGCCCGCCCACCTGCTGGAAATAGGTGAACTGGCTCACCTCCATCCCATCGCACCAGACCTCCCAGCCAAGGCCCCAGGCCCCCAGCGTGGGACTTTCCCAGTCATCCTCGACGAAACGGACGTCGTGCAGGGCGGCGTCGATGCCGATGGCGGCGAGCGAGCCGAGGTAGAGATCCTGCAAGTCGGGCGGCGACGGCTTTATCAGCACCTGGTACTGGTAATAGTGCTGCAGGCGGTTCGGGTTCTCGCCATAGCGCCCGTCGGTGGGCCGGCGCGAGGGCTGCACATAGGCCGCGGCCCAGGGCTGCGCGCCGAGGCTGCGCAGCGTTGTGGCCGGGTGAAAGGTGCCCGCGCCCACCTCCATGTCGTAGGGCTGCAGGATCGCACATCCCCGGCCCGCCCAATAGGTCTGAAGCCGGAGGATGATCTCCTGAAAGCTGCGCGGCTTTGCGGTGCTGTCGGTCATGCGAGGGCCCCCGAAATTGCCCGCCCTACCTAGGCCGGGCGCGCGCCGTGGTCAACGCGGCTTGTCGCGGGCCGGGGCGGCGCTACAATATTTGAGATGCATCGCAGGATGATTTTGATAAAACGGGGGAAAACCAGCCTTCGTCCCGTATGGAAGACCCAAGGAAATTCCCTCATGCGTTTCATTCCGGTTCTCGTTCTTCTGTTGTTTCTCGTGCCGCCCGCGGCGCTGTCTCAGTCGCGTTTCGGCGACGGCGCGCAGGTCTGGGTCCAGATCGAGGCGCAGCCGACCCTTGCCGAGGCGCGCGCCAGCGCCCGGTTCTATGCGCGCGACCTGCCGGATGTGAACGGCTTTTCCGTCGGGCGCGGCTGGTACGGGATCGCGCTCGGCCCCTACCGCGAGGACGAGGCCGAACGCGTGCTCGAGGTCTATACCCGCGAGGGGGTGATCGCGCCCGACAGCTATATCGCGGCCTCCTCCGACTACGGGCAGCGGTTCTGGCCGCCCGGTGATACCACCGCCCCGGCCGGCTCGGCTGCGCCCGCCGCACCCGTGTCCGAGGCTCCTCCGCAGGCGGCTGATCCCGCCCCGCGCCCCGAACCGCAAGAGACCCTGCGCGAGGCCCGCGCCAGCGAATCCCGGCTGGGCCGCGCCGCGCGCGCCGAGCTACAGGTGGCCCTGCAATGGGCTGGCTTTTATGACGGCGCGATCGACGCGGCCTTCGGGCCCGCCACGCGGGCGGCAATGGCCGGCTGGCAACGCCAGAACGGGGCCGAGCCCACCGGCGTGATGACCACGCGCCAGCGCGCCGCGCTGATAGGGCAGTATAACGCCGTGCTTGAGGATCTCGGGCTGGAAACGGTGCGCGACACCAAGGCGGGAATCGAGATCGACCTGCCCCTCGCCGTCGTGGAATTCGACCGCCACGAGGCGCCGTTCGCCCATTACCGGGCTTCGGGCGGCTTTCCCGCGCAGGTCCTGCTCATCAGCCAGCCGGGCGACCGGACCACCATGACCGCGCTCTACGACATCATGCAAACCCTCGAGATCGTGCCCGAGGCCGGCCCCCGAACGCTTGACCGCGACGGATTTGCCCTCACCGGCAAGGGGCCGGAGATCGTGTCGCATACCCGCGTCTGGCTGCGAGATCGCGAGATCAAGGGGTTCACGCTGGTCTGGCCCGCCGGTGACGAGGCGCGCCGCACGCGGCTTCTCGAAGAGATGGAAGACAGTTTCGCGCCCCTGCCCGGTACGCTCGAAGCGATCGCCGCTCCGACCGCGGGACATCGCGTGAACCTTGTCTCCGGGCTCGACGTGCGCCGCCCCGACCGGGCGCGCAGCGGCTTCTTCGTGGATGCGGGGGGCGCGGTGCTCACCACCGCGGAGGCGGTTCGCGGGTGCGGACGGATCACCATAAACGAGACCGCGGACGCCGACATCGCCCATCTCGATACCGCCATGGGCGTGGCGGTGCTGCGCCCGCGGGAAATGCTTGCGCCCGCCGTCGTCGCCGGCTTCCGCGATGACCTGCCCGCGGTCCTGTCGCGGGTGGCGGTGGCGGGCTATTCCTACGAGGGATTGCTGGGCGCGCCGACCGTCACCTTCGGACAGTTGGCGGCGCTCGAGGGGCTCGCGGGCGAGCCGTATCTCAAGCGGCTGGCGCTGAGCGCGCGGGCGGGGGACGCAGGCGGCCCGGTGCTGGATGGCGGCGGCGCGGTCGTGGGAATGCTGGTGCCCGACGCGACCGACGGGCGCAACCTGCCCGAAGGGGTCAGCTTTGCCGCCACCAACGGCGCGCTGCGCGCGGTGCTCGAGGCGGGCGACGTCACCCCGCGCACCGCCCCCGCGGGGGGCGACCTCTCGGGCGAGGCGCTCACCGACCGGGCCGAGGCGATGACCGTGCTTGTCGGGTGTTGGGAATAAATCCGCGCTTCCGGGAGGGCGCGACGGGCCCGGCTCAGGGCCGCCAGAACCGCGGCAGGAGCAGCACCAGAACGGCGAGGATTTCCAGCCGTCCCATGAGCATGGCAAGGATCATCAGCGCCTTGGCCATCTCGGGAAAGCCCTGAACCGAGCCGGTCGCACCCACGCTCGGGCCGAAGGCCGGGCCGATGTTGAAGATCGCGGTCCACGCACCGGAAACCGATTCGATCAGTGTCAGCCCGGTCAGTTCCAGCGCCACCGAGAACATCCCCAACGACAGGATGTAGACGGTAAAGAGCAGCATAACCGATTGCAGAACCTCATCCTCGACCCGCCGCCCCTCGTGGCGCAACACCATGACAGAGTTGGGATAAAAGATTCGTCGCGCCTGCTGTCCCAGCGCGCGCAGCATGATCTGGTAGCGGAATATCTTGATCGAGCAGCCTGTGGAGCCGGTGCAGCCGCCGATCGCGCCGATCGCGATCAGCACCACGAACGGAAAGCTCCCCCAGGCGGTGACGTCGCCATCGCCATAGCCGGTACCCGAAAACAGCGACACGGTGTTGAAGAGCCGCAGGCGCAGCCCCTCCTCGTCGATATGGCCCGTCACCGCGATCTCGTAGCCCACCACAAGCAGTGCGGCATAGCCGATCCAGCGCAGGTAGGTGCGTATCTGCGTGTCCTGCCAGAGCGGGCGCAACTGCCCCTGCACCCCCTGCATCAGCCTTACGAAAGGGAGCGTGGCGAGAATCATGAAGAGGATGCAGGCATATTGCGGACCTGCGGCAAAGTCGGCGAAGGAGGCGTCGCGCGTCGAGAAACCGCCGGTCGCGACGGTGGTGAGGGCGTGCACGGTGGCATCGAACGCCCCCATTCCCAATCCGAGATAGGCGAAGGTGCAGGCCAGCGTCAGCAGCAGATAGACGTTGAGCACCCCCTTGGAGATGTCGATGGTGCGCGGAAGCGCCTTGCCGAAGGTGTCGAACCCCTCGGAGCGAAAGAACTGCATCCCGCCCACCCGCATCTCGGGCAGGAAAACCAGCGCCACGATCACGATCCCGAGACCGCCCAGCCATTGCAGGATACCACGCCACAGCAGCAGACCCTTGGGTAGGTCGTCGAGCCCCGCGATCACGGTGGTGCCGGTTGTCGTCATCCCCGACATCGATTCGAAGAACGCATCGACGAAACCCAGCCCCGTCTCGCCCAGCATGAAGGGCAGCGCACCGAACAGCGGCAGCACGACCCAGACCGTCGTCGTGAGCAGGAACGCCTGCTGAATGCTCAGCCCGGCGCCGATCGCGTTGCGGCACGACAGCGCCACCAGCCCCCCGGCGAGACAGGTGACGATCATGCTCTCGGCAAATACCGTCCAGTGCTCCCGCCCCTCGGCGAGATCGACGAGCAGCGGCAGCAGCATGGTCGCGCCCATGGCCGTCACCATGAGCCCGACAAGATATCCCACGGGTCGCACATCGAACATGGCGCGCAGCGTTGGCTTCGCGCAGCGAAGGTGTCAAGCGCCATGCGCGTGGCGCTCAGCCCGGCAGGATGTCTTCCATGACAAAGGCCGGGATGTCGCGCCGCGCAAGGCCCATCCCGGCCAGCTCCGCGTCGCTTAGCGCGTGCATCCGCGCCACGCTCGCCAACCGCGCCCGGGTGAGCATGTAGGCATTCATCCCCGGCGCGTGCTCGGCCATGAAGA
Source organism: Roseovarius ramblicola (assembly GCF_042430665.1). Taxonomy (NCBI): domain Bacteria; kingdom Pseudomonadati; phylum Pseudomonadota; class Alphaproteobacteria; order Rhodobacterales; family Roseobacteraceae; genus Roseovarius; species Roseovarius ramblicola. Next base: position 151,820 of record NZ_JBHMEC010000017.1, on the reverse strand, counting down.
GGTCGAGATCGCGCCGCCATGCAGCGGAAAGAAATCGGATGGTCAGGTCGGTCTCGGTCATCGGGGTCCCCTCTCGCGGGTCGAACGGGCCCCTCCCCGGGATCAATATAGCGCATCGCGCCGCGCGATGCGCGGGGGCGCGGTCAGGTCGCGGCAAGGTGTTGCTGCATTGCAGCACAAAAAAGGGCCCGGCGGATGCGCTCCGGCGGGCCCCCTTCGCGCGCGCGGCGCAGATCAGGTGTAGAACAGGTCCTTGAACACGTGATAGGCGATCTGGTCGCGCGGGATCCCGAGCCGTTCGAGCTCGGCGTCGGACTTTGCCTCGAGCGCCTCTATCTGCGCGCGCCGCGATTGCGTGCGCGCCATCCGGTCAAAACCCTGCTCGAGCGCGGCGATAAAGCGGTCCCAAGCGCCTCGCAGCGGCGCGGCGGTAGCATTGGTTGCGATGTTCGACATCTGGAAACCTCACGTCTGTGATGCGTTTTCTCCCTGATGCCTATCTAGGTCATCGCCCACCGCGCCACGAGCGCCGATTCGGAATGGCCGGGTTGCGCAGCGTGCATTCCGGCTGGCACAGCCTTATTCCGTCCCGGCCTTTTCGTCCCGCTGCGGCATGTTGGGCGGGTTGGACGGCGCGCGCGGACGCTTGGCGGCGGGTTTGTCCGCCTTGTCCGACTTGTCCGCCGCCGGCTTGACGGCAGGTTTTGCCGGGGCCGCAGCCTTGGCCTCCTGCGGCTTGGGCGCGGCCTTGGCCTCTGCCGGCTTGGGCGCGGCCTTGGCCTCTGCCGCCTTGGGGCCGGGCGCGGCCTTTTGTGCCTCTGCTGTGGGCTTGGCCTCTGCCGGTTTCGCCGCCGGTTTCGGCGCCGCGCTCACCTCGGTCTGCGGCGCTGCCGCTTTGGGAGCGGCGGTCGCCTTTGCCTTGGGGGCTGTTTTCCGAGCTGCCGGAGCCGCCTTGGCCGCAGCAGGCTTCTTCGCAGGGGTGGGTTTGGCCGCCGGGGACGGGGCTGCCTGCCCCGCCGGACGCCTGGCGAACGGCGAGGCATTGAGCCCCGCCTCGGTCATGATGCGGGCGACGCGCAATTGGCTCTCGATCATGTATCCGGTGAGGCGGATGCCCGCCGCCGAGAGCTTGAGCGGGAGATCGGGTGAAAGCATTGTCAACGTTCCTTCCGGTCATTTCGTGCCGCTGATACAGCGCACAGGTGACAGGCGCGTAACGCGCCTGCTGTTTCTGCATTGCAGCATCATGGGTGAAAGGTCAAATCACAACGTGCAGGTGTGGCGAAATCTCGCCGCACCGCCGCGCAAATGCCCGGAAAACCGCCAGACCGGTCTAACCGCCGTGCACGAGCGTCTGGAACAGGCGCGGATCGAGGCTTGTCGCGGCAAAGGTATTTCCCTCGGTCAGCACGCTCACCGCGTCGTGGCTGTGCAGGCTTTCCTGATGGCTCGCCACCACGCGAAAATCGCCGACCCGTGGCTCGGCCAGCAACTGCTCGCAGAATAGCCGCGCGGCATCCTCGACGAAAATCGGGTTGGCCGCGTTCAGCTCGGCAAAGGCCTGCTCGTCCTCGCGCTTGACCATCACCTGCGTCTCGGTCGGCACGGCGCGGCGGGCAAGCTCGATCAGATCCTCGAACCACAGGCAATCGCTGCCGACCACCTCGACCGAGATGCGCGCCGCCGAGCGCTGCGAATGCGGTGTGGCAAGTTGGCCGCGCACGCGCCGGGCGTGCTCGCTCAGCTCCAGCGAGCAGGGGCAGGTCGAGGAATAGACGTAGTCGAAATGCATGAGCTTGCGCCGCACGCCGTCCTGTTCGACCAGTTCGAGCGCGATGTCGTAATACTGATAGCCCACCAGCCCCGAGCGCAGCGCCTCCACCTTCATCGGGTAGGACAGCCGCATCTGAAGCCGCGCGTCCACGCTATCGAGATCGGCGAGGTAATCGTCGAGCGCGGCTTCCATCACCTCGAGGCTGAAGGTCTTTTCCGAGTGCTTGTAGAAGCTGCGCATGATGCGCGACATGTTGATGCCCTTCTTGCCGGCCTCGAGGCTCACCGTGCCGGTGACCGAGGTCTCGAGCGTGAGATCGCCGTTGTCGCGGGTATGATAACGGATCGGCAGGCGGAAATTGGAAATGCCCACATGCTGCAACTGCTGCCGCGTGCCGCGGATGAGCGAGGATGGCCCGTTCTGCAGGTCAGGCAGCGAGGCGCGATAGGCGGGATCGGCGACGAACCCCTCGGGGTAGTCGCGCGACAGGGCCGGATAGTTCGCCACCTCCTCGCCGGGCAGAAGCCGGGCGATCGCCGGGTCGAGATCGGCCACTTCCTCGGGCGTGGCCGAGGACGCCCACTGGCGCAGCCGCGCGAGCGCGGCTTTCGCTTCGTCCCGGTCCGGGCGCGGCGACATGTCAGACGGATGCACATTCATTGCTCGGGTTCCCTGTCCGCTGTGCCGGAGTTGACCATATAAGGTTTCCGGCCGGATTTCCAATCACGTACCTTCATACGCGAAAACCGGCAGGACGGATCAAACCGCGTCGAGCGCCGCGCGCAGATCGGCCACCAGATCGTCCGCATCCTCCAGCCCCACGCTGAGCCGTACCAGCCCCGGGGTTATACCCAATGCGGCACGCCGCGCCTCGGCAAGGCGCTGATGGGTTGTGGTCGCCGGATGGGTGACGATGGATTTGGCGTCGCCGAGGTTGTTGGAAATGAGCACGATCTCCAATGCGTTGAGAAAGCGGAACGCCGCCTCTTGCCCGCCCCGGATGTCGAGCGCCAGCACCGTGCCGCCCTGCCCCATCTGCCGCAAGGCCAGCGCGTGCTGCGGATGCTCCGGCAGGCCCGGATAGATCACCCGCACCCGCGCGTCGCCCTGCAGGGCCTCGGCGATGACCTGCGCGCTCGCGGCCTGCGCGCGCACGCGCAGGTCGATCGTTTCCAGCCCCTTGAGCATCACCCAGGCGTTGAACGGCGACAGCGCCCCCCCGGTATGCTTGAGATACGGCTCCAGCACCTTGCGGATATAGTCACGCCGCCCCAGCACGACGCCGCCAAGGCACCGTCCCTGCCCGTCGATATGCTTGGTCGCCGAATAGACCACCACGTCGGCCCCCTGCGCGATGGCGTCGGAATAGACCGGCGTGGCAAAGACGTTGTCCACCACCACCGTGGCCCCCACGCCATGGGCGATATCGGCCACCGCCGCGATATCGACCACCTCCAGCGTCGGGTTGGCCACCGTCTCGAAGAACACCGCCTTTGTCCCCGGGCGCACCGCCGCGCGCCATTGGTCGGGATCGGTGCCGTCGACGAAACTCACCTCCACCCCGAACCGCGTCAGCACCTCCTCCAGCACGTAAAGGCACGAGCCGAACAGCGCCCGCGCCGCCACCACGTGATCGCCCGCGCGCAGCATCGAGGTCAGCGCGCCCGACACCGCCGCCATTCCGCTTGCGGTGGCAAAGGCATCCTCGGCCCCCTCGAGCGCCGCGATCCGCTCTTCGAACATGGCCACCGTGGGATTGCCGTAGCGGGCATAGATGAACTCGTCCGGGCCCGCCTCGATGAACCGTGCCTGCGCCGCCTCGGCGCTGTCGTAGACAAAGCCCTGCGTGAGAAACAGCGCCTCGCTCACCTCGCCATACTGGCTCCGCCGCGTGCCGCCATGCACAAGTTTCGTGCGTGTCTTCATATCTTGCCTCCGGGCGCACCGCCCATGAAAAAAGCCCCGTTCGCGGTCAAGCGAAAGGGGCCTTTCTCCTGACCTCTTTAGCGGGATGTTTAACGTGGCCCGCAATCCGGTAACAAATCGCCACGGGTGACCGCTTAGCCGCACATCAAGGCCGCGTCAACACTGTCACGCAGGCTTAACGGAAACGTCACCGCTCCGAAATATCCCCGGCCTACACGGCAACCACAAGATGTAGTGGGACGCGCAGGCCATGCCGATCATTCACGTCAATGCCGGTGACGGCTTGCCCCCGGCGCTTGCCCTTGATGACGGCGACAGCGGCCCGGTGATCGTCATGGTCCACGGGTTCAAGTACGCCCCCGGCCACGCCACCGAATGCCCCCACAAGCACATCTTCGCGCTCGCGCCCGCGCGCGACTGCTTCAAGGTGGTGAGCTGGCCGCGGGGCCTCGGGTTCGGCGGACGGGCGCCCGACGAGGGGCTGGCCATCGGCTTTGGCTGGAACGCGCGCGGCTCGCTGTGGCGCGCCTATGCCGAGGCCGCCCGCGCCGGCGCGGCGCTGGCCGCTCTGGTCACGGCGATCCGCGCGCGTGCCCCGCACCGGCCCGTCCACGCCATCGCGCATTCCTTCGGCGCGCGGGTGGTGCTCGCGGCGCTGGCGCATCTGGCGCCCGGCGCGCTGGGGCGCATCATCCTGCTGGCGGGGGCCGAATTCGGCCATCACGCGCGCGCCGCGCTGGCAACGCCCGCCGGCCGCGCCACGGAGATCGTCAACGTCACCACGCGCGAGAATGACCTCTTCGACGCCCTGCTCGAATGGTTGATCCCGGCGCCCGCTCGCGGCGACCGCAGCCTCGGGCTGGCGCTGGGCTCCGGTCCCAATGTGCTGACGCTGCAACTCGACGACGGCGACACGCTCGGCGCGCTGGCGCGGGCAGGGTTCGACATCGCGCCGCCCGCCGCGCGCATTTGCCACTGGTCGCCCTACACCCGCGCGGGTGCCCTGCCCTTCTATGCCCGGCTGCTGCGCGAACCCGACCGGCTCAGCCTCGCACGGCTGCGCGCCGCGCTGCCCGACCGCGCCGCGCCACGCTGGTCGCGGATCGCGCCGGATCTGCGCCTGCCCTTGCCAATCGGGCGCAGGGCGTCATTCTGACCGGGTCACAGACCCGGAGAATGCCATGCCCGCGCCCATAGACCTGTATTACTGGCCCACGCCCAACGGCTGGAAAATCTCCATCGCGCTGGAGGAGATGGGGCTGCCCTATCGCTGTCACCTCGTGGATATCGGCGCGGGCGATCAGCACAAGCCTGATTTCCTCGCCATCTCGCCCAACAACCGCATCCCCGCGATCACCGATCCCGAGGGTCCCGACGATGCGCCGGTCAACATCTTCGAGTCGGGGGCGATCCTGCTCTATCTCGCGCGCAAGACCGGCCGCTTCATGGGCGAGACCGTGCGCGACCGAATCGCCGTGGAAGAGTGGCTCATGTGGCAGATGGGCGGCGTCGGACCGATGGCCGGACAGGCGCATCATTTCCTGAAATTCGCGCCCGAAAATATCCCCTACGCCAAGGACCGCTACCGGTCCGAGGTGGCCCGGCTCTACGGCGTTCTCGACCGCAGGCTGGCGGATAGCCGCTATGTCGCGGGCGATTTCTATTCGATCGCCGACATGGCGCTGTGGGGGTGGTGCTCGTTGTGGGAGGGCCAGCAGCAGACGCTGGAGGACAAGCCGCATTTTGCGCGCTGGCTGGACGCGGTGGGGGCGCGCGAGGGCATCCGCCGGGGCCGCGCGCTCCACGCCGACAAGCGACGCGACCCGACCGCGAAACCGGCCTGACGCGCGCCCGCGCGCCCGTGGGCTCAGGTGCTCAGCAGGCGGTAAATCTCGTCCTTGAGCCGCGCGCGTTCCTTGCGCAGGTCCATTTCGGCAAGGTCGTCCATCGGCTCGACCAGAGTCTCGGCGCGGTGCACCTTGCGGTTCAGTTCGTGGTACTCGTCCGAGAGCCGTGCAAAATGCGCGTCGGCCTGTTTCATCTCGCCGATCTTGTCGGCGAATTGCGGAAATTCCTCGTGAAGTTCGTGGGGGGTGTGGGACATCGCGCGTCTCCTGTTCATTGCGTGCCGGGCCAGCCTAGCGAGTGTCCGGGCGGCGCACATTGACGCGGATCAAACCGGCGCGCGCCTGACCGAACCGGATACATCCGCCCGACAGACCGGGGGCTGAGTATTTGCCCCCGGGAAGAAACACGAACGACGCGCCAGGGTCAGCGCCGGGCGCGTCGCCATCCCGCCGCGCGCGCCTGCCCCTCGGAGCAGAACCAGCGTTCGCCCTGCGCGGGGCGGATCACCGTGCGCGCGTAATCGGCCTGACCGGGCAGGTGGTGGATGCGCTTGCCCGAACGGCTGATATTGCCCTTGATGAGGCAATCGGGATCTGGCGCGGCCCCCTGCGCCGCGCGGTCCGCACGGCTGGCGCGGCGAAACTCGGCAGGTCGGTCAAACCGGTGCGCATGCAGCCCGCGCCCGGCGATGACGGCGCGTTTCTCGTCGAGGTCATAGGCCATCGAGTACTTGCGATAGGCCAGCGCCAGCCCCTCGGAGACCAGCATCCGTCCCACATCCTGCCCGGCGACCGTGCAGGTGGCGACGGTGCGCCCATAGCGGTCGATATCGACCGCGTCACAACGCGCCATGCGCGCGCCGATCCGGCGGCGCACCTGCTGCGTGACCCAGGCACCGCAATCCCATGTCACCCCGTCTGCGTCGGTGCAGGGCTGCCCGTCCTCGGGCGCGTCGACCCCGTGCAGGCGCACGCGCGTGCCGCCAACGTCGAACGTGTCGCCATCCACCACGCGCACTGTCCCGCCAATCCCCTGCGCCATGGAGATGGCCGGCACCATAGTGAGAACGATGAGTAGAGAAATCCTTAACATGCCCCCTTATGGGCGCAGGCTCCGCCGCCTTTCAACACGAAAGGTTAACAAGGGGTTAACGCGCGCTCAGCGCTGCGCGGTTCGCCAGTCAGGGTGCAGCCATGGCTCGGCATTATCGGGCGGCAGGCGACGGCCGAGCACCGAATCGGCGATCTTCTCGCCCGCCATGATCGACGGCGCGTTGAGATTGCCGTTGGTGATCCGTGGAAACAGGCTCGAATCGGCCACGCGCAGCCCCTCGACGCCGATCACCCGGCCCTCGGGATCGACCACCGCCATGGGATCATCCGCGCGCCCCATCTTGCAGGTGCCGCAGGGGTGATAGGCGCTCTCGGCGTGCTCGCGGATGAACTCGTCGAGTTCGTCGTCGCTCTGCACCTCCGCGCCCGGTTGGATCTCGTGCTTCCGGTAAGGCGCAAAGGCGTCCTGCGCAAAGATCTCGCGGGTGAGCCTTATGCAGCGCCGGAAATCCGCCCAATCGCTTGCCTCGCTCATGTAGTTGAAGCGGATTACGGGCGCGTCGGCGGGGTCATTGCTGCGCAGCGTCACCGCGCCCCGCGACTCGCTGCGCATCGGGCCGACATGGGCCTGGAATCCATGCCCCTCGGCCGCAGCCTTGCCGTCATAACGCACCGCAATGGGCAGGAAATGGAACTGGATATCGGGGTAATCGACGCCCGCCGACGAGCGGATGAAGCCGCAACTCTCGAACTGGTTCGACGCCCCAGGCCCACGCTTGCCCAACAGCCATTGCAGCCCCACCCAGCCCTTGCCGAAGAGGTTCCAGTATTTGTAGAGGCTGACCGGCTGGCTCGCCGCCATCTGGGTGTAAAGCTCCAGATGATCCTGCAAATTCCGCCCCACGCCAGGACGGTCGGCAAGCACCTCGATGCCGTGCTCAGAGAGATGCGCCGCCGGGCCGATTCCGGACAGCATCAGAAGCTTGGGCGAATTGATCGACGAGGCGGCAAGGATCACCTCGGCGCGCGCGCGCACCACCTCGGTCCGCCCGCCGCGCCGCACCTCGACGCCGGTCGCGCGGCCGTCCTCGATCAACACGCGCTGCACCAGCCCGCGCAGCAGATCGCAAGTCTCACGCTTGAGCGCGGGGCGCAGATAGGCATTGGCCGCCGACCAGCGCCGGCCTTTGTAGACGGTCATTTCAAAGGGGCCGAACCCCTCCTGCTTTTCGCCATTGTAGTCGTCGGTGCGCTCATACCCCGCCTGTACCCCCGCCTCGACAAAGGCGCGCACCAGCGGGTTGTCGCGCTTGCCCCGGCTGACATGCAGCGGGCCGTCGGTGCCACGCCAATCGGCATCACCACCATGACCGCTATCGTCCCAATTCTCCATCCGCTTGAAATAGGGCAGCACATCCGAGAAGCCCCAGCCGTCGCAGCCCTGATCGCGCCAATGGTCATAATCATGGGCATGGCCGCGCACATAGACCATGCCGTTGATCGAAGACGACCCGCCGATCACCTTGCCGCGCGGACAGGCCAGCCGCCGCCCGCCCAGATGCGGCTCGGGCTCGGTCTGGTAACCCCAGTCGTAGCGCTTCATGTTCATCGGGTAGCTGAGGGCGCCGGGCATCTGGATGAACGGCCCCGCATCGGTGCCGCCATGCTCGATCACCAGCACGGATTTGCCCGCCTCGGCCAGACGGTAGGCCATGGCGCAACCCGCGCTGCCGGCACCCACGATGACGTAATCGGCCTCCATCAGCGGTGCCCTTCGTGGTCTGCGTGGAAACATGGATATTTATGGCAAGATGAATCCATCATTCGCCCCTCGGAAAGCGCTGGTTCTCTTCCACGACGTTGAGGTCCATGTGATTGCGCATGTAGCGCTCGGACGCCTGCTGCAGCGGCTGGTAATCCCACGGGTAATAGCCACCCTGACGCAGCGCTTCGTAAACCACCCAGCGGCGGGCCTGGCTCTCGCGCACCTGCGCATCGAAGGCATCAAGATCCCACCGCACCTCGGCCTTGGCCTGCAATTGCGCCAGGGTCCCGGCATGGGCGGGATCGTCGGCGAGGTTGGTCAACTCATGCGGATCGGCCTCCAGATCAAAGAGCTGATCGGGGTCGAGCGCGCAGCGATTGTATTTCCAACGCCCGTAGCGCAGCGAAACGAGCGGCGCGTAGGACGCCTCGGCGGCGTATTCCATCGCCACGGGGGCGTCGCGTGTCCCGCCCTGCCCGAGATGGATTAGCGATTGCCCCTCGGTCCAGGGCATCACCTCGGACATGTCGGCGCCCGCCAGATCGCACAGGCTGGGGCAGACGTCGATGTTGCTCACCGGGTCGGTCACAAGGCCCGGTGTCATGTTCGGGGACGAAATCATCAGCGGCACCCGCGCCGAGCCCTCGTAGAACGACATCTTGAACCACAGCCCGCGCTCGCCCAGCATGTCGCCGTGATCCGACACAAAGAGGATCACCGCCTCCTGCCGGGTGGCCTCCAGCGCATCCATCACCTCGCCTATCTTGTCATCGAGATAGGAAATATTGGCGAAATAGGCGCGGCGCGAGCGGCGGATATCCTCTTCGGTGATGTCGAACGAGCGCCAGTCATTGGCGTCGAAAATGCGCTTGGAATGCGCGTCGTGGTCCTCGTAGTCCATCGCCGGAACCTCGGGGAGAAGGTGCTCGCACGCCTCATAGAGATCCCAGTATTTGCGCCGCGCCACGTAAGGATCATGCGGGTGGGTGAAGCTGACCGTCAGGCACCAGGGCCGCGCATCGTGGCCGCGCGCGAGGTCATAGACCTTCTGCACGCCGTGAAAGGCCACCTCGTCATCGTATTCCATCTGGTTGGAAATCTCGGCCACGCCGCTTCCGGTGACGCTTCCGAGGTTGTGATACCACCAGTCGATCCGCTCGCCCGGCTTGCGGTAATCGGGTGTCCAGCCGAAATCGGCCGGGTAGATATCGGTGGTCAGCCGCTGCTCGAAGCCGTGCAACTGATCGGGCCCGACGAAGTGCATCTTGCCCGAGAGGCAGGTCTGATAGCCCGCCCGCCGCAGGTGGTGGGCATAGGTGGGGATATCCGCAGAGAACTCGGCGGCGTTGTCGTAGACGCGGCTGCGCGAGGGCAAGAGCCCGGACATGAAGCTGGCGCGTCCCGGCGCGCAGAGCGGTGACGCGGTGTAGGCATTGGCAAACCGGGTGGAGCGCGCCGCCAGACGTTTCAGGTTGGGCGCGTGCAGCCAATCCGCCGGGCCGTCGGGGAACAGCGTCCCGTTGAGCTGGTCGACCATGAAGATCAGGATATTGGGCTGGGCGGTCATGCGTCCTCCGGTGGCAGGCTGGTGTCGAGATAATGCAGCAGCACGGCGATGGCGGTCTCGGGGGCGATGCCGCCCTCTCCCAGAGCCTGACGGATGTAGAGCCCGTCGATCATCGCCGCGAGGCCGCGGGTGAGCGTGCGCGCCTCGGACCCGGCGATTCGGCGCAGGGCGTGATGGAGATTCGAGCGCAGCCGCCGCTGATAGATGTGCAGAAGCCTGCGCGCCGCGGCGGAGCGCTGCGCCTGCACATAGAAATTCAGCCAGGCCGAGACCATCTCGGGACGGAACTGGGCGGGAGTGAAACTGGCACGCACGACCGCCTCGACCCGCTGACGCGGGGTCCTGGCCATGATCAGCGCGCCGCGCACCTCGGCCCCGTAAAGCGCCAGGATATGGCGCATGGCGGCCACGAAAATCTGCTCCTTGGAACCGAAATAGTGATGCGCGAGCGCCGAGGACATGCCCGCCCGCCTCGCGATCTGCGCCACGGTCACATCGAGCGACCCCCGCGCGCCGATCTCGTGGATCGTCGCCTCGACCAGCGCGCTGCGCCGTATCGGCTCCATTCCGACCTTGGGCATTCGGCCCTCCCGCTGCGTGCTTGCCTCATTGGCGTAATCATGTTTAATTGACTCGTCAATCAAGAAAACGCGGAGGATCGCAACCCAGCATCAACCGCCCTTCCGGGCATCAAGGACGTTGTAATTCACTGCACCGTCATATTAGCCTACTCTTATCGCAACTGACCGCCGCGGCACCTGGGGCATCCTGCCCGACAGCCCGCAGAGCAAGGTCAGGATCAATAACGCAAAGGGAGACCACCAACATGACCATCCTCAATTCGGGCCGCATGAATCGTCGCGGCTTCATGTCCACGACCGCCGGTGCGGCACTTGTCGCGGGCCTGCCGCTGAGCGCGCGCGCCCAGCCCAAGCGCGGCGGCCACCTGCGCGCCGCCATCGGCCACGGCCAGACCACCGATACGCTCAACCCGGCGACCTACGAGAACAGCTTCACCACCTCGATGTCTTTCGCCATTCACGGTCGCCTGACCGAGGTCGCCGCCGACGGCTCTCTCAAGCCCGAGGTCGCAGAAAGCTGGGAGGCGTCCGCCGACGCCTCGGTCTGGCGCTTCAAGCTGCGCCCCGGCGTGACCTTCCATTCCGGCAAGGACGTGACCGTCGAGGATGTGGTCGCCTCGATCAACCACCACCGCGGCGAGGACAGCACCTCCGCCGCCGGCCCCATCGTGGCACCGATCAAGGACATCGCCACCGAGGGCACCGACACGGTCGTTTTCACGCTCAAGGGCGGCAATGCCGACTTCCCGTTCATCCTCAGCGACTATCACCTGGTGATCTGCAAGGCCACGGATGACGGCATCGACTGGCGCTCGGGCGACGGCTGCGGCAGCTACGTGCTCACCGATTTCAGCCCCGGCGTGTCGTTCTCGGTGGAGCGCAACGAGAACCACTGGCGCGATGACGTGGCCTGGTTCGATAGCGTCGAGACGCTCGCCATCGTCGATCAGAACGCGCGCACCACGGCGCTGGTGTCGGGCGACGTGGACATGGCCGACCGGCTCGACCTCAAGACCGTGAACCTGTTGGCGCGCAACCCCGACATCCAGATCAACTCGGTCGCGGGGACGCAGCACTACACCTTCGCGATGGACACGCGCGAGGCCCCCTATAACGACAACAACGTGCGGCTGGCGCTGAAATACGCCATCAACCGCGAGGAACTGGTCGAGAAGATCCTGTTCGGCTACGGCTCGGTGGGCAACGACCACCCGATCGGTCAGGGCCAGCGTTTCTACAATGCCGAGCTGGAGCAGAAGAGCTTCGACCCCGACAAGGCGCGCCACTACCTCAAGAAGGCCGGGCTCGACAGCCTCGAGGTCAAGCTCTCGGCGGCCGACGCGGCCTTTGTCGGCGCGGTGGATGCCGCGGTGCTCTACCAGTCGTCGGCGGCGCAGGCGGGCATCACCCTCACACCGTCGCGAGAGCCCAATGACGGCTACTGGTCGGACATCTGGATGAAGGAGGACTTTGCCGCCGTCTACTGGTCTGGCCGCTCGGTCGAGGACCAGATGTTCTCCACCGCCTACCAGTGCGGCGCGGCGTGGAATGACAGCTTCTGGTGCCACGACCGGTTCGAGGACCTGCTGATCAAGGCACGCTCGGAGCTCGACGAGGACAAGCGCCGCGAGATGTATTACGAGATGCAGGCGATCGTGTCGAACCAGGGCGGCGTGCTGATCCCGATGTTCGCCAACTACGTGTTCGGCAACTCCACCAAGGTCGCCCATTCCGACGTGATGGGCTCCAACTGGGACGTGGACGGCCAGCGCTGGATCGAACGCTGGTGGATGGCCTGACCCTGACCGCCTGACAGACATGCCGGGGCCCGGGGGATCGTCCTCCGGGCCCTTGGCCAAGCGGGCCGCGTGCCCGGACAATCCATAACGGGAGAGACATGCACATGACCCTCAAGACCACCCTTTCCGCCCTCGCCCTCGCCACCGCCGCAGGCCCCGCGCTCGCCAATTGCGAAAGCGTCACGTTTTCGGACGTGGGCTGGACCGACATCACCGCCACCACCGCCGCGACCACCGTGGTGCTGGAGGCTCTGGGATACGAGACCGAGACCAAGGTGCTTTCGGTGCCGGTGACCTATACCTCGATGGCCGCAGGCGATATCGACGTGTTCCTCGGCAACTGGATGCCCACGATGGAAGGTGATATCGCCCCCTACCGCGAGGCCGGCACCGTGGACACCGTGCGCGCCAATCTCGAAGGCGCCAAATACACGCTCGCGACCAATGCCGCCGGGGCCGACCTCGGCATCACCTCTTTCGGCACCATCGCCGAGCATGCCGACGCACTTGATGAAACCATCTACGGCATCGAGCCCGGCAATGACGGCAACCGCCTGATCCTCGACATGATCGAGGCCGACGCCTTCGGCCTCAAGGACTTCGAGGTCAAGGAAAGCTCCGAACAGGGCATGCTGGCACAGGTCAGCCGCGCGGATCGGCGCGAGGAACCCATCGTCTTCCTCGGGTGGGAGCCGCACCCGATGAATGCCAATCACGACATGACCTACCTGACCGGCGGCGATGAATGGTTCGGCCCCGATCTGGGCGGGGCCACGGTCTATACCAACACCCGCGCGGGCTATGTCGAGGAATGCCCGAACGTCGGCAAGCTGCTCAACAATCTCGAATTCACGCTGGCCATGGAAAACGAGATCATGGGCGCGATCCTCAACGACGGCACCGACCCCGAAGAGGCGGCCACTGCGTGGCTCAAGGCCAATCCCGGCGTGCTGGACGGCTGGCTCGACGGCGTGACCACCCAAGGTGGCGGCGACGCGATGGCGGCGGTCAAGGGTGAGTTGGACCTCTGAATTATCTCACGCCGCCCGGTCACAGGAGACCGGGCGGCGTGATCCGGGTTCTGTCGAACACTCAATAATCGAGGCATCCCCATGGACTGGCTGAGCGATCACAAGATCCCCGTGGGGAAATGGGCCGAGGATTTCTTTCTCTGGCTTCAGGACAATGCCGCCGCGTTCTTCGATGCGCTTGCCATTCTCATGGAAACGCTGATCGACGCCTTCCTCTGGGTGCTCCAGACGCCGCACCCGCTGGTGATCATCGCCGTCTTCGTCGGCCTCACATGGGCGCTTCAGCGCAACTGGAAGACCTGCCTCTTCGTCTTTCTCGGCTTCCTCTTCATCCTCAATCAGGGCTATTGGGAGGAGACCACCGAAAGCCTCACGCTGGTGCTGTCGTCCTGCATCTTCTGCATGGCCATGGGCGTGCCCATCGGCATCGCCGCCGCCCACCGCCCCCGGCTCTATGACGCGATGCGCCCGGTGCTCGACCTGATGCAGACGCTGCCGCCCTTCGTCTACCTGATCCCGGCCATCGTGTTCTTCGGCATCGGCATGGTACCGGGGCTCATTGCCACGGTGATCTTCGTGGTCCCCGCCCCGATCCGCCTCACGCATCTGGGCATCTCCAACACGCCGCAGCCGCTCCTGGAGGCGGCGCAGGCGTTCGGCGCCACCAACCGGCAGACCCTGTGGAAGGTCGAACTGCCCTACGCCCTGCCGCAGATCATGGCGGGGCTCAACCAGACCATCATGCTGTCGCTCTCGATGGTGGTGATCGGCGCGCTGGTGGGCGCGGACGGTCTCGGCGTGCCGGTGCTGCGCGCGATCAATACCGTCAATATCGCGCTCGGCTTCGAATCGGGCCTGATGATCGTCGTCGTGGCCATCGTGCTCGACCGGATGCTGCGCATGGAGGGCCGCAAATGACCGAGGGAATGCTGTGGGGACGTAATGGCTCAGCTTGAGAAATTCGTATTCAGTCCAAATCGGCCTGATGGAAACTGGATCAATTGGCGTATTAGAAGCGGCTGGTTTGAAGTGGCAGGCGTTGAGCATCGGCTTGAGGATGTTCTTAATTTCCTTCGCAGTGCCGCGGAGGCAAACGACAAGGGTTTATCCTTTGGCGTGGCATTGGAGGCGGAACCGGACAACCCTCATCATACTAACGCAATAAAGGTGCTCGGGTTCACTGAATGCGACAACGGTCAAAGATCGAGTTATCACATCGGTTATATTCCACGCGAAACCGCTAACCAAGTAGCCGAATTATACAGTGATACGCCACTTGCTGCTGAATTGCGTCAAGCAAAAATAGGTGACTTCAAAATCATTGTGTCAGTCGCTGGCTTGATTCCAAAGGGGACTCCCAAATGAGTAGTCGGCTTAGCACTCCCAGCGTCCATTTCAAATCCGTCTCCATCGTATTCGGCGACGCGCCCGAGACCGCCCTGCCCTTGATGGACGAGGGGCAATCGCGCTCCGATATCCAGCACGCCACGGGGCAGGTTTTGGGCGTGCATGATTGCGACCTGTCGGTGGCACCGGGCGAAATCCTCGTGCTGATGGGCCTCTCGGGCTCGGGCAAGTCCACGCTTCTGCGGGCCGTGAACGGGCTCAACCCGGTGGCGCGCGGCATGGTCGAGGTGCATGACGGCACGCAGATGGTCGACGTGACCCATGCCGACGCCGCCACCCTGCGCCGCCTGCGTCAACGCCATATCGCCATGGTGTTCCAGCAATTCGGCCTGTTGCCATGGCGCACGGTGGCCGAGAATGTGGGCCTTGGCCTTGAGCTTGCGGGGGTCCCAAAGGACGAGCGCGCGCAGCGGGTCACCGATCAGCTTGCCCTCGTCAACCTCTCGGATTGGGCCTCTCGCCGCGTGGGCGAATTGTCGGGCGGCATGCAGCAGCGCGTGGGCCTCGCCCGCGCCTTCGCCACCGATGCGCCGATCCTCCTGATGGACGAGCCTTTCTCGGCGCTCGATCCGCTCATCCGCAACCACTTGCAGGACGAACTCATCGACCTGCAAAAGAAGCTGGGGCGCACCATCATCTTCGTCAGCCACGACCTTGACGAGGCGTTCAAGCTGGGCGACCGCATCGCCATCATGGAGGGCGGGCGCATCGTGCAATGCGGCACTCCGCAGGAAATCTTCACCAACCCGGCGACGGATTACGTGGCCGAATTCGTGGCCCATATGAACCCGCTCGGCGTGCTCTGCGCGCGCGACGTGATGGAGACGGCCACCGCCACGCCGACCTCGACGGTGCCGCCAGATGCGACCATTCAGCAGGTGATGGAAAAGGCGCAGGGGCACGATACGCCGGTCGGCGTCGAGGAGAACGGCAATCTGCTCGGCCAGATCACCCGCAACCGCATCCTCGCCAAGCTGCTCGATCCGCGCGGTTGACGCGCCCAACCTACAGGTTCATCCATGCGCGCCGCCCTGCTCTCCCGCTTCGCCGACCCGGTCGGGATCACCGACCTGCCCGATCCCGACTGCCCGCGCGACGGCGCGGTGATCGCGGTGCGCGCCTGCGGCGTCTGCCGCTCGGATCACCACGCCTGGAAAGGGGCCGACCCGGACGTGGCGCTGCCCCATGTCATGGGCCATGAATTTGCCGGCGAGGTGATCGAGACCGGGCCGGAGTGCCGCGCGTTTCGCGTGGGCGCGCGTGTCACCGCGCCGTTCATCCTGGGCTGCGGTGCCTGCCCCGACTGCCGCGGCGGCGAGCCCACGATCTGCGATCATCAGCAGGTGATCGGCTTTACCCAATGGGGCGCGTTTGCCGAGCGCATCGCCATCCCGCGTGCCGATTTCAACCTCGTGCGCCTGCCCGATACGTTGGATTACGCCGCCGCCGCGGGCATGGGCTGCCGCGTCACCACCGCGTTCCGCGCGCTGGTGGACCGCGCCGCGCTCGCCCCCGGTGAGTGGCTGGCGGTACATGGCTGCGGCGGGGTGGGCCTGTCGGCGATCCTGATCGCCTCGGCACTCGGCGCGCGCATCCTGGCGGTAGACGTGAACCCCGCGGCATTGGCACTGGCGCGTGATCTTGGGGCCACGGCGACGCTCGATGCCAGCACCACCGATGACGTGGGCGCGGCGGTGCGCGACCTCACAGACGGCGGTGTGCATGTCTCGCTCGACGCCCTGGGGATCACCGCGACCTTTCACAACTCATTGAAAAGCCTGCGCAAGATGGGGCGGCATGTGCAGATCGGCATGCCGCTGGGGGATCACGCCACGCCTGCGCTGCCGCTGCTTGACCTCATCTATGCCCGCCAGATCACGCTGCACGGCACGCGCGGCATCGGCGCCCACCGCTTTGCCGCGCTGATGGGGATGATCGCCGCCGGGCGGCTCGACCCTGCCCGCCTCGTCACCCGCCGGATCGGCCTCTCTGGCCTGAATGACGCCCTCGCGGCGATGGATGGCTATGGCGGCGCAGGGGTGACGGTGGTCGAGGACATGACCGGCTGAGCCGTCACATGACTGCCGCGTTTACGGCACCGCCACGCCCCGAAGCCGTGCTTTCCTGATCGGACAGCAAACGGCAGGGGCGGCCCCCGGTCGCCCTGCCCAACCCCAAGGATGAGGCAGATGACCGAGCAAGAGACGCCCCGCAGCGGCCCGCCGCGCCCTCCGCGTCCGCCCCGCGACGACAAGCGCACGCGCCCCGCCCCGGCGCCGATCTTCCGCGACTTCGCGAGCATCTGAGGCGCGCGCCACCGCAGGACCGGCCTGGGATCAGAGCGACATGATCCGCGTATCCTCGGCCAGCAGGCGCGCGGCCATCGCCGGCGGCCTCGCGGTGCCGACACCGTCGAGCAGCACCTCCGCGCCGACGCCCTTGCCTGGCAGGTAGATGGCGCAAACCTCGACCGTGCCGCCCTGCGCCATGATCTTGCGCATCAGGCCCTGCGGGCTCATCCCCTTTTGGCGGCTGCGGGGCGGTGGCGGTGGTGGTAAGGATTTTGCGCATGGGATGCTCCCGTCGTTAGAACGTGCCCGCGTTCATTCGCAGGCTCGCGACACGCTCCAAGTGCTTGATTGCGAATGGTCGAAGAGCTCAGAACCGGGTCGCGCTTCCGAGCAATACGCTTTAAGCTGAATCGGATTCTCTCTTTCACGACTGCACGCTACGCCGCCCCCGTCCGCTGTGACCCTGATTTGCGGCAATCGCATGCAGGTTTCTGAATTCAACCCGCGCCCCCGCCCAGCCGCTCCAGCACCGGCGCGGGGTCGATCCCGCCGATGGCACCGGCAACACGACCGCGTGGATTGCTCAACCGTGTGGCGATATAGGCCCCGGCCACCGGCTCGGGCGCATGGCGCATGAGCACCGAGGCGGTGAGCAGGGTGGCGAGGCTCTCGGCATACCATCGCGCCTGCGCCTCTTCGGGGGGCTTGGGGAAGGTCTCCATATGCGCGCGCATCGCGGCATCAAAGCGCGTGTCCTGCCCCGTCACGGTGGCCAGTTCAGAGCTCAGCGCCTCGCCCGCCGCGGGCTCGCGCGCCAGCGTGCGCAGGATGTCGAGGCAGATGACGTTGCCCGAACCCTCCCAGATCGAGTTGAGCGGCGCCTCGCGGTAGAGCATGGGCAGGGGCGTGTCCTCGACATAGCCCATGCCGCCCAGCGCCTCCATCGCTTCGTAGACTACGCCGGGGCAGAGCTTGTTGCCGAGGAACTTGGCCAGCGCCACGCCGAGGCGGGCAAAGGCCCGCGCCTCGGCCCCGCGCCCGTCGAAGGCGCGCGCGACATGCATCCCGAGCGCCAGCGTCCCCTCCCAGTCGAGCGCCAGATCGGCCAGCACCGCCCGCATCAGCGGCTGGTCTATCAGCCGTTTCTGGAACGCGCTGCGGTGGCAGGCCCAGTGATGCGCCTCCGACAGCGCGGCGCGCATGAGGCCCGCGGGGGCCATCGACGTGTCGAGCCGGGTGTGGTGGACCATCTCGATGATGGTGTGGACGCCCGCGCCCTCGTCGCCCAGCCGGTGCGCGATCGCGCCGTGATACTCGATCTCGGCCGAGGCATTGGCGCGGTTGCCCAGCTTGTCCTTGAGCCTCTGGATCTGGATGGCGTTGCGCCCCTCCTCCAGCCACCGCGGCACGACAAAGCAGGTAAGCCCCCCCTCCGCCTGTGCCAGCGTCAGGAACCCGTCGGACATCGGCGCGGAGCAGAACCACTTGTGCCCGGTGAGGCGGTAGTGCTCGCCCTCAGCTTCGGCGGTGGTGGCGTTGGCGCGCACGTCCGAGCCGCCCTGCTTCTCGGTCATGGCCATGCCCAGGGTCGCGCCGCCCTTGGCGCCGAGCGGTCGTGTTGCGGGATCATAGAGCCGCGCGGTGAGCTTGGGCACCCACTGCGCGAACAGCCCCTTGTCGGCTCTGAGCGCGGGGATGGCGGCGTAGGTCATGGTCATGGGGCAGCACACGCCCGGCTCGACCTGTGACATGAGATAGACCATCGCGGCGTGGGTGGCGTGGCCGCCCGGCGCGCCCTCCCACGGGATCGCGGCATAGCCCGCGCCGATGCCGGCGCGCATCAGATCGTGCCAGGCCGGGTGAAAGCGCACCTCGTCGAGCCGCCGCCCGCCAGCATCGAAGGGCACGAATTCGGGAGTGTGGCGGCCTGCGTCGCGGCCCGCCGCGCGCATCGTGGCCGTGCCGATCATCGCGCCGAAATCCGCCAGCCGCGCGGCATCCGCCCCCGCCGCCTGCGCGTGGGTCTGCACGCCCGGATCGCCCGCCCACAGGTCGAGATCGCCGCGCGGCGGGGGCTGGTTGGTGACCTCGTGGGTGGCGAGGCGGTCACGGGCGGGGAGTTGGGACATGGCGGCGATCCTCCTCGCGGGAATGCTAGGCAACGGCGCGGGCGGAGGAAAGGGGATTCACAAGCGCGGCGGCCTGTGGCATGATCCGTCCCTGTAGCGCGGCGATCAGACCGCGCGCCGAGGAGCCGAGCATGGAATCCGAGAGCCGTCCCTGGGGTGCCCTCGCCGGGCTGACCGTTGCATTTTTCCTGGCGGCCTATTTCGCTTATGCCGCGGTGCAGGGAGATTACGGCCTGTTCCGGCGCGCCGAGATCGAGGCGCAGAACGCCGAGCTTGCCCGCCAACTCGCCGGGCTGGAGGCGGAGGTGGCGCGGATGGAGAACCTCACCAGGCGGTTGTCCGACGACTATCTCGACATCGACCTGCTCGACGAGCAGGCGCGTGACGTGCTGGGACTGTTGCGCGGCGACGAGATCGTGATCCGCTGACGGCGCGTCAATTCGAGGCGGCAGGTGCCTTGCGAGCCATCACAATTGCTTTAGCGCGGTATCGGTGGTATTTGATGACATAGATTCAATGTGCGATCTCTATATTATTATAGTTGAGAAATACGATGAAGTTTCGACTTGTTTCTTGCCTTGTGCTCGCAATCACATTCCCCGCGCTCCTCGTTGCACAGACGCTCGAAGACCATAGGCGTGTCGGCGACGGAACGTATTTCGCCGATCAGAAAGTGAATTTGCATCTCGCACGGTCTATTGCGGAAAGTGCGGGATACGAGTTGGTTTCCTATATGGTTTGCGTCGGCAGAGAGGAATGTGGGCGCGTCATGCCGGTCGCGCGGCCATGGCGGGCACAGAGTCGGCTTGGCCCGGAAATCACCGTCCTGAACCTGAAGGTCGCCGACGGGGAGCCCGGCGACCTTGTCTACGAGGTCGCAGACTTGCCCTGCCTTGACCGTGAAACCGGCCTTCGGGTCAACGGGCGTCTGCAGGGTCTGCAGGGGGAAACGAATACCAGAGCATTGGCCTGTTTCGGCAACTGGGTGGCGCTTAGCCGCAGCCGTCATCACACCATTGTCTCGGCCAATCCAGATGGCTGGGAAACCGTGAGAACGGCGGTACTCGAAGAATGGAACGGCAAGACTTGGCAACCGACACGCAGCTACTTCAGTCGCGAGTATCGCGAGGGTTTATGGGTGCGCTCTGACGGTTGGTACCAAGGGGATGAGATGCGCGTCTTGGACGAGGACGGCGAAACCCTGTTCGAAGACGAAAGTCGCTATCGCGCCGTTGCGGATACTGCTAGCACAACTGTCAGCACCGCCGACAAGTGCGCCGCGCGCAGCGCCGCTGTCGCGAGCTGGCCTACCTATCTCGGAACGGTCGTCAGTGAGGCCTGTCGGGTCTCAAGTCAAGTCTTCGCTAGTGGTGTATCAGGCGGCTCTTTCGGCAAGTTCGGGGCCGAAATCGACGTCGAGTTTCCCGACGTCTGCGGCATGTATGACACCCTGGGGACAGCGACGGGCGAGCTGATCGAGACGCAACTTCTGGCTGATTGTCTACTATCGCCCGAAACCTTTTTCCCGCCCGAGGGCGCTACTGGCGAGGCTCCAGATTCCCTGCCTGAATATCTGGTCGAAGTGGAGGAGGACGCCGTTTCGGAGTATGGTCAATGGCTCGACAGCCTGATTGAGGATCTGGACACGTCTTCCTGCGAATCCCGCGTAGAAGAAGTGTCCTATCCTCAAGGCAACTTGACCTGTACTGTAACGGTCAAAGTCGTGTGCAGTGAGGGTGCCGACGGCAGTTGCGATTGCGCAGCCACCGAACCGTCTGAACCCGAGTGCAAGGCCCCCGGCTGAAGCGTCCCGTTAGACCCTATCAGACGCTCACGTCGTGAACCCGACGCATCGTGGTGGCCCTGGTCCGTTCCGCCCGCCGAATACCGAAGCGACGCTTTAGGATTTCGGGTCGCGACTCTCCCCTGGAAAATTCACTCTCGCAACGAAAGCGCGATTGTTGTAAGAGATCGTTTAACGCTAAACCATTTCCGCCACCAAGGAGGAGCACCGCATGGCCCCCCGGAAAAGCGCATCGAAACCAAACGTTTCCGCCGAAGAGCTCAAGACCTATTACCGCGACATGCTGCTCATCCGCCGATTCGAGGAGAAGGCCGGCCAGCTTTACGGCATGGGGCTGATCGGTGGCTTCTGCCACCTTTATATCGGGCAGGAGGCCGTCGTCGTCGGGCTCGAGGCCGCCGCCGAAGAGGGCGACAAGCGCATCACCACCTACCGCGATCACGGCCACATGCTGGCCTGCGGGATGGACCCCAAGGGCGTCATGGCCGAATTGACGGGCCGCGACGGCGGCTACAGCCGCGGCAAGGGCGGCTCGATGCACATGTTTTCCACCGACAAGCAGTTCTATGGCGGGCACGGCATCGTCGGGGCCAACGTGCCATTGGGCGCGGGGCTCGCCTTTGCCGACAAGTACCTTGAGAACGACCGCGTGACCTTCACCTATTTCGGCGACGGCGCGGCCAACCAGGGACAGGTCTACGAGACGTTCAACATGGCCTCGCTGTGGGATCTGCCGGTGGTGTTCGTGATCGAGAACAACCAGTATGCCATGGGCACCTCGCAGAAGCGCTCGACCTCGACCCCCGATATCTACACCCGCGGCGCGGCCTTTGGCATCCCCGGCGAGGCGGTGGACGGGATGGACGTGCTTGCCGTCAAGGCGGCGGGCGACAAGGCGGTGAAGCACTGCCGCGCCGGCAAGGGGCCGTATATCCTGGAAATCAAGACCTACCGCTATCGCGGCCACTCCATGTCCGACCCCGCGAAATACCGCACCCGCGAGGAGGTGCAGAAGATGCGCGAGGAAAAGGACGCCATCGAGCATGTGCGCGAGTTGCTGATCTCGGGCGACCATGCCTCGGAGGAGGACCTCAAGGCGATCGACAAGGAAATCAAGGACATCGTCAACAAGTCCGCCGATTTCGCCAAGGAAAGCCCCGAGCCGGCGGTCGAGGAACTCTGGACCGACATCATCGCCGACGTGGCGCCGCAGAACGCCTGAGGAGGAGAGACGACAATGGCAACCGAAATTCTCATGCCCGCCCTCTCCCCCACGATGGAGGAAGGCACGCTCGCGAAATGGCTGGTCAAGGAAGGCGACACCGTCAATGCCGGTGACATCATGGCCGAGATCGAGACCGACAAGGCGACGATGGAATTCGAGGCCGTGGACGAGGGCACCATCGGCAAGATCCTGATCGAGGAGGGCACCGAGGGCGTCAAGGTCAACACCCCCATCGCCGTGCTGCTGGAGGAGGGCGAAAGCGCCGACGACATCGACACCGCCGCGAGCGCCCCTGCCCCCGAGGCCAAGGAAAGCGATACCGAGGAGCCGAAATCTGCCCCCGCCCAGGCCAAGGCACCTGCCGCGCCGAAAGCGGATACCAGTCCTGACTGGCCCGATGGCACCGAGATGGAGAAAAAGACGGTCCGCGAGGCATTGAACGCCGCGATGGCCGAGGAGATGCGCCGCGACGATACCGTCTTTGTCATGGGCGAGGAGGTGGCCGAGTATCAGGGTGCCTACAAGATCACCCAGAACCTGCTGGACGAGTTTGGCGCCAAGCGCGTGATCGACACGCCGATCACCGAGCACGGCTTTGCCGGGATCGGCGTGGGCGCCTCGTGGGGCGGGCTGCGGCCCATCGTCGAATTCATGACATGGAATTTCGCCATGCAGGCGATCGACCAGATCATCAACTCGGCGGCCAAGACGCTCTACATGTCGGGCGGCCAGATGGGCAGCCCGATCGTCTTTCGCGGGGCCAACGGGGCGGCGGCGCGGGTGGGCGCGCAGCACAGCCAGGACTACGCCGCATGGTATGCGCAGGTGCCCGGCCTGCGCGTGGTGCAGCCCTATTCGGCGGCCTGCGCCAAGGGTCTCTTGAAAAGCGCCATCCGCGATCCCAACCCGGTGGTTTTCCTCGAAAATGAAATCCTCTACGGCAAGTCCTTCGAGGTGCCGAAGATGAATGATTTCACCATCCCCTTCGGCAAGGCCAAAATCTGGCGCGAGGGCGCGGACGTGACCATCGTCAGCTTCGGCATCGGCATGACCTACGCGCTCGAGGCCGCCGAAAAGCTGGCCGAGGACGGCATCGACGCCGAGGTGATCGACCTGCGCACCCTGCGCCCGATGGACACCGACACGGTGATCACCTCGGTGATGAAAACCAACCGCTGCGTGACGGTCGAGGAAGGCTGGCCGGTGCCCTCCATCGGCAGCTACATCTCATCCGTGCTGATGCAAAAGGCGTTCGACTACCTCGACGCGCCGGTGATCACCTGCACCGGCAAGGACGTGCCGATGCCCTACGCCGCCAATCTCGAAAAGCTGGCGCTGACCTCGACCAAAGAGGTGATCGACGCCGTGCGCCAAGTGACCTACCGGTAAGGGAGAGACGCGATGCCAACCGAGATCCTGATGCCCGCCCTCTCGCCTACGATGGAAGAGGGCACGCTGGCCAAATGGCTGGTCAAGGAGGGCGACACCGTCAACGCCGGTGATTTGCTGGCCGAGATCGAGACCGACAAGGCGACGATGGAATTCGAGGCCGTGGACGAGGGCACCATCGGCAAGATCCTCGTCGAGGAAGGCAGCGAGGGGGTGAAGGTCAACACCCCCATCGCCGTGTTGCTGGAGGAAGGTGAAAGCGCCGACGACATTAAATCCGGCGAGGCCAGCGCCCCGAAATCGGCTGACGCGGAAGAGCCTGCAAAGGACGAGAAAAAGGGCGGCGAGGGCTCCGGCAAGGGCAAGACCGCAGAGCCGGTCGCAAAGTCCGAGACCCCTGCCCCCGCCGCGCCCAAGGACGACAGCGGCGAGCGCATCTTTGCCTCGCCCCTCGCCCGCCGGATCGCCGCCGAAAAGGGGCTGGATCTCCGCCAGATCAAGGGCTCCGGCCCGCATGGCCGCATCGTGCGCGCCGATGTCGAGGACGCCAAACCCGCCGCTGCGCCCGCCAAGGAGGCCGCCAAACCGGCGGAGAAGGCCCCTGCCCCGGCAGCGCCCTCCGGCCCCTCCGCCGATGCGGTCGCGGCCATGTACGAGGGCCGCGAGTACGAGGAGGTCAAGCTCGACGGGATGCGCAAGACCATCGCCGCGCGCCTGACCGAGGCCAAGCAGACCGTGCCGCATTTCTACCTGCGCCGCGAGATCAGGCTCGACGCGCTGATGAAGTTCCGCAGCGACCTCAACAAGCAGCTTGAGCCGCGCGGCGTGAAGCTCAGCGTCAACGATTTCATCATCAAGGCCTGTGCGCTGGCGTTGCAGGCGGTGCCCGATGCCAATGCCGTCTGGGCGGGCGACAAGGTGCTCAGGCTCAAACCGTCGGACGTCGCCGTCGCCGTCGCCATCGAGGGCGGGCTGTTCACCCCAGTGCTCAAGGATGCCGAGATGAAATCGCTCTCGGCTCTCAGCGCGGAGATGAAGGACCTCGCCAAGCGCGCCCGCGAGCGCAAGCTGGCCCCCCATGAATATCAGGGCGGCACCTTCGCGATCTCCAATCTCGGCATGTTCGGGATCGAGAATTTCGACGCCGTGATCAACCCGCCGCATGGCGCGATCCTCGCCGTCGGTGCCGGGCTGAAGAAGCCGGTGGTCGGGGCCGATGGCGAGCTGACGGTGGCCACGGTCATGTCGGTCACGCTGTCCGTGGATCACCGGGTGATCGACGGGGCCATGGGCGCGGAAGTGTTGCAGCAGATCGTCGACAACCTCGAAAACCCGATGGTGATGCTGGCCTGACCGGCGGGTCGGCCCCGCAGGTGCGGGGTCGGCTGTGGTATCGGGCGGCCCGCGGGCAACGGGCCTCCTCTCACCGTCCGCGAAACAGCCCGCCGAGGATTCCGCGCACGATGCGCCGCCCGGTGGTGCCCCTGAGTTCCTTGACCACCGCCGACGCGATGGCGCCGCCAAGGCTCTCGGTCGCGGCACCGCGCCGGGTACGCCCGGCCCGCGCGCTGCCCGAATAGCGACGCGCGGCGCGGAATTCGCGGGCGGCCTCTTCTTCTGCCTCTGCGGCTGTCTCTGCGGCTGTCTCTGCGGCTTCTGCCTCCCTCGCTGCCGTCTCGGCGCGGGCGGCGAGCATCTCGAAGGCCGAGTGCCGGTCGAGCCCGGCCTCGTACTTGCCCGCCACCGGCGAGGCGGCGATGACCGCGCGGCGCGTCTCCGCGTCGCAGGGGCCGAGCCGTGTCGCGGGCGGGCGGATGAGCGTGCGCTCGACCATGCCCGGCACGCCCTTGTCCTGCAAGAGCGAGGTCACCGCCTCACCGGTGCCGACGTCGCGGATCGCCTCGACCGTCTCAAACCGCGGGTTGGGGCGATAGGTCTCGGCGGCGCGTCTGAGCGCCTTCTGGTCGCGCGCGGTGAAGGCGCGCAGCGCGTGCTGGACGCGGTTGCCAAGCTGGCCGAGGATGTCCTCGGGGACGTCGTCGGGATTCTGGGTGATGAAATACACACCCACCCCCTTGGACCGGATAAGGCGGGCCACCTGCTCGACCTTGTCCACGAGCGCCTTGGGCGCGTCATCGAAGAGCAGATGCGCCTCGTCGAAGAAAAATACCAGCCGCGGCTTGTCGGGGTTGCCGACCTCGGGCAGTTGCTCGAACAGCTCCGACAGCAACCACAGAAGGAAGGTGGCGTAGAGACGGGGCGACTGCACCAGCCTGTCGGCGGCGAGGATGTTGACATGCCCGCGCCCCTCGGGCGTCACGCGCATGAGATCGGCCAGGTCCAGCGCCGGCTCGCCGAAGAAATGCGCGCCGCCCTGGTTTTCCAGCACAAGGAGCGCGCGCTGGATCGCACCCACCGAGGCGGTGGCAACATTACCGTAGCGCAGCGACAGATCGGCGGCGCTCTCGCCCACGAAGGTGAGCAGCGCCTGCAAGTCCTTGAGATCGAGCAGCGGCAGCGCCTCCTCGTCGGCGACGCGGAACGCGATGTTGAGCACCCCTTCCTGCGCGTCCGTGAGGCCCATCAGCCGCGACAGCAGAAGCGGCCCCATCTCCGACACGGTGGTGCGCATCGGATGGCCCTGCGCGCCGAAGATATCCCAGAAGATCACCGGGAAGGCATCGTAGCGGAAGGCGTCGAAGCCGATTTTCGCCGCGCGCCCGGCAAAGGCCGCGTGCAGCTTCTGATCGGGGCTGCCCGCCACCGCCATGCCCGACACGTCGCCCTTGATATCCGACAGGATCACCGGCACGCCCGCATCCGAGAACCCCTCGGCCAGGATTTGCAGCGTCACCGTCTTGCCGGTGCCGGTGGCCCCGGCAATCAGCCCGTGCCGGTTGCCGTATTTCAGCAGCATCTCCTGCGGCACGGTATGATCCGGCCCGCCGCCCCCGGTGAAAATCGTCCCGCTCACGCGCCCCGCCTCCATGTCCAGAAATCGCCACGCTGAGACCATACAAAATTAACCATTCTGTGCCAGCCTGTATCCGTGCCCGGTGCCGAATGTTCTCTGGCACCGGGCACTTCCTCCCTGTCAGACTGGCCGCACCCCCGGGTGCGGCATTTTTTTTGGCGCGGGGAGGTCAACTGGACTGTTGACGGATCGCCGGATGTGGCCTAGCGTCCGTTTCAATGACTAAGTCGGCCAGTCCGACGGGGAGAAAAAAGGAAAGGGGCCGGATGGCCTCTTTCTTGTTTTCAGGGTCAGCGAAATGTCCCGGTCATGTCCATCCGGCGCGGTATTTTGGGCAATCTGCCGCCGCCGCGAGCGCGATTTCGTCCTGACAGGTGCGTGTCGGCATGCTAGAGGCAACAGCGTGAATTCGTGCAGACACAAAAGGGGAAGTCATGACCAAGACCCTGCTCCACCTGTCCCTGACCGCGCTTCTCGCGGTCTCTACGGTCGCGGGCGCGCAAGAGTCCTCCACCGATGGCGAGGCCGCGGCCAATGATAGCGGCGCGCTGTCGGCTCCCGCAGCCGGGCTCGACACCGGACGCGAGGTGACCGAGGAGAACGAGTCCTATATCAAGGAGACCCACGGCGACTGGTCCCTGCGCTGCTTCCCCGGCGAGGCGGACGAGGATATCTGCCAGATGTATCAGCTTCTGACCGGCTCCGAGGGCAACCCGGTGGCCGAATTCATGCTGTACCGCATCGGTGGGGCGGGCAATATCGCAGCGGGGGCCACCATCGCCGTCCCGCTCGGCACGCTGCTGACGGAGGAGGTAAAGCTCTCGGTCGATGACGGCAATGCCAAGAGCTACGCGTATTCATTCTGCACGATGGGAGGCTGCTTCTCGCGCATCGGGCTGACGGAAGCCGAGGTCGCGGCGCTCAAGAAAGGGGCGCAGGCGCAGATCGAAATCATCCCGGCGCAGGCCCCCAACCAGACCGTGCGCATCAACGTGTCGCTCTCGGGCTTTACCGCCGCCTACGAGGCGGCCTCGACGCTCGACAACTGAGGCAGGCGGTCATATCCGGGCCCGGCCCGAAGATGACCGTCACGAGACCCTCCGGTCAAACCGGAGGGTCGCACGCATCAGAGGCTCAGGCAAAGCGTCTGAGCGCCAGCACCGCATTCAGCCCGCCAAAGGCGAAGGCGTTCGATAGTGCCACCTCGACGCGCGCCTCGCGCGCCTCGTTCGGCACCACGTCAAGCGCGCATTCCGGGTCCGGCTCCTCGTAGCCGATGGTGGGTGCGATCACCCCGTCGCGCAGCGCCATGATGCAGGCCAGCAATTCCACCGCCCCGGTCGCGCCGATGAGATGGGCGTGCATCGACTTGGTGGAGGACATCATCAGCTTGTCGGCATGGGCGCCGAACACATCGGCCACCGCCGCGCATTCGGTCTTGTCGTTGGCTGCCGTGCCGGTGCCGTGGGCGTTGATATAGCCGACCTCGGTGCGGTCCGCGCGCGCATCGCGCAGCGCCCCCGCCATCGCCCGCGCAGCACCCTGTTTGGAGGGCATCACGATATCGGCGGCGTCCGAGGTCATGGCGAATCCCACCACCTCGGCGAGGATCTCGGCACCGCGCCGCTTTGCGTGCTCCAGCTCCTCGAAGACATAGACCGCCGCGCCCTCGCCCTGCACCATGCCGTTGCGGTTGGCCGAGAACGGGCGGCAGGCGTCGCGGCTCATGACGCGCAGCCCTTCCCATGCCTTGACCCCGCCGAAGCACAGCATCGATTCCGAGCCGCCGGTGACCATCACCGGCGTAATCCCGCCATGCACCATCTGGAACGCCTGCGCCATCGCGTGGTTCGAGGACGCGCAGGCGGTGGACACGGTGAACGTGGGCCCCTTGAGGTTGAACTCCATCGACAGGTGCGAGGCGGCGGCGTTGTTCATCAGCTTTGGCACGACAAAGGGATGCACGCGGTTCTTGCCCTCCTCGTAGACCGAGCGGTAATTGTCGTCGAGCGTGGTCATGCCGCCGCCCGAGTTGCCCAGGATCGCGCCCGTGCGCGCCGCAAGATCGCCCCTGAACTCGAGCCCCGCCTGCGCGATCGCCTGCCGCGCGGCCACCAGCGTGAACTGCGTGAACCGGTCGTAGAGTGCCAGTTGCTGCCGGTTGAACACCGTTTCGGGATCGTAGCCGCGCACCTGCCCGCCGATCCGGATCGACAGCCGCTCGACATCGCGAAACTCCAACTCGCCGATGCCGCAGCGCCCCTCGCGCATGGCCTCCAGCGTGGCGGGCACATCGGCACCGAGGGGGTTGATCGTGCCCGCCCCGGTGATGACGACGCGGGTCACGATTGCTCCGCGATCAGCCGCTCGATGCCCGCCACGATGGCGCGCACCGAGGAGATGTCGAAATCGCTCTTCTCCGGCTCGTTGGCGTTGAACGGCACCGAGATGTCGAACGCCTCCTCGATGGCGAAAATGCTCTCGACCAGTCCCAGACTGTCGATCCCCAGATCCTCAAGCGTGCTGTCGGGGGTGACGTCGGAGGGGTCAAGCACCGCCTGTTCGGCGATGATCTCGATGACACGGTGCTGAATGCTGCTCATGGCGTGGTCTTTCCGTCTGCGCCCCCGCCGGGGGCTGTTCCGGTCCTTCTGCGACAGGTCTGTAACGGTTTTTTAAGACTCGCAGGCTCCGCGCACAATCTTTTCGGCGGCGGGGGGCTGACCGGGTGCCGGTTGCCCGCGCCCGGCAGGACGCCGGCCACAGGAGGAAACGGCGGCGCGCCGGGCTCTCTAGCCGGTCGTGGCGCGCAAACGCACGCCCGCCCGCTCAAGCGCCCGCCAGATTTGCGCGTCGCGCCCGTAGACATCGTCGCGGTACTGCGTGCGCCCGCCGGCGCGGGTGATCGCGGTGCGGTAGATCAGATGCACCGGCACCGGGTTCACGATGTCGATCCGGGTCTCGCGCCCGCTGTCGAGCGCGCGGTGAAAGCGGCCCCTCGGGTCGGCCTCCTGCGGGGCCAGCATCGTGTAGGCGAATTCGAAGGGCTGCGCGAGCCGGATACAGCCATGGCTGAAATCGCGCTTTTCGCGGTCGAACAGGTGCTTTTGCGGGGTGTCGTGCAGGTAGATGTTGTATTTGTTGGGAAACATGAACTTCACGAGGCCCAGCGCGTTGCTGTTCGACGGCGGCTGCTTGAGGGCGAAAGGAAAGCTGCGCGCCGTGTAGGCACGGAAATTCACCGCGCTGCGGGGCACCACGCGACCGCGGCTGTCATAGAGGCGCAGGTGCCCCGCAGCGTTGCGGTTGGCCTGCATCTTGGGGAGGTATTCATTGACCGTGATCGAGCGGGGCACATGCCATGTCGGGTTGACGATCATGTGATCCATCGCATCGGAAAACTCGGGGCTGCGGCGGTCATGAGCGTTCTTGCCGACCACCGCGCGCGTCTCGAAGGTGACGCTGTCATGGTCGAGAATACGGGCGCTGAAATCCGTGAGGTTTACGAGGATGTGCCGCTCACCGCGCTCGGTGGGCAGCCAGCGCTCGCGTTCCATCGCCACCAGCACCGAGGCGAGTCGCCGTTCAGGGGGTATGTTGAGCGCGGCAAGCGTCGAGGGCCCCGCAATCCCATCGGTCTCCAGCCCGTGATCGGCCTGAAACGCCCGCAGCGCAGACTCGATCCCGCCGTCGAACCGCGCCGTGGCGCTGCGTGCGAGATAGCCGCGCGCCACCAGCCGGTCGCGCAGCGCGATCACCGCCGCGCCCGAGTCGCCGGGCTCAAGCTTGCCGCCGGGCACGACCGGCCCCCAGCCGCCCCGCGCGATGACCTCTTCCAGCCGCAGCCGTTCCTTCATAAGCCGACGATACGCGTTTGTCTGTGGCGGCAGCGATCGCAGCACATCGCGCGGGTCGCCGCGCGTGATCTCGCCCAGCAGATCGCTCGCGGAGCGCCGCGGCACGCTCCGCTTGATATCGTTCACCACGCGGCCCGGCACCAGAACGCCGGACTGCACGTCGCGGGCATAGGCAAGGTAGGCCCGGCTCAGCGCCACCTCCACCTCGCCGCGCTCGCGCGCCGAGCGGATATCGGCCATGCGCGCGAGCAGCGCGGCGCGCCCGTAGCGCCGCTCCGGCAGCCCGTGCAGCGCGGCGTCATCAAGCGCCCGCAGCAAAGCCGCGCGGCGTGCGCGATGGGCCGCATCATCGCCGGTCCAGACCGCCGCATAGCCGATCTCGCGATAGAACCCGGCGACGTCGCGGTCGCGCCCCGCCGCCTCGGCCACCGCCTGCCGGAAAGCGGATTGGCGCGCCATGTCGAGCGCCTCGGCCATCGCCCCGGCCATCACCGCGGGAATGACCCTGGGCACCGCTGTCCGCGCGCCCTCGGACCGTGCGCCGGATACTCCGACAGTCCCGGCAAGACACAGACTCAGCCCAACCCCGAGCCACATGCGCGACAAACCCGATGACATCCCGACCCCCTTCGAACAGCTAACGCAGGTATGTTAGCCGACAACGGCACGTAATCTCAATTCTTCCGCAACACTTTCGCGTCACGGTGGACAAATTTGACGTGAGGCACCGATGATCGTTCAGCGAAGTCGCCTTTTGGTCACGCCTGCTGCAAAAATGCGCGAGATTTCGCCGAACGCCCTTGCGCCTCACGAATCATGTCAAATCGGGGCTTGGTTGACGATTCCCGTTATGCCATACAAGCTAGGCATCTGGGGATGATGACACAGGTCGCACCAAGCGATCAGACCATGCGCAACGGGACAGGCGTACCAGACAATGACAGACTTCAGCTTGACTGGAATGACACGGCGCGGTGTACTCGCGGCTTTCGCGGCAACGGCGGTCACCGCCGCCCCGACCTTCAGTAACGCAGCCGGGTTCCTGCGCGGCTCCGGCGATATCCGGCGGCTGCGCATGATTTCGCCCCGCACCGGCGAGCGGCTCGATACGATCTACTGGATCGAGGGGGACTACATCGACGAGGCGCTCGACGAGATCACGCTCTTCATGCGCGACTGGCGCACCGATCAGACCCGCGTGATCGACCGCCGCACCGTCGACATCATGGCCGCCAGCCACAACCTTCTGGACGCGACCGAGCCTTACACGCTGCTCAGCGGCTACCGCAGCCCCAAGACCAACGCCATGCTGCGCCGCCGGTCGAGCGGGGTGGCCAAGAACTCGCGCCATATCATCGGCCAGGCGGCCGACCTTCGGCTTCGCAGCCGCTCGGTCAGCCAGATTTACAGCGCCGCGATGGCCTGTCACGGTGGTGGCGTGGGCCGCTACTCGAGCTCGAATTTCGTGCACATGGATTGTGGTCCCGTGCGCTCCTGGGGGCGCTAGGGCATAACGCGGGCACGCTCCGGTCGAGAGCGCCCCCTGAATGACTGGCAAGGCGGCGCGCAGGTGCCGCCTTTTGCGTTGGGAGATGTGGCAAACCTGCCCCGGTGGCCGACCGCGACAAGCCGGAGATATGGTGCGGGTGGTCGGATTCGAACCGACACTCCTTGCGGAAAGGGTGTTTGAGACCCTCGCGTCTACCATTCCGCCACACCCGCGCCTGACCCGTCTCTAGCCGAGCCCGCGGCCCGCGTCCAGAGGCCGCGCACAGCGGTGAAAGGGCTTGACCGCACAGGGCCGGCATGCTGTCTCACGGCGACCCGATCCCAAGGACAGCCAATGCTGCGCGCGCTTTACGACTGGACCATCCGCATGGCCGACCGCCCGCACGCATTATGGGTGCTGGCCGTCATCTCCTTTGCCGAAAGCTCGGTCTTTCCGATCCCGCCCGACGTGCTGATGATCCCGATGATCCTCGCGCGGCCGTCGCGGGCGTGGCTGATTGCCGCCGTTGCGCTGGTTTCGTCGGTGTTGGGCGGGATGCTGGGATATGCCATCGGTGCCTTCGCCTATGAAAGCATCGGCCAACCGATTCTCACCACGCTCGGCAAGGACGAGGCGATGGCCGCCTTCAACACCCGGTTCAACGATTTCGGTTTCTGGGCGGTGCTGACGGCGGGGGTCACGCCCTTTCCATACAAGGTCATCACCATCATGTCGGGCTGGACGGCGATGCCGTTGGGCACCTTCATTGCCACCTCGATCCTCGCCCGCAGCCTGCGCTTTTTCCTCGTGGCAGGGCTGTTGTGGAAATTCGGCGCGCCGATCCGCGACTTCATCGAGCGCCGCCTCGGGCTGCTGACCATTCTTTTCGTGCTGCTGCTCTTTGGCGGCTTTTATCTCACCCGCTATATGTGATGCCATGACCCGACAGAAATCCCTCATCCTCCTCGCCGCCTCTGGCTCCGCTGCGCTCCTGCTCGGGGCTCTGGCGTTCCAGCACCTGGGCGGCCTCGCCCCGTGCAAGCTGTGCCTCTGGCAGCGCTGGCCACACGGGGCGGCCATCGGGGCCGGTGTGCTGGCGCTCGTGGCCTGGCCCATGCTGATGGCCGGGCTCGGCGCGCTCGCCGCGCTCGTCACCGCCGGGCTCGGCGGCTACCACACCGGCGTCGAGCGCGGCTGGTGGCCGGGGCCGTCGGATTGCTCGGGCGGCCCGGTGGGCGGCATGAGCAGCGAGGAGCTCTTCGATCAGATCATGGCCGCGCCACTGGTGCGCTGCGACGAGGTGCCCTGGGAGATGCTGGGCCTGTCGATGGCAAGCTGGAACATGCTCGTCTCGCTGGGCCTCGCCGCGATCTGGCTGATGGCGCTGCGCACGCGCTGACTGCCGGGCGCGACCGGCGTCTTGCGCACATTCGAATGAGCCGCACGAGCGCCCGTCCGCCCCGCCGGAGGCCGAGCCACGTGTCGCGCCACCATCGACCCGCCCATCCGCGCGTCGGTGAGCAGGCTCAGCCGCCGCTCTCGATGTCGAAGCCGAGATGCTTGGCGACGGTGTAGATGTCCTTGTCGCCGCGCCCGCACATGTTCATGACCAGCAGGTGATCGCCCGGCAGGTCCGGCGCAATCTTGGCCACGTGGGCGAGTGCGTGGGAGGGCTCCAGCGCCGGAATGATGCCCTCGGTCTCGCAGCACAGTTGAAACGCCTCCAGCGCCTCGGCATCGGTGATCGAGACGTATTTCGCCCGTCCGCTCTCGTGCAGCCAGCTATGCTCGGGGCCGATGCCGGGATAGTCGAGGCCCGCCGAGATCGAATGGCCTTCGAGGATCTGTCCGTCGCCGTCCTGCAACAGGTAGGTGCGGTTGCCGTGCAGCACGCCGGGCCGGCCGCCCGTGAGCGAGGCGCAATGCTCCATCCGGTCATCGACACCGTGGCCGCCGGCCTCGACCCCGATGATGCCCACCTCCTTGTCGTCGAGGAACGGATAGAACAGCCCCATCGCGTTCGACCCGCCGCCGATGGCGGCCACCAGCGTGTCGGGCAGGCGGCCCTCGGCCTCGTGCATCTGCTCGCGCGTCTCCTTGCCGATGATCGACTGGAAATCACGCACCATCGCCGGATAGGGATGCGGCCCCGCCACCGTGCCGATGCAGTAGAACGTGTCGCGCACATTCGTGACCCAGTCGCGCAGCGCGTCGTTCATCGCGTCCTTGAGCGTGCCGCGTCCGGAGGTGACGGGGATCACCTCGGCCCCGAGCAGACGCATGCGGAACACGTTGGGTGCCTGCCGCTCGACATCATGCGCGCCCATGTAGACCACGCATTTCAGCCCGAACTTGGCGCAGACCGTGGCGGTGGCGACACCGTGCTGCCCGGCACCCGTCTCGGCGATGATGCGCTGCTTGCCCATGCGGCGGGCGAGGATGATCTGGCCCAGCACGTTGTTGATCTTGTGCGCGCCGGTGTGGTTGAGCTCGTCGCGCTTGAGATAGATCTTCGCGCCGCCCAGCCGTTCGGTCAACCGCTCGGCATGGTAGAGCGGGCTAGGACGGCCCACATAGTGCTTCCACAGGAAATGCATCTCGGCCCAGAAATCGGGGTCGGTCTTGGCGTGCTCATAGCGCTCTTCCAGCTCCAGGATGAGCGGCATCAGCGTCTCGGACACGAACCGCCCGCCGAAATCGCCGAACCGGCCCTTTTCGTCGGGGCCGGTCATGAAGGAGTTGAAAAGGTCGTTGGCCATGTCTCGTGCGCCCCCTGTTGCCTTGGGCATGTCCTAGTGCGCCCCGCCCGCGAGGGCAAGGCGCAGGCGCGGGGGCGGCGTCAGTATTCCACGACCGCGCGGATCGATTCACCCTTGTGCATCAGTTCGAACCCCTCGTTGATCTGCTCCAGCGTCAGCTTGTGGGTGATCATCGGGTCGATCTCGATCATGCCCGACATGTACATGTCGACGATCTTCGGCACGTCCGTGCGCCCGCGGGCACCGCCGAACGCCGTGCCGCGCCAGACCCGACCGGTGACAAGCTGGAAGGGCCGCGTGCTGATCTCGGCACCCGCCGGGGCCACACCGATGATGATGCTCTCGCCCCAGCCCTTGTGCGCGGCTTCGAGCGCGGTGCGC
The DNA here is from genome assembly GCF_042430665.1 of Roseovarius ramblicola. NCBI lineage: Bacteria > Pseudomonadati > Pseudomonadota > Alphaproteobacteria > Rhodobacterales > Roseobacteraceae > Roseovarius > Roseovarius ramblicola. Next base: position 116,772 of record NZ_JBHMEC010000017.1, on the reverse strand, counting down.
ATGACGTTGACATTACCCGTTGCGTCGAAGGTGTAATCCGCCCCGCCGCCCGTGAGATCGACGAGATGGCCGACGATATCGCCGTCCACATCCTTGGGGTTGACGAAATCGGTCATGCCGAAATGGCGCGCCATGTCGGCCTTGGACGGATTGAGATCGACGCCGACGATCTGCCGCGCCCCCGCGAGCCGCAGCCCCTGGATGACGTTGAGCCCGATACCGCCGAGGCCGAAGACGATGGCGGTGCTGCCAAGCTCGACCTTGGCGGTGTTGATCACCGCGCCGATGCCGGTGGTCACGCCGCAGCCGATATAGCAGATCTTGTCGAACGGCGCGTCGCGGCGCACCTTGGCGAGCGCGATCTCGGGGACCACGGTGTGGTTGGCGAAGGTCGAGCAGCCCATGTAGTGATGGATCGGCGTGCCGTCGAGCATCGAGAACCGTGTCGTGCCGTCGGGCAGGAGGCCCTGACCTTGCGTGGCGCGCACCTTCTGGCACAGGTTGGTCTTGGGGTTGAGGCAGTAGTCGCATTCGCGGCATTCGGGGGTGTAGAGCGGGATCACATGATCGCCCACTTCGAGGCTGGTCACACCCTCGCCCACCTCGATCACCACGCCCGCGCCCTCGTGGCCGAGAATAGCCGGAAAAATCCCCTCGGGGTCGTCGCCCGAGCGGGTGAATTCGTCGGTGTGGCACAGGCCCGTGGCCTTGATCTCGACGAGCACCTCGCCGGCGCGCGGCCCGTCGAGATTGACCTCCATGATCTCCAGAGGCTTGCCCGCCTCCATCGCTACCGCCGCCTTCGTGCGCATTGTCGCCTCCCTTCGTGTTGTCTCTCTTGTCAGGCGTAGTCGGACATGGCGTCAAAGGCAATCTCGGACTGTGCCCCGGATGCGCCCGAAGTGTTTTGACAGGCGCGGCGGGGCGCTGTATCTGAACGGATGTTCATTTACTGCGGGAGGCCCGAATGCGCATGACAGACACAGCCGCGATCGTCACCGGCGGGGCCTCGGGCCTCGGCGAGGCGACGGCCCGGCATTTCCGCAAGCTCGGCGCACAGGTGACGCTGCTCGACCGGGACACGGAGCGCGGGCAGGCCGTCGCCGCCGAAATCGGCGCGCATTTCGCCGAGACGGACGTCACCGACGAGGCGTCGGTCGGCGGGGCCATCGCGCAGGCGAAGGCGGCGATGGGGCGGATCACCGCGGCGGTCAATTGCGCGGGCATCGCCACCGGGGCCAAGACGCTGGGCCGCGACGGGCCGCACCCGCTGGATGCGTTTCGCCGCACCGTCGATATCAACCTCGTCGGCACCTTCAACGTCGCCCGCCTCGCCGCCGCCGAGATGGCCGGCAACGCGCCCGATGCCGACGGCGCGCGGGGCGTGATCGTCAATACCGCCTCCATCGCCGCCTTCGACGGGCAGAAGGGGCAAACCGCCTATGCCGCCTCCAAGGGCGGGATCGTGGGGCTGTCGCTGCCGATGGCCCGCGATCTGGCGCGCGAGGGCATTCGGGTGATGGCGATCGCGCCGGGCATCTTCGCCACGCCGATGATGCGGGGGCTGCCGGACGAGGTGCAGGAGAGCCTCGCCGCCGAGGTGACGTTCCCCAAGCGGCTGGGTGATCCGGAGGAATATGCGCGGCTGGCGGCGTTCATCGTCGAATGCGGCTATCTCAACGGCGAGGTGATCCGCCTCGACGGGGCGCTCAGGATGCAGTGACGCCCCTGTGGGGGCCAGCCCCCACGCCCCCGGAGTATTTTCGCCAAGAAGAAGATCAGCCGGGGGTGAGGCGATAGGCGGCACCGTTGCCGACGCTGAGAAACCAGATGCTGCCGTCGGGGGCCTCGCGGATGTCGCGGACGCGGGCGGTTTCCCTGGATTTGAGGCGTTCGACCTCGCGCAAGGGCGCGCCTGCGAGGTGGGAGATGAGGCCGAACTTGAGCGATCCCACGAAGATGTGGCCGCGCCATTCGGGCCAGAGCGCACCGGAATAGATCATCATCCCCGAGGGCGCAATGGACGGGTCCCAGTAGAAATCGGGCTGTTCCATGCCGTCCTTGTGGGTGCCCTCGCCGATCTTGGCACCCGAATAGTGCCGCCCGTAGGAGATGACCGGCCAGCCGTAATTGGCCCCGCGCCGGATGCGGTTCACCTCGTCGCCACCCTTGGCACCGTGCTCGACCACCCAGACCGCGCCACCCGGGCCGCGCGCCGCGCCCTGCGGGTTGCGGTGGCCGTATGACCAGATCGCGGGGCGGGCACCGGGCGTGTCGGTGAACGGGTTATCATCCGGGATCGTGCCGTCGCGGGCGATACGGATCACCGATCCGTTCTCGCGCGAGAGGTCCTGCGCCGACGGCCTGTCGCCACGCTCGCCGATGGTGGCGTAGAGATACCCGTCCTCGCCCTCGACGAGGCGCGAGCCGAAATGCCGCCCGCCGGAGGATCCCGGCGTCAGTTCGAAGAGCACGCGCCAGTTTTCGAGCCGCTGGCCGTCCCGCGACAGCCGCGCGCGCGCCACCGCGGTGCCCTCGCCGTTCGGCTGGGGTTTGGCATAGGTGAAAAAGAGCGTGCGGGTCTGCGCGAAATCGCGCGGCACCAGGACATCGAGCAGCCCGCCCTGCCCCACGGCGGCGACCTTCGGAACACCAGCGACCGTGCGCGTCTCGCCGTCGCGGTGGAGAAGCAGCCTCCCGTCCCGCTCGGTCACGAGGACGCCGCCGCCGGGCAGAAAGCCGAGCGCCCAGGGCTGCGTCAGCCCCGCGATCATGCGGGTCACGGAAACCGGCCCGGCACTGGTGTCGAGCGCATGGGCGGGGGACCAGAGCGCGAGCGCGAGGCAGAGGGCGAGGAGGCGGATCATGGGATGTGCTCCTTTCCTGCGGTCTGGCCGTCAGGCGCGTTTGTCCACCTGTCCCAGCCCCATCAGCGCCAGCACCCGCGCCTCGATATCGGCGGCGGAGAGCTTCGCGGTGGCGTACATGTCGGCGGGGCTGGCCTGGTCGATGAAGATGTCCGGCAGCACCATCGAGCGGAACCTGAATCCGGCATCGAACACGCCCGCCTCGGCCAGCAGGTGGCTGACATGGCTGCCGAAACCGCCGATGGCCCCCTCCTCGATGGTGATCATGGCGTCGTGCCGCGCGACGAGATCGAGGATCAGCGCCTCGTCGAGCGGCTTGGCAAAACGGGCATCGGCGACGGTGGGGGTGATGCCGCGGGCGCGCAGGGCTTCGCAGGCGGTCATGACCTCCGACAGCCGCGTGCCGAAGGACAGGATCGACACATCCGCCCCGTCCTGCACGATGCGCCCGCGCCCGATTTCGAGCGGCGTGCCGCGTTCGGGCATCTCGACGCCGGTGCCCTCGCCGCGCGGGTAGCGGAACGCGATGGGGCCGCTGTCGTGCCGGGCAGCGGTGGCGACCATGTGTTTGAGCTCTGCCTCGTCGGCGGCGGCCATCACGACAAAGCCGGGCAGGTTGGCGAGATAGGCGATGTCGAACGCCCCGGCATGGGTGGCCCCGTCGGCCCCCACAAGACCCGCGCGGTCGATCGCGAAGCGCACCGGCAGGCGCTGGATCGCGACGTCGTGCACGACCTGATCGTAGCCGCGTTGCAGGAAGGTGGAATAGAGCGCGCAGAACGGCCGCATCCCCCCCGCGGCGAGCCCGGCTGAGAACGTCACCGCGTGCTGTTCCGCGATGCCGACGTCGAAGCACCGCGACGGGTAGCGTTCGGCAAAGAGGTCGAGCCCGGTGCCGTCGGGCATGGCGGCGGTGATGGCGCAGATGCGCGGATCGTCCGCCGCCTCGGCCAGCAGCGCATCGGCAAAGACGCGGGTATAGCTGGGCGCGTTCGACGGCGTCTTCTTCTGCTTGCCGGTGACGAGGTCGAATTTCGCCGTGGCGTGCCCGCCGTCGCGTGCGCTCTCGGCGGGGGCATAGCCCTTGCCCTTTTTCGTCAGCACATGGATCAGCATCGGCCCTGTGGCCCGCGCCTTGACGGTGCGCAGCACCGGCAGGAGCTGGTCGAGGTCGTGGCCGTCGATGGGGCCGACATAGCTGAAGCCCAGTTCCTCGAAGAGGGTGCCGCCCACCGCCATCCCCTTGAGCACATCCTTGGCGCGGCGCGCGCCCTCTTGAAACGGCGGCGGCAGCATCGAGATCGCGCCCTTGGCGGCGGCCTTGAAATCCTGGAACGGGGCCCCCGCGTAGAGCCGCGAGAGATAGGCGGACATCGCGCCAACAGGGGGCGCGATGGACATCTCGTTGTCGTTGAGGATGACGATTAGCCGCTTTTGCAGGTGGCCCGCGTTGTTGAGTGCCTCGAACGCCATGCCCGCCGACATCGCCCCGTCGCCGATCACCGCGATGGCGTCGCCGTGCCCGGTGTCGCAGGCACCGCCCAGATCGCGCGCCACGGCAAAGCCGAGCGCGGCGCTGATCGAGGTGGATGAATGCGCCGCCCCGAACGGGTCGTAGGGCGATTCCGAGCGCTTGGTGAAGCCCGACAGCCCGTCCTTCTGCCGCAGGGTGCGGATGCGGTCGCGCCGGCCGGTGAGGATCTTGTGGGGGTAGGTCTGGTGCGAGACGTCCCACACGATCTTGTCGCGCGGCGCATCGAACACATGGTGCAGCGCCACTGTCAGTTCCACCACCCCGAGCCCCGCGCCGAGATGGCCGCCGGTCTCCGAGACCGCGGCGATCGTCTCGGCACGCAGTTCACGGGCAAGCTGCGGCAGGTCAGCGTCGCCCAGCCGCTTGAGATCGGACGGGATGCGCACCTGATCGAGAAGCGGCGTGTGCGGCGTGTCGGACATCGGCCCCCTCCCCGGGGTTGATCAGCTCTGGCGCGAGATAACGAAGCGCGCGAGCGCCTGCAAGGTTTGCGCCTCGTCCCCGAATACAGATAGGGCGTCACAGGCGGTGTCCACAAGATGCGCGGCACGGGTGCGTGCCGCATCGAGACCCAGAAGCGAGACGAAGGTGGCCTTGCCCGCCGCCGCGTCCTTGCCCACGGCCTTGCCCGTGAGGCCCGCGTCCCCCTCGACATCGAGAATGTCGTCGGCGATCTGGAAGGCGAGGCCGAGGCAGTCGCCGTAGCTCTGCAAGGCCCGGATGCGCGCGGCCGGGGCCTCGGCCATCACCGCCCCCGCCGTCGCCGCCCAGCAGATGAGCGCACCGGTCTTGCCCGCCTGAAGCCCGGTGATCTCGTCGAGCGTCAGCGGCGTGGCCGCGCTCTCGGCGGCGATATCCTGTGCCTGCCCGCCCACCATGCCGCCGACACCGGCGGCGCGGGCGAGGCCGCGCAGCAGCGCCAGCCGGGCGGCGTCGGGGCAGTCCGTGTCGCACAGCAACTCAAACGCCAGCGCCTGCAGCGCGTCACCCCCCAGCACCGCCGTCGCCTCGTCCCAGTGTCGGTGGACGGTGGGCTTGCCGCGGCGCAGGTCGTCATCGTCCATGCAGGGCAGGTCGTCGTGGATCAGCGAATAGGCGTGGACCGCCTCGATCGCCGCCGCGGCGGGGGCCGACCTTGCCCGGTCGATCCCGAACAGGAGCGCCCCTTCCATCACTAGCACCGCGCGCAGGCCCTTGCCGCCCGCGACGGCATAGCGCATCGCCTCGGCGACGGGGCCGTCATGGCCGTGCAGGGCGGTCTCGATGCAGGCGCGGGCCAGCCCCGCGTCGCGCGCCAGCGCCGCGCGGGGCTCGGCGGGGCCTTCGGCCATCACTGCCCCTCGACCGGCACCGTGCCCGTCGGGTTGCCCTCGGCATCGAGCGTGATGGCGGCGACCTTCTCCTCGGCCTCCTTGAGTTTGGTCTCGCAGCGTTTCTTGAGCGCCGCGCCCCGTTCGTAGAGCCTGATCGACTCGTCGAGCGCCACGTCGCCGCGTTCCAGCCGGCCGACCACCTCCTCGAGCTCCGCCATCGCCTGCTCGAAGCTCAGTTCCGCGACCGGTGTCTCTGCCATGCCGTGCTCCCGCTGCCTGAATTCCGGCCCTGACCATAGCGGCGGCAGGGCGGCTGTGCAATTCGGTTGACGCCCCCGCAAGGCTGCGAAAAACTCGGCCCATGCCCGACCCTTCGCCCGCCCTGCCCGCCGAGGCCGATCTGCCCGACGGGGCGGTGATCGGTGCCCTCATCCGCCACATCCCCGGCAAGCGGCGCATTCACGAAGGCACATGGCAGGGGCGCGACGCGATCTTTCGCCTCGCCACCCCCGAGACCGCCGGGATGCAGGCCCGCGAGTGGCAGGAGGCGTGCCGCATCTGGCCGCATATGCAAGGCAGGCGGTTCCGCGTGGCCGAGCCGCTGGCCCACCTGCCCGACCTGCACCTGATGGTGATGGAGCGCGCGCCCGGCACACCGCTTCTCGACCGTGTCGCGCGGCTGCGCGCGGATCGGCGCGGGCCCCGTCTCGCCCCCGCCGCCGCGTGGCTGCGGCGCTACACGGATGTGTCGGAGGTCTGGCGGGGGGCGCGGTGCGCGGGCTGGCTCGCCCGTGCCGAACGGGCGACGCAGGGCCAGCCCTTCCCGGACCTGCGCGGGATCGAGGCGGGTATCCTCGACGGGGTCGCGCGGATCGCCGGGCGCATTGACGGGGCCGACTGGCGGGTGGCGATCTGCCACGGCGACTTTCACGCCAACAACCTGCTGGCGTCGGGCAGGATCCTGACCGGTATCGACACCGGCGGCTCGGGTCGGATGCCGCTGCTCAAGGATATTGCGCGGTTCCTCATGCACATGGCCCGGCGTGGCGTCTGCCCTTCGGGGCGGGCGTGGTGCGGCGTCGATGCGGGCATGCGCGACGCCTTTGTCGAGGCCTTCGCGCTGACCGAGGCCGAGCGTCGGCTGGTGCTGCCGTTCTTTCTGGGCATCGAGGCGCTGATCCGGGTGGAAACGCCCGCCCTGCGCCCCCGCCGCATCCGCACCGCCGGGCGCGTCTATGCCGCACTGCGCGACGATCTGGCCACGCGCGATTTGACCTAGAACATGCTCCCCCTGAGCGGACCGGTCGCGCCCTACCCGGCGTCTTCGCCGTCCTCGTCCGAGCCGCGCACGCCCAGAAGCTGGTCCATGCTGACCGAGGGCTGATCGCAGCCCGCCTCGCCGACGATGCGCGCAGGCACACCCGCCACGGTCTTGCACGGCGGCACCTCCTGGAGCACCACCGAGCCGGCCGCGATGCGCGAGCAATCGCCGACGCGGATATTGCCGAGCACCTTGGCCCCCGCCCCGATCAGCACGCCGTTGCCGATCTTGGGGTGGCGATCCTCTTCCTCCTTGCCGGTGCCGCCCAGCGTGACGGAGTGCAGCATCGAGACATTATCGCCCACCACCGCCGTCTCGCCGATGACGATGGAATGGGCGTGGTCGATCATGATGCCCTTGCCGATGCGCGCGGCGGGATGGATATCGACGCCGAACACCTCGGAACAGCGCATCTGGAAGAAACGCGCCAGATCGTAGCGCCCGGTTTCCCACAGCCAATGCGCGATGCGGTAGGCCTGGATCGCCTGGAACCCTTTGAAGAACAGGAGCGGCAGAAGGAACCTGTCGCAGGCCGGGTCGCGGTCATTGACGGCGACGATATCGGCGCGCGCGGCCAGCCCGATGCTGTCGTCCGAGGCCAGCGCCTTGTCGCAAATCTCGCGCAGGATCTGCTCGGGCATCTCGCCCGATCCGAGCTTGAGCGAGATGCGATAGGCCAGCGCCTGGTCGAAGCTGCCATGATGCAGCACGCTGGAATGGATGAGCCCGCCCAGCAGCGGCTCGTCGGCGATGGCGGCCTCGGATTCGCGGGCGATGCGCGCCCAGACCGGATCGAACTCGGCCAGTTTGGTTTTGGTATACGCCACGGGACATGCTCCTCTGGATCGCCTCGATCATAACAGATAGGCAGGGGAGGTAAAATGCAAAGGGCTGTTGCCGGGGATCACAACCATGAATGACAACGCGCTCGCCCGCTACCGCGCCCGCATCACCGCGCGTCTCGCCGAGATCGACGAGGAGGACGCGCGCGGCCGCGAAGGGCAGGAAACGGTCGCGCTCGACCAGCAGGCCATCGGACGGCTGAGCCGCCAGGACGCGCTGCAATCGCAGGCGATGGCGCGCGCCACCCATGCACGCCGCGACATCGAGCGCCGCCGCCTGCGCGCGGCGCTCGACCGCATCGACGACGGCGAGTTCGGCTATTGCGAGGATTGCGGCGAAGAGATCGCGCCCGCGCGGCTGGAGCTTGACCCCGGCACCACGCGGTGCATTTCCTGCGCCAGCGGCTGAGCCGCGCGCCGCCACAGGAGCCGCCGATGACAGACCGCACCGCCATTATCGTCAGCCATGGCCAGCCCTCTGACCCGGACCCGGCCGAGCGCGAAATCGGCGATCTCGCCGCGCGGGTGGCGCGGCACCTGCCCGACTGGACGATCGGCGCGGCGACGCTGGCCAAGCCCGGCGCGCTCGACGCGGCGCTGGCCGGGGCAGGTCCGGCGCCGGTCGTGTATCCGCTGTTCATGACCGAGGGCTGGTTCACCGGCGAGAACCTGCGCAACAGGCTCGGCAATGCACCGGAGGCGCGGGTGTTGCGCCCGCTGGGCGTCTCGCCCGAATTGCCAGCGCTCGCCGCCGACCTGCTCGCGGACGAGATCGCGCACGCCGGGTGGAAACCGGGGACGGCGCGTCTGTTCCTCGCCGCACACGGCTCGGGCCGCAGCCCCAATTCCGCCCGCGACACCCGTGCCTTTGCCGAGGCGCTGGCGCGGCACATCGCGCTCGCGGAGATCCGCGTCGGATTCGTCGAGGAGCCCCCCTTCCTCGTCGAGGCCGCCGTCGGCATGGGTGCGCAAAGCCTGTGCCTGCCGTTCTTCGCCGCAAGACGCGGACATGTCATCGACGACATTCCCGAGGCGCTCGACGCGGCGGGCTTCGCGGGCCTGCGACTCGCGCCGCTGGGGCTGGCCCCGGGACTCCCTGCGCTGGTGGCCCGCGCGATCGCCGCGGGCCGTTAGCGCCACCGCGCGCAATTGCGCTAACAGTTATCGCTAACATCCTGACCTGACGCTGAAAATCGTCGATTTGCGGGTTTTCGGGGCCGCCGCCTGCGTCTATACCGCAGCCAAATCCCGGATCAGGAGAGCCCAATGACCATCACCGTCGGCATCAACGGTTTCGGCCGCATCGGTCGCGCCACTCTGGCGCATGTTTCCGAGAGCCTGCGCAACGATATCAAGGTCGTGAAGGTAAACGCCACCGGCCCGCTGGACACGGCGGCGCACCTGATGCGCTATGACAGCGTGCATGGCCGCTTTCCCCACCCGATCACCGTCGAGGGCAACACGATGGACCTGGGCCGCGGCCCGATCGAGATGTTTTCCACCTACGACATGACCGCCCTCGACTGGGACGGCGTGGACGTGGTGATGGAATGCACCGGCAAGTTCAACGACGGGCTGACCGCCCGGACGCACCTGGAGCGCGGCGCGCGCAAGGTGCTGCTGTCGGCCCCCGGCAAGAACGTGGACCGCACCGTGGTCTACGGCGTCAATGACGGCCTCTTGCAGCCCGGCGAACGAATGATCTCGAACGGGTCCTGCACCACCAACTGCCTCGCGCCGCTGGCCAAGGTGCTGCACGAGGGGATCGGCATCGATTCGGGCATCATGACCACGATCCATGCCTATACCGGCGACCAGCCCACCCATGACCGCCGCCACAAGGACCTCTACCGCGCCCGCGCCGCGACGATGTCGATGATCCCCACCTCCACCGGCGCGGCCAAGGCGCTGGGAGAGGTGCTGCCCGATCTCGCCGGGCGGCTCGACGGCTCGGCCATCCGGGTGCCCACGCCCAATGTCTCGGCCGTGGACCTGACCTTCGTGGCAGAGCGCGACGTGACGGCGGCGGACGTCAACGAAGTGGTGGCCGCCGCCGCCGCCGGGCCGATGGCGGGCATCCTCGCCTACGATCCCGAGCCCAAAGTCTCGGTCGATTTCAACCACACCGAGGAAAGCTCGATCTTCGCGCCCGATCAGACCAGGGTGACGGGCAGACGGCTGGTGCGGGTGCTGGCGTGGTATGACAACGAATGGGGGTTTTCCTGCCGCATGGCCGATGTCGCCGTGGCGATGGGACGGCTGCAGTAACGCCGCGCGCTTGCACGAACCGGTCCCGTCGGGCATACCCGGCGGGATCATTTCGTCAGGAACGACCCGATGACCAACCGCATCGCCATCGTGCTGGTTCTGCTGATCCTCGGCGGAGTGGCGCATGACGCGCTGCGCAATGACCTATCCGGCCTCGTCTTTCTCGCGCGCAAGCTGATGGCTTTGATCGAATACCTGGCATTCTGGCGCTGAACGCGCTCGAATGGCGCGCGCTTGACAGCTTTGCGCTTTCGTTTATGTTCGCAAATGACTGTTAGCGCTATCAACTCCGGAGGGACGATCATGGCACTCAGACTGGCCATCAACGGTTTTGGCCGGATCGGGCGCAATGTGCTGCGCGCACTGGCGGAATCGGGGCGCGACGACGTAGAGATCGCCGCGATCAACGATCTCGGCCCCGTCGAGACCAACGCCCACCTACTCGAATTCGACAGCGTGCATGGCCGTTTTCCCGGCGCCGTCACGGTCGCGGGCGACACGATCGACGCGGGCCGCGGCCCGATCCGCGTCAGCGCCGGGCGCGATCCCGAAACGCTCGACTGGTCCGACATCGACATCGTGCTGGAATGCACCGGGCTGTTCACCGACCGCGACGCCGCCGCGCGGCATCTGAAGAACGGGGCGCGCCGGGTGCTCGTCTCGGCCCCCTCCAAGGGGGCGGACCGGACGGTGGTCTACGGTGTCAACCATGACAGCCTGACGGCCGACGATATCGTCGTCTCCAACGGCTCCTGCACCACCAACTGCCTCGCGCCGGTGGCCAAGGTGCTGCACGAGGCCATGGGCATCACCCGCGGCTTCATGACCACCGTGCACAGCTATACCGGCGATCAGCCGACGCTGGACCGGATGCACAAGGACCTCTACCGCGCCCGCGGCGCGGGCCTCAACATCATCCCAACCACAACCGGGGCGGCGCGCGCCGTGGGGCTGGTGCTGCCCGATCTCGACGGGCGCCTGGACGGCACCGCGATCCGCGTGCCGACCCCCAACGTGAGCGCGGTGGACCTGACCTTCGAAGCAGCGCGCGAAACGAGCGCGGACGAAATCAACGCCGCCATCGGCGCAGCGGCGCAAGGACCGCTGCGGGACGTGCTCGACGTGACGGGCCGCGAACTGGTGTCGTCGGATTTCAACCACAACCCGCTGAGCGCGGTCTTCGCCACCGATCAGACGCGGGTGATGGACGGTAATTTCTGCCGGGTGCTGGCGTGGTATGACAACGAGTGGGGCTTTTCCAACCGGATGCTCGACGTGGCCGCCGCGATGGGACGGCGCGCGGACTGAACCGGGGCGGTTTTGGCCTGTTGCTGCCATTCGCCTTCTGCCCCGCGCGGAATCAAGGCGTGCTTGCACGCCGCCGCGCGAGCGCCCGACCGCCCCATCGGGCGGGCCCTCGCGCGGCTCATCACATCATGCCCAACGACAGCAACAGGCCAGAACCGCCCCGCCGTTCAGGCGAATTTCGCGATCAGCGCCTCGCGCACCGGCGGGGTGACGAATTTCGACACGTCCCCGTCCAGCCGCGCGATTTCCTTGACCAGCTTCGAGGCGATCGCCTGATGGCCCGCATCGGCCATCAGGAACACCGTCTCAACCGTGTTGTCGAGCGCGCGGTTCATGCCCACCATCTGGAATTCATACTCGAAATCCGCCACCGCCCGCAGCCCGCGCACGATAATCTGCGCTCCCACGTCGCGGGCGCAGTCGATCAGCAGGTTGTCGAACGGGTGGGCGACGATCTCGGTCCCGGTCAGGCGGGTGAGGGTCACGCATTCCGCCTCGATCATCGCCACGCGTTCCTCGAGCGTGAAGAGCGGCCCCTTGTCGCGGTTGATCGCCACACCGATCACCAGGCGATCCACCAGCATGGCGGCCCGGCGGATGATGTCGATATGCCCCAGCGTGATCGGGTCGAAGGTGCCGGGATAGAGGGCGATGCGCATCGGGCCGCTCCGTTGTTGCCTTACGGCGGCACGCAACGATATTGCGCGCCCGAATGCAACCCCTCAGTAGCCCATGATCATCCCTTCAAGCGCCGTCTTTTCCAGTGACAATTCGTCGAGCCGCGCCTTGACCACGTCGCCGATTGTGACGATCCCCACGAGCCTGCCCTCCTCGACCACCGGCATGTGGCGGAAGCGGCCATCGGTCATCCGCGCGAGCACCGCGTCGGAGGTGTCCTGCCTGGCGCAGCAGACCGGGTTGCGGGTCATCATCTCGCTCACCGTCTCGGCAAGGCAGCCGCCGCCGCGCACCGCCAGCGCGCGCACGATATCGCGCTCCGACAGGATGCCATCGACCGAGTCGCCATCGGCGGACACCACGAGCCCGCCGATCCGGCGCTCGGCGAGGATGCTTGCGGCCTCCGAGATCGGCGTGTCGGGCGTGACGGTGATGACCCCGTCATCGCCCTTGGATTTCAGAATCTGCTGGACCAGCATCGCGACGCCCTCCGTAATGAAAATTGCGTGATCAAAGCGTGAGGCACAACAAAATTCCTGTCAAGCCTGCGCCATGGCCTCTCGACGCGCCGGAGTGGCAAAGCCGCGGATCGGCAATCAGCATGCCTGCTGGCCAAGCCATGTCTCCTGCTCGCGGGTCTCTATCGCTCCGGGACGCGCGGCACGGACGGCAGACATTGCGGCCGCAGGGTCGGCACCGCGCTCGACCATGAGAAGCGCCGCCATGGTCCCGGCCCGTCCAAGACCGCCTCTGCAATGCAGCAACAGCCGCTCGCCCCGTTCAAGACCGGCATGCAGCACGGGCGATAGCGCGCGCCAATCCGTCATCGCCGCCGTGCCCGGCACGCTTGCATCCCGGATCGGCACATGATGCCAGCCAAGCCCCGCCGCCCGCATCGCCGCGCCGAGCTGCGGCACGCCGAGCGCGGCCAGTTCGTCACGCTCGACAAGGGTCACGACGCGGGTCGCGCCCCATTTGCGGATGGCCGCCACATCCTGGTCAAGATCGCGTTCCCAACGACCTCCATACAGGCTCGCGGTGCGTTTCCCGGGGCAAAGCGTCAGGCCGAGGCAACCGCTTGTGACGGAGATTTCGGCTATCCGAAGCGGGTCGCTCTCGCTCGTTCTGACATCGGCCACACCACAACGCTCCCGCTCTGCCTCGCATGCCCGCTGCGACCCGACCGAACCTGATCCCTCTCAACGGCGCTTTCGGTTCCCGACCAGGATGGATGTCCGGCGCGTACCGGTCAAGCCATTGCCTCGAGCCGGGCCACCTCCTGCCGCAGGCCATCGACGAGGGCGGCGGCAAAGCGGTTCTGCCGTTCCAGCCGCCGGTCGTCGGCGTGGCGCACGAGATAGAAGCTGCGGGTCAGCGCGAATTGCTCGGGCAGTACCCGCCGTGCCCCGCACAGCCAGGGCAGCGAGAAATCGTGCAGCACGCCGAGGCCGCCGCCGCGGGCCACGAGGTGAAGCTGCACCGAGACCGAGTTGGACGCGAGATCCACCCGGTCGATCCCCGCCTCGCCGAGATAATCCAGTTCGCGGTCGAAGATCATGTCGGGGATGTAGCCCACGATGCGGTGCGCGCGCAGGTCTTCGAGCCGGGCGATGTCGGGATGTTGGCACAGGTAACGCGCGGTCGCGGCAAGGTGCAGGCGATAGTCGGTGATCTTCTGGACCGAGAGCCGCCCGGCGGTGGGCGGGCTCACGGCAATCACCATGTCGGCCTCGCGCCGGGTGAGGTTGAACACCCGCGGCAGCGCGACGATCTGGATCTCGAGATCGGGGTTGTCGGCGGCGATGGCGGCACAGACCTGCGGCAGCACGAAATTGGCGCAGCCATCGGGCGCGCCGATGCGGATCTGCCCGGCAAGCCCGCCCGTTTCGCCGCCGAGGTCGTGGGTGGCGGCCTCCATCGCCTGTTCGGCGCGGATCGCGTGGGTCATCAGCCGCGCGCCCGCCTCGCTCAGCGCATAGCCGGTGGGCGACTTGGCAAAGAGCGGCGCGCCGAGGGTCTCTTCGAGCCGCGCCACGCGGCGGCCAACGGTGGCCGGGTCGATGCGCAGCACCCGCCCGGCGCCCGACAGGCTCTCGGCGCGCGCGACGGCGAGAAAGATGCGCATATCGTCCCAATGCGGGGTCAAGAGGCCGCCTCCTTTGCAATAATGCAAATCAATATTGGAGTATTGCCCCTTTTACGTCGAGTTTTGCAAGGCTACCCTGCATCCAACGCCCACTCCAGGAGGATATGAAGATGAAAGAACTCACCCACTACATCGACGGCCAGCACGTCAAGGGTACATCGGGGCGCTACACGGACGTGTTCAACCCCGCCACCGGCGAGGTGCAGGCCCGCTGCCCGCTGGCCAGCCCCGAGGAAATGGCGCAGGCCGTGGCCGCCGCACAGGCGGCGCAGCCCAAATGGGGTGCCACCAACCCGCAGCGCCGCGCGCGGGTGATGATGGAATTCGTCCGCCTGCTCAACCGCGACATGGACAAGCTCGCCGAGGCGCTAAGCTCTGAGCATGGCAAGACTTTTCCCGACGCCAAGGGCGACGTGCAGCGCGGACTGGAGGTGGTGGAATACTGCATCGGCGCGCCGCAGATGCTCAAGGGCGAGTTCACCGACAGCGCCGGGCCCGGCATCGACATGTATTCCATGCGCCAACCCCTTGGAGTTACGGCAGGAATAACCCCGTTCAACTTTCCGGCCATGATCCCGATGTGGATGTTCGCGCCCGCATTGGCCTGCGGCAATGCCTTTATCCTCAAGCCCAGCGAGCGCGATCCCTCGGTGCCCTTGATGCTGGCCGAACTGATGGAGGAGGCGGGGCTGCCCAAGGGGCTTTTGCAGGTGGTGAACGGCGACAAGGTCGCGGTGGACGCGATCATCGACGATCCCGTCATCCAGTCCATCGGCTTCGTCGGCTCGACCCCGATCGCCGAGTACATCTATGGCCGTGGCTGCTCGAATGGTAAGCGTGTTCAATGCTTTGGCGGCGCCAAGAACCACATGATCGTGATGCCCGATGCCGATATGGATCAGGCCGCCGACGCGCTCATCGGCGCGGGCTACGGGGCTGCGGGCGAGCGCTGCATGGCGATTTCGGTGGCGGTGCCGGTGGGCGACGAGACCGCCGACCGGCTGGTGGAAAAGCTGGTGCCGCGCATCGAGAACCTCAAGGTCGGGCCGTGGACGGCGGGCGATGACGTGGATTACGGCCCGCTGGTGACAGGCGAGGCGAGGCGCCGTGTCCTGGGGCTGGTCGAGAGCGGAATTTCCCAAGGAGCTCAACTGGTTGTGGATGGGCGCGACTTCAAGTTGCAGGGCTATGAGGACGGGTTTTTCGTCGGACCGCACCTGTTCGACCACGTAACGCCGGACATGGACATCTACCGCCAGGAGATTTTCGGGCCTGTTCTCAGCACCGTGCGGGCGGGCAGCTACGAGGAGGCGCTGCGCCTCGCGATGGATCACGAGATGGGCAACGGCACCGCGATCTTTACCCGCGACGGCGACGCCGCGCGCGATTTTGCCAATAGAATCAACATCGGGATGGTGGGGATCAACGTGCCGATCCCGGTGCCGCTGGCCTATCATACCTTCGGCGGCTGGAAGAAATCGGGCTTTGGCGATCTCAACCAGCACGGGCCGGACGCGTTCAAGTTCTACACCCGCACCAAGACCGTGACGTCGCGCTGGCCGTCGGGGATCAAGGAGGGCGGCGAGTTCAACTTCAGGGCGATGGACTGAGCCGCAGCGCGCGAAGCTGCAGGTTCAGCCGGCGAACCGCGAGGTTCACGAGGGGGCACCGTGACGGTGCCCCCCTTTTTGCACGGGGGGGCCCGACCGGCGGGCCGCGGGTCCGGTGACGCCCCGCACCGCGCCGCCATCCGGGACCGGCGCGCGGCCCTGGCGAAGACGGCCCGCGACGGCTGTGCCGCACCCCCGCCATCTTGACCCCGGCCCCGGTCCGTGCCATTCGGCGGCGATCGTGCGTTTGAACGCGCTTGGTCAGACGCCTTGACCGTCATGATATGATCCAATTGGCAATGGTAGAATAAATGAAAATCTACAAACCGGAGGATATTGAGGAGTTTCTCTCAAAAGAACAACTTCGATATCAGAAAATCGACCTTCCATTTGGATACTCAACACCGGGACACCCGCGGGGTCAGATAAAGGAAATCCTGTTCTCTGAAAGTATCAAGGGCCGGAGCGTGCTCGATGTCGGCTCCTTCCTGGGACAGATGTGCGTGGCGGCGCTTCAAAATGGTGCTGAAAGGGCGGTGGGCCTTGAGCTCAATCGCGACCGAATTCGCCAGGCTGGAGTTATTTCGGAGATTTTGCAGCTTTCACCACAACCGGAGTACCGGCGCGAGGATATCGAAAGTACCAGGCTTGAGGAAGACTTTGATGTCGTTCTATTGTTGAACATTCTTCATCATCTTCGGGATCCGATCGGTATCCTCAGGACCCTCACAAAGCGCGTAAAGCATCGACTGATTATCGAGGCGGCCTCTCTGAACCGGCGCGACGCCAAGAAACTCAAACTTGGCTCATTGTCCCGTTTTCTTTTTTCGAGGAGCCCCGCTGTTTATGTTGGCCCATGCCATCCCAAAGACCTGAGCCAGACATATTTTTTCTCGGAACGTGCACTGACAGACATATTGTCAAAGCATTTGATGAGCTATTGGCGCATCGACCGCTACCCATCCGAGTTCAAGGGGCGGTTCATTCTTGATTGCAAGAAACTTTCCATTGACAGAATGGTCCTGGTGGCGGGCTGTAACAGTTCCGGAAAATCGACGTTCTGCGAAAGGGTCAGGCAAAACGAGTTTTCCGGGGACCTCGGTTACGACGACTGCTCTGATATACCATTCGTGAATCCGGCAAAGCTCTGGGGTAAGCCTTTGAATTCCGTCTTTCCGGCGCAGGAAACGTCCGAGTGTTTGATGCACTACGACCTTTCGCTTGTGGAAAAGTTCAACCTCCATTCCTTCGAACGCGACCCTGCGACCTCCGTGATCGAGTGCTCGAAAACGATCGATGCGGTCTTGGTCGCGCCCTCGATTGAAACCCTGAAGCATCAAATCTACGAGTCAGAGATAAAGAACAAGACGGGCGACGGATCTCAGTTTCATCGCGAGCAGTCCGAGCGCTTCGGCGAGCCGGGTTATCTGCTGAACCTGTACGGTGACTGGCTTGATTATCTGGAAGGGCTCGATAGTTCGGTGACTCTCTACGTTTTTGGTGAAACCCCCGACGGACGGCGTCTTACCAAGTGTAAAACGATTGAAGACGCCAGAAAACACATCCGCGACACGTATTCGGTCGAAGCCCCGGTTTAGGTCGAAATATGCTGAAGAGATACCTGAAGCGAAAGGTCACGGAGGACGGGGTCAACAGCCTGGCAAACGCCGTTTACGGCATGATGCGTCCGGCACCTGCCCACCGGCTGTTCTCGAAGAGCCCCGACATGGTCTTTATCTGGATCCCGAAAACCGCCGGGTCGAGCGTGTTCAGCTTTCTCAATGCCGGTCTGGGGATGCGCAAGCTCAAGACCGTCAACCACGCGATGTCGTTCCGGAACCGCGGATCGGTGACCTTCGACCATATCCATTACCTGTCCCTGCTCAAGTCCGGCATCGTCAGCGGCGACTATCACGACCGGGCGTTCAAGTTCTCCTTCGTCCGCAACCCCTATGCGCGGGTGGCATCGCTCTACAACTATTCGACACGGCGCGAGTTGCTGGATGGCGAGGGGTTCGATCGGTTTCTGGATCGGGTTTTCCTGCGCCCTCCGGTCGGTATGTACAACCGGGCAGGTCTGTCGCAGACCAACCCTCAGACCGACTGGCTGATGGGCGAGGCGGGCGATCTTCTGGCGGACAGGATTTTCCGGGTCGAGGCCCTGGACGAGTTCTCACGCTACTTTCAGGACACATACGATCTGACCTTCGATGCATCCGAGCGGCACAACGCGAGCACCCCGGT
The DNA here is from genome assembly GCF_042430665.1 of Roseovarius ramblicola. NCBI lineage: Bacteria > Pseudomonadati > Pseudomonadota > Alphaproteobacteria > Rhodobacterales > Roseobacteraceae > Roseovarius > Roseovarius ramblicola. The sequence goes on along the minus strand of NZ_JBHMEC010000017.1, from coordinate 98,641 downwards.
CATCACCGTCGACGACATTCTGGGCGATGCGGAGCGGACCGAAAAGGTAAACGCGATCTATGCGCGGGATTTCGACCTGCTCGGCTACGAAAAGGTCGTTCCGCAATGATCGCCGCGCGCGGCTGAACGCCGCTGGACCGCCCGGTCGAAACAATGTGTCAGCATCGGCGGGTGCGCGGCCCGTCCCGACAAGGCAGCGCTTGCGGCGCGGCGGCTTTGAGACTAGGGCGTCTCCCACGCATTCCTGATGACATCACGGGGCCGCTCCTGTCATGACCGACACGCTCAAAGTCCTCCGCGCTTCCCTTCCGCAGGCCGCCAAGACGGTCCTGAAGAAGGCGCATCACCTGCTGCTCAGGCTGCGGCTCAACCTCACCGGTGCGGACCGGGAGACGCGCATCCGTGCCGAGCGGCGGCTGCGCGGGCGCGAGCAGTATCGCAGCCTGCGGCGCGCCGACGCGGTGATCGTCTCTTTCGGCAAGAGCGGTCGGACGTGGCTGCGGGTGATGGTCTCGCGGCTCTATCAGCAGGTCTACGACCTGCCCGAGGACACGCTGATCGGCTTTGACAATTTCCACAACATGGATGGCCGTGTGCCCAGGGTGTTCTTTACCCATGACAACTACATCGGCGATTACACCGGCCACACCGACAGCAAGGCCGATTTCGAGGGCAAGAAGGTGCTCCTGATGGTGCGCGATCCGCGCGACGTGGCGGTGTCGCAGTTCTTCCAGTGGAAATTCCGCATGCGCCCTGAAAAGAAGGCGCTCAACGACTATCCCGACCACGGCGCCGAGTGTTCGCTCCATGACTTCGTGATGCACGAGGGCGGCGGGATGCCCAAGGTGATCGGGTTCATGAACCTCTGGGCCAGCGAGCGCCACCGGCTGCGCGGGCTGGAGGTGGTGCGCTACGAGGACCTGCGCGCCGACCCCGAGACGGCGCTGACCCGGGTGGCCGACTTTCTCGACATCCCCGCCGATGCCGCGCGCATCCGCGAGGCGGTGGAGTATGCCTCGTTCGAGAACATGAAGAAGAAAGAGGCCGACAGCAGCTTTCGCATGAGCGGCGGGCGCATGGCCCCCGGCGACCAGGGCAACCCCGACAGCTACAAGACCCGCCGCGCCAAGGTGGGGGGCTATCGCGACTATTTCGAGGATGACCAGATCGAGGCCATCGACGCGATGCTGGCCGCGCGGCTGGACCCGGTCTATGGCTATGGCGCGGGCCGGGACACCGACAGCGCGCGCGCATGAGCCGGGCCGGGACACCGCCCCGCATCTGGCGCGTCCTCGGCGACAAGCGGGGCGACAACGCCCAGGTCGAGGTGATCGCCGACGCGCTGGAGCGCGCGCGCGGCTGGACATCCGAGTTGCGCCACCTCGAGATGCTGCCGAAATACGTGCACGGCAAGCCGCGCGTCGGCCCGAGCCTGCACCACATCGACCCCAGCCGCAGCGACACGCTGGAGCCGCCCTGGCCCGACCTGATCCTGACCCGGGGGCGGCGGCCATCGAATGCCGCGCTGTGGATCAAGGCGCAGTCGGGCGGGCGCACGCGGATCGTTCTGGTGGGCAAGCCCGCCGGGTGGCTGACGCATTACATGTCGCATTTCGACCTGATCGTCACCAGTTCCGAGACGCTGCCCGCGCCGTTCGGCAACGTGATGCAGATCGACCTGCCGCTGATGCAGGTCAGCGCCGACCGGCTCGCCGCCGGGCGCGCCGAATGGGAGGGCACGCTGGCCCCCCTGCCCCGGCCGCTGGTCGCGGTCCTGATCGGCGGGCCGACCAGCCCCTATGTCTACAACGCCGAGACCGGGGCCCGTCTGCACGCGCGCATCGCGCGGGTTCTGGCCGATGGCGGCACGCCCTGGCTGGTGGGCTCCCGGCGCACGCCGCCGGGGTTCCTCGACCGGGTGCGGCGCGGCTTTGACGACCGCCTGCGCGTGTTCGACTGGGCCCGTCCCGAGGGCGGCAACCCCTATACCGGCCTGCTGGCGCTGGCCGACCGGTTCGTCGTCACCGGCGACAGCATTTCCATGCAGGTCGAGGTCGCCCGGCTGGGCAAACCGCTGGAAATCCTGCCGCTGCCGTTCGGCTGGCTGGGTCGGGTGGACGATGCCCGCCGACGCGCGGCCGCGTGGATGTTTCAGCCGCCGCGCGATGACCGCCTGGCCGAGCGCGCCCGCCTGACGGCGGCGCGCGGGCTCTACCATCTGCGGCTGATGCAGCAGACCCGGCACTTTCCCCGGTTCCACCAGGCGCTGATCGACCGCGGTCTGGCCTGCTGGGCCGGCGCGGACGGGCCGGACGGGGCGGGCGGCACCGGCGACCAGCGGGTATCGGCGGCGACGGCGGATGACGTGGCGCACATCCTGCGCCGGATCGACCCGCTCCTGCGCGGGGCCTGAGATGCACCAGACCAGCGTTTGCGTGATCAGCAACCCCGCCAGCGGCAACAACCGCAAATGGCAGGACCGGGTCGCGGCGCGCCTCGCCGCCTATGGGTTCGTCACGCACCATGTCACCCGCTCGCCGCAGGAGGCCGCGGCGCTGATGCCCGCGCTGGTCCGCGCCCGGCCCGATGTGGTGGCGATCAACGGCGGCGACGGCACCATCGCCGCCACCCTCGGCATGATCCTCGGTCACTGGCCCGCCGACGCGCTGCCGCTGATCGTGGTCCTGCCCGGCGGCACCGCCAACATGACTGCGGGCGATATCGGCGTCGCCGCGACGCACCGCCGCGCGCTCCGGCGGTTCTGCCGCTGGCTGGACCGGGGCGCGCCGCTCGCGGGCGACATCCGCGCACGCCATGTCATGCGCGTCGAGGGGGCCGCCGACGGACAGGTCCGCCACGGCATGTTCATGGGCACCGGGGCGATCATGCAGGCCACGCAATTCGCCCACAGCCATGTGCATTCGCGCGGGCTGGGGGGCGAGCTGAGCATGGGGATGACGCTGATCCGGTCGGTCTGGGGGCTGATCCGGCGCGACCCGGCCTTCTACCAGCCCACCCGTGTGCGCATGGAGATGACCGGCGCGGACGACACCCGCATCCGCCGCGACGAGGCCCCGATGCTGATCCTCGTGGCCAGCACGCTGGAACGGCTTTTCCTCGGCATTCGCCCGTTCTGGAACCGCGCCGACGCCCCCGTCGGCCTGACCGCGATCCGCGGCGGCGCAGCACATTTCGCCCGCGCCTTCCCTTCGGTGCTGCGCGGCCGCCCCAACCGCCATGTGACGCCCGAAAACGGCTACGAGAGCTTTCGCGCCGGGCGGATCGCGCTCGCCTTCGAGGGCGAGGTCAACCTCGACGGCGAACTGTTCGCCACCGCGGGTCCCGATGTGCCGCTGGTCGTCACCGCCGAGGGACCGCTGCGCTTCCTGCGGCCGCGATAGGGGGCGGTGCGGGGCTGTCGGCCGGTTCTGGCCTGGAGGGGACGTTGGCCGTCTGCTCCCGGCGCGGAATCAAGGCCGAAGGCCGCCGCGCCATCGCATGTCCGCCCCGTCGCACCAAAGGTGCGCCGATACAGTCGGCACGCCTTTGGCGTGACGGACATGCGATGGCGCGGCTCACAGCAACGACCGCTCCTGACCAAATCCACCCCCGCCAAGACCCCCGCCCACGGACGGCACCACCCCGCACGCCTGCCCCCTCTCGTCCACGCAACCGGCGGTGCGCCAACGGCAGCCGCGTGCCTTTCGTCGGTCAGGCGGACACAGCGGGTGCGGCGCTTGTCTGTGCACCCGCCGCGGGCATATACGAGGCAGATGATCCACCATGCGAGGCACGCGCATTCCATGACCGGCCAGCACATCCCGGCAGAGTATCCCGCCCCGGACGGCCCGACGCCCGAGACCTCCGCCCCCCTGCGCGTGTTGGTGACCGCGCTGCAAGAGCGGTTCGGCGACGGGCTTCAGGCGGTCATCCTCTATGGCTCGTGCCTGCGCAGCGCCGATCTTCTGGACGGGCTGGTGGATTTCTACGTGCTGGTCGAGGACACGCCGCGCGCCGAGCCGCGACTGTGGCTGCGGCTCGGCGGGCGCATCCTGCCGCCCAATGTCTATTACCTCGAGGCCCCGCTGGACGGCGAAACCGTGCGCTGCAAATACGCCGTCCTGAGCCTCGCGCAATTCGAGCGCGGCACCGGTCCGGGCTGGTTCCATTCCTATCTCTGGGGGCGCTTCGCACAGCCGGTGAAGCCGGTCTGGTGCGACGCGCCCGCCACGCGTGCGCGGCTCGACGCGGCGTTTCTGCGCGCCGGCGAGACGCTGCTGCGCCGCGCCATCCCGGCGCTGCCGCCCGAGGGGCGGCTGGCGGATCTGTGGCAGGGGGCGCTGGCGCTGAGCTATGCCACCGAGCTGCGCGCCGAACGGCGGGGCCGCGCCGCCGAGCTCGCCGGGCATGGCGAGGCGTTCTTCGCGGCGCTGACCCGGTGCCTCGAGCCGCGTCTCGGCGGGTTGCTCGAGGTGGACACGCGCGACGACGGCACCCTCGTCTATCGCAGCCATGCCACCGCGCGCGCGCGCCGCGCCGCCCCGCTGCTGTGGGCCGTGCGGCGGGTGCAGGGCAAGGCGCTGTCGGTGGCGCGGCTGGTCAAGGGGCTGTTCACCTTCGAGGGCGGGCTGGATTACCTCGCGTGGAAGCTGTCGCGCCATTCCGGCCAGGAGGTGGTGATCCCCGACAAGGTCCGGCGGCGCCCGCTGATCCATATCTGGGGCTTCATGCGCCGCCTCTACCGGCGCGGCGTGTTCCGCTGACACGCGGGAATCCGCGCATGCCTGAAACACGATGACAGTTTCACGACGTTTCGAGGCGGCATCGTGATGCGATTGCCGCCGGAATCGCCGGTGATCTTGTCTCCGGCACATGGCGTCCCGTGCCGATCTCATGTATAGAGCGCCGGACACAATCAGAACCGAGGGTGCGGATCAGAACCATGAAACACGCCGTTTTCATCCAGACGAACCACAAGCAGATCGTCGGGGCCATCGTCGCAGAGCACGCGCTGCGCCGGTACTCCACCAATAACGACAAGTTCGACGTGCAGCTCGTCAACAGCCGCGACTACCCGTTCTTCATGGCCCGCGAGGGCCAGGAATACACGCGCGACGGGGTCAGGCGCGTGTGGCTCAACGAGGACCTGCAATCCTTTACCCCGACCCGGTTCATGCCGCCCGAACTGATGGGCTATGAGGGCCGCGCCGTGGTCATCGACCCCGACGTGTTCGCCTGTGCCGACATCTGGGAACTGCTGAACCGTGACATGAAGGGCAACGCCATCATGGCGCGGATGCGCTCGGGCACCAAGGGCCTGATCGACAAGGCCTATGCCAGCTCGGTGATGCTGCTCGACTGTGCGCAACTGACCCACTGGAAGGTCGAGGAGCAGTTCAACGCCATGTTCGACGGCGACCACGACTATTCGCGCTGGATCGGGCTGCGCGACGAGGACCCCGACAAGATCGAGTTCATCGAGAACGAGTGGAACGATTTCGACAAGTTCACCACCGACACCAAGATGCTGCACACCACCCGCCGCAAGACGCAGCCGTGGAAGACCGGCCTGCCGGTGGACTGGCGCCCGGCCGAGCGGTTCCGCCTGTTCCCGCCGGCGGCCTGGGTGCTGCGCCTGCGCCGCAAGATCTTCGGCGAGTACGGCCTGATGGGCAACTACAAGGAACACCCCGACAAGAACCAGGAGAATTTCTTCTGGGGCCTGGTCAAGGAATGCGTCGAGCAGGGCAAGATCTCCGAAGAGTTCCTGCGCAAGGAGATGGAAGAAAACCATGTCCGCCACGACGCGCTGGAGGTGATCAAGCGGGTGCCGGACCTGCCGCCCGCGCCGGCGCATCCGCTCAGCACCGGCAACCTGGCAAAGGCCGCCTGACGCCGCGCGGCGCGGCGCGGCTCAGGGCCGCGCCCGTCCGAACAGCGCGCGGACCCTGTCGCCCGCATCCTGCGCTCCGCCCGACGGGTCGGGGCGCAGCTTTTCCGACCAGGTCTCGCCCGCTGCCACCAGCGTCGCGGCCTCGTCCAGCCAGCGCGCCCGCCCCGCGCGCACCAGCGCATCCTGAATACGCGAGATATCGCGGCGCATCCGCACCGGCGCGAGCCGCATCGCCAGCGCATGACTGAGCGGCTTGTGGCGGAAATTATGGGCGCGGCACCACCAGCGCCCCGGCGGATCGCCCGGATCGAACAGGTAGAGCGGACGCCCGAGGCTCGCCGCCTCGGCGATCATCGACATGCTCTCGCCGGTGACGACGAACCGCTCGGCCAGCCCCAGAAAGGCGGCATAGGGGTTCTCGTCGCCGTCCGCGCGGTCATGCCACCAATAGGTGTGCGCGGGCACGTCGAGCGCGTCGAGAAACGCCTGCGCCACGGCGCGCGGCGTGCGCGGGCTGCCGGTGACGAGCGCCGCCCCGCCGGTCGCGGCCACCAGCCGGTTGACCCCCTCCGCCAGATGGCGCGCCTTGTCGCGGGTGAACACGAACGGCCCGCTGTCGCCGCCGATCAGGACGGTGGTGAACGGGCGCGGCAGATGCGCCAGCCCCGGTGCCGCCCGCGCCGCGGCCGCATCCACCCCCTCACGGGTAAAGCGGTGCATGGGCAACGGGTTGACCAGCACGTTGGGTGCCGGGTCGAGAAAATACTGCGGCGTACTGACGACCAGGTCATAGCAGGCGGGCGGCGCCCAGGGACGCCCGATATGCACCAGCCGCACGCCGCCGCCCGCCCGGTCCCGGATCCAGCGCGCGACCGGCTCGTTTCGCCGCCCGGCGCTGATCACGAGGTCCGGCCAGGGGGCGCTCAGGGGGCTCGACGCCTGCCGGTCGATCCCCATCAGCGTGGGCCCCGACAGCAGATGCGGCAGCAATTCCCAGGCGCGCGCGAGGATGCGCTTTTCCTCGAACGGCCAGCCCAGCGCCCCGGCCAGCGCCAGCACCTGCGTGTTGTCGCCCGCCTTGCGCCCCAGCAGGCACCAGACCCTCGGTGCCGTCCCCGCGTCGCCCTCGTTCACAGGCTCTTTTCCCTTTTCCACCGGCCGGATGGCTGCCGGACATCCCGCCCGGCCGCGCCCACGCCGCCGCAGTTTTCCGCCGCTATCGGTTGCGGACAAAATTACCCATACAAAGCCGGACAGATACCCTCTAAGAGCGGCACAAGAAACCCCGATCCCTGACCAGATTGCCCCATCATGCCCGACCTGACCTCCCGCGAGACCTGGACCGCCGCCTCCCGCCACCTGCTGCTCGCGCCGCTCTTCTTCCTGCCGCGCCACCGCAGGATCGCCGCCGAGCGCTACCTGCGCGGCCGGCAGGAATACGCCCGGCTGCAACAGGCCGACTGGGCGCTCGTGTCATGGGGCAAGAGCGGGCGGACATGGTTCCGGGTGATGCTGTCGCGCTTCTACCAACTGCATTTCGGGCTCGACACCGATTACATGCTGGAATTCGACAATTTCCACCGGCTGAACCCGCAGGCCCCGAAGGTCCTGTTCAGCCACAACAACTATATCCGCGACTATACCGGCCACCGCGACAGCCTCGACCACTACAAGGGCCGCAGGCTGGTGCTGATGGTGCGCGACCCGCGCGACGTGGCGGTGTCGCAGTATTTCCAGTGGCGCTACCGCATGCTGCCCCGCAAGAAGGCGCTCAACGCCTACCCGCCGCACGGCGCCGAGGTCGATGTCTTCGATTTCGTGTGCAACCCCGATTGCGGCATTCCCCGGATCGTCGAGGCGTTCAACACCTGGGCGCGCGCGATCCCCGCGCTGGGCGAGGACGTGCTGCTCGTGCGCTACGAGGATTTGCGCGCCGATCCCGCCGCGGTGCTGGAGCGGGTGGTGTCCTTTACCGGGCTCGACCCGCGACCGGAGCATATCGAGGCTGCCCGCGACTATGCCGATTACGAGAACATGAAGAAGCGCGAGGCCAGCAAGGAGGGCATGCGCGGCAGCGGACAACGGGTGAAACCGGGCGACGAGGGCAACCCCGATTCGTTCAAGGTGCGGCGCGGCAAGGTCGGCGGCTATCGCGACTATTTCACGCCTGAGCAAGTGCAGACCGTCGATGCGATGGTCGATGGGGTGCTCGACCCGTCCTTTGGCTACAGTGCCCCCTGACGGGGTGGTGAGGGTCAAGGCGGGTCGGCTGCAATGCGCAGTCCTGGCCTGTTCCCGCCATTCGCCTGCCTGTCCCCGGCGCGGAATCGAGGCCGAAGGCCGCCGCGCCATCGCATGTCCGCCCCGTCGCACCGAAGGTGCGCCGATATAGGCGGCACGCCTTTTGCGTGACGGACATGCGACGGCGCGGCTCCCCCCAATGTCCGCAACAGGCCCTAATTCCCCACCCCGCATCCAACTGCCCGCAGGGGTCACGACCCGATCAGCCCGCGCCCGATTCCGGCTCCGGGCGCCGTGCCGCCGCCTCCTTGCCATAGCGCTGCACCAGCACATAGTCGGAGAGCGAATCGACATCCACCGCGGCATGGGCATAGGGCAGGACCACCACCCCGATCCGCAGCCCGACCCGGCGCGACAGCCCGGCAAGCGCCGCGTCCAGCGTCAGCCAGCCCATGCGGTAACGCAGCAGCGCCCACAGCCCCAGCAGCCGGATCACCGCGAGCGGCTTCTTGCGCTCGCGCTCGACCTGCCGCCAGAAATCGGCCACACGCCGCCCGTCCGGCGTCAGAAAGGCAAACAGGTTGCAGCCGCAATAGCCACCGTCGCGAAACCGCAGAACGGTCTTTTTCAACTCGGGATAGGCGGCGCGCACCTGATCGTAGGGGGCCATCCCCACCACCACGTCGCAGCCGGTCGCGGCGCTGTCGCGGCAGAAATGATCGACCACCTCGGCGGTCAGCAGCGGATGGTCGGCGGTGGTGATCAGAACCGGCTGCGTTCCGGGAAAGCGGCACAGCATGTCATGGGCGCTGGTGCTGGGCGAGGGGCCCGGCGGCAGCCATTCGACGCGGCCCTCCCCGATCATCGCCGAGAGCCCGGCATCGCCGTTGACGCAGGCTTCGGTGGGGCCGCTGAGATGGGTCGAGGTGATCGACCGGGCCCCATCCAGCGCCTCGATGACCCGCAGGATCATCGCCTTGCCGTCGATTTCGAGCAATGCCTTGCAGGCGACGCCGGTCTCGTCGCGCAGGGCATCGCGGTCGGCACGCTCGCCGGCGAGAATGACAGAGGCAAATTCGGTCACGGCGTCTGTTTCCTGACATCTGCGGCGCTGTCCTGCGGCGGGGCGTCCCGCAGCGCCTTCTGGTACACGCGGTAGCGCTTGTAGACGGTGCTCCCGATCGCTTCGATGATGTGCCTCATGCCATCGTTATCCTCAAGCACCCAGCCCATTTCGACGGATGTGACACCGCGCTGCACCATCGCCTTGCGGACCGCGTCGATCACCAGAAAGGCGAGCGTCGGCCCGAGCCGCGAATGCTGGTGCTCCCTGCGCACCCCCATCAGCGCGACCCGCGCGCTGGTCGCGCCCCTGACCTTGAGCCGCCAGAGCAGCCTCGCCCAGCCGAACGGCAGGAGCCGCCCGCGCAGGTCGCCGATCAGTTCGTTGAGGTTGGGAAACGCGGCGATGAAGGCCACCGGCCGCCCGTCGATCTCGGCGATCTGAATGAAGTCGTGCGGCAGAAGCAGCGACAGGACCTTGGCGGTCTCGGCGAATTCCTCTTCGGTAAAGGGCACGAAGCCCCAGTTGTCCGACCACGCGTCGTTGAAGATATCGCGCATGGCCTCGAAATCGGCGGCCTTGTTGCTGCGGTCGAGGGGACGGATTTTCACCGTGCGGCTGGCGCGGGTGGCCAGTTTCTGCATCACCTCGGGGGCGGTGAAATCGGGCCGCACCTTGTAGGTGATCAGATCCTTGACCGTGCCGAATCCCTGCGCCTCGATGCGCGGCCCGTAATAGCGCGGCGCATGGCCCATCATCAGGAAGGGGGGATCGTCGAAATTGCCGACCAGCAGGCCGATCTCCTCGTTGATCGACAGGTTGTAGGGCCCCCGCACCGAGGCCGCGCCGCGCGCGCGCAGCCACGCCCCGGCGGTGTCAAAGAGCGCCGCGAAGACGGCGGCATCGTCCTCCGCCTCGAGCATCCCGAAATAGCCGATCGGGCCGGCCTCGTCGCCGGGCTGCATCTCGTCGAGCTGCGCGGTGATCCGCCCCGCGGGCGCGCCGTCGCGATAGGCGACCCATGCGGCGACACTGCAATGGGCGAACAGCGGCTTGTTGTCGAACACGCGCTGCTTCTGCTCGAACATCAGCGGTGCCACCCAGGCGCTGTCGCCGGCATAGATCCGCGCGGGCAGGTGCAGGAAATCGCGCCTCTCGCGGCCCGTCTCCGCCGGTCTTACCTCGATCTGGGCGCTGTCGGGCGCGGGTCTTGCCATGGGATGCCTTTCCTTGTGCCCGGTGCGGCCGCGACACCCCTGCGCGCCGCCAGCCCCGGACGGTTCAGCCTTGCCGCATCCCGGGCACAAAGGGCAAGCCCCCCGAACAACCGCCGGGCGAAACCGGTAAGAATGTTACAGACCCGTGGGCCGGAACCGGCGGTCAATCGCCACAAACCCCTTGCAGAACGCAGGTCGAATCCCGATTAACCGGTACACCACGAAAAACGCCCGACCGCAGAAAGCCGCCACCTTGGCCAAGTTCATCCTCGCCAACGTCCTTCGCCACAAGACCGCGGAGAACCGCACCGCAACCAACGCGCTGTGGCTGCTCGATCTGGCGGTCATAGCGTCCGTGATCGGCGCGTTCCGCCTGCTGCCCCTGCCCTGGGCGTCGGCCGCGGGCGCGCGGCTTGGCCGGGGTCTGGGCCGCGTGCTGAAGAACCGCACCCGCCACGTCCGCGCCAACCTCGGGCTGGCCCTGCCCGACCGCTCCGCCGAAGAGATCGCGGATCTCGCCGGGGAGGTCTGGGCCAATGCCGGCGCGGTGCTGGCGGAATTTCCGCATCTGGCCAGGTTCCGCGACCCGCAGGGCGACCGGGTCGAGATCGCGATGGATGAGCAGGTTCTCGCCTGCCGCGACGCGGGGCAGCAGATGATCTTCGTGGCGGCGCATATCGCCAACTGGGAGGTCGTCGCCGCCACCATCACCCGGCTGGGCATCCCCAACTGCGCGATGTATGCGCCGCTCTCGAATCCGTGGCTCGACCGGAGATTACGCGACTACCGCCGCGCGCTCGGCTGCGGCCTGATCTCGCGCGATGCCGGGCTGCGCGGATTCTTCAAGGCGTTCGAATCCGGGCACTCCCTGAGCATCCTCACCGACAGGCGCATCGAGGGCGGCAAGGAAATCCCGTTTTTCGGCGAGACCAAGGCCACCTCCACCCTGCCCGCGCGCCTCGCCCTGCGGCTCGGTGCGCCGCTGGTGCCGGTCCAGGCACAGCGCCTGCCCGGCGCGCGGTTTCGCGTATCCTTTCACGCGCCGCTGCGGCCCGGCGATCCCGCCGCCGGCCAGGGCGATCAGGCCATCGACCTGACGCGCCAGATCAACGGCAAGTTCGAGGAGTGGATCGCCGACCGCCCGGGGGAGTGGGTTTGCACCAGCAAAATCTGGTCATCATCCGTGTTTCGCGCTAGAAAGGCGCTACATGACGGGCAGGGCAATACCGCCGGAATTCTGGAGAAGCACGATGTCTAACCACCAACCGAGCCGGGCCCACCGCGTCGACGAATCGGTGCGCCTGTTCAGGAACCCGATCCTCGAGAAACTCAGCCACGTCCACCCCGTGGTGCCGCTCCTGGTCTGGGGTCCGGTCGCGATCTGGCTGCTGGTGCGGGCGGTGACGCTCCATCAGATCGGCCTTGTGGGCATGGCGGCGATCGGGGTGGCCGGTCTCGTGACCTGGACGCTGGCCGAATACCTGCTGCACCGCTACCTGTTCCACTTCGAGCCGCGGACCGATCTGGCGCGGCGCTTTATCTACCTGTTCCACGGCGTCCACCATGACACGCCGCAGGACAAGACGCGGCTCCTGATGCCGCCCGCCGGGGCGCTGCCGATCATCGCCGTGCTCTACCTGATGTTCTGGCTGGTCCTGCCCTACCCCTGGGCCGAGCCGTTCACCGGGTTCTTCATCATCGGCTACCTGATCTACGACTACATCCATTATGCGACGCATCATTTCCCGATGCGCCATCCGGTGCTGAAATTCCTCAAGCACTATCACATGCGGCATCACTTCTCGGACGACGACGGGCGATACGGGGTCAGCACCCCGTTCTGGGACTGGGTGTTCAACACCTACCCGTCCAAGCCGGAGCGCTCGGACAGGGCCTAGGTCACGGACCTGCCTGCGTCGTTCGCCTCCATGCCGCCGCTCCGGGTCGGGGTCTGTCGATGGCCAAGTATTATTTGTTGCCCAAGCGGCTGATGAACCGGCTTCAATGGGTGCAGACGCCGATCTGGCTGATCGAGGCGTCGGTGTTCCACGTCCTGCTGGGCGTCGCCCGGGTGATGCCCTATCCGGTGGTCGCCGGGCTGTTCGCGCGGCTGATCGGCGGGTTCGGCTATCGCAACGCCCAGAAACGCCGGATCGTGCGCCGCAACATGGCCGTGGTCCTGCCTCAGGCCGGCGAGAGCGCCCGCGACACCGTGGCGCGGCAAGTCTTTCGCGCCACCGGGCTGGCGGCGGCAGAGCTTTTCCTGCTCGGGCGGCTGTGGCGGCGGCGCGACAGGTATCTGGAGTTTTCCATCCACCCCGAGGCGCAGGACATCATCGCCCGCAAGGAGGCGGTGGTGTTTGCCACGGCGCATGTCGGCGCCTGGCAGCTTTGCAACCTGGTCGGGCGCGAGACCGGCATCGTGATATCGGTCATCTACGCGCAGGAGCCCAACCCCTGGCTGCGTCGCTTCTTTCTGGCGCGGCGCCGCGCCTTCGGCGGACCGCTGGTGCCGAGCGCCGGCGGCGCGCGCGCGTTCCTGCGCGAACTGGCGGCCGGGCGGTCGGTCGGCGGGGCCTTCGACACCCGCGTCGATCAGGGAGAAACGGTGCCGTTCTTCGGTGTGCCCACGCCGACCAGCACATTGCCCGCCATGCTGGCCGTGCGCGGCCATCCGCTGCTGCCCATCCGCACCGTGCGGCTGCCGGATCACCGGTTCCGGATCGAGGTGGACGCGCCGCTCACCCCGACCGACCCGGACGCGCCGCGCGCCGCGCGGATCACCGATCTGACCCGCCAGCTCAACGCCCGGTTCGAGGCGTGGATCCGGGAATATCCCGGCGAATGGGTCTGCCTGAAACGGCGCTGGCCCAAGGCCCCCCGCAAGCGCGCGCCCGGCGATGTCTGAGCCGGGCCGCCTTCCCCGTGTCTGGGTGGTGGATTCCCATCGCTCCGGCGAAAAGACGCAGTTGCGCGCCCTCGCGCAGGCGCTGGGCTGGCCGTTCGAGATCAAGACCCTGCACTACCGCAGGTTCGAGATGCGCACCACCCTGCTGCGCGGCAGCGACCTGCGCGGGATCGACCCGGCGCGCTCGGACGCGCTGGCCCCGCCCTGGCCCGACCTGCTGCTGTCGATGGGGATGCGCAACGAGCCGGTGGCGCGCTGGGTGCGCGCGCAATCGGGGGGGCGCACGCGGCTGGTGTTTCTGGGCCGCCTGTGGTCCGACCCGGCGCATTTCGACCTGGTGATCACCACGCCGCAATACCGCGTCCCGGACCGGCCCAACGTGCTGCGCAACGCCCTGCCGCTGCACCCGCTGGCCCCCGGTCCGCTGGCCGGGGCCGCGGCCCGCTGGGGGCCTGCCCTCGGGCATCTGCCGCGGCCCTATCTGACGGTGAATATCGGCGGCACGAGCGGGCCCTATGCCTTCGGTCCGCGCGCCGCCGCGCGGCTGGTGCGCGACACGCTGGCGCTGGCGCGGCAGCGCGGCGGCTCGATCCTGGTCAGTTCCAGCGCCCGCACCCCGCGCTGCGCCATCGACGCCTTTGCCGCGCAGGACGCGGTGCCGATGCAGCTTTATCGCTGGAAACCCGACGATCCCGACAACCCCTATCTCGGCTTCCTGGCGCTGGCGGACGAGGTCATCGTCACCGCCGACAGCATCTCGATGCTGTCGGAGGCCCACGCCACCGGCAAACCCGTGCACATGTTCGATACCGGGGCGGGCGGCCTGGGCATGCGCCGCGACATGGCGCTGGCGCGCGGCGGGGCGGACGCGGCGCGCGCCGTCGCGCGGGATGATCGCGACCGCCCGGATATCGCGCCCGGCGCGCTGGCCTACCGCGCGCTGATGCGCTGGGGCTGGAAGCACCTGTCGCGCGACATCAGCCGGATGCACCTGCGGCTCGTGCGCTCGGGCCGCATGGTCTGGCTGGGCGATCCGCTGCCGGCGCCGCGGCAAGCGCCGCCGCCGGACGACATGGCGCGCGCCCTCGCCCGGATCGGCGACCTGATGGGCGTGGAGCCGCCCGGCGCGCACCGCGAGACCGGGCCGGTCAGCCCGCCCTGACCCCGGCCCCCGGTGCCAGCCGGTGCACGATATCCGCGGCATCCGAGAGGCGGCTGTTATGGGTGATCGCCAGGATCGTCACCTGCTGGCGCAACGCGCGCAGCGTGGCGATGATGGCCGCCTCGCTCTCGGGGTCGAGCGCGCTGGTCGCCTCGTCGAGGATCAGCAGCTTGGGATCGTTGATCAGCGCGCGGGCGATGGCGATGCGCTGCCGCTGCCCGCCCGACAGCCGCCCGCCCCGCTCGCCGACCATGGTGTGAATGCCCTCGGGCAGGCTGGCGACGAATCCCCATGCCCCGGCCTTTTTCAGCGCCTCCTCGACGCGCTCCTCCGCCACCCCGGGATCGCCGAGCGTGACATTGTGCAGGATGGTGTCATGCAAGAGCACGGTCTCCTGCGGCACGTATCCCACCATCCCGCGCCACGCGGTCAGGTCGATATCCGCGAACGGTACCCCGTCGATGCTGACCGCGCCGCGATCGGGCCGCAACAGCCCGATGACCAGGTCGATGACGGTGGTCTTGCCGCTGCCCGACGGACCCACCAGCGTGGTCATCCGGTGCGCCGGGATGTCCAGATCGAGCCCGTCGAAGATCGGCGTTCCGTCATAGGAAAACCGGATGTCGCGCAGCGCGATGCCGGTGCCGAGGGTCGGGGTGACATGACCGCCCGGATGCTCGCGCTCGGCCTCGGCCCGGCGGTTGGTCTCCCTGAGGGACCAGTAGGCGCTCTCGCTCTGCGCAAGTTTCTGATACTGCTTCTGCACCTTTCCCATGAAATTGAAGGCCCGGCCCAGCGTCACCGCGAGGATGAGCACGGTGGCGAACTCCATCGACAGGATGCCGAGCGCCAGGTAGAGGCCGAAGGCGATCACCATCACGAACATCAGGTCCTGCCCGGAATTCAGCCCCGCGCTCGCCAGCACCTGACGGCGCAGCGCCTTGTTGAGGCGGTTGGTCTCGCGGTGCAGCAGCCGGTCGGCGAGATGCTCGCGCGCCATCGCCTTGAGCGGCTTCACCGATTGCAGCGTGTCGGTCAGACGCGATATCAGCGACACCATCAGGTCGGTCTGTTTCTTGCCCGCCTTGCGGGTGACGCGCACCAGGAAATGCGACAGCCAGATGATCACCGCGCCGCCGACGAGGCCAAGCAGCGTGGCCTGCCACGACACCAGCACCGCCACGGTGCCATAGACCAGCGCCTGAATGAGAAAGGTGAGCGCGGTCGCCCCGAACATGTAGGATTGCGCCGACCGTTCGGCCTCGGTGGCCAGCGCGTTGGTCAGCCGCCCCGCGGGCTGATGCAGGAAAAAGCGCCAGCGGCTGCGCATCATGTTGCGCAGCGTCTCGAGCCGCAGGTCGGTCGCCACCTGCGCCGCGGTGTAGCCCACCTGCCGCTGCGCGACGAGCAGCAGCACCGCCTTGAAGAACGCGGCGACCACGATCACCACCAGCAGCGCGCCCAGCGTGACGGGAATGCCCAGCCACGCCAGCAGGTCGAGAACCGCCTGCTCCAGCTCTCCGGGCGGCTCCGCCGCCACCGCCGCATTGTCGCCGGAGGAGAGCGCGATCTTGAGCATCGGCAGCAGCGCCGACAGCCCCAGCCCCTCGGCCAGCCCCGACAGGAACAGCGCCAGCACCATCAGGAAACTGGCCATCGGATAGGCGCGGAAGAGGCTGATCATCAGGCGCATGGGCGGTCTTTCCTCAACTGTCCCGGTGGCCGCGGGCGGGCAGGCCCCCGGTCGCCGGAGTGCGTTAGCACGGGATCGCACGGCCTGCCATCCGCGACCGCACCGGTCATGCCGCGTGCCCGCGGGCAATCGTGATCGCGGTGTGCGGCCCCGCCTCGACGCCGCCCTCCGCGGTCAGCCGCCGGGCGCTCAGCGTGACCTGCCAGCCCGCATCGCCCGGCGCAATCCGGCACAGGTTGCAGGCCGCCGGTTCGTGGTGCATCGACGAGGCCGAGGGCACGCCGATCACCGGCGCGTCCCCGTCGCGCGTGGCCAGCGTCCGGTGGTGGCTCCTGTGGCTGTGGCCGTGCAGGACCATCTCGGCCCCCTCGCGTTCGAGCAGGGCGCGGAACTGCGCGTGATCGCGCAGGTGCTTGCGCCGCGACACCGTGCCCGCCAGCGGCGGATGATGGATCATCACCAGCCGGAACAGCCCCTCGGCCCGGGTCCGGCGCAACACCGCGCCCAGCCGCGCGATCTGCGCCTCGCCGACCTCTCCGACGGCCAGGCCCGGCACCGAGGGCACCGCGCTCGACACCCCGATGAGGGCCAGCGGCCCGCGCCTTCGCAAGGTCGGAAACGCCGCTGCGACATCCGCGGTCCCGGTCCCGGCGTCGCCCTGCCAGTAGGGCTGCCAGAGGCCCGCGCCGCGCGGCCATGCCCCCGCCACCAGCGCGTCGTGATTGCCCGGGATCACCATCACGCGGCGCGCGTCGCCCAGACGGTCCAGCCAGTCGCGCGCGGCGCGGTACTCGGCCTCCAGCCCGAGATTGGTCAGATCGCCCGTGACCGCGATCAGGTCGGGCTCATGCGCCTGCATGTCGGCGACGAGGGCGGCCAGTATCGCGGGCCGGTGACGGCGGTGCCGGCTGAGACGCCAGGACAGCAGGCCCAGCGCGCGCTTGTTGAGAACCGCGCGCAGCGGCACGCGCCCCGCCAGCGGCAGGTGCGGGTCCGACAGATGCGCCAGCAGCACCCCTGCGCGCGCCTCCGGGTCGGTCACGGCCTGCATTGTCACCACCCCTCTTCGTGCGCTCCGGGGCCCGCCGCGTCGGGGTTAGCGCGCGCCCGCCTCCGCGCAGGCGGCCCGGTCCGCGCCCGCGCCCGCACCGACGGTCTCGAACGCCGCGAGGATCGCGTCGATCTGCGCAAAGCTGTGCGCCGCACTCAGGCTGCACCGCAACAGCGCCGCCGAATCCGGGGCCGCCGGCGGCAGCACCAGGTTGGCGTAGACGCCCTGCTCCAGCAGCTCGTTCCACAGCCGCGCGCCGCCTTCCTTCGAGGGCACCCGCACCGCGATCACCGGGCTGACGGTCGAGGCAAGCTCGTATCCCAGCGCCCGCAGCCCGTCGTGGAGGCGGTTGGCGTTGGCCCACAGCTTGTCCTTGAGCTCGGGCCGCGTGCGGATCGCATCGAGCGCCGCGTGGGCGGCGGCGATATTGGCCGGGCTCGACGAGGCGGTAAAGATGTAGGGGCGGCTGCCATAGCGCAAAAGCTGCATCTCCGGGTGACGGCTCACGCAGAAGCCGCCCAGCGAGGCCAGACTCTTGCTGAACGTGCCGGTGATGAAATCCACCTGATCGAGGATCCCCGCCGACTCGCACAGGCCAAGGCCCCTCTCGCCGTAGACGCCAAAGGAATGCGCCTCGTCGACCATGAACCACGCGCCGTATTCCTTTGCCACGGCGCACAGCTCGGCCAGCGGCGCGGTGTCGCCCAGCATGCTGTAGAGCCCCTCGGCAATGACCAGCGCGCCCTCCGCCTCGCCGCCCATGCGGCGCAGGCGCTTGCGCAGGTCCTCGGGATCGTTGTGCCGGAACGCCAGGAAATCGGCCCCGCTGATGCGGCAGCCGTCATAGATGCAGGCATGGCTGTGGCTGTCGAGCACCACCTTGTCGCCCGGCCGCAGGATCGCCATCAGCAGCCCGAGGTTGGTCTGGTAGCCGGTGGAAAAGATCATCGCCGACGGCACCCCGTAGAACTCGGCGAAGGCGCGCTCCAGCGCCGCGTGCCCGGCAAAGCTGCCATTGGCCATGCGCGATCCGGTGGTGCCGCTGCCCTGCTCGTGCATCGCGGCACTCGCGGCCTCCAGCAC
Organism: Roseovarius ramblicola; assembly: GCF_042430665.1. NCBI lineage: Bacteria > Pseudomonadati > Pseudomonadota > Alphaproteobacteria > Rhodobacterales > Roseobacteraceae > Roseovarius > Roseovarius ramblicola. Next base: position 80,330 of record NZ_JBHMEC010000017.1, on the reverse strand, counting down.
CCCGGAATCGAAGGTCAGCCCCAGATAATTGTTGGTGCCGACAAGGATCGTCGGGCGATTGCCGATGATCGCCTCGGTGGGCGACAGGATTTTCTCCATCACGATGCGGCTCGGGTCGGCCTCGACCGTCCCCAGCGACTCGCGGATTTGCGCCAGTTCGGCGAAACGATCCGAAATGCTCATGGCCTGTCCTCAACCAGTTTCTTGATTTGATCGGCGAGGTCCTGAACGGTGTTGACGTTGGCCATCATGTTGAGCGGAAAGCTGACGTCGTAGGTGTCCTCGACCTCCATCAGAAGCTCCATCATGTTGACGGAATCGATGGTCATGTCGGCGGCGAGATCGGTCTGCGCCGTGATCTCGCCCGCCTTGTTGGGAAATTGCGCAAGCCGCCTGAGCAGCATCTGCAGGATGTCCTGATCCAGGTCGCGGGGCTCATGTGACATTCGATCTACCTTCGCGCGTTTGGACGGTGCGCCCCCCGAGAAGAGGGGTCAGCCCGTCATGCAGGGAAATTTCCGGCTGCCAGCCGGTGGCACGGGTTATGCCGGTGTTGTCGCACACCCAGTCGGGGTGGAACAGTTCATTGACCTTGCCGGGGCTCAGCATCGGCAGGGTGCCGAGCGCGCGCGCGGCGACAAGGTTGACCGCGGCAACGCCGCGCATCAGCCCCCGCGGAAGCCGCACCCGCACGCCGCCGCGCCGGCGGCCCGCCGCCTGCCCGGCAATCGCCGCGATCTCGTCCCAGCCATAGCCGCCGTCATGGCCGTCATCGAGCTCGTAGACCCCCTGCGCCGGGCTGTCGGCCAGCCGCGCCGCGGCCCGCGCCAGATCATCCACATGCAGCAGCGAGGCGCGCGCGCCGGCGACCCCCGGCATCGGCGCGATCCCCCGCGCCATCAGCCGCAGGAGCGGCACCAGTTCGCGGTCGCCGGGGCCGTAGATCGCGGGCGGACGCAGCACCGCGCAGGAGAGGCCGCCCTCGCCGCTCACCCCGGCCAGCCGGTCCTCGCCCGCGCGCTTGCTCGCGGCATAGGGCGACAGGCCCGGCTCGCGCGCCGCCAGCGACGATATCAGCACCAGCCGCGAGACCGTCGCGGCCTCCTGCGCCAGCCGCGCGACGCGCGCGACACCGTCGGCATTGACCGGCAGGAAATCGGCGGCATCGCGGCCGCGCACCCGCCCGGCCACATGGATGACGCCCGCGGCCCCGTCCATAAGCCGGCGCAGCGCGCCCGCGTCGGACAGGCCGCCCGGCACGGTGGTCAGCGCCGGGTGCCGAATCGTCAGCGGCTGCCGGTGCACCAGCGCCCTGACGGACCGTCCCTGTGCCAGCAGATGCCCGACCAGCGCCTGCCCGACAAAGCCGGACGCCCCGGTGACGGCGACCGCCGCGGTCATGCGATGTTGCGGATCGGCGCCCTGTCGTGCTCCGCCGCCGCGCCGTCGATCGGCTCGGGGATCGCCCGCTCCGCCGCCGCGCGCCGCCGCCCGAGGTAATCGAGCCGCGCCCGCGCCCGCGCCAGCTTGCCCGACGAGGTGCGCGGCAGCGTCCGCTGCGGCACCAGTTCGACGACGCAGTCGATCCCGTATTCCGACCGCACCAGCGACGCGATGGTCTTGCTCAGGCGGGCGCGCTTGATCTCGTCGCGCTCGCGGCATTGCACCACCAGCACGGCGGTCTCCTGCTGATCCTTCTCCGACGGCACCGAGAACGCGGCGGCGTCGGTATAGTTCACGCCGGGCTGCGTCTTGGCGAGGTATTCCAGGTCCTCGGGCCAGATGTTGCGGCCATGAATGATGATCATGTCCTTCTTGCGCCCGGTCACGAACAGACGGCCCTCCGCCATGTAGCCGATATCGCCGGTATTGAGCCAGCCATCCTCGCTCAGCGTCTCGCGGGTCATCGCGTCGTCGCGGAAATAGCGGCTCATCACGCTGGGGCCGCGCAGATGGACGACACCGGCATGACGCTCGGGCAGGTCGCCGCCGTCCTCGTCGCGGATCGCGATGTCAAAGCTCGGCAGCAGCGCGCCGCAATCGACATAGCGCGCCACCCGCCGCTTGTCCTTCAGCGCCTCTTCGGGCGCGAGCGGGGTGGCGACGCTGTCATGCTGCATCTGCTCGGCATCGACATGATCGACGGTGACATCCTCGTCGAGCCCGGCAAAGCTGATCCCGAGCGAGCATTCAGCCATGCCGTAGCACGGCAGGAACGCGGTCGACCGGAACCCGGCGGGGGCCAGCGCCTCGGCAAATCGCTGCAACGGCTCGGGGTTGATCATCTCGGCCCCGACACACGCCACGCGCAGCGCGCTCAGGTCCCACTTTTCCGCATCGCTCGGGCGCACCCGCATCGCCGCCAGATCATAGCCGAACGGCGGGCCCGAGGTGATCGTCGCGCGGTTGGCCGACATCATCTCCAGCCACTTGCGCGGCCGCATCGCGAAATCCTGCGTGCCGAGGAAATCGACCGACCGCTGCGTCGCCATCGGCATCATGATGAAGGCGACCAGCCCCATGTCGTGATAGAACGGCAGCCACGAGCCGAACCGGTCCTCGGGGGTCATCTTCAGCCCGTGCTCCGCCATGTCGCGGATATTGGCCAGCACGGTCTGCTGATCGATCACCACGCCGCGCGGAAACCGGGTGCTGCCCGAGGTGTACTGGATATAGGCGATGCTGTCGGGCGCGATCTCCGGCAGGTCCCGCGACGCGGGCGCGAGGTCGTCGAACGCCTCGGGCGTGCCGACAAAGTCCAGCGCGATGTCGTCGGTGGCCTCCTGCAGGAACGGCATCCATTCCGCCGGGGCCATCGCCACCGACGCTTCGCAATTCTCGATCAGCCCGCGCAGTTGCGCGACATACCCGGCATGCCCGCCGATATGCATGGTCGCGGGCAGCGGCACCGGGATCAGCCCGGCATACTGACAGGCCCAGAAGAACCGCACGAAATGCGGCGAGGTCTCGGCGACCAGCGCGACCCGCGCGCCCGGCGCGACGCCGAGCCCCAGCAGACGCTGCGCGAGCGCGATCGCGTCGCTGCGCATCTGCGCATAGGTCGCGGTTGCATAAAGCTCGCCCCGGGCGTTGTAGAAGTTGACGCCGGTCTCGCCCTGCGCGGCATAGTCGAGCGCCTCCCGGAGAGTCGCGAAATCCGCCTTGCGCAAAGCGAGGCCCTGCGAACTACCTGTCGCCTGCATCTCAATTTTCCTTGTTTCGTGTCCGGATATCTTCGTTATCCACGACGATATGCCACGTATCTCGCATGGCGGCATCTACTGGCACAAGCCATTGTTCCGCGTCAAGCCGGGCCCCCCGGGCGGGGTACGCCCCGCGCGCGCGTGGCCGCGGGCGGGCGCGGCGGCGCGTTTGCCGGGGCCGGAAGGGGCCGACGGCCCGGCGCGATGACGCGCCGCCATCGGCGGCCCGGTGCCGCGGCGCGGGCCGGGGACACCCCGCACCATGACGCCCGCGCCCACCCGCTGCGCGCACCGCTCGCCCCGTGGTGGTGACGGGCCCGGCGCGGGGGGGGCATCAAGGGTCGGATAGCCCTGATATTTGTGTTTAATTACAAGGGCTAAATATGCTTCACCGGCTGCGCCTCACCGCCCATGGCGCACCGCTCCGGCATCGCTGTCCGCACGAAGGGCCGCGACGGCGCGCCCGGGCGCGCGCGCCCTGCCCGCTCAAGTCACCACCGTCCGGCAAAACACCGGCCCGGCACGGGCCGGACCGGAGCATCCCCCGGGGCCGGACCGCGCCCCGCCCACGCGCCGCGCCCGGGCCCGATGCCGCCAGAATCTCGCCGGAATCGCGCCGGAACCGCATCGGCAACATCTTGCAGTCCGTGTAACGAATGGTTTCCAATCCGTAACATGCGCCGCCCGCCGGGCGGTCTGCCCGGCCCCCGCGGCGGGGGCGCCGCGGCACTACTCGGCGGCAAGCTGCGCCATCACCTCGTCGGACGCCTCGAAATTGGTGGTGACGCGCTGCACGTCGTCGTCGTCCTCCAGCGCCTCGATCAGCCGCATCAGCTTTTCCATGCCCTCGAGGTCCATCTCGGTGGTGGTGGTGGGCTTCCACACCAGCTTGGTCGACTCGCTCTCGCCCAGCTCCGCCTCAAGCGCGGTGGACACGTCATTGAGATCGGTGTCGGCGCACCAGATGACATGGCCATCCTCGCTGCTTTCGACATCCTCGGCCCCGGCCTCGATCGCGGCCATCATCACCGTGTCGGCATCGCCCGCCGCCGCCGGATAGCTCACCTCGCCCTTGCGCTCGAACATGAACGCGACGCTGCCGGTCTCGCCGAGGTTGCCGCCGTTCTTGGAAAACGTCGAGCGCACGCTCGACGCGGTGCGGTTGCGGTTGTCGGTCATCGCCTCGACGATCACCGCCACCCCGCCCGGGCCATAGCCCTCGTAGCGGATTTCCTCGTAATCCTCGGCATCGCCGCCGCTCGCCTTCTTGATGGCGCGCTCGATATTGTCCTTGGGCATGGACTGCGCCTTGGCCTCCTTGATCGCGAGGCGCAGGCGCGGGTTCTTGTCCGGGTCCGGGTCGCCCATCTTGGCGGCGACGGTGATCTCCTTGGAAAACTTGGAAAAGAGCTTCGCGCGCACGGCGTCCTGCCGCCCCTTGCGATGCTGGATATTCGCCCACTTGGAATGGCCGGCCATGAGGTCCTCTTGATCGGATGCTGGAAAACTGCCGCCTTTTATCCGCTCAGGCCGCGCGGGGCAACGCCCCAAAGCTCATCCCGCCGACGGGCCCGGCGGGCGGGCAAGGCGCGGCCGCGGCTGCACCAGCGCCAGCCCGAGGATCATCAGGCCCAGCGCCGCCCAGACATACCCCGAATAGACCTCGGCCAGCAGCGCGACGGACCACAGCACCCCGAACCCGGTCACCAGATAGGACACCTGCGCGGCAAACACCGATCCCGCGCGCCCCACCATCCAGACATAGGCCGAGTAGACCACCGCGTGTGCCAGCGCGCTCAGCACCAGCGCCGCCTCCGCCACGCCCCATGTGGCCAGCGGGTTGATCCACTGCCCCGACACGAGCGCCACCGGCAGCATCACCGCGATCCCCACCAGCGACGCGCCGGTGATGAGCGCGATCGGGTCGAGCCCCGCGGTGCCCCAGCGCGCCAGCGCATTGCCCTCGCAGGCATAGCAGAACGGCGCGATCAGCGCGACCGGGATGATCGCGGCCATCGCCGGGTCGGGCAGGCTCGCCCGCGGTCCGATCAGCAGCACGATCCCCGCCATGCCGCAGATCAGCCCGCCGAGACGGACCAGCCGGAACACCTCGTTGCCAAGCGCCAGCGCCACCGGAAAGGCCAGCATCGGCACCGTCGAGAGCAGGATCGCCAGCACCCCCGCCGGCAGATGCTGCGCGGAGAAGTAATAGGCCCAGCCGGGCAGGATCGTGCCCAGCGCCGCGACCATCAGGTAACGCCCCAGCGTGGCACGCCCGAAGACCGGCCACCGGCCCCGGGCCAGGCAGACCGCGCCCAGGACCGTCGCCACGATCACCTTCTCCCAGAAGATCAGGCCAAAGGGCTGATGCCCGGTGCTGACCGCCAGCTTGCCCAGCGGCACCGACAGGCCCCAGCCCGCGCCCATCGCCACCAGAATGGCCGTCAGGCGCAGGCGGCCCGCCATCTCAGGGGGCGGATTGCGGCAGCCGCCCGCCCTGCCGCACCATCGCGATGCGCGTAGCGCGCCCGGTGGCGTCGTCGGTCTCGACATAGGTGCCGCAGAGCGTCACCGCCCCCATCGCCGGGGTGAACCGCTCGCGGCCCATGCCCGCGATGAAGCGGCGCATCGGCTCGGCCTTGTCCATGCCGATGACCGAATCGTAATCGCCGCACATGCCGGCATCGCCCTGAAACGCCGTGCCGCCGGGCAGGATCTGCGCGTCCGCCGTCGGGATATGGGTATGCGTGCCCACCACCAGGCTCGCCCGCCCGTCGCAGAAATGGCCCATCGCCATCTTCTCGGAAGTGGCCTCGCAATGCACATCCACCAGCGCCGCCTGCACCGCGCCGCCCAGCGGGTGCGTGCGCAACACCGCGTCCACCGCCGAGAACGGATCGTCGAAGGCGCGGCGCATGAACACGTTGCCCAGCACCTGCGCCACCAGGATCCTGCGCCCGCGCCGGTCGGAGAATACCCGCGCGCCGCGTCCCGGCGCGGCCTTGGCATAGTTGAGCGGGCGCAGCACGCGCTCGTTGCGCTCGACCTCCTGAAGCATGTCCTTCTGGTCGAAGGCATGATCGCCCAGCGTCACCACGTCGGCCCCGGCCTCCAGCAGCCCCTTGGCGTGCGCCGCCGTCAGGCCCATCCCGCCCGAGGCGTTCTCGCCGTTGACCACCACGAAATCGAGCGCCCAGTCCGCGCGCAGCCCCGGCAGCCGGTCGGCCACCGCCGCGCGCCCCGCGCGCCCCATCACATCGCCGACAAACAGTATCTTCATGGCCCCCTGTTAGGCGCAGCGCGGCACGAGGGCAAGCGGATGAATGCCGTGCCCTGCTCTTCACTTTTCCGAAAATACTCAGGTCCCGACGCGATACCTTGCGCGGTACTCGACCGGGAAATTCACCGACCGCGCGATGAAGCACGTGTCGTGCACCCGCGCGTGCAGCGCATCCGCCTGTCGCAGATCGGTGCCCGCAACCACCGCGATGCGCGGCCGCAGCGTGGCGCGCAGGAACCGGCTCGCGCCGCCCGCGTCGGTCTCGCCCACGGCCAGCGGGTCATCGGCATAGGCGGTGACGGTGATCCCGGCATCGCTGGCAAGGTGGAGAAACCACAGCATGTGGCAGGCCGACAGCGCGGCGATCAGCATGTCCTCTGGGTTGTGCAGGGTCGGGTCGCCACCGAGCAGCGGATCGTTCGAGCAGTGGATCACCGGCTTGCCCGGCGTCTCCACATTCCACGTCCGGTCATAGCCCCGGTAATGCCGTGTCCCGTCGCCGCGGTTGCCGGTCCAGACGACGCGGGCGGTATAGTCGTGTTCGCTCATGGCTGCGATTCCGTGCGGTCCCGGCGGTGTCCTGCGCGGATTTCGCGCCGGGGGCAAGCCGATTGTGCCGCAGCGGCCGGCGCTCAGAACTCCATCAGCGCGCCCCTTGCCGCGTCGTCGCCCATCGCCGCGCGCAGCCGCTCCAGCCCGCGGTCGCGCAACTGCCGCACCCGCTCGCGCGAGACGCCGTGGATCTCGCCCAGCTCCTGCAGGGTGAGCGGCGGATCGGCCAGCACGTTGGACACCACGATATGCCGCTCGCGGTCGGGCAGAGCGCCGAAATGCCCGATCATCGCGGCGCGCAGCCGCGCGCGGTCGTGCCGGGCCGCGACATCGGCCTCGACATCGGTGTCGGGGTCGGGCAGCAGGTCCATCGCCTCGGTCCCGTCCTCGCCCACGGGGCCGTGCAGCGAACTGTCGGCGTGCCCGAACTGCCGCCGCATCTCGCCCAGCACCTTGGAATCGACCCCGAGCGCCGTTGCCACCCGCGCATCGCGCGCCACCGGGTCCTCGCCGGGGCGGCGCGGCAGCGAGGTCTCGATCTGCCCCAGCCGGTAGAACGCCTGCCGCGCCTTCGCGGACCGTCCGCGCCGCACCAGCGACCAGTTGAGCAGCCGGTAATCCTGCAACTCGGCGCGCACCCACCACGCGGCATAGGTGGCAAACCGGATGCCGCGATCCGGGTCGAACCCGTCGGCGGCGCGCATCAGCCCGATATGGGCCTGCTGCATCAGGTCGGGATCGTCCTGCGCGCGCCCCTTGGTGAACCGCGCCACCATCGCCTGCACCAGCGGGGTAAAGGCCGTGACCAGCCGGTTGCGCGCCGCCACATCGCCGCGCTCGCGCCACGCGCGCGCCAGCCGCGCCTCCTCCTCGCGGCTCAGCATGGCGGGGCCCGCGGCGCGCGCAGCGCCCGCGGCGCGCGGCGATCGGCTGGGAAAATGCGGCTTGTTCATGGTCCGGATCCGGTCTTGCGGCGGCAAGGTGATTTCGATTCGAAACTATATTGTCGCGCGGCTCTGGTCAAACCGGTTTCGACTCGCTATCACTTACCCATGACCGGCTCCGATCCCACCCAGGCCGCGCCCGCGACGCTGGCAGAATTGCTCGTGCATGTCGGGCGCTCGGCGCGCGGCGACGAGGGCGGCCCGGCGCGCCTGACGGCGGCGCAATGGACGGCGCTGCGCTTCTTCGCCCGCGCCAACCGTGCCTCGCGCACGCCGTCGGCCTTTGCCAGCTTCCAGGCGACGACGCGCGGCACCGCCTCGCAGACCATCAAGACGCTGGAGACGCGCGGCTTTCTCGCCCGCCGCCGGTCGGAGAGCGACGGGCGCAGCGTGCGATTCGAGGTCACCGAGCCGGGCCAGGAGATACTCGCCACCGACCCGCTGCGCCACCTGATGGCGGCGATCGACCATCTGCCGCAGGCCGACCGCGCGGCGCTCGCGCGGATCCTGCCCGAATTGTCGGCGCATCTCGCGGGCGCGCGCGGCGCCGCCTGCGTCGGCACCTGCGGCCATTGCGACCACTTTGATGCCCGCGGCGCCGGCGGCTATTGCGCCTGCGTCGCGCAAAGCCTCGCGCCGTTCGAGATCGGCCAGCTCTGCACAAGGTTCAGCCCGCGCGAGGCGGCGGAATAAGGCGGGGGCCGTCCCCCTCCCGAAGTCGTTCCGGAAAAGATGAAGATCAGGCCAGCGCGCCGTCGGGCGTCAGCACCCGTTTGCCCCCCAGATACGGCACCAGGATATCGGGCAGCACCACCGATCCGTCCGCCCGCTGCCCGTTCTCCAGCACCGCGATCAGGCAGCGCCCCACCGCGAGGCCCGAGCCGTTGAGCGTGTGGACGTAGTCGGGCTTGCCGCCGCCTTCGGGCTTGAACCGCGCGTTCATCCGCCGCGCCTGGAAATCGCCGCAGACCGAGACCGAGGAAATCTCGCGGTAATTGTCCTGCCCCGGCAGCCACACCTCGATATCGTGGGTGCGCCGCGCCCCGAACCCCATGTCGCCGGTGCACAGCACCACCGTGCGATACGCGAGGCCCAGCCGGTCGAGGATTCCTTCCGCGCAGGCCGTCATCCGGTCAAGCTCGGCACGGCTCTCGTCCGGGCGGGTGATCGAGACCATCTCGACCTTCTCGAACTGGTGCTGGCGCAGCATTCCGGCGGTGTCGCGCCCGGCGCTGCCCGCTTCCGAACGAAAGCACTGGGTGTGGGCGACATAGCGGCGCGGCAGGCTCGACGCCTCCACCGTGTCGCCATGCACGAGGTTGGTCAGCGTCACCTCTGCCGTGGGCACCAGCCACCAGCCATTGGTGGTGCGATAGCTGTCCTCGCCGAATTTCGGCAACTGCCCGGTGCCGCGCATCATCTCGTCGCGCACCAGCACCGGCGTCCAGGTCTCGTTCAGGCCGTTCTCGGTGATGTGGGTATCGAGCATGAATTGCGCCAGCGCCCGGTGAAGCCGCGCCACCGCGCCCCGCAGCACCACGAAGCGGCTACCCGACAGCTTCGCGGCGGTCTCGAAATCCATGCCGGGGACGACACCCGCGATCTCGTAATGCTCCTTGGGGGCGAAATCGAACGCGGGCGGCGTGCCACGGCGGTAAAGCTCGACATTGTCGTCCTCGTCCGCGCCCTCGGGGACATCGTCGAGCGCGAGGTTGGGCAGGCCCATCAGCGCCTCGGTCAGCTTGCCGTCGAGCTCGCGCGCCTGCGTCTGCATGGCCGCCACCTCGGCCTTCTTCTCCGAGACCAGCGCGCGCAGCCGCTCGAACTCCGCCTCGTCTCCGCGCCCCTTGGCGGCGCCGACCTCCTTGGACGCCCGGTTCTGTTCCGCCTGCGCGGTCTCGGCGGCATGGATGCGCGCCCGCCGCGCCTCGTCGAGCGCGAGAATGTCGCCTGCGACCCCCTCCAGCCCCCGCCGGGCCATGGCGGCATCAAAGGCGTCCGGGTTGTCGCGGATGGCGCGGATGTCGTGCATGGATTGGTCCCTCGCGTGAATCGTCTCACGCGCGCTTATGCACCAGTTTTTTCCCGAGGTGTAGGGCGGGGTTCACCCCGCCGCGTTCGGCGGGTCGGGCGGGGTGTATCCCTCCCGATCGGCCTGCCACTTGCGCCATTCCTCAATGAACTTCCGGAACTCAAGCTCATGCCGCGGCCAATGCGCGGGCCAATCGCATCCTTCAGGCAGCGTCACCGACCCATCCCCGAATATCCCCTCCAGATGACCGGTGATCTGTGGTATGCTTGTAAAATCCACAGCCCTCACGGCGGCACCTCGAAGAGTAGCCGCCGTGAGGGCTGTGTCCGGATCGAACCGCGCCCCCACGAGGCGCGCCCCCTGCAACCGCGCCTCCCCGAGGTTCGCCCCCTGCAACCGCGCCCCCACGAGGCGCGCCCCCTGCAACCGCGCCTCCCCGAGGTTCGCCCCCTGCAACCGCGCCCCCACGAGGTCCGCCCCCTGCAACCGCGCCTCCCCGAGGTTCGCCCCCTGCAACCGCGCCTCCATGAGGTCCGCCCCCTGCAACCGCGCCCCGTGCAATCGCGCGCCGTTCAGGTCAAGGTGTGACAGGTCGGTGCCGCGCAGATCGGCACCGCTCAGGTCCAGCCGGTAGCCGTCGTAGGCGCGCAGGGCCTTTTCCCACTCTCTGAGCTTTTTCCGGTAAGTGTTCAGCGTCGCTTGGTCATGCCCATCCTCCGGCCCGTCATACTCCGGGCAGGGCACATCAAAGGGAAACGCCGCTTCCACCCCGCGCCCGGCCTCCAGCCGCCGCTGTTTTTCGCTGCGCCGCCCGATCACCGTCAGTGCCACCTGAATATCCTCGCGGACCTTCAGCCCGGCCTTGGCCTTCTCCTGCGCCTCGCGGAACGCCTCCAGCCGCTCCTCCCAATCCGCCTCCAGCGGGCCGTCATTCTCGCTCTCCCGCATCTCAAGTTCGGGCCAGTCATCCTCCGCCGGGGCCGGAGCGTTCTGGCGGATATAAGCGCAGAGGATTTCCATGATCTGCACATGGTCGCGGTCACTGTCCTGCGCGATCCGCTCCAGCGCGTAGATCGCTCCGATGCGGACCTCGAGGTTGGGTTGAGTGGTCTCAATCAGGTCCCAAGTGCCACGTGTGCCTCGAACCGGTAGTTCTCGAATCTGCCTTTCAATTTCGGCGCTGGGAGAAATATCTTCGAGCGATTTGGAACCTATGGGCACAAACACTCGCTCTTTGACCACCTTCTCCGCCCCCAGCCCCTGCACGGCGGTGTTGATCCGGTCGGTGATGTGGCCCTGTTCGGCGGTTTCCGTCTGGCGGCGATTCAGCGCGACGCGGATCAGGGTGAAGGGCAGCGAAATCACCGCCCCCAGCGACGCTGTGATCGCCGTCAGGGTCAGCAGGTACCAGCGCAAGTCGCGACCTTCCTGTTCCGTCACGGCCGCCGCGCGTTCAGCAACCCCGTAGAGAACCCAGAACATGCCCGCCAGCAGTGCGAGGAAAAGCACGCCCCAGATCACGGCCAGACCCGTCACCAGCCCGGGATGCAATCCGGTCAGCCCCATCCGCTGGCGCATCGTGCTCAGCCAGTCCTTCGGAGCGTCCTCTTGCCGGACTTGCCTTGTGGCCAGATAGACGAGTCCAGAGAGGATCACGACCACCGCGACGAACAGGATCGTGCCGAGCGCGTGCGCCGAGATCGGCAGCGTGAGTGTCACCTGATCGTCACCCGTCAACCCGTCTGTCCCTTCCGCTTTCCCGCAACCTACCCGCGAAACGCGCGATGCCCAAGCCCGCCGTCGCACCGGCGCGATACCTACCCAATACCGACGCGCTGCAGCCCCCGCTTTCGCGCCTTGCAAATGCGCGGCCCGAACCTTAGGTTCCGCGTCAACTCGCGGGGGCCGCCCCTGCCATCAGACAAGGATATCACCCCATGGAAGCCTTCGCGCAATTCGTCCCGCTCATCCTGATCTTCGTCATCATGTATTTCCTGCTGATCCGTCCGCAGCAGAAAAAACTCAAGGAACACAAGGCGATGGTCGAGGCGCTGCGGCGCGGCGACCAGGTGGTGACCCAAGGCGGCCTGATCGGCAAGGTGGCCAAGGTCAAGGACGAGGGCGAGATCGAGGTCGAGCTGGCCGAGGGCGTCAAGGTGCGGGTCGTGCGCTCGACCATCGCGCAGGTTCTGTCCAAGACCGAGCCGGCGGAGGGCTGAAGGCCGCCACCGACCAACGCAAGCCATTGAAAAGGCGCGACAATGCTGCAAATCGACCTGTGGAAACGCCTCCTGATCTGGGGCACTGTCGCGCTCGGGCTGCTGCTGGCGCTGCCCAATGGGTTCTACAATCGGGTCGAGACCTATAACGATGCCGCCGCCGCCGTCGAGCGCGGCGCCGACCCGGCGTCCTACGAGGACGCGCTTGCGCTCTGGCCCGACTGGCTGCCCTCCGGCCTGGTCAATCTCGGGCTCGACCTGCGCGGCGGCGCGCACCTGCTGGCCGAGGTGCAGGTGGGCGATGTCTACAAGGCGCGGCTCGACGGGATGTGGCCCGAGGTGCGCGACCTCATGCGTGAGGAACGCGACCGGCTCGGCGCGATCCGCTTGCAAGACACTGAAAACGCGGAGCTTCGCGTGCGCATGGTCGAGCAGCCGGAGATGGCCGGCGAGGCCGCGGCACTGGTGCGCGGGCTGGCGCGTCCGGTCACCAGCCTGACCGGCGCGGGGGCCACCGATCTCGCGGTGACGACCGAGGGCGCCGATGTCATCGTGCGGCTGAGCGAAGCCGAGCAGCGCGCCACCGACGAGCGCACCGTGCGCCAGGCGCTCGAGATCATCCGCCGCCGCATCGACGAGACCGGCACCCGCGAGCCGACGATTCAGCGCCAGGGCGCCGACCGGGTCCTGATCCAGGTGCCGGGCATCGGTTCGGCGGGCGAGCTCAAGGAGCTGATCGGCACCACCGCGCAACTGACCTTCCAGCCGGTGGTGAGCCGCACCTCCGACGCCGATGAAAACCCGGGCAGCGGCAACGAAATCCTGCCCTCGCTCGATCAGGAAGGCGTGTATTACATCCTCGAACGCGCGCCGGTCGTCACCGGCGAGGAGCTGGTCGATGCCCAGCCCGATTTCGACCAGAACGGCCGGCCGGCCGTGTCGTTCCGGTTCAACCCCACCGGTGCCCGCAAGTTCGGCGACTACACCGCTGAAAACATTGGAAACCCTTTCGCCATCGTGCTCGATGGCGAGGTCATCAGCGCGCCGGTGATCCAGAGCCACATTCCCGGCGGCTCGGGCATCATCACCGGCAATTTCACCGTCGAGGAGAGCACACAGCTTGCCGTTCTCCTGCGCGCGGGGGCGCTGCCCGCCGGGCTGGAGTTCCTGGAGGAACGCACCGTCGGGCCGGAGCTCGGGGCCGACAGCATCGAGGCGGGCAAGATCGCCTGTATCGTGGCCTTCGTGCTGGTGCTGGCCTACATGCTGGCCTCCTACCGGAATTTCGGCCTCTTCGCCAATATCGCGCTCATCATCAATGTCGGGCTGATCTTCGGGCTGCTGAGCCTCATCGGGGCAACGCTGACCCTGCCGGGCATCGCCGGGATCGTGCTGACGATCGGCATGGCGGTGGACGCCAACGTGCTGGTGTTCGAGCGCATCAAGGAAGAGATGAAGACCGCCAAGGGTGCGGCGCGCGCCATCGACCTGGGCTATGAAAAGGCGATGAGCGCCATCGTCGACGCCAACATCACCACCTTCATCACCGCCGTGATCCTCTACGCCATGGGCTCCGGGCCGGTGCGCGGCTTTGCCATCACGCTGGGGCTGGGCATCATCACCTCGATCTTTACCGCCATTTTCGTCACCCGGCTGATCGCGGTCATGTGGTTCGAGCGCAAGCGCCCCAAAACGGTGCTCCAGGGCCGCGCGCTGCGGCTCGTGCCGCAGGCCACCGCGATCGACTTCTTCAGCCGGTGGAAGCTGTGGCTGGGCATTTCCGGCGTGATGATCATGGTGGCGCTCGGGTCCTTCGCCATCCAGGGGCTGAATTTCGGCATTGATTTCAAGGGCGGCACCACGATCCGCACGCAGAGCGCCGAGCCGGTGGACATCGGCCAGTACCGCGACGCGGTAGGCGACCTGGGGCTGGGGGATATCAGCATTGCGGAGGTGTTCGACCCAACCTTCGGCCCCGACGAGAACGTCGCGATGATCCGCATCCAGGCGCAGGACGACACCGAGAGCGTCTCTCCCGAGGTGGTCAGGGCGGTCGAATCCGCCTTGCAGGCGGAGGTGCCGGACATCAAGTTCACCTCGGTGGAAAGCGTCGGGCCCAAGGTCTCGGGCGAGCTCATCCAGGCGGCGGTGATCGCCGTGGCGCTCGCCATCGCGGCGGTGCTGTTCTACATCTGGCTGCGCTTCGAGTGGCAGTTCGCCGTCGGCGCGGTGGTGGCGCTGGTGCATGACGTGGCGCTCACGGTGGGCGTGTTCTCGGAGTTGCAGATCCAGTTCGACCTGGCGATCATCGCCGCCCTTCTCACGATCGTCGGGTATTCGCTCAACGACACGGTGGTGGTGTTCGACCGCGTCCGCGAGAACCTGCGCAAATACAAGAAAAAGCCGCTGCGCGAGGTGCTCAACATCTCGATCAACGAGACGCTGAGCCGCACCATGATGACCTCGGTGACCACCCTTCTGGCGCTGGTCGCGCTGTATCTCCTTGGCGGCGACGTGATCCGGGGCTTTGTCTTCGCGATGATCTGGGGCGTGATCGTGGGCACCTACTCGTCCATCTTCGTGGCCTCGACCATCCTGATGTGGCTGGGGGTGAAGCGCGACTGGTCGAGGCCCGACGCCACCGCCGGCACGCAATTCGCCAATGTGGATGCCTGATCCGCTCGCCGCGGCGCTTGCGACACCGGGGCTGCCCTGGCTGATGCTGGCGATCGGGGTGGCGGGGATCGTGCGCGGCTTCTCGGGGTTCGGCACGGCGCTGATCTTCGTCCCCGTCGCCGGGATATTCCTCGCGCCGCAGGTGGTCGTGGGGGTCATCATGCTCACCGGGCTGGTCAGTTCCTCGGCGCTTCTGCCGCGCGCATGGGGGCATGCGGACCGGCGCGAGGTGGGGCTGCTGGCCTTTGCGGCGCTGCTGACCGTGCCGTTGGGACTGTGGCTGATCACGCGGCTCGACCCGGTGCTGATCCGCTGGTGTGTGGCCATGATCGCCACGGTGACGCTGGCGGCGCTGGTCTCGGGCTGGCGCTTCTCCGGCCGGGTGAACCGCCCGCAACTGGCCGGCATCGGGGCGCTCTCGGGGGGCATCGGCGGGCTGACCGGGCTGACCGGGCCGGTGGTGATCCTGTTCTACCTCGCCGGGCAATCGGCGGCGCAGACGGTGCGCGCCAACACCATCCTGTTCCTCGCCGCGCTCGACGTGGTGATCGTCGCCAACCTGCTGGTGCAGGGGGCGGTCAACTGGGCCATCGTGGCGCTGGCGCTGGTGCTGGCCATTCCCTACATCACCACCTCGCTCATCGGCCAGGCGCTGTTTGACCCGCGCCACGAGCGGCTCTACCGTTGGGTGGCCTACGCCGTGATCGCCCTCGCGGTGCTGAGCGGCCTGCCGATCTGGAGCAATGGAGGCTGAGCCATGCGCATGACCGAAATCACCCTGTCGGAGGCGACGCCGGTGGACGGCTACGGGCCCGGCTTCTTTCGCGTGGCGGGCGAGGTGTTCGACGGCCCGATCCTGGTCACCGCCACCTCGGCGCGCGGCTGGGGCGGCTACGACGATCCCGCGCCGCTGCTGGCGCTGGTGGGCGAGGTGGACGTGCTGTTCATCGGCACCGGGGCCGAGACGGCGCACATGCCCGCCGCGCTGCGCGACCGGCTGCACGAGGCGGGGCTGGGCGTCGAGGCGATGAATTCGCCCGCCGCCTGCCGCACCTACAACGTCCTCCTGTCCGAGGGGCGCCGCGTGGCGCTCGCGGCCCTGCCGGTGTGACATCGCGCGCAGGCTTTGGCGCTTTCCGCCCCCGCGGCTTTGGGCTAGGCAGGGCGCATGGTGCTTCGGGTCACGGATATGGGCGTTGCGCGCGGCGGCGTGCCGGTGCTGGACGGGGTCAGCCTTGCGCTCGGCCCCGGCGAGGCGCTGGTGCTGCGCGGCCCCAACGGCATCGGCAAGACCACCCTGTTGCGCGCGGTGGCGGGGCTTCAGCCCGCCCTCGCAGGCCAGGTGGAGGCGGCACCCGAAAGCCTCGTCTACGCGGGCCACGCCGATGGCATCAAGGCGGCGCTCACCGTGACCGAGAACCTCGCGTTCTGGGCGCAGGTATTCGGCACCGATGACATCTCGACCGCGCTCGAGACGTTCCGCCTCGCCCCGCTGGCGCACCGGCAGGCGGGGGCGCTCTCGGCGGGGCAGAAGCGGCGGCTGGGGCTCGCGCGGCTCTTGGTGACGGGGCGGCCCGTCTGGCTCCTGGACGAGCCGACCGTGTCGCTCGACGTGGACGCCGTGGCGATGTTTGCGGGTGCCGTGCGCGGCCACCTCGCAGCGGGCGGTGCCGCGCTCATCGCCACCCATATCGACCTCGGGCTTGCGGAGGCGCGCGTTCTCGACCTTGCACCCCATCGCGCCGCGCCGCTTGAACTGGATGATTTCGACGGGGTGTTCCTGTGATCGCGCTGCTGACCCGCGACATGCGGCTCGCGGTGCGCGCGGGCGGCGGCTTTGGCCTCGGGCTCGCGTTCTTTCTCATCGTGGTGGTGCTGGTGCCGTTCGGCGTCGGACCGCAGAGCGCGCTGCTGTCGCGGATCGCGCCGGGCATCCTGTGGCTGGGGGCGCTGCTGGCGTGCCTGTTGTCGCTCGACCGTATCTTCGCGCTCGACCACGAGGATGGCAGCCTCGACCTGCTGGCCACCTCGCCCCTGCCGATGGAGGGGATCGTCAGCGTCAAGGCGCTGGCGCACTGGCTGACCACCGGCCTGCCGCTGGTGCTGGCCGCGCCGGTGCTGGGGGTGCTCCTGAACCTGCCGGGGCCGGGCTTTGGCTGGCTGGTGCTGTCGCTGGCGCTGGGCACCCCCGCGCTCAGCGTGATCGGCACCTTCGGCGCGGCGCTCACCGTGGGGCTGAAGCGCGGCGGATTGCTGCTCAGCCTGCTTGTGCTGCCGCTCTACGTGCCCACATTGATCTTTGGCGCCGAGGTGGCGCGGCGCGGCGCCGAGGGGCTGGCCGTGATCACGCCGCTCGCGCTTCTGGCGGGCATCACCTGCGGCACGATCGCGCTTTTGCCATTTGCGTCGGCTGCGGTATTGAAGGTCAACCTGCGATGACGGACGGACACAGCCCATGAACCTCAACGCCCTCTGGACATATGCCAACCCGAAGAAGTTCATCGAGACCACCGACCGCGTGCTGCCCTGGGTCGCGTGGTCCGCCGCTGTCCTGCTCGCGGCGGGGCTGGTGTTGGGCTTTTTCTTCACCCCCGACGATTACAAGCAGGGCTCGACCGTCAAGATCATCTACCTGCATGTGCCCGCCGCGCTGATGGCGATCAACGCGTGGCTGATGATGCTGGTGACATCGCTCGTGTGGATCGTGCGCCGCCACCACGTCAGCGCGCTCGCCGCGCGCGCCGCCGCGCCGGTGGGCATGGTCATGACGCTCATCGCGCTCGCCACCGGCGCGCTCTGGGGACAGCCGATGTGGGGCACCTGGTGGGCGTGGGATCCGCGGCTCACCAGCTTCTTGATCCTGTTCCTGTTCTATCTGGGCTATATCGCCCTGTGGGAGGCGATCGAGAATGACGACACGGCGGCGGATCTCACCTCGATCCTGTGCCTCGTCGGCTCGGTCTTTGCGCTGCTCAGCCGCTACGCGGTGAATTTCTGGAACCAGGGGCTGCACCAGGGCGCGTCGCTCAGCCTCGACAAGGAAGAGAACGTGGCCGACGTGTTCTGGTATCCGCTGCTGGTGACGATGGCGGGCTTCGTGCTGCTGTTTGTCGCGCTTGTGCTGGTGCGCACCCGCACCGAGATCAGGGCGAGGCGGATGCGCGCCCTCGAAGCCCGCGAAAGGATGCAGGCATGATCCCCGAACTGGGCAAATACGCGGGCGCGGTGCTGTCCTCCTACGGCGTGTCGCTGGCGCTTCTGGCGGTGATCGTCTGGATCAGCCTGCGCCGCTCGGCGCGCGTCAAGACCGCGTTGGAAGAGATTGAAAAGCGGAGGAAATCCGATGGCTAGACTGTCGCCGCTCATGGCCGTGCCGCTGGTGGTCTTCACCGCCTTCGCCGGGCTGGCGCTGATCGGGCTCCAGCGCGAGGATCCCAATTCGCTGCCCTCGGCGCTGGCGGGCCGGCAGGCCCCGGCGGTGACGGTGACGCCGCTGGGCGACAAGCCGGGCTTTGGCGATGCCGACCTGCGCGCGGGCGATGTCAGCCTGGTCAATTACTGGGCAAGCTGGTGCGCGCCCTGCCGGGTGGAGCACCCCAAGCTGGAGCGCCTCGCCGGTGAGGGCCTTGCCATCTACGGGGTCAACTACAAGGACAAGCCCGGCAACGCGCTCGGCTTTCTTGAAGAGCTTGGCGACCCCTATACCGCGATCGGTGCCGACGAATCCGGGCGCATGGCGCTGGAATGGGGCGTCTACGGCGTGCCCGAGACCTACGTGATCGACGGCAAGGGCGAGATCGTGCTGCGCGTTGCCGGGCCGATAACCGACCGGGTGCTGGAAAGCACCATCCGCCCGGCGATCGAGGCGGCGCGCGCGCGGTGACGTCGCGGATACGCGCGGCTACGATCCGGGCGGCATGGCCGCGCCGCGATCGCCTTCATCCCCGGCCCCGGCGCAGCATCATCGCCGCCAGGTACACGATCCCGGCCCCGGCAAGGCCGATCACCCCGACATTCAGGGGCGCGAGATTGGCGGCGATCACACCGGCAAGCGCCCAGATCACCGCCGCCGGGTAGGCCAGGCTGTCGGGCCGCACGCGCTGCACCGCCGACGCAATCACCAGCGCCAGCAACAGGCCGGCAAAGGCCGCGACCGTCTCCGACACAAGGCCATAACCGGCCAGGATCAGCCCCACCGACACCGACGCCGCCCCTGTCAGCCAGCCGGCATACAGGCCCACCGGCTCGGCCTGCAGCCAGCGGTCGCTCCGGCCCGACCGCACCAGCGCGACGAGGGCGGCAACCAGCATGATCCAGATCTGCACCGTCGCCGCGATCACCGAGATCTGCGCCACCGCGATCCAGCTACTGCCCACCGCGAGGCTCAGGAAAAGCGGCGCGCGCCCCGCCCGCCAGCCCGGCGCGTCGGCGCGCATCAGCAGGCCAAAGCCGGTGCCGGCGATCAGCCACAGATAGATCACCCCCCAGATCGAGAACGCATAGCCGGCGGGCTGCACCGGGGGCGCGTCCTGCGGCACCGGGAACTGCTCGGGGGCAAAGCCGTTGAACCCCGACGACACGAACGGCGAGGCCGCGAAGGCCACGGCGGCCACGAAGGTCAGGATGGCGAAGGCGCGTGTCATGGCAGTCTCCCTTCCCGGATGGCGTTACGGCGCACCCTCGCCCGGTTTCCCGCCGCGCTCAAGCCGTTTCCCGCGCCCGCCGCCGCCCCAGCCGCGCCTCGCGCATCAGCGTGTAGAGCCCGGACGCCACGATCACCGCCGCACCGGTCAGCGTCCACGCATCGGGGCGCTCGGCAAAGACCAGCATCCCGATCCCCAGCGCGAACACCAGCCGCGTATAGCGGAACGGCGTCACCACCGCGACCTCGCCCACTCGCATCGCCGCGACGATGGCATAGTAGGCGCCCACGCCGCAGGCCAGCGCCAGCCCGAGATCGCGGATCTGCACGCCCCCCGGCACCACCGGCCCGTCACCGAAGGCCAGCAGGATCGCCCCCGTCGGCACCAGCGTGGCAAAGGCATAGGCCGAAAGCTGCATCGACGAGATCGCCGCCGGCACCGCCCGCGTCGCCAGATCGCGCAGCGCCAGCCCGATCACCGCCCCCACGGCGAAAAGCGAGGCGGGCGCAAAGCCTTCGAGCCCCGGGCGCACCACCATCAGCACCCCCGCGAACCCCACCAGGATCGCCGACCACCGCCGCCAGCCCACCGGTTCGCGCAGGAACAGCGCCGCGCCCAGCGTGACGGCGAGCGGCGTCGCCTGAAGGATCGCCGAGGCCGAGGACAAGGGCGTCAGCGCGATCGCCGTGACGAAACACATGGTGCCCGCCATCTCGCCGGTGTTGCGCAACAGGACGGGCCGCGCCAGCAGGTCGCGCGAGAACAGCCGCCGCCCCTGCCCCGCGCAGATCGCGGCAAAGATCGCAGCACCCCCCAGCCCGATCGCCATGATGATCTGGCCCACCGGCATGGCGTCCGCCAGCCGCTTGATGAACATGTCCTCCAGCGCGAAGCCGGCCATCGCCAGCACCATCAGCACGCTGCCGCGCAGGTTTTCCATTCTCGGGGGCCTTTCCTCGGGGGTCAGCCCCCCTGTTCGCACAGCCCGCGCGCGGGCGAAAGCCTGCGGTTCATGACAGCACGACGATGCCGCTGTGCTTGGCCTTGTGCTCGGGCTCGACATGGATCGTCACCCGCGCATCGGGCAGCGCATCCATCAGCGCCGCCTCGATCCGGTCGCATAGGGTGTGCGCGTCCTCGACGGTGGTCGCGCCCGGCACCACGAGGTGAAACTCGATGAAGGTGACGGGACCCGCGTGCCGCGTGCGCAGGTCATGCGCCTCCAGCGCGGTCTCGCCCCCGGCGCTCTCGGCGATGATTCGACGGATGCGGGCCAGTTCCCCGTCCGACACCGCCTCGTCCATCAGCCCGCTCAGCGAGCCGCGGATCACGCTCCAGCCCGACCACAGGATGTTGAGCGCCACCAGCACGGCGAGCGCGGGATCGAGCACCCACCACCCCGTCGCCACTGCCAGCGCCACGCCCCCCAGCACCCCCACCGACGAGACCACGTCGGTCATCAGGTGCCGCCCGTCGGCGGCCAGCGCGGGCGAGCGGTGCCGCCGCCCCTCGCGGATCAGCAGCCACGCCCACACCGCGTTGATGAGCCCCGCCACGGCGTTGACCGCCAGCCCCAGCCCCGGCGCGTCGAGCGCGCGGGGGCTGGCCAGCCCGTCCCACGCCTCGCGCAGGATGAACACCGCCGCCAGCACGATCAGCACGCCCTCCAGCACCGCCGAGAAGAATTCCGCCTTGTGGTGGCCGAACGGGTGGTTGGCATCCGCCGGGCGCCGCGCCACCCGCAGCGCCACGATCACGGCGAGCGCGGTGGCCACGTTGACCACGCTTTCCAGCGCGTCGGACATCAGCGCGACCGAGCCGGTCACGCGCCACGCCACCAGCTTGAGCGCCAGCACGCCAAGCCCGACGATCACGCTGCCCAGCGCCAGCCGCATCACCCGGTCCATGCCCCGCGCTACTCCCTGTCCTTGCGCGGCACGCCGTACAGCTCCAGCCGGTGCCCCACCAGCCGATAGCCCAGCTTCTCGGCGATACGTTCCTGCAACGCCTCGATCTCGGGATCGACGAATTCGATCACCGCGCCGGAATTGACGTCGATGAGGTGGTCGTGATGGGCGCGCTCGGCATCCTCGTAGCGGGCCCGCCCGTCGCCGAATTCCAGCTTGTCGAGGATGCCCGCCTCCTCCAGCAGCCTGACCGTGCGATAGACCGTGGCGATCGAGATCTTCGGGTCGCGCGCGGCGGCGCGGGCGTGCAGCTCCTCGACATCGGGGTGATCGTCGGACATCTCCAGCACGTGCGCGATCACCCGCCGCTGCCCGGTCATCCTCAGCCCACTGGCCGCGCAGCGCTTGGTAATGGTGTCGCGCATCGCACGCCTCCGCTTGGCTTTCGTCCGCCGGGATAGCGCCACGGCGCGCGCATTTCCACCCTTTTCGGGGCCGGGGCCCTTTGCAAAACGGCGCCGCGATCAGCCGGCGGGGTCGGTTCGGATCGGCAGGTCATGCTCCGCCGCGAATGCCGCGATCGCGGCGCGGAACGCACGGCGGAACGCCACCGACTCCTGCGAGCGCTGCTCGGTACTCGGCACCGCGAAACAGTACCGGATGCTCAGCCGCGGCTCGAACGGCCGGATGGCGACCCCGGCATGGGACCACAGCGGCGCGGAAAACGGCTCGGCGAGGCTGGTGGCCAGGCCGCCCGCGATCATCGCGTAGCGGGTCGCCGAGGTGTGGCACCAGATGCGCCGCCGGGTCGGCGCCTCCAGAGACCGGCGCAGGTCGTCGGACTCCTGCACATCCTGGATCCGCCCGGCCATGTCGCCGATGAGACGCTCCTCCACCAGATCCCCGGCCCGGACCCGCTCCTTTTCCATCAGCGGATGATCGCGCGGCGCGGCGAACACGTAATCCGCCTCGGCCAGCCACTCGATGTCGATGCCGTCCATGCCGGGGATGTGGAACGTGACCGCAAGGTCGATGCGGTCCTCCTCCAGCGCGATCAACGCCGAATCGTAGGTCGCGGTATCGACCTCCACCGCCGTGTTGGGAAACGTCTCGTGAAACCGCCGCAGCGCCAGCGGCAGCACCGTCGCCGACATCGTCGGCAGCACCGAGACCCGCAGGCGCTGGCCAAAGCCGAGGCGGATCTCCTCGGCGACGCGGCGCAGCCCCTCCATCTCGGTGACGCTGCGCTCGACCTCCTTGAAGAACCGCAACCCCTCCGACGTGGGCTTCAGCCCGCGGCCCGAGCGCACGAACAGCTTGAAGCCGACGCCCCGCTCAAGCTCGGATATCATGCGGCTGACCCCGGATTGGGTGAGGCCCATGGCCTCCGCCGTCGCCACGATCGCGCCGAGGCGCATGACATGGACGAAGGCTTGCAACTGTCGCAGGGTCATGGCGCATCCATACATGAGTAATCCGCAAGCAGCATGATAATTTATGCCGATGTGTCAACTTATGACCTGTGCAAGGCTGACCCCGCAATGGCGAACCGACAGGAGCGAGCAATGACCGCGTCAGGAAAGACCCCCCTCTTGAAGCCGGGCCCGAACAGCTACGATCGCCGGAGATTTCTGAAAACCACCGCCGCCCTCGGCGCGGCGGGTGTGCTCGGCACGGGCCTCGGCCCCGACCCCGCCTTCGCTGCCACGCCCAGGCGCGGCGGCACCCTGCGCCAGGCCCTGCGCGGCGGCGCGACCACCGACACGCTCAACGGTGCCACCCTGCAGGCCGCCCACCCGATCAACGTAAGCTGGCAGGTCCGCAACAACCTCACCGTGATCGACGCCGACGGCAACGTGACGGGCGAGCTTGCCGAGACGTGGGAGCCCGCCGACGGCGCGCGTCGCTGGGTCTTCGACCTGCACAAGGGGATCGAGTTCCACAACGGCAAGTCGCTGGAGGCGGCGGATGTCATCCATTCGCTCAACATCCACCGCGGCGAGAACAGCGAATCCGCGGTCTCGGGGATCATGAACGTGATCCGCGACATCCGCGCCGACGGCAAGCACCGGATCATCGTCGATCTCGAAACCCCCAATGTCGATTTCGCCTACCTGATGTCGGACTATCACGTCGTCATCGGCCCCGAGGGCACCACCGGCGAGGGCTGGGACGCGGGCATCGGCACCGGGCCCTTCATCCTCGAGGAGTGGGCGCCGGGCGTGCGCGCCTTCACGCGCCGCAACCCGAACTATTTCAAGGACGGCCTGCCCTGGTTCGATGCGGTCGAGACGCTCAACGTCGCCGATGTGGCGGCGCGCACCAGCGCCCTTCAGACCGGCGAGGTCGATGTCATCGAGAACCCGGATCTCAAGACGCTGCACCTGCTCGGGCGGCGGCCGGGCATCAACATCCTCGAGGTCGGCGGCACCCGCCACTTCCCCTACCCGATGCTGAAAACCGCCGCACCCTTCGGCGACAAGGACGTGCAGATGGCCCTGAAACTGGCCATCGACCGCGAGGAATGGGTGGACAAGGTGCTCCAGGGGCACGGCTATGTGGGCAATGACCACCCGGTCGGGCGCAATCAGAAGTTCTTCGCCGACGCGCTCGAACAGCGCAGCTACGACCCCGACAAGGCCCGCTTCCACCTCAGGCGGGCGGGATACGGGGACGGGCTGAACATCGCGCTCACCGCCGCCGACGTCTATCCCGGCGGGCTCGACGGCGCGGTGCTCTACCAGGCCTCGGCCAGGGACGCGGGCATCAACATCGAGGTCAGGCGCGAGCCGACCGACGGCTACTGGTCCGAGGTGCCGCTCAACGTGCCGTGGCATGTCAGCAGCCTCGGGGGCCGCGTCACCGTCGATTGGGTGATGTCGGTGTCCTACGCCGCCGATGCGCCGTGGAATGACACCAAATGGGACAACGAGCGCTTCAACGAATTGCTGGTGCAGGCCCGCGGCGAGCTTGACGAGGCCAAACGCGCCGAGATGTATTTCGAGATGCAGCAACTCGTGCGCGACGACTGCCCCACGGTCATCCCCGCCTTTGCGAACCTGATCGCCGCCACCAGCGACAGGATCGGCACCCCGGAAAAGCTGGCGTCGAATTCGCAGCTCGACGGGTTGCGCAACTGCGAACGCTGGTGGTTCGCCTGAGCCGTGCACGCGCGCGCGCCCGGTCCGTCCCCGGGCGCGCCGCCCGCCGCCTCGCCTCAGTGCGGCGCCACCTTGGAGAAAAGCTGGATCACCACGATCCCGGCGATGATCATCGCCGTGCCGAGCACCGCGGGCGCGTCCAGCTTCTGGCCGAACACCACGTAGCCGATGGCGGCGATGAACACGATCCCCAGCCCCGCCCAGATCGCATAGACCACGCCCACCGGCATGAACTTGAGCGTGATCGACAGCAGGTAGAAGCTGATCGCATAGGCCACCACCACGAAAACCGACGGCCAGAGCCGGGTGAATTGCTGGCTGGCCTGCAACGCGGTGGTGCCCGCCGTTTCGGCAAGGATCGCCAGCGCCAGAAGGAAATAGACCTGCATCCTGATGCCTCCTGCCTCGGGGATATGCCCCTCGTTACGCGAGCCCCGGCGCATGGTCCAGCCCGTCACGTCGCTTGCCTCCCGCCAACCGCCGCCCCATATTCGCGTCATGCTCAAGTTCACGCCGATCCTTCTGGCGCTGCTTTACGCGCTCGCGATGTATCGCTTCTCGGTCTGGCGCACCACGCGCGAGCTCGATGCGCGCTCGACCGAGCTGGCCGACCCGCGGCTCAAACCGGTGTTCGACCGTCTCGCCCGCGCGCTCGACCTGCCGCGCGTGCGCGTGCATCTCTACGAGATCGACCCGGTCAACGGGCTGGCCGCGCCGGACGGGCGCATCTTCATCACCCGCGGCTTCTTCCGCAAGTTCCAGACCGGCGAGGTCTCGGCCGAGGAAATGGCCAGCGTGATCGCGCACGAGCTGGGCCATGTCGCACTCGGGCATGCGCGGCGGCGGATGATCGACTTTTCCGGCCAGAACGCGCTGCGCACCGCGCTCGCCATGATCCTGTCGCGCTTCCTGCCCGGCATCGGCGTGTGGATCGCCAACGGCATCACCTCGCTTCTGGCGGCACGGCTGTCGCGCGGCGACGAGTACGAGGCCGATGAATACGCCGCAGCGCTGCTGACCAAGGCGGGGATCGGCACCGAGCCGCAGAAATCGCTGTTCCGCAAACTCGAGGCGCTGACCTCCGGCGCGGGCGGCGCGATGCCCGCCTGGCTGATGAGCCATCCCAGGACCGAAGACCGGATCGCCGCCATCGAGAAGCTCGAGGACCGCTGGCAGCGCGCGCTCCGGTAACGGCATCGCCCTGGCTCACGCCGCGGAGCGGGACGGTGAACGCAGCGCCCGGTCGCGCGAGTCAGGACGGCACCTCCCGTCTCCTCGTTGCGCGATAGCGGGTTGCACCGCGCGCAACCACCGCACGCGGCCCGCCGCGAACCGTGCGGTTCGCGTCCCGAACCTGCAGGTCCGGCGCGGGCGCGCCGCGCGGTTCTTTTGATCAAATTACGCTTGGCAAGCCCCCCCGCCCCGCGCTAGGGTCTGCCAAATCCCGATCAGGACCTCCCCGATGGACCTCACACAGTTCCAGACCTTCCGCGTGGCCGCCTGCGACCTCAATGGCCGGATGCGCGGCAAACGCCTGCCCGCGAGCTTTGCCGACAAGCTTGGCGACGGCAGCCTGCGCATGCCGCTAAGTGCCTTGAATCTGGACATTTTCGGCGCCGATATCGAGGGCTCCCCGCTGGTTTTCGACAGTGGCGACATCGACGGGCGGCTGTTTGCCACCGAGCGCGGCGCGGTGCCCCTGCCCTGGCTGGAGGAGCCGCAGGCGCTGGTGCCGATGGTGATGCATTACGAGGACGGCACGCCCTTCGCGGGCGACCCGCGCCATGCGCTGTCGGCCGTTCTGGCGCGCTTCGCCGCCCGCGGATGGGAGGTGTTCGCCGCCACCGAGCTTGAGTTCACGCTCGTCGAACCTGCATCCAAGTCATTGAAAACAGTGCGCGATCCGCGATCCGGACGGCGCATGAAGGCGCCCGGAATCCTCAGCCTCGGACAAATGGACGCGTTTGATGCGTTCCTGTCGGCGCTCTATTCGGCGGGGGCGGAAATGGGCATCCCGGTGGAATCGGCGATCTCCGAGGCCGGGGTCGGGCAGTTCGAGCTGACGCTGCACCACCAATCGGCGATGCGCGCCGCCGACGACACATGGCTTTTCAAGAACCTTATCAAGGGTCTGGCGCGCCGGCACGGCTATGTCGCCACGTTCATGGCGAAACCCTTCGACGCCGACAGCGGCAACGGCATGCACATGCATTTCTCGGTGCTCGATGCCGAGGGCAACAACGTCTTCGACGACGGCACGCCGCGCGGCACCGATGACTTGCGCAGCGCGGTCGCGGGCTGCCTTGCCGCGATGCCCGCCTCGACGCTGATTTTTGCGCCGCACGCAAACAGTTACGCGCGCCTCGTGCCGGGCGCGCACGCGCCCACCGGCGCGGGCTGGGACTATGAGAACCGCACCGCCGCGCTGCGCATCCCCGGCGGTCCCAATGCCGCGCGCAGGATCGAGCACCGCGTGGCGGGCGGCGATATCAACCCCTACCTCACCTTCGCGGCCATCCTCGGCGCGGCGATCACCGGCATCGACGACGCGATGACGCCGCCCGCCCCGATCACCGGCAACGCCTACGAGGCGGACCTGCCGCAGCTCGCCGGCGACTGGGGCGCGGCGATCGACGCGTTCGAGGCCAACCCTCTGATCGCGCGCATCTTTCCCGCGGACCTGATCGCCAACCTGGTGATGACCAAGCGGCAGGAACACGCGCGCATCGACCGGATGGCGGCAGAGGATCACTGGAAGGTCTATCTCGAAACGGTGTAGGATCGCGCGAGCGCCCACGCCAGAATTTGATCAAACGATGGAGCCAAGATGAAGATCGGCATCCTCAAAACCGGCCACGCCCCCGACATCGTGTTGGGCGAGCTGGGCGATTACGACGCCATGTTCGCGCGGCTGCTGGACGGGCGCGGCTTCGACTTTGCACCATACAACGTGGTCGATGAAGAATTCCCTGACGGGCCGCACGCCGCCGATGGCTGGCTCGTCACCGGCTCGAAACACGGGGTCTACGAGGATCACCCGTGGCTGCCGCCGCTGGAGCGGCTCATCCGTGACATCCGCGCGGCGGATCTGCCACTGGTTGGCGTGTGCTTCGGCCACCAGGTGATCGCGCAGGCGCTGGGCGGCACCGTGGTCAAGCACCCGGACGGCTGGCGCGTGGGTGCCACGACCTACGAGATCGACGGGCGCCCCCTGACCCTCAACGCATGGCACCAGGACCAGGTGGTCAAGGCTCCACCGGGCTCGCAGGTCGTGGGGAGTGCCGAGGGCTGCGAGATCGCCGCGCTGCGCTACGGTCCGCGCATCTTCAGCATCCAGCCGCACCCCGAGTTCAATGCCACCATGATGGACCGACTGATCGAGCACCGCGCCATCGGGGTGGTCCCCGATCCGCTGCGCGACCATGCCCGCGCCCGGCTCGACACACCGACCGATACGGATGCGATGGCGCAGACCATCGCCGACATTTTCACGAAAGGCGACCCGGATGGCTGATTTGAAAGAGTTCGTCAAAGGGCTTCCCGAGGCGGCGCGGGCCTACCTAGAAAACCGCCGCCTCGACGAGGTCGAATGCATCATCTCCGACCTGCCCGGCATCGCCCGCGGCAAGGCGGTGCCGGCCACGAAATTCGCACGGCAGGACTATTTTCACCTGCCCGACTCGATCTTTTACCAGACCATCACCGGCGACTGGGGCGAGGCCGCGGGCGACGAGGGCTTCATCGAGCGCGACATGATCCTGCGCCCCGACATGTCCACCGCCTCGGCGGCACCCTGGACGGCGGACTGGACCATCCAGGTGATCCACGACGCCTTTGACCGCGAGGGGGTGCCGATCCCGTTCTCGCCCCGCAACGTGCTGCGCCGGGTGGTGGAGATGTATCACGCCCGCGGCTGGAAGCCGGTGGTGGCCCCCGAGATGGAATTCTTCCTCGTGGCGCGCAACCTCGACCCCGCCCAGGAGATCAAGCCGATGATGGGCCGCTCGGGCCGCCCGGCGGCGGCGCGGCAGGCCTATTCGATGACCGCGGTCGATGAATTCGGACCCGTCATCGACGACATCTACGACTTCGCCGAGGCGCAGGGCTTCGAGATCGACGGCATCACGCAGGAGGGCGGCGCGGGGCAGCTCGAGATCAACCTGCGCCACGGCTCGCCCGTAAAGCTCGCCGACGAGGTGTTCTACTTCAAGCGGCTGATCCGCGAGGCGGCGCTCAAGCATGACTGCTTCGCCACCTTCATGGCCAAACCGATCGAGGACGAGCCGGGCAGCGCCATGCATATTCACCACTCGATCCTCGATATCGAGACCGGGCGCAACCTCTTTGCCGGGCCGCAGGGCGGCGAGACGGACCTGTTTTTCCACTTCATCGGCGGCTTGCAGAAACACCTGCCCTCGGCCGTCGCGGTGCTGGCCCCATACGTCAATTCCTACCGCCGTTACGTCAAGGATCACGCCGCGCCCATCAACCTCGCATGGGGGCGCGACAACCGCACCACCGGCATCCGCGTGCCGCTCTCGGGGCCGGACGCGCGGCGGGTCGAGAACCGCATGGCCGGGATGGACTGCAACCCCTATCTCGGCATCGCCGCGAGCCTCGCCTGCGGCCTGCTGGGCATCGTGAACGAGGACTGGCCGGACAAGCAGTTCAAGGGCGATGCCTATTCCGGCGAGTCCGATATCCCCAACGTGATGGGCGAGGCGCTCACCCTCTTCGAGAAGGCCACCGCGCTGCACGACATCATGGGGCCGGACTTCGCCCGCGTCTATGCCATCGTGAAACGCACCGAATACGAGGAATTCCTCCAGGTCATCAGCCCGTGGGAGCGCGAGCACCTGCTGCTCAACGTGTGAGCGGGCCGAAAGCGTCGCGACATGAGTACTTGAACCAAGAAGAAGCCATGAACCTGCTCCATGCCAACGACCGGCGCGGGCAATACCCGCCAAGCTGGTACGCCGCCACCGCCCCTGCGCTGCCGCCCTTTGCGCCGCTCAGGGGCGCGGCGCGGGCCGATGTCTGCGTGGTGGGGGCGGGCTATACCGGGCTGTCGGCGGCGCTGCATCTGGCCGAGGCCGGGCTCGATGTGGTGCTGCTGGAGGCGCAGCGCGTGGGGTTTGGCGCCTCGGGGCGCAATGGCGGGCAGTTGGGCAGCGGGCAGCGCGTTGAGCAGACCGCACTGGAGCGGCTGGTGGGGGCCGGGGACGCGGACCATCTGTGGCGGCTGGGCGAAGAGGCCAAGGACCTGGTCAAGGATCTGGTGGACCGGCACGCCATCGACTGTCATCTCAAACCCGGCGTCGCGCATGCCTGTCTCACCGCCCGCGAAATGGACGCCGAGCACGCCTGTGCCGAACACCTCGCCGCGCGCTACGGCTATGACCGGATCGAGACGCTGGACCACGAGGCGATGCACGCGCTCTGCCCCTCGCCCGCCTATCACGGCGGCACGCTCGACATGGGGGCGGCGCATCTGCACCCGCTGGCCTACGCGCTGGGACTGGCCCGCGCGGCGCAGGCGGCGGGGGTGCGTATCCATGAGGGCGCGCAGGTGCACGACATCCGGCGCGGGCAGACGACCCGCGTGGCCACCGATGCCGGCCATGTCGAGGCGGATCACGTGGTGCTGGCCTGCAACGGCTATCTCGGCGGGCTGGAGCGCCGGGTGGCCGCGCGCGTCATGCCGATCAACAATTTCATCGTCGCCACCGCACCGCTGGGCGACGAGGCCGCGCGCGTGCTGACCCGCGACGTGGCGGTGGCCGACACGAAATTCGTGGTGAATTACTTTCGTCTCAGCCATGACAAGCGGCTCCTGTTCGGCGGCGGCGAGAGCTATGGCTACCGTTTTCCGCGCGACATCCGCGCCACGGTGCGGCGGCCCATGCTGGAGATTTTCCCGCATCTGGCCGACGTGCCGCTCGACTACGCCTGGGGCGGCACGCTCGCCATCACCATGAAGCGGATGCCCCTCCTCGCGCGGCCCGCGCCCGATATCCTGTCGGCCTCGGGCTATTCAGGCCACGGGGTGGGCATGGCGACGCTCGCCGGCCGGCTGATGGCCGAAGCGGTGCGCGGGCGGTCGGCGGGGTTCGACTGCCTTGCGCGGGTGCCCTGCCCGCCGTTCCCGGGCGGCACGGCGCTGCGCACGCCGTTGCTGGCGCTGGCGATGAGCTGGTTCGCGCTGCGCGACCGGCTGGGTTTCTGACGGGCTTTGACAAACCGTCACATTTCGGGCCTATTTGTTCGGGAAAGTCGAAACTCACTTTCAGGAAAGCCGAACGCATGACGCAAGCCCCCAACGTCCACGACGCCGAGCCCATCCCCGACGCCGCCCGTGCCGAGGTGGAGCGGTTGCTCCGCACCGGCGACCTGTTCCGCTACACCGCGCCGAAGGACGCGCCGGTGACGCTTCTGGAGCGCGATTTCGCGGCGATGATGGGCACGTCCTACGCGCTGGCCGTGTCGTCCTGCTCGGCGGCGCTGTTCCTGTCGCTCAAGGCGCTGGGGCTGCCGCGGGGCGCGCGGGTGCTGATCCCCGGCTTTACCTTCGCCGCCGTACCCTCCTCGGTGGTCCACGCCGACTGCGTGCCGGTGCTGTGCGAGGTGGGCGAGGATTACCGCATCGACATCGCCGATTTCGAGGCCCGGCTCGACGGCGTGGAGGCGGTTATCGTCAGCCACATGCGCGGCCACACCTCGGACATGGACAGGGTCATGGCGCTGTGCGATGCGCACGGCGTGCCCGTCATCGAGGACGCCGCGCATTCGCTGGGCACGATGTGGCGCGGGCGCAGGATCGGCACGATCGGGCGCGCGGGCTGTTTCAGCTTCCAGTCCTACAAGATGGTCAATGCCGGCGAGGGCGGCATCCTGATTACCGACGATGCCGATCTGGTGGCCCGCGCGGTCATCATGTCGGGCGCCTATGAGCACAACTGGGCCAAGCACATGGACGGCCCGGACCCGAGCCTCGACGCCGCCTTTGCCCGCTGGCAGAACCGGCTGCCGCTCTACAATCTGCGCCTGTCGAACCTGTCGGCGGCGATCATCCGCGCGCAACTGCCCGAAATCGCGGCCCGGGTGCGCGCCGGGCGGGCCAATCACGATCACGTCGCGGCCCGGCTGGAGACCTCGCCGCACCTGTCGGTGCCCGCCCCCCTCGACGGCGAGGACCGCGCGCCCGATTCGATCCAGTTCAACCTCGTCGGGCTGAGCGAGACCGAGACCCGCGATTTCGCGGATGCGGCGGCGGCGCGGGGCGTCAAGGTGCAGGTTTTTGGCCTGAGCACCGACAACGCGCGCGCCTTCTGGAACTGGGGGTTCCTGCCCGGTGGTGCCCCGGACCTGCCGCGCACGCGCAGGATGCTGATGCGCGCCTGCGACGTGCGGCTGCCCGCGCGGCTGACCCGCGCCGAATGCGATGCGGTGGCCGATATCCTGCTCGATGCGGTGGCCGCAGTGACGGGCGCGCGCCGCGCTTACGGCACCTGATCGCCGAAGAAAGGGCCGCCCGCGATGCGGACGGCCCGGCGTTACGGCGCGTGCCGAGGGGGCGCCTTACTCGGGCTTGCCCGCCTCGATCGAGATCATCACCTCGACGTCGTCGCTGACATAGGGCGCGAACATGCCAAGCTCGAAATCGGTGCGCTTGAGCGTGGTGGTGGCGTCGAAGCCGACCCATGGGCGGTTGTTCATCGGGTGGGCGTCGGCCTTTTGGTTCATCACCGTGTCGAGATCCACGGATTTGGTGATGCCGTTCATGGTCAGGTCACCGGTGATGACGGCGGTCTTCTCGCCGGTCACCTCGATACCGGTGGAGGTAAAGGTGACCATGTCGCCCTCTTCCGCGCCAAAGAAATCGTCGGACATGAAATGCTCTTCACGCTTTTCCCAACCGGTGAACATCGACATCACCGGCATCGAGACATCGACCGAGGAGTTCGCCGGGTTTTCCTCGTCGAACCGGATTTCACCCTCGAAGCCCGCAAACATCCCGGTGGTGGTCGAGAAGCCGAGATGGTTGTAGGTGAACACGACCTGGCTGTGACTGGGATCGAGCTCGTAGGTCTCGGGGGCCGCATGGGCCATGGTGGTGGCGGCGAGCGCGAGCGCGGCTGCGGTGGCAAAGACGGTTGGTCTCATCTGTAATAACTCCAGTCCTGATGTTGTCGGCTCATGCGCAACAGATTGGCGTATCGGCGCGAAAGAACAATAGCACAGTTTCCAACACAGCCTGTGGACTGGCGAACACCCGCCGCGCGCCGCCGGAAGCGCGGACCGGGCCGGCGCGATCGCCCTTGCGGGCACGGATGCGGCACGGTATACGCCGCCAACCTTTCGCAAACGATATGGACCGCGCAGACTCTCGTGGACGGGCAGCGAAAGGGTATCGCCCGCCCTATGAAATGCGCCTTGACAGAAGTGGAGACGACATGCCGCTTTACGAGCATGTGATGATCGCGCGCCAGGATCTTTCCAACGCGCAGGCCGAGGGGCTCATCGAGCATTTCAACGCCGTCCTCGCCGATAACGGGGGCAAGACCCTCGACAGCGAGTACTGGGGCGTCAAGACGATGGCCTACAAGATCAACAAGAACCGCAAGGGCCATTACGCCTTTCTCAGGACCGACGCGCCGACCGCCGCCGTGCAGGAGATGGAGCGCCTCATGCGCCTGCACGACGACGTGATGCGGGTGCTGACCATCAAGGTCGACGCCCACGAAGAGGGGCCGTCGGTGCAGATGCAAAAGCGCGAAGAGCGCGGCGAGCGCCGCGAGCGCCGCTGAATCATCACCTGAAGAAAGGACGATAACCCATGGCTACGAAACCGTTTTTCCGCCGCCGCAAGGTCTGCCCCTTCTCGGGCGACAACGCGCCCAAGATCGACTACAAGGACACCCGCCTGCTGCAGCGCTACATTTCCGAGCGCGGCAAGATCGTGCCGTCGCGCATCACCGCCGTATCGGCCAAAAAGCAGCGCGAGTTGTCGCGTGCGATCAAGCGCGCGCGCTTTCTCGCGCTTCTTCCCTACGCCGTGAAATAAGGAGGCGAGACCATGCAAGTGATCCTTCTGGAACGCGTCGCCAAGCTTGGCCAGATGGGCGATGTCGTCGATGTCAAGTCAGGCTTCGCGCGCAACTACCTTCTGCCGCAGGGCAAGGCACTGTCGGCCTCCGAGCGCAACATCGCCGATTTCGAGGCCCGCAAGGCGCAGCTCGAAGCGCAGAACCTCGAAACCCGCAAGGAGGCCGAAGCGCTCTCCGGCAAGCTGGACGGTCAGCAGTTCGTCGTGATTCGCCAGGCCTCTGACGGCGGCAATCTCTACGGCTCGGTCAGCACCCGTGACGTGGCCGACACCGCCACCGCCGAGGGCTTTACCGTCGACCGCAAGCAGGTGATCATCCGCCAGCCGATCAAGACGCTGGGCCTGCACGAGGTGGAGATCCACCTCCACCCCGAGGTGGT
The DNA here is from genome assembly GCF_042430665.1 of Roseovarius ramblicola. Lineage (NCBI taxonomy): Bacteria > Pseudomonadati > Pseudomonadota > Alphaproteobacteria > Rhodobacterales > Roseobacteraceae > Roseovarius > Roseovarius ramblicola. The sequence continues at coordinate 46,227 of NZ_JBHMEC010000017.1, read as the reverse complement.
GGCAGTGGTCACGCTCAACGTGGCGCGTTCGCCCGAAGAGGCCGAATTGCAGGCGTCTGGCCGGACCATTCAGGACGCCGCCGCCGAGGAAGAGGCCGCGGCCGATTTCGAGATCTCGGAACTGTTCGACGATATCGGCGGAGCCGCCTCGGACGAGGACGCCCCCGCTGCCGCAACCTCGGATGACGAGAGCGCCTGAGCACGCCGCGCCCTTCCCGGCGCATGTCGCAACACCGCGCGGGCCCACCCGCGCGGTTCTCTGCCGTCTTTTCGGCGCGTTGCTCGACACCCGGTCTTGTGCCGTGCTAGCATCGCACCTAAGTGATGGGTAAAGGTTGACGCATTTGATGTCGGCCATCGGTTTACAGCCTTGACGGCCATGGTGCCCGCGGCACGCAGGTACCGTAGGGTTGTCGTGTTTGGTAACAAGAGCGTGTGTTGACAGGGGGCGCAGGGGTCTGACAAGCGGCAGTGCCGCGGCGGGAGGCATCATGACGGGCGACTCATTCGACCGGGCCGGTCTCATCGACCTCGCAGATCTGCCCGACGCCGCCGAGGATTTCGACGCTTTCCTGTTCGATATTCGCGAGCGTTTCGGAGTCGACCATGTCGCCTACGCCGGGATGAACCCGATCAACCGGTCGGTCGTCGGCCACGTTACCTACGGCCAGGACTGGCAGGAGCATTACGCCGCCCACGGCTTGCACCGCATCGACCCGACACTTCACAGCGCGCGCCGCTCGATCGCGCCGGTGGACTGGTCGCGCCTCGAGCGCGATCTCGACTATCTCACCGTGTTTCGCGCGGCGCATGATTTCGGCGTCTCCGACCAGGGGGTGACCATTCCGGTGCGCGGCCCCTACGGCGATATCGGCGGCCTGAGCCTGACCTGCGGCGGCCCGCGATCCGAATGGCAGGCGATGTGCCGCGAGAACATGCACCTCTGGCAGGCGCTCTCGGTGCACATGCACGACCTTGTGATCAGTTCCGACAGTTTCTCCAGCCTGTTGCGCGGCCCGGCCCTGTCATCGCGCGAGCAGGAGATCCTGCAATGGACGGCGGAGGGCAAGTCGCAGCAGGATGTTGCTGATATCCTTACGATTTCTCATCGCACGGTCGAGGTCCACCTGCGCTCGGCGCGCCACAAGCTCTATGCGCTTACCACCGCGCAGGCGGTCGGTCGCGCGATCTCGATGGGCCTCGTCTACCCCGGCTGAGCCGCAGCCATACGGGATTTCCCCAATAGCGCTTCCGACAGCTTCCCCTAAGCTGGGGTTATGGCCGCACCACTCACCAATCGCGACTGTGACACCAGAAACAAAGGGGATGGACGATATGATACTGATCGTAGACGCACTCAACAAACACAAGTTTCCGATGGTTCTCGACCAGATGTTCCGCCTGCGCGCACGGGTCTTTGCCGGGCGGCTGGGATGGGATGTGACCATCACCGACGGGCGCGAGGAGGATCAGTTCGACGCGCTCGATCCCGCCTACGTGATCGGGCTCGACGAGGCGGGCAATGTCATCGCCTGCGCGCGCGCGCTTCAGACCACGGGGCCGCACATGCTGTCCGACGTGTTCCACGCCATCCTCGATGGCGAGCCACCGCTGCGCAGCGCCACCTTGTGGGAATCGACGCGCTTCTGTGTCGATACCCAGCGGCTCGGACGCGGGCGGGCGCGCGGCTCGGTCTCCCACGCCACCTCCGAGCTCATGCTGGGCGCGGTGGAATATGCCATGCGATCCGGCATCAGCGACGTGGTGACGGTGATCGACCCGGTGATGGACCGGGTGCTCAAGCGCTCGGGCAACGCGCCTTACGACTATGTCGGCAAGACCGTTCAGATGGGCAAGGTCGCGGCGCTCGCCGGGCTGCTCGACTGCACCGAGGAGCGCGCGAACCGCATCCGCGAGGTGGCCGGGATCGAGGGCGAGGTGTTCCTCGGTGACGAGGAGGCGCTCGCCCTGCCCGTGATCGCCGCACAGGTGCCCCGGAAATCACCGCTGGAATCCTATTGCGACGAGCAGATAGCCGCAGCGGAAACCACCGACGAGCGCATCGCCGCACTGAAGCTCAAGGCCGCGCTCGCCGACAAGATTCGTTCTCACTCGCAAGTCGGCGCCTGACCCCCCAGTAGGTCCGGCCAGCCCGGCGCACGCGCCGGGCCGGGTGATGGAACGATGAGGGCCGCCCCATTCTCCCCGGGGCGGTCCTTCCTTTTCGCGTACCCCGTGATGCCCGGCGCCGCCCGGGCATCCGTCTCGATCACGCCGCATCCGGCGTCAGGTGGCGGGCGTGTCGGACAATGGTGCCGACACACCCGATGCGCGTCCGCATGAGGTCGGTCAGGGAGGCTTGGCAGATATTCCGGCCTTGATCAGAGCGTGTCGCGTGACGGCGCAAGAACGCGGGCGCGCCCCGGGACCGGCGAAGCGTCGAACTCGGCCCCGACCGGTGCCCGAAGGTCCGGCTTCATCGCCTGCGCGCTCGCCGCAATCAGGGCCCGCCTCACAGGGCCCGCCTCAGCCGTCGAGGTGCAGATAGACCCGCCGGTTCTGGCGGCCCTTCTTCTCGATCTTGCCCAGCCGCAGCGCCCCGATCTCGCCGGTGCGCGCCACATGGGTGCCGCCGCAGGGCTGCAGATCGACCCGGTCCTCGCCGCTGCCGATCCCGATCAGCCGCACCCGGCCCGCCCCGCGCGGCGGCGCGGCGGACATGGTCTTGACCAGCCCGGGATTGGCGTCAAGCTCGGCATCGGTGATCCAGTCCACGGTGACGGCGAGGTCGCGATCCACCAGCATCGCCAGATGCGCCTCCAGCGTCTCGCGGTCCTGCGGGGCCTCGGGCATATCGAAATCGAGCCGCGAGCGCGCCTCGCCCACCTGCCCGCCGGTGACCGGCAGCGGGATCACCACCGACAGCAGGTGAAGACCCGTGTGCATCCGCATGTGCCGGTGCCGGCGTTCCCAGTCGAGCACCTGCACCACCTGCGTCCCCACCGGCGGCAGCGCCTGCGGCGCGCCGGGCACCAGCGCGATCGCCGCGCCCTCGCCCTTCACGGTGGTGGCCACCGGCAAGTGACCCCCCTCCCAGTCGAGTCGCCCGCTGTCGCCGGGCTGGCCGCCGCCCGACGGGTAGAACACCGTCCGGTCGAGCACCACGCCGCCCTCCGGCGTGTGCGCCGCCACCCGCGCCGGGGCCTCGGCCAAGTAGGGATCGTCGCGAAACAGCATCTCGGTCATCGCCCGCCCCCGTCACCATCGCCATCGCCGGCCTCGAAATCGGCCTCGGTAAGTTGCACCGGCGCGGCGGAGGGGGCCTGCGGCACGGCCGCTTCGGTCCCGGCCTCGGCCCCGGACGGGCCGCCCGCGCCACGCGCGGGCATGGCGTTGCGAAACCACACGTCCTGCTGCGGAAACGGGACCTCGATGCCGTCTTCGGCAAATCGCCGCGCGATCTCGTGGTTCATGTCGGAATGCACGTTCATCACCCAGTTCACATCGCGCAGGATCGCCCTGATCTCGAAATCGAGCGAGCTTGCCCCGAAGCCGCGGAACACGATGTTCGGGGCCGGGTTCATCAGCACCATCGGGTGCTCTTCGGCCACCTCGCGCAGGATCGCCTCGACCCGGCGGGTATCCGTGCCATAGGCCACCCCCACCGGCACGATCACCCGGCCGACGGTGTTGCCGCGGGTGTAATTGGTCACCGTGCCGCTGACGAAATCGGCATTGGGCACGATCACGTCGGTGCGGTCGAAGGTCTCGATCCGGGTGGACCGCACCGAGATGGCCTTGACGTATCCGTGCTGGCCGCCCACCTCGATCCAGTCGCCCTCCGAGATCGGCCGCTCGATCAGCAGGATGATGCCAGCGACGAAATTGGATACGATGTTCTGCAGGCCGAAACCGATCCCGACCGACAGCGCACCGGCGACGATGGCAAGCGAACTGAGGTCGATGCCCGCGCTCGTGATCGCGATCACGGCGGCGAGGAATATCCCGACATAGCCCACCCCCGACACGATCGCATTGCGCCCGCCGGTGTCGAGCCGCGTCTTGGGCAGGATCGTATTCCTGAGCGCCCCCTGCACAAGCCGCGTCACCACATAGCCCATGGCGAAAACGGCGGCGAAGGTGACGAACACCACCGGCGATATCTGTACGCCGCCCAGGCTCATGCCTTGCGTGAACCGCGTCCAGAACTCCATGAGCTGCGCCGGGCGCGCGCCCCAGATCAGCGCAAAGCCCGGCACCGAGACCAGCACCAGCGCGAAGCCCGCCAGCACCGGCACCAGCGAATCGGCGGCGCCCTCGCGGTTTCCGGTCACCATCACGTACAGCTCAGTCAGCAGCCGCTGCACGATCACCAGCGCCGCCAGCAGCAGCACCGACAGCGCCGTGGGCAGCATCAGCGCCTGCGCCGCCTTGACATAGCCCGCCGCCGCCAGCAGCGGCCCGATCACCGCCACCGCCAGCAATACCCGGGCGATAAGCCTGGCCACCCGGCCCGAGAACCCGGCCTCGCCGTCATTCTCGGCCATGCAGGCGCGGCTGTGCAGGCCAAGCAGCGCCGCCAGCCGCCACAGCAGAAGCCCGGTCAGCACTTGCACCGGGAAGATCACCACGTTGGTCGCCGCCTCGCTCCAGTCCGCGCCCTCGGCCACCGCCTGCACGAAGTGGAACGCGGCCACCACCAGCCCCAGAAGCGCCCCGTAAAGCCGCCCGGAATAGCGGCAGCGGTCGTCGAGATGCAGCACCGGTCCGCGGGGCTCGTGGCGCGGGAACACCCGCTGCGCCAGCCAGCGCGCCAGCAGCAGGATGAACGCGGCGGGCAGCAGCGCGTCCAGCAGCATCTCGCCGCGCACCCCCACCATCCCCGAGGTATCCGCCGCACGCACCAGCGCGGCGATCCCGGCATAGGGCAACAGCCACTCGCCCAGCGACGCGCCGAAGCTCGCGATCCAGCGTCCGGCGCTCGGGGCCTCGCCCACCAGCCGGCGCATCAGCCGCATCGACCAGCGCCGCCCCCGCGCCAGCAGCACCAGCCCGACCAGCGTCAGCACCAGGATCACCGGCAGGTTGTCCTTGAGGATCGTGCGCTCGATCGGGCTCTGCCACGAGCGCACGACCTCGCCGCTCACATCGCCCGCCAGCCGGTAGAGCGCGCGCAGCGCGTCGGGCCAGTGCAGCGGGTTCACCGGCGTCGGGCCGATGCGCAGCAGTTCCGCCGTCTCGCGCTCGCGGATGGTCTGGTCGATCCCGGCGATCAGCCCGTCGGCCCGGCTGCGGGCCAGCTCGGCGGTGCGCACCGGGGCCTCCAGCCGCGCCAGCCGCCGCTCGAGCTCCGCCCGCTGCGTGGCAATCTCGGTGGGCTCGCTGCCCGTCTCCGGCGGCGAGCCAAGCGCCGAGAGCTGATCGCGCACGGTCTTGAGCGTGGTGGCGTTGGTGCCCTGCGCATCGTTGAATTTCTGGCGGAACGCGGCAACCTGCCCGCGCAGATCCTCGAGCACGGGGGTCGCCACCTCGCCGCCTTCGAGCGCCTGCTCGACCCGCGCGGCAAGGTTTTCCCAGGCCTCGTAATCCAGCCCCTCCTGCGCTTGCTGACCCTGCGCCTGCGCGGGCGAAACGACCAGCGGGCCGGCCACCGCGACCCCGGCCAGCGCCACGACCAGCGCCAGCCAGAGTCCCGCCAGCCGCGTTCTCATTCGACGAAAACTCCGGGAATCGAGCGCGGCGCGTCGGTCAGCCAGCCGGGGACAGGCAGACCCTTGTTGCGCAGGAACTCGGGGTTCCACAGCTTGGATTGATAGCGGGTACCGACATCGCACAGGATGGTGACGATGGTGTGCCCCGGCCCCATCTCGCGCGCCATGTGCATCGCCCCGGCGATGTTGACACCGGTAGAGCCGCCCATGCAAAGCCCCTCGTGCTCCAGCAGGTCAAACACGATCGGCAGCGCCTCGGCATCCGGCACGCGGCAGGTGAAATCGGGGGTGAATCCCTCGAGATTGGCGGTGATCCGCCCCTGACCGATTCCTTCGGTGATCGAATCGCCGGGGTTGTCCTCGCCGGTGTAAATCTTGTAGAGACCCGCGCCCTCGGGATCGGCGAGACCGACCTTGACGCCCCTGGGCTGCAACGCCTCGGCCACGCCCGCCAGCGTACCGCCCGAGCCCACCGCGCAGATGAAGCCATCGACGCGGCCGCCGGTCTGTTCCCAGATCTCCGGGCCGGTGGTCTCGACATGCGCCTGCCGGTTGGCCACGTTGTCGAACTGGTTGGCCCAGATCGCGCCATTGGGCTCGCTTCGTGCCAGCTCTTCGGCCAGACGGCCCGAATAGCGCACGTAGTTGTTGGGGTTCTTGTAGGGCGCGGCGGGCACCTGCACCAGTTCCGCCCCCGCCAACCGCAGCATGTCCTTCTTTTCCTGGCTCTGCGTCTCGGGGATCACGATGACGGTGCGAAACCCCATCGACGCGCCGACCATCGCAAGACCGATACCGGTATTCCCGGCGGTCCCCTCGACGATGGTACCGCCCGGTGCCAGCGCCCCGCGCGCCACCGCGTCGCGGATGATATAGAGCGCGGCGCGGTCCTTGACCGACTGCCCGGGATTGAGAAACTCGCACTTGCCCCAGATCTCGCAGCCGGTCTCCTCGCTTGCGCGCCGGAGCCGGATGAGGGGGGTGTTGCCGACCGCCTCGGCGAGGTCGCGTGCCATGCGCATCCCGGTCTCTCCTGTCATTCAGTTCGCTGCGCAGGTGTAGGGCCTGCGCATGGGAAACTCAACCCGCCGACCGCAGCCGTGCGCGCTCCCGCGCCAGCCACAGCAGGCACAGAACCAGCGGGCCGTTATTGGCCTCGCCGCTGTCGATCAGCCCCATGGCACGGTCGAACCCGATCACATGGGTGCGGATGTCCTCGTGCTCGGAGGGCAGCCCGCCACGCCCCTGCCGTGCCTCCGGCAGGTCGCACAACCCGATGAAAATATGAAAGAATTCCGTGGAATAGCCAGGCGTGCAGTAATGGCTGGAAATCGTCTCCAGCCTGCGAATCGCCAGCCCCGCCTCCTCTTCGCACTCGCGCCGGGCGCAGGCTTCCGGGCTCTCGCCGCCGTCGATCCGCCCCGCCACCGGTTCGAGCGTCCACGGACGCGGGTCGCCGCGGCCGAACGGGCCCATGCGGAACTGCTCGACCAGCAGCACCCGGTCGCGCACCGGGTCATAGGGCAGCACCAGCGCCGCGTCGGTCGCCACGAACACCTCGCGCGCCACCTCGGCGCTCTGCCCGCCGTCAAAGCGCGGATGGCGCAGCGCATAGCGCCGGGTCAGGAAGAAACCGTCATGGGTGATCTCATCGGATGTCACCGTCACGGCATCGCGCCCCGTGTCGCTGCGCAGATCCGCGGGCGCGGGTGCCGCGCGCGCCGCCATCCGCGCCCGGGCCCGCGACAGGATCATCGCGCGGCGTGCGGCCATCTCCTCGACCGGCACGCCGCGCGCGAACCCGTCCAGCACCTCCGCCGCCGCCTCGCGCCCCAGCGCACCGGATGCGTCCTCGCCCAGCACCGCCGCGAGATAGGCCGCCTCGCCACCGCTCACGCCCACCGCCGATCCACCCATTCGGCGAGCGCGCCGACAAGAAAACCGCCCGCCAGCAGCACGCCGATCAGCGGGCCGTCGGGCAGCAGCATCACGTATTCGGTGGCCAGTTCGAACATCTCGATCAGCCCGTTCATGACCCCGGTGATACGGCCGTTGAGGGTGCGCTGCAGCATCTCGTTGAGGCTCTGGGCGAACACCGCCCAGAACACCAGCGCCACCATCCCGGTCAGCCCCGCGCTGACACCGGTGGCATAGCCATATCCCAGCCGCCGCCCCGTCACCCGCCAGCCGCAGATCGCACCGATCCCCGCGTTCGCATAGTTGAACCAGCCGAAATCGGTGCCCTCGTCCATCAGCGGGCGGAACATCTCCGACCCGATCCAGCCCAGCACCGCAAGTCCTATCGCGGCGGCGAGCTTGCCCGCGGTGGGCATGGTATCAGTTGCGGGCATTCAGCCGGGCCTTGCAAGGGTGATCTGCGTGACATTGCAACTACCGCCTTTGAACGAGGCGGCGCAAGAGGCAAGGTAGAAATCCCACATCCGCCGGAACCGCACGTCAAAGCCCTGCGCCGCGATCTCGGGCCAGGCCGCGTCGAACCGCCTGTGCCAGCGCCGCAGCGTCTCGGAATAGCTCTGCCCGAACTCGCGCGAGCCCAGCGCATCGAGCCCGGCGCGTGCCACCTGACGGCGCAGCACCGTGGGCCCCGGCAGCATGCCGCCGGGAAAGATGTATTTCTGGATGAAATCGACATCGCGGCGATAGCTCTCGAAACGGTCGTCCCTGACCGTGATGATCTGGAGACAGGCCCGCGCCAGCGGCTTGAGCCGGTCGTGCAGCCCCGCGAAGAACACCGGCCAGTATGTCTCGCCCACGGCCTCGAACATCTCGATGCTGGCCACGCCGTCATAGGTGCCGGTCTCGTCGCGGTAATCCTGCAATTTCAGGGTCACCCGGTCCGCCAGCCCGGCGCGCGCGATCCGCTCCTGCGCGAATTGCAACTGCGACGGGCTGATCGTCAGCCCGGTCACCCGCAGCCCGCGCTTGTCGGCGGCATATTCGGCAAAGCCGCCCCAGCCGCAGCCGATTTCCAGAACGTGATCGCCGGGCTTTACCTCCAGCGCATCGACGAGCGCGCCATACTTGGCCTCCTGCGCGGCCTCCAGGCTCTCGTCGCCGGTGTCGAACAGGGCGCTGGAATAGGTCATCGTGCGGTCCAGCCACAGGGCGTAGAACTGGTTGCCGAGGTCGTAGTGATACTCGATGTTGCGCCGCGCCTGCCCCTTGGAGTTGCGCTTGAACCAGAACCGGATGCGCTCGTAAAGCTGCGCCAGCGCCTGCCCCGGATAGCCGTTGTAGATGCTGTCATTGTCGTCCGTCAGAAGGTCGAGAAACGCCTGCAGGTCCGGCGTCGACCATGCCCCGTCCAGATACGCCTCGCAAAACCCCAGGTAGCCCTCGCGCACCAGCCGCGCGAACACCTCGCGGTCATGGATGTCGATGCGCGCCGCGATCCCCCGCTCCGCGCCCTCGGCGCGGAACAGCCGCCCGTCGGGCAGCCCGATATCGAGCCGCCCGGCGCGCATCCCCCGCGCCACGTTGAAACAGCGCGCGAAATAGCGCGGCAGCCCGCGCTCGCCCGCGATACTGCGGCGCGGGGCCTCCGCGCCTGTCAGCCTCGTCTCGCCCGCCATGTCCTTCATCATCAGAACTCCCTTGCCTCATAGGCCGCAAGGGCCCGTTTGCGCCCCTCGGCCAGACCGACCAGCGGGGCGGGGTATGGATCCCCGGGCGACAGCCCCCAGCGTCGCGGAACAGCCTCGAAATAGCTCAGCGCCGTCTGCGGCGGACGCGCCTGCGCCTCGGCGATCCAGGCCCGCGCATAGCCGCCTTCGGGGTCGAACTTCGCCAGTTGCGTCTCGGGATTGAAGACGCGGAAATAGGGCGCGGCATCCGGCCCGCACCCGGCGGTCCATTGCCAGCCCATCGCATTCGACGCCGGGTCCCAGTCGGTCAGGCACTCGGCGAACCAGTCCATCCCCACCCGCCAGTGCACCATCATGTGCTTGGTCAGATAGGACGCCACGTTCATCCGCGCGCGGTTGTGCATCCGGCCCGTCACGTACATCTCGCGCATCGCCGCATCGACAAAGGGGATACCGGTGCGCCCCTGCTTCCAGCGCAGCACATCCGCCGCGCACCCCTCGGTCCACGGAAACGCGTCCCAGCCCGCGCGCCAGTTGCGGGTCAGGATCTCCGGGGTGTGATACATCAGGTGATAGGCAAACTCGCGCCACACCAGCTCCCTGAGCCAGTGCTCGGCCCCGCGCTTGCCCTCGTGCAGCGCCCGCAGGCCCGCGTGCCAGCACTGCCGGGGCGAGATTTCGCCATAGGTCAGGTTCTCCGACAGGTTCGAGGTGCCCGCCACAGCGGGGTTGTTGCGCGCGTCCCTGTAGCCGTCGATGGTCCCGGCCATGAAGGCGCCCAGCCGCCCCTGCGCCGCCTGCTCGCCCACGCATTGATGGGGCAGGCACACAGCCGCACCGCGATCCATCGCGGCCCCCATCCGCCAGTCCTCCAGCGCATCGCTTGCGGGCCACGCCTCGGGCGCGGGGATGCGCGCGGGCGCGGGTGCAGGTTCGGGCACCTCGCGATCCTTCACCGCGCGCCACATCGGGGAATAGACCTTGTAGAACCCGCCGCTGCCTGTCTCGACGGTCCACGGCTCGAACAGCAGGTGCGCGTTGTGGCTCTCGGCGACAATCCCGCCCTCCTTCAGCGCCGCCTTGATCGCGCCGTCGCGCGCGATGGCGTCGGGATCGTAGAGCCGCGACCAGTGCACCGCGCCCGCCCCGGTCTCCGCCACCAGCGCCGGGATCACATCCCGCGCATCGCCCCGGCGCAGGATCAGCCGGCTGCCCCGCGCCTCCAGATCACGGGCCAGCGCGGCGACCGACAAGCCCAGCCGCCATTTCGCCGCTGCGCCCAGCGCCGCCACGCTGTCGTCATGGATGAAAACCGGAATCACCGGCCCGCCGCCCGCGCAGGCGGCGCGCAGCGCGGGGTTGTCCGTCAGCCGCAGGTCACGACGCAGCCACGCTATCACCGGTGTTTGATCGGACATCCCCCGCCTCGTGTTTTCGTTGTGCTACGCACGGCACCGGGGACCGGATCAAAGAATGTCGTCGAGCGCGGTCAAAAGCTTGTCCACCTCCGCGCGCGACGTGTAATGCACGAAGCTGAGCCGCAGCACACCCTTGTCCATATCTACGCCCATGGCGTTGAGCGGGCGCTGTGCGTAGAAATCGCCGCCCCCCGCCATGATGCCATGCGCGGCGAGATCGGCCGCCGCCTCGGCCCCCGGCCGGTCGAGCGCCAGCGCCACGGTGGGCGCGCGCGCGGTGGCATCCGAGGGACCGATGAGCCGCACCCGGTTGCGGCCCCGCACATGGTCGAGCAGCGGCTGCAACAGCGTGGTCTCGTGCGCGCGCATCGCCTCGTGCACGCCCGCGTTGCGCACCGCCGGATCGCCCGCGATTCCGTGATGGGCGGCCAGCGCGTCGATATAGTCGGCGATCCCCGCACAGGCCGCCACCTGTGCGTGGTCCGGGCCCGCCGGGGTAAACCGCTTGTAGAGCGTGTCGCCGTTGAAATGATGCGCCTGATTGGGCAGCATCCGCCCGAGATCGCGCCGGATCACCATGATGCCCTGATGCGGCCCGTAGGTCTTGTAGGCGGAAAACAGGTAGATATCGGGGCCCATCCGCCCCACCTCGGGCAGGCCGTGGGGGGCATAGCTCACGCCATCGACGCAGACGAACGCGCCCGCCGCATGCGCCAGCGCGGTGATCTCCACCACCGGGTTCACGGCGCCCACGACGTTGGAGCAGTGCGGAAAACACACCAGCCGCACCTTCTCGTCCAGCAGCGCATCCAGATCGGCGGGGTCGAGCAGCCCGGTGCCGGGGTCGATCTTCCACTCCCGAATCTCGATCCCCTCGTCGGCCAGCCGCCGCCACGGGCCGGAATTCGCCTCGTGATCCTGATCGGTGACGACGATCGCCTCGCCGGGGCGCATCCATTGCCGGAACGCCTGCGCCAGAACATAGGTGTTCTGCGTCGTCGAGGGGCCGAAACTCACCTCGTCCGTGGCCACCCCCATCATCGCCGCCAGCCGTTGCCGCGCCTCGTCCATTTCCTCGCCGGCCAGACGGCTCGCCTCATAGGGGCCGTAGGGCTGCACCTTGCGGCTCCGGTAATACCGTTCCAGCCGCGCGATCACCGGCGCACATGTATAGGACCCGCCCGCGTTCTCGAAAAACGCCTGGCCCCTCAGCGACGGCTCGGCAAAGGCCGGAAATTGCGCGCGCACGAAATCGTTGTCCAGGTTCACTGGCCGTCTCCCCCTTGGTTTTCCCCATCATTGGCAGGCACCAAACAGCAAAGCCCCCCGGCGCGCAAGCACCGGGGGGCCTCGGGTTTACGGGTCCGGATCGCGCTCAGCGCTTCTCGGAGGCGAGGCCCTTCCAGATGGTGACGCAGATCGCCAGCAAGATAACCGTGAACGGCAAGCCCGTCGAGATCACCATCGCCTGCAACGCCCCCAGGCCGCCGCCGACCAGCAGTGCAATCGCCACCAGCCCTTCGAAGGTGCACCAGAACACCCGCTGCGGCACCGGCGCATCGACCTTGCCGCCCGCGGTGATGGTGTCGATCACCAGCGAGCCGCTATCCGACGAGGTGACGAAGAACACGATCACCAGCACGATCCCGATGGTCGAGGTGATCGACGCCAGCGGCAGCGATTCCAGCATCGCGAACAGCGACAGCGGCGGGTTGTAGCTGTCGATCACCTGCGCCTTGACCGCGCTGCCGACCGGATCGCTCAGAACCTGGTCAATCGCCGCGCCGCCGAAGACGGCCATCCAGAACACGCAGACGAGGCTCGGGATGATCAGCACGCAGGTTACGAACTCACGCACCGTGCGGCCACGGCTGACGCGCGCGATGAACATGCCGACGAAGGGCGACCAGGAAATCCACCACGCCCAGTAGAACGAGGTCCAGCCCTGCATGTAGCCGGTATCCTCGCGCCCGAACGGGTTCGACAGCGGGATCACGTTCTTGAAGTAGGAGCCGAGCCCGGAGACGAAATCGCCAAGGATGGTGGCCGCCCCGGCCGCGAACAGCACGAAGAGAAGCAGCGCCAGCGCGATCGCCATATTGATCTCGGACAGCACCTTGACGCCGCCGTCGAGGCCGCGCAGCACCGAGATGAGCGCCACGCCCGTAATCGCGGCGATCAGGATGACCTGAACCGTCACGTTGTTGGGGATGCCGTAGATGTGCTCCAGCCCGGCATTGGCCTGCTGCGCGCCGAAACCCAGAGAGGTAGCCAGACCGAACAGCGTGGCAAACACCGCCAGCGTGTCGATGATATGGCCGGTCCAGCCCCAGACACGCTCGCCGAAAATCGGGTAGAACGCACTGCGGATGGTGAGCGGCAGGCCCTTGTTGTAGCTGAACAGCGCCAGCGCCAGCGCCACCACGGCATAGATCGCCCAAGGGTGCAGCGCCCAGTGATAGGACGTGGCCGCCAGCCCCATCGCCCTGGCCGCTTCCACGTTCTCGGGGATCAGCTCGCCACCTTCGGTAAAGGGCGACGGCACACCCAGCGGAGCCGAGATGGCCATGTGATAAACCGGCTCCAGCACGCCGAAGAACATCAGGCCGATGCCCATGCCGGCAGCGAACAGCATCGAAAACCAGCCGAGATAGTTGTAATCGGGCGTGGCATCTGTGCCGCCCAGGCGGACCGAGCCATAAGGCGACACGATCAGCAGCAGGCAGAAGATGACGAAGATATTGGCCGCCGACAGGAAGAACCAGTCGAAGGTCGATGTCAGCGCCGGACGCAGCCAGCCGAAGAAATCCGAAGCCTGCTGCGGCGCGAAGAGCGCATAGGCCACGAAGGCGATAATGACGAGCCCCGAGATCACGAAGACCGGGTTGTGAATGTCGAGCCCGAACGGCCCGATCTTGGTCTGGATGTTGTCCTGACCGATCTTGTAATCGGTGTCGATGATATCCGATGCGCCCTCTGGCGCGGGGATACCCTGAATATCGGTGTCGTCTGACATCCGTGTCCCTCCTGTTTTGCCGACGGCGTTCCGGGCACCTTGCGGGGCCTCTCCCCTGCCCGCTGCCGCCGGGTTTCCCTGTTCCGACGGCAAGAAGGCCGTCGCCGCCGGACGTTTCCGCCGCCCCACAGGGCGGTCCGCGCGTTTCCATAGCGTAACGCGGCTTTCACCCGGCCTTCAACCGGGTGCGGTGAGAATCACCCCGAAAACGACATGGCGCTATGAGCGATGGCGGTTTTGACCGGCCCCGGCCCGCGCCCGGAAATGCGCCAGCACGTGAAGCCGGATGGCCGTGGCCAGCCCGGTGCCGGGGTCGCGGGCGGCGTCGATCTCGGCGGCGAGCGCGTTGAGCGCGCGGCCCTCGGCGTGCGCGATCTCGCGGAACGCGTGCCAGAACGGCTCTTCCAGCGACACGCTGGTGCGGTGCCCCTGCAGCGTGAGCGAACGCTTGACGGGGCGCGCGCTCATGGCAGGCGGGGGGCGGGGGCGCTGCCCCCGTCGCCGCGAGCGGCGACTCCCCCGGAGTATTCTTGCCAAAAAGAAACCCGCATCAGTCCTCGTCCCGGCGATGCGCGTCGAGATGGGCACGGGCGCGGGCGGCGGCGGCGGCGTCTTCGGCCTTCTGCGCCCTTGTGCGTCCGAAGCGCGCGGCGTTCCCGTCGGCGCGGGCCTTTTTCGCCGCCCGCGCCTTCTGCTTGCGCACCCGGTTGAGGTTGACCGGGGTGTCGCTCATCTCGGGCCGATCATGTCCTCGGGGCGCACCACGCGGTCGAAGGTCTCCGCGTCGCAAAGCCCGAGATTGACCGCCTCCTCGCGCAGCGTGGTGCCGTTCTTGTGCGCCGTCTTGGCCACCTTGGTGGCGTTGTCATAGCCGATCGTGGGCGCGAGCGCCGTGACCAGCATCAGCGATTCCCGCATCAGCTTGCCGATGCGCTCCTCGTTGGCGCGGGTGCCGGTCAGCATCCGCTCGGTAAAGCTGCCGGTGGCATCCCCCAGAAGCTGGATGGACTGCAACAGATTGTAGGCCATCATCGGGTTGTAGACGTTGAGCTCGAAATGGCCTTGCGAGCCTGCGAACTTGATCGCGGCGTCGTTGCCCATGACATGGGCGGCGACCTGCGTCAGCGCCTCGGCCTGCGTCGGGTTGACCTTGCCGGGCATGATGCTGCTGCCGGGCTCGTTCTCCGGCAGGATCAATTCGCCCAGACCCGAGCGCGGGCCGGAGCCGAGGAAGCGGATATCGTTGGCGATCTTGTAGCAGGAGCCCGCCACCGTGGCGAGCGCGCCGGACAGGAACACCATCGCGTCATGCGCGGCCAGCGCCTCGAACTTGTTGGGGGCGGTGACGAAGGGCAGCCCGGTGATCTCGGCCATGTTGGCCGCCACCGTCTCGCCCCAGCCCGGCGCGGTGTTGAGCCCGGTGCCCACCGCGGTGCCGCCCTGCGCCAGCTCGTAAATGCCGGGCATCGCCGCCTGCACCCGCGCGATCCCCTGCCGGACCTGATGCGCGTAGCCCGAAAACTCCTGCCCCAGCGTCAGCGGCGTGGCGTCCTGCGTGTGGGTGCGGCCGATCTTGATGATGTCGCGGAACTCTTCCGACTTGTCCTCCAGCCCCGCCGCCAGCGCCTCCAGCCCGGGCAGCAGCACATCGCGCACGCTCATCGCGGTGGCGATATGCATGGCCGTGGGAAACGTGTCGTTGGACGACTGCCCCATGTTGCAATGGTCGTTGGGGTGCACCGGATCCTTTGAGCCGATCTCGCCGCCCAGCATCTCGATGGCGCGGTTGGCGATCACCTCGTTGGCGTTCATGTTGGATTGCGTGCCCGAGCCGGTCTGCCAGACGACCAGCGGGAAGTGATCGTCGAGATCGCCCGCGATCACCTCGCCCGCCGCCGCGATGATCGCGTCGCCGCGCCGCGCGTCGAGCTTGCCGGAGGTCTTGTTGGCCTGCGCGCAGGCTTTCTTGATGACGCCCAGCGCGCGCACGACGGCCACCGGCTGCCGCTCCCAGCCGATCGGGAAATTCATCAGGCTGCGCTGCGTCTGCGCGCCCCAATACTTGGCGGCGGGCACGTCGAGCGGGCCGAAACTGTCGGATTCGGTGCGGGTGGCGGTCATGGCGGGCACTCCTTGGCGGTTCCCCCCGTTCATACCGCAGGTGCCGCAAAGATCAATGCTGTATACGACGGGATACCGAATCCCGCCCCGCTACTTGCGAAACTTGTCGAGGCTCACCACCTCGCCGGTCTCCTCATGCGCCGGGTCAGCCTCCTCCACCTCCGCGTGGGGCGCACCCGCATCGTCCTCCTCGTCCTCCTGCGTCTCGAATCGCAGGCCGAACTCGACCGACGGATCGACAAAGGTGCGGATCGCCTCGTAGGGCACATAGAGCCGCTCGGGCGCCTCGCCGAAATTGAGCGTGACGCCGAACCCGTCATCGCCCACCTCCAGCGCGTCGAACCAGTGCTGCATGACCACCGTCATCTCGGACGGGTAGCGCTCGCGCAGCCAGTCGGCCAGTTCGGCCCCGGGGTGGGTGGTGTCGAAGGTGATGAAGAAATGATGCGCCCCCGGCAGCCCGTTCGTGGCCACATCCGTGAGAACCTCCTGGATGAGGCCACGCATCGCGCGATGCATCAGGGTCCCATAGTCGATGGAGCGGGTCATTCCTTACCTCGAACAAGATGAACCACACCAGCATAGGGGATTCGGATCGAAACGAAAGAGCCTGCGCGCACAGCTCACGTCAATGCGTGAATCGCCCCCGCGAGTGCCGCCATCAGCGCCAGAACCCGCCCCATCGGCATCCGCACCGCCAGCAGCAGCGCCGCGGCCAGCACCGTCAGCCCCAGCCCGGTCCACGACACGCTCGCCCAGACCGGCACCGGGCCGAGCGCGCCCTCGCGCACGGCGCCGAACACCGCGTGCAGCGCGAACCACAACGACAGGTTGAAGATCACCCCCACCACCGCCGCCGAGATGCCCGCCAGCGCCCCCCTGAGCCGGGGCCGCGCGAGGATCGCCTCGACATAGGGCGCGCCGGTGAAGATCCACAGGAAACATGGCACGAAGGTCACCCACAGCGTCAGCAGCGCCGCCACCAGCGCCAGCCCCGCGCCCGCCTCGGCATAGCCCGCCAGCAGCCCGACGAACTGCGTCACCAGGATCAGCGGACCGGGCGTCGTCTCGGCCAGCCCCAGCGCGTCGATCATCTGCGCCGCCGTGATCCAGCCCTTGGCCTCCACCACCGTGTCGGCCATGTAGGCCAGCACCGCGTAGGCGCCGCCGAAGGTCACAACCGCCAGTTTTGAGAAGAACAGCGCCAGATCGGTGAGGAACGCGGCCCCCGCGCCCCACGCCACCAGCACCGGTGCGGCCCACAGCACGGCCCAGATCGCGGCGGTGCGCAGCGTGTCCGCGGGCCGCCGCCCCGGTGCCGCGGGCTCCGGCCCCGCCACCACGTCCCGGCTCTGCCATGCGCCCCACAGCGCCGCCGCCGCGATGATCGCCGGGAACGGCACCGACAGCGCGTAGATGGCGACAAAGGCGAGCCCCGCCACCACCCAGTGGCCGGGCGTGGCCAGCGCCTTGCGCGCGATCCGCAGGAGCGCCTGCACCACGATCGCCACCACCGCCGCCTTGACGCCGAGGAACGCCGCCTGCACCAGCGGCACGCCGCCCCAGACGGCATAGCCATAGCCGAGGCATAGAATCACCGCCGCGCCGGGCAGCACGAAGAGCAGCCCCGCGATCAGCCCGCCCGGCACGCCCCTCTGCCGCCAGCCCGCATAGGTGGCAAGCTGCATCGCCTCGGGCCCCGGCAACAGCATGCAGAACGACAGCGCGCCGAGAAACTGCGGCTCCGACATCCAGCCCCGCCGCGTCACCAGTTCGTCATGCATCACCGAAATCTGCGCCGCCGGCCCGCCGAACGACAGCAGGCCGATACGCGCAAAGCTGCGCAACAGATCGGGATAGCCCGGTGCGCCCATGACATCCTTAGTGGCGCGCAGCGCACATCCGGACAAGCGACATTTGCATGAAACGACATTGGCATGAAAGTGCAGGCTTCTGTTGCCAGGTGCCTGCGAACCCCGCCTGACCTTGCTAGAGGACAGGGCTTCAAGGTTTCGGTTTGGTTACTGCTTACGCAGCAACGGCCACCGGAGCACGATTGTCGTTGGCAATTATGCTGTTGTGAACCGATAACGGTGGTATCTCACCGGGACAAAGCCACCCCTTTACACGTTCGTCGATCCTGTTTCGGCCCCATGTCCCGCCAACGCCGGGGTCTTGGTGGAGCCGCCGGGTACCGCCCCCGGGTCCGATCCGCTTATTCCGAGCGCGTTTATGCCCATAGTCCCCGTTGCCGGGAACACGATCAATATAGGGGCTTCGCGCGGCTTTGCAAAGGGGGATCGCGCACCGGATCCGCGATTGACGCATGGGCAGGTGCGGGTGCGGCGGCGGGTGCGGCGGTGGCGACGGCAATCCGGCCGGTCGCCGGCGCTCAGACCAGCTCCACCGAATAGCTCTCGATCACGGTGTTGGCGAGCAGCGTCTCGCACATCCGCGTGACCGTCTCGCGCGCCGCCCCGGCATCGCTTTCGGCAAGGTCGATCTCGATCACCTTGCCCTGCCGCACCCCCTCGACCCCGTCAAATCCGAGCTGCCCCAGCGCGTGGCGCACCGCCTCGCCCTGCGGGTCGAGCACGCCGGTTTTCAGCATCACGTGAACGCGGGCCTTCATCCTCGCACTCCTTCAGTTGATCAGCGTCGGGCGGGTCATCGGCGTCGCGCCCTTGGGCATGACGCCAAGGCGGTTGGCCACTTCCGTATAGGCATCGGTGAGGCTGCCCAGATCGCGCCGGAACACGTCCTTGTCGAGCTTCTGCCCGGTCTTGATGTCCCACAGGCGGCAACTGTCGGGGCTGATCTCGTCGGCCACGATCAGGCGCTGGAAATCGCCGTCATAGACGCGGCCCAGCTCGATCTTGAAATCCACCAGCCGGATGCCGACGCCATACATCACGCCGGACATGAAGTCGTTGACGCGCAGCGCGAGGCTGAGCATGTCGTCGAGGTCCTGGCTGGTGGCCCAGCCGAAGGCGGCGATATGCTCCTCGGTGACCAGCGGATCGCCCAGCGCATCGTCCTTGAGGCAGTATTCCACGATCGGCCGCGGAAGCTGCGTGCCCTCGTCGAGCCCCAGCCGCGTGGCCATGGTGCCGGCGGCATAGTTGCGCACGATCACCTCCAGCGGGATGATCTCGCAGGCCCGGACAAGCTGTTCGCGCATGTTCACCCGGCGGATGAAATGGGTCGGCACGCCGATGGTGTTGAGCCCGGTCATGAAATATTCCGACAGCATGTTGTTGAGCACGCCCTTGCCCTCGATCACCGCCTTCTTCTCGGCGTTGAAGGCGGTGGCGTCGTCCTTGAAATACTGGACGATCGTTCCCGGTTCGGGGCCTTCATAGAGAATCTTGGCCTTGCCTTCGTAGATTTTCTTGCGCCGTGCCATGCCGTCTCCGTCGCTGGGCTGGGGGCGCGGGGAGCCACGCCGATGCGCCCTCTTAGTGCAAGCCCCGCGTCGTCGCAAGGTGTCGCATCGGGGCGCAGGGCCTTGCCCTTGCGGGGCGCACAGGGCATATCGGGGGCAACGCCAACCAGTGCAAGGGGACCGGCCCGATGACCACCTTCGACGACCGCGAGAGCGCCTTCGAGAACAAGTTCGCCCATGACGAGGAAATGAAGTTCCGCGCCGAGGCGCGGCGCAACAAGCTGCTGGGCCTGTGGGCCGCCGAACTGCTGGGCAAGACCGGCGAGGCGGCCAACGAATACGCCATCTCGGTGGTCAAGGCCGATTTCGAGGAGGCGGGCCACGAGGACGTGGTGCGCAAGGTGGCGGGCGATCTGGGCGACATCGCCGATGCCGACACCATCCGCGCCAAGATGGACGAGTTGCTCAAGGTGGCCAAGGACCAGCTCGTCAAGGAGCACTGAGCGGTCATCGCAGCGGGCGCGCCTCAAGCGCGCCTCATGATCTTGATGAGGATTTCGGGTTTGCGTTCCGGCGCGGGCGGTGGCAACGCTTCCGCTCCCAGCCAAAGTGGAAAGCACCCGATGACCGACGCCCTCACCAAGATGCTCGCCGACCGCGCGTGGGTCCTCGCCGACGGGGCCACCGGCACCAACCTGTTCAACATGGGCCTGCAATCGGGCGACGCGCCGGAATTGTGGAACGAGGATCACCCCGACCGTATCCGCACCCTCTACCAGGGCGCGGTGGACGCGGGCAGCGACCTGTTCCTGACCAATTCCTTCGGCGGCAACGCCGCGCGGCTGAAACTGCACGGGGCCGAGCGCCGCGCGCGGCACCTCTCGCGCACCGCTGCCGAGATCGGCCGCGACGTGGCCGACCGCATCGACCGCCCGCTGGTGGTGGCCGGGTCAGTCGGGCCGACGGGCGAGATCATGGCGCCGATGGGGTCGCTCACACATGCGCTGGCGGTCGAGATCTTCCACGAGCAGGCCGAGGGGCTCAAGGAAGGCGGGGCCGACATCCTGTGGCTCGAAACCATCAGCGCGCCCGAGGAATACAAGGCCGCCGCCGAGGCGTTCGCGCTGGCGGGCATGCCGTGGTGCGGCACCATGAGCTTCGATACCGCCGGGCGTACCATGATGGGCCTGACCTCCGAGGACATGGCGAAGATGGTCGAAAAGCTGGCCAACCCGCCCATCGCCTACGGTGCCAATTGCGGCGTCGGCGCGTCCGACCTCTTGCGCACGGTGCTCGGCTTCGTGGCGCAGGGCTCGGAACGCCCGATCATCGCCAAGGGCAACGCCGGTATCCCGAAATACCACGACGGGCACATCCATTACGACGGCACGCCGGAGCTGATGGCCGAATACGCGGTCCTCGCCCGTGACGCGGGCGCGCGCATCATCGGCGGCTGCTGCGGCACGATGGGCGCGCATCTGAGCAAGATGCGCGCCGCGCTGGAAGAGCGCCCCGCCGGGCCGCGCCCCACGCTCGACCGGATCACGCAGGCGATCGGGCCGTTCTCGTCCCCCTCCGACGGCACCGGCGACGACGAGGCGCAGCCGCGCCGCACCCGCCGCCGCCGCCGCGCCTGAGATCAGGCCCCGAGCGCGCGCAGCACACCCGGCAGCGCCTCAGGCAGGTCCTCGGCGATCAGGCCGGGGCCGAACGCGCGGGCCGCCTCGACATGGCAATAGGCGGCGGTCTCCGCCGCCTCCGCCGGGCCCAGCCCCCGCGCCATCAGCCCGGCGATCAGCCCCGCCAGCACATCGCCCGACCCGGCGGTGGCCAGCCACGGGGCCGCGCGACCGTAGGCCGCGGCATGGATCGCACAGCGCCCGTCCGGCGCGGCGATCACGGTGTCCGGCCCCTTGAGCAGCACCACGCAGCCCGCCCGCGCCGCCGCCGCGCGCACCGCGTCGGCGCGCGAACAGGCCGGGCCGGAGGACGCCGGTGCGGCCAGCCGCCCGGCGATATCCGGAAACAGCCGCGCGAATTCGCCCCCGTGCGGCGTCAGCACACACCCCGCGTGCAGCATGTCGAAGAGCGCCTGCGGATCGTCCCCGAACGCCGTCAACGCATCCGCATCCAGCACCATGGGACGGGGATCCGCCCCGCCGCACGCCACCGGTACCAGGGCGCGCGCGCGCGACATCCCCATCCCCGGCCCCAGGCACAGCGCATTGATCCGCTTGTCCTGCAAGGCTTCGCTCAGCCCGTCGCCATCCTCCACCCGCCGCAGCATCAGCGCGGTGATCTGCGCGGCCACCTCCATCTGCGCCGATCCCGGCACGCCCAGCGTCACCAGCCCCGCACCGACCCGCAGCGCCGCGCGCGCGGCCAGCCGCGCCGCGCCGGTGCGCCCGGCCCCGCCGCTCAGCACCAGCGCGTGGCCGTGGCCATACTTGTGCGTCCCCTTGTGCGCCCCCTTGCCGAGCCGCGCGGCGTCAGGCGCGCCGCAAAGCGTCACCGCGCCCGGCACCGGATCGTGCGACAGGCCGATCTCCGCCACCACGAGCGCGCCGCACCGCGCCGGGCCATCGGCCAGATAGTGCCCCGGCTTGGCGCTGTGAAAGCTCACGGTCAGGTCGGCGCGCATCGCCGCCCCCAGGACCCGCCCGCTGTCGGCGCAGAGGCCGGAGGGGATATCGACGGCCACGCAGCGCGGCGCGCGGCGCGACACCAGGTCGGCCAGCCCGCCCTCCAGCGGCCGCGCGAGCCCGGTACCGAAAAGCGCATCGACCACCAGATCCGCCGCCTCCGCCGCCGCCGCCGCCTCTGCCGCACCGGCCCCGTCCAGCGGACGGACCGCGTCCAAATCGGACCACCGCCGGTAATTCTCCCGCGCATCCGGCGGCAGCCGGTCGGGATCGCCCAGCAGGAACACATCCGCCTGCCAGCCCCGTTCCGCCAGCAGCCGCGCCACCACGAACCCGTCGCCGCCATTGTTGCCGGGCCCGCACAGAACCACGGCGCGCCCCGGCGCGCGCGCCAGATCGGGCCATTGCCCGAACACCGCCGCCACAACGCCGCGCCCGGCCCGCTCCATCAGATCCAGCCCGCTCACCGCGCCCGCGCCAATGGCGGCGCTCTCAAGGGCGCGCATCTGCGCGGCGGTGAGCAGATCGGTCATGGCTTGCGGTCCTCCTGTCCCGGCGCGCTGTCCCGGCGTGCTGTCCCGGCGTGCTGTCCCGGCGCGATTCAATTCCGCCCGCTTTCCGGGCGTTTTGCATATTTTTTGTGCATCGCTGCCAAAACCGGCGGCGCGGCAACCCGGATTTCAGCCTATCCGATTGTCGGTGCCCGCGGGAAGTGGTCTGAGCGGGGGCGAACGCGGTCAGGGAGACTCTTTTGCCATGAAAAAGATCGAGGCGATCATCAAGCCATTCAAGCTCGACGAGGTGAAGGAAGCCTTGCAGGAGGCCGGCATCCAGGGACTCTCGGTGATCGAGGTCAAGGGATTCGGCCGCCAGAAGGGGCACACCGAACTGTATCGCGGGGCGGAATACGTCGTGGACTTTCTGCCCAAGGTCAAGATCGACGTGGTCGTCGACGATGACCAGGTCGAGGGCGCGATCGAGGCGATCGTGGACGCCGCCCGCACCGACAAGATCGGCGATGGCAAGATCTTCGTCAGCCCGGTCGAGCACGCCATCCGCATCCGCACCGGCGAGACCGGGCCGGACGCGCTCTGACACAACCTTCCGAACATCAACGATTCAATCAACGAAAGGGACCAGCGCATGAGCACAGACGCGCTCCTCAAGCAGATCAAGGACGAGGATATCGAGTATGTCGATATCCGCTTCACCGACCCGCGCGGCAAGTTGCAGCACGTCACCGTGATGGCCGACCAGGTCGATGAGGATTTCATCGACGAGGGCTTCATGTTCGACGGCTCGTCGATCCAGGGCTGGAAATCCATCGAGGCTTCGGACATGAAGCTCATGCCCGACACCGCCAGCGCCTATGTCGATCCGTTCTACGCCGAAAAGACGCTCTGCGTGCACTGCTCGGTGGTCGAGCCCGACACCGGAGAACCCTATAACCGCGACCCGCGCGGCACCGCCGAAAAGGCCGAAGCCTACCTGAAATCGAGCGGGATCGGCGATGCGGCCTTCTTCGGGCCGGAGGCGGAGTTCTTCATCTTCGACGATGTCCGCGTCAGCAACAAGATTAACAAGGTCTCCTACGAGGTCGATGCCATCGACGGCTCGTGGAACACCGACACCGAATACGAGATGGGCAACACCGGCCACCGCCCCGGCGTCAAGGGCGGCTATTTCCCGGTCAACCCGATCGACGACGGCCAGGATATCCGCTCGGAAATGCTCTCGACGATGAAGCGTCTCGGCATGAAGGTGGACAAGCACCACCACGAGGTGGCCTCGTGCCAGCACGAGTTGGGGCTGATCTTCGACAGCCTGACCAAGCAGGCCGACGAGCTTCAGAAATACAAGTACGTCATCCACAACGTCGCGCAGGCTTATGGCAAGTCGGCCACCTTCATGCCCAAGCCGATCTACGGCGACAACGGCACCGGCATGCACGTCAACATGTCGATCTGGAAGGACGGCAAGCCGCTCTTCGCCGGTGACAAATACGCCGACCTGAGCCAGGAGGCGCTGTGGTTCATCGGCGGCCTGCTCAAGCACGCCAAGACGCTCAACGCCTTCACCAATCCCTCGACCAACAGCTACAAGCGGCTGATCCCCGGCTTCGAGGCCCCGGTGCTGCGGGCCTACTCGGCGCGCAACCGCTCGGGCTGCATCCGCATCCCGTGGACCGAGAGCCCCAAGGCCAAGCGCGTCGAGGCCCGCTTCCCCGACCCGTCGGCCAACCCCTACCTGTGCTTTGCCGCGCTGCTGATGGCCGGGCTCGACGGCATCAAGTCGCGCATCGACCCGGGCGAGGCGATGGACAAGAACCTCTACGACCTGCCCGCCGAGGAGCTCGAAGGCATCCCCACGGTCTGCGGCAGCCTGCGCGAGGCCGTCGATTCGCTCGCCGCCGACCACGAGTTCCTGCTCGCCGGCGACGTGTTCACCAAGGATCAGATCGACGGCTATATCGAGCTCAAGATGGAAGAGATCGAGATGTACGAGCACACCCCGCATCCGGTTGAATTCCTGATGTATTATAGCTGCTGAGGCGATACCGCCACAATTTCGCCACCGTCACAACCCTGAGGCGTCCCGTAAACGGGGCGCCTTTCCCTTTGCGTGCAGGCCGTTTCGCGCGGCGCAGCAATGCGGGGCAGCCCGCATGACTTGCCTAAATCTGTCCGCATTTGAAACAAACTGGTTACCACATTGCCTGCGAATCTCGGACCTGAACGTAAAACCGACAGGTGCCACCATGACCGACAATGTGCAAAAGGTTCAGGCTGGACTAGTATTTCTGGGTAAAAAATCCTTCGATATCGCGACCATCACCTGCAGCGTCGCCGACGCGCTCGACCGGCTCGGCGAACGGGTGCAGGAGCGCCGCTGCGAAAGCGACTCGCAGGCCACGGTGCGCACGCGGCGGCTCGTCTGCCGGGTGCGGATCACCGGCGGCCGCCCGCTGCCCCGGATCGACACCACCCCGGCGCATATCCTCGATCTCAGCCTCGAACGCGGGGCCGATGACGAGGCGCAGGCCGAGACCTCGTCGGAGACGCTGATCGCGCACCTGCTGGCCGGGCTTCAGGCGGTGCTGGTGCCCGATTACGTCCAGTGGACCGATCCGCGCGCGGTGCTGACGCGGGCCGAATTCCGCGCCGCGGTGGCCAATACCGCGGCGATGCCGAAACCCGCACGCCCTGCCCCCGCCGCGACCGGACGCCGCCGCAAGCGGCTGCCCGATGTCGAGACGGCCTACGCGCAACTGCGCAGCCAGATGCCCGGCTTTGCCCGCAACCGCACCGAGGAAGAGCGGCTCGACGCGCTGCGCGCGGCGTTCCGCGATCCCGACCCGGAGGACGCCGCGGCCATGTCCGCCCCGGACGATATCCGCGAACCGACCGCGCCGCTGCGGCTCAGCGTCTGGATGCTGACCTTCGCCATCGGTCTCTTTGCCCTGCCGGTTGCCGCGGCGCTCGCCGTGATCAACCTGCTGCGCGGCGAGAACATGCGCCTCGCCTCGCAGACCGCGGCGCTCACCGGCACCTTCGTGGTGCTGACCACCCATGGGCAGATCGCGCAGGCGGCGTACCTGCTCGGAATGCTCGGCGGATGAGACGCCCGCCCCTCCTTCGCGCCGGCCCGGACCTTGTCACAGGTCCGCGGCGCGATATGCTGACGGTGTGTGTGCACCGAGGGGGACCGTAACGATGACATCAGCACTGCCGATCCACGCCGCGCCACGCCTGGCGCGTCTCGCGTTCTGCGCCGCCGCGCTGCTGGCGGGTGCCGACGCGGCGCAGGCCGCCCGATGCGGCGACAGCGCCCGTGGTTTCGAGGCGTGGAAACAGGACTTCGCCCGCGACGCCGCCGCCGCGGGCGTCGGGCAGCGCGGGCTCGACGCGCTGCGCGGCGCGCGCTACGCGCAGGCCACCATCGCCGCCGACCGCAACCAGAAGAGCTTTCGCTACAGCCTCGACAGGTTCATGGAGATCCGCGGCGCGTCGGTCATCGTGGCGCAGGGCCGCGAACGGCGCGCGCGCAACGCCGCGTTCTACGACTCGCTCGAACGCATCTACGGCGTGCCCGCGGGCGTGCTGATCGCGATCCACGGAATGGAGACGGGGTTCGGCCGCTTCATGGGCGACAGTTCGGTGGTCTCGGCGATCGTCACGCTGACCTGGGATTGCCGCCGCTCGGATTTCTTCCGCCCCCATGCCATCGGCGCGCTCAAGCTGGTGGACCAGGGGGCCATCACCGCCGCCACCCGCGGCGCGCGGCACGGCGAGCTGGGCCATACCCAGTTCCTGCCCGGCAACGCGCTGCGCTACGGCGTGGACGGCGACGGCGACGGGCGGGTGGATTTCTACGACCTGACCGACGCCATGGCCTCGACCGCCAATTACCTGCGCGCCAAGGGCTGGCAGCCGGGCCGCGGCTACCAGCCGGGCGAGGCGAATTTTGCGGTGATCCAGGAATGGAACGCCGCCGGTGTGTATCAAAAGGCGATCGCCATCATGGCGGCGCGGATCGACGGGGGCTGAGACGGCCCCCGCAGGTCGGAATTGTTTTGTGCCAGGTGAGACGCGTGCAAGTGCACAATGTGAGACGAGCGTAAAAAGTGCATCCGGTTTCCATCCGCTTCAGGACAGGAGCAGGCCGAGAGGCAGATCATGTACAGGCAGACTTACGGCGAGATCGCCGCACTGGAATATCACGGCCCGCCGGGGATGGAGTTCCCCGACATCGTCGAGGAATTCGACATCGCGTCGCACGGGCTGGCCACGCAGGTGCGCCGCCTGACATGGGACGGCGATGACCTCGCGCTGATCGACCGCGAATGCGTGCGCATCGCGCTCGGCTGGCTGCCGCCCGAGCGCAAGGACCGCCCGCATTATCTGGTGATCGCCATCGGCCCGCCGCCGCGCCGCAAGGGGCGCGTCACCGGCTTCGATCCCGCCGCCTATGGCCTGCTGCTGGAGCGCGCGCTCGACCGGGTGGGCCGC
Source organism: Roseovarius ramblicola (assembly GCF_042430665.1). NCBI lineage: Bacteria > Pseudomonadati > Pseudomonadota > Alphaproteobacteria > Rhodobacterales > Roseobacteraceae > Roseovarius > Roseovarius ramblicola. The sequence continues at coordinate 19,320 of NZ_JBHMEC010000017.1, read as the reverse complement.
TACATGCCGTTTGACGCGCTGCTGCGCGGCCCGGCCTCGCAGACCATCGGCGCGGCGCTTCTGGACCGCACCTTCGATCTGCTCGGCGCGACCGCGCCACGCCTGCGCCCCGGGGATATCGAGACCGGCCGGCGCAAGCGCGCCGAGGCGCGCGACGGCGGCTGGCAGCGCGACGCGGTCGAGCCCGGCACCCTGCCCGCGATCCCGTCGCAGCCGATGCGCCTGACGGTGGTGACGCTGGGGCTGACGCTGTTCCTGCACGCGCCGCCCGTGGGGGCCGCGCTGCTGACATACACGGCGCTGCGCGAGGCGCAGCCGCTCATCAGCGGCTGAGCGCCCTGGCACCCTGACACGGCGCTGTTGCCCCCCGTTGACAGCGCGGGGGCCAGTCCCTACTTCCCACCATCATGGGGCGCAGGCCCCCGCCGTTCGCGAGGCCGCGCGCCTTTGGTGAAGTCCTGTCGGATATTTTCCAGTTTTCTGACCTTGGGTCACGAACCGGATGACAATGCGAACATCGTCCCGTCAACGCGGCCCGCAGGACAGAAACCCATGACCAACACGACACTTCCGAATCGCGGCGCACTCAAGGATCACGCCAGGCGCCTGCGTGCCACTTTGGCCGATCAGGGCACCGCGCTCAGCCACAGCGCGGCGCTTGAAACGATCTCGCGGCAATGGGGCTTTCGCGACTGGAATACGCTCTCGGCGGCGCTCTGCAATGCGCCCGCGCCCCGCTGGCAGGTGGGACAGGCCGTCTCGGGCCGCTATCTGGGTCACGGCTTTACCGGGCGGATCAAGGCGGTGCGGGAGGCCACCGGCAGCCACCGGCATCTGACCATCGTCTTCGACCGGCCCGTCGATGTGGTGCGCTCCGACTGGTTCAGTTCGTACCGGCGGCAAATCAACTGCATCGTGAATGACGCTGGACACACACTGGCCAAGACGTCCGACGGACAGCCCCATGTGGTGCTCGACGCCGCCTGAAGCATGAAAGGGGGCGCGATCGGTCGCGCCCCCTCGCCAACCCGGCACAGCCCCTCGGTGCCGCGCCCCTGACCGTGGGGGGCGTCAAAGCGGCGGGATATCCCCCTGCGCCCGCGCGGCGTGAAATTCCGCCTCCCACGCGCCGAACCGTCCGGCCATGATCGCCGCCCGCATCCCCGCCATCAACTCCTGATAGTAATGCAGGTTGTGCCAGGTCAGCAGCATCCCCGCGATCATCTCGCCCGAGCGGTAGACATGGTGCAGGTAGGCGCGGGAATAGCCCCGGCAGGCCGGGCAGGCGCACTCCTCGTCGAGCGGCCTCGGATCGTCGGCGTGGCGCGCGTTCTTGAGGTTGACCTGCCCGGCCCGCGTCCACGCCTGCCCGGTCCGCCCCGAGCGCGATGGCAGCACGCAATCCATCATGTCGATGCCGCGCTTGACGGCGCCCACGATATCGTCGGGCTTGCCCACCCCCATCAGGTAGCGCGGCCGGTCCTCGGGCAGGAACCCCGGCGCATAATCCAGCACGCCGAACATCGCCTCCTGCCCCTCGCCCACGGCCAGACCGCCGACCGCATAGCCGTCGAACCCGATCTCCTTCAATGCCTCGGCACTCTGCTCGCGCAACTCGGGCGTGACACCGCCCTGCATGATGCCAAAGAGCGCATGGCCCGGCCGATCCCCGAACGCCTCCTTGGAGCGCGCCGCCCACCGCATACTGAGCCGCATGCTCTCGGCCACCTGCGCATCGCTCGCGGGCAGCGCCGGGCATTCGTCGAAACACATCACGATATCCGAGCCCAACAGACGCTGGATCTCCATCGATCGCTCCGGCGTCAACACATGTTTTGATCCGTCGATATGACTGCGAAACGTCACCCCCGCCTCGGTCAGCTTGCGCAGCCCGGCAAGGCTCATCACCTGAAAGCCGCCCGAATCGGTCAGGATCGGCCCCTGCCAGTTCATGAACCGGTGCAGCCCCCCCAGCCGCGCCACCCGCTCCGCGCCGGGGCGCAGCATCAGGTGATAGGTATTGCCCAGCACGATCTGCGCGCCGGTCGCCGCCACGCTTCCGGGCAGCATCCCCTTGACGGTCCCGGCGGTGCCCACCGGCATGAAGGCGGGCGTCATCACCTCGCCGCGCGGCGTCGCGATCACGCCCGCCCGTGCCTTGCCGTCCTGCGCCAGCCGGCTGAACCCGATCCGCATGTCCCCCCCTCCGGTTTGAGCTTTCTCCCCCGTCTAAAGCCGATTAAACCGGGTTCATAGCCGTTGCGCAGGCCATATGTCAGGACGCCATGATGACCGAAGACCAGATCCTCTCCCTCATCTCAGCCAATATCCTCTGGCTGCTGCTCGCGATCCTCGCCATCCTCGTGATCTTTCGCGGTCTCTGGATCGTGCCCCAATCCGAGCAATACGTGGTCGAACGCTTCGGCAAGCTGTACAAGGTGCTCGGCCCCGGCATCAACCTGATCGTGCCGTTTCTCGACCGGGTCGCGCATCGTATTTCGATCCTCGAACGCCAGCTTCCCACTGCCAGCCAGGATGCGATCACCCGCGACAACGTGCTGGTGCAGGTTGAAACCTCCGTGTTCTACCGCATCCTGCGCCCGGAAAAGACCGTCTACCGCATCCGCGACGTCGACGAGGCGATCGCCACGACAGTGGCGGGCATCGTGCGTGCCGAGATCGGCAGGATGGATCTCGACGAGGTGCAATCCAACCGCGATCAACTCATCTCCATGATCAAGAAATGGGTCGAGGACGCGGTCGGGGATTGGGGCATCGACGTCACCCGCGCCGAGATCCTCGATGTCAATCTCGATCAGGCCACCCGCGAGGCGATGTTGCAACAGCTCAACGCCGAGCGCGCCCGCCGCGCTCAGGTGACCGAGGCCGAGGGCCAGAAACGCGCCATCGAATTGCAGGCCGATGGCGAGCTTTACGCCGCCGAACAGGCCGCCAAGGCCCGCCGCGTGCAGGCCGATGCCGAGGCGTACGCCACCGGCGTCGTCGCCCGGGCCATCGCCGAAAACGGGCTGGAGGCGGCGCAATACCAGGTGGCGCTGAAACAGGTCGAGGCGATGGGCGCGATGGGACAGGGCAGCGGCAACCAGACCGTGATCGTCCCCGCCCAAGCGGTCGAGGCGTTCGCCAACGCCTTCTCGATGCTCAAGGGGCGCATGTGATGGGTTTCGCGCTCTGGCAATTCTGGTGGGTCTGGGCGGCGGCTGCGCTCGTGCTCGCCATCACTGAAATACTGGTGCCGGGCTTCGTCTTTCTCGGCTTCGCCTGCGGGGCGGCAGTGGTGGCGCTGCTCGTGCTGTTGCCGCTGGGCCTCGGGCCGACAGCGCTGCTGGCGCTCTTCGCGGTGTTTTCGCTCATCGCCTGGATCGTGCTGCGCCGCCTGTTTCGCGCCCCCGACGACCAGACCCGCGTGATCGACGAAGACATCAACAAGTGACCCGCCCGCGCGCCGCGTCACCTTGCGCGCGCAGGCGGTTCCGTGCTGTGATCGCGTCCGCGGCGGACCATTTTCCGACAGGATCGAGGATAAGTACAAAATGACCGAAGACACCACGCCCCAGCCCCTGCAATTCGGCTGGGAGGAATGGATCGCGCTGCCCGATCTCGGCGTGCCCGCGCTCAAGGCCAAGGTCGACACCGGCGCGCGCACCTCGGCGCTCCACGCCTTCGATATCGAGACCTTCGGCCCGTCCTCCAAGCCCAAGGTGCGCTTTACCGTGCACCCGATCCCGGGGCGCGACGACCTGGTGATCCCCTGCTCCGCGCTGATCGTGGACCGCCGCGAGGTGGCCTCCTCCAACGGCGAGCGCGAATTGCGCTACGTCATCAACAGCACCCTCGCCGTCAACGGCGATAGCTGGCCGATCGAGCTCACCCTCACCAACCGCTCCAGCATGACCAGCCGGATGCTTCTGGGCCGCCAGGCGCTCAAGGATCACATCTCGATCGTCGCCACCGACCGCTTTTTGCAGCCCGAGCTCAGCTACGACGTCTACCACACCTCGAAAATGCGCAGCGTCCAGCCCAAGCGCTCGCTGCGCATCTGCGTGCTCAGCCGCGAGGACAATTTTTCCACCCGCCGCCTCGTCGAGGAGGGCGAGGCGCGCGGCCACACCGTCGAGGTGATCGACACCACCCGCTGCTACATGGCGATCAACGCGCTCGCCCCCGAGGTGCATTACGACGGCAAGCGCCTGCCGCGCTACGATGCGGTGGTCCCGCGCATCGGCGCCTCGGTCACCGCCTACGGTGCCGCCGTGATCCGCCAGTTCGAGACCATCGGCACCTTCTGCGCCAATACCTCCGCCGGCATCATCGCCAGCCGCGACAAGCTCTACGCCCATCAGCTCATGGCGCGCGCGCAGGTCGGCATGCCCAACACCGCCTTCGCCGCCTCGCCCAAGGATACCGGCAACCTGATCGGCCTCGTCGGCACCGCCCCGCTGATCGTCAAGCTGCTCGAATCGACCCAGGGCAAGGGCGTGGTGCTCGCCGAAACGAAAAAGGCCGCCGAATCGGTGATCGACGCCTTCCGGGGTCTCAAGGCGAATTTCCTCGTGCAGGATTTCGTGCGCGAGGCGGCGGGCGAGGATATCCGCTGCCTCGTGATCGGCAGCAAGGTGGTGGCCTCGATGAAGCGCACCGGGGCCGAGGGCGATTTCCGCTCCAACCTGCACCGCGGCGGTTCCGCCAAATCGGTGCGAATCACCAAGGCCGAGCGCGAGACCGCGATCCGCGCCGCCCGCGTGTTCGATCTCAACATGGCCGGGGTGGACCTCTTGCGCTCCGAGACCGGGCCCAAGGTGCTCGAGGTCAATTCCTCACCGGGCTTCGAAGGGATCGAGAAATCCACCGGCAAGAACATCACCGGCGCGCTTTACGAGATGATCGAGGCGCGGGTGCGGCCCACCCCGGTGCGGCGGCGCAAGAAATCGACCTGATCCGCCGGGGCACCGCGCGGTGCCCGGCCCGAACCGTGCGGTTCGCGCGCCGAACCGTGAGGTCCGCCCTCTGGACGCGGGCGACCTTAATTCTTATATGTTTGATCGGAAACACTGCAGGAGCCGCCCGCCATGACCGCAACAGAGCCCTTCGAGGGTGCCCCGCTGATCGCGCCCTCCAGCACCGATCACCCGCTCTACGACCAGGTGGTCGAGGCCTGTCGCTCCGTCTATGATCCTGAAATTCCTGTGAATATCTATGACCTCGGGTTGATCTACACGATCGACATCGACGCCGAGAACGCGGTCGGTATCGTGATGACCCTGACCGCGCCGGGCTGTCCGGTGGCCGGCGAGATGCCCGGCTGGGTCGCCGACGCGATCGAGCCGCTCGCGGGCGTCAAACAGGTCGACGTCCAACTCACCTGGGAGCCCCCCTGGGGGATGGACATGATGTCCGATGAGGCTCGGCTTGAACTGGGTTTCATGTAACGAAATCAACGAACTGGAAGGTATACCTCATGTTCGGAATTCCCGGTAAACAGGCGGTCTCCATGACGCCCGCCGCCGCCAAGCAGATCGCGAAACTGATGGGTCGCGACGGCCACCAGGGCTTGCGCATCGGCGTCAAGAAGGGCGGCTGCGCGGGCATGGAATACACGATGGAGTATGTGACCGAGGTTGACCCCCACGATGAGGTGGTCGAGCAAGACGGCGCGCGCGTCCTGATCGCACCGATGGCACAGATGTTCCTGTTCGGAACCGAGATCGACTATCAGGTCTCGCTTCTGGAATCGGGCTTTGTGTTCAACAACCCCAACGTCACCGAATCCTGCGGCTGCGGCGAGTCGATCAAGTTCGCCGAGATGTGAGCTTTGCCGTGTAACCTATTGCCAGAAAGCGATTTTTCATGACACGCAAACTCGTCGCCGGCAATTGGAAGATGCACGGCACCAAGGCCGATCTGTCGCAGATCGCGGCGCTCGCCACCGCCCATCCCGCGCCGCGGATCGATATCCTGATCTGCCCGCCCGCCACGCTGCTCGCGCAGGCCGCAGGGCTCGCCGCCGACAGCGCGGTGATGATCGGCGCGCAGGACTGCCACGCCGCCGCCTCGGGCGCCCATACCGGCGATATCTCGGCCCCGATGCTGGCCGATGCAGGGGCCGGCGCGGTCATTCTCGGCCATTCCGAACGCCGGGAACATCACCATGAAAACAATGAGTTGGTCGCCGAAAAGGCCCGCGCCGCCCACGCCGCCGGGCTCATCGCGGTGATCTGCCTGGGCGAGACGCTGGCGCAGCGCGAGGCGGCGCAGACCCTCGAGGTGATCGCCGCGCAACTGCACGCATCCGTGCCCGACGGCAGCACCGCCACCAACACCGTGATCGCGTACGAGCCGGTCTGGGCCATCGGCACCGGCCTCACCCCCACCGACGCACAGATCGCCGAGGTCCACGGCCTGATCCGCAGCCTGCTGGCCGAGCGCCTGGGCGGGGCCGCGGCCACCGCTCTGCGCCTGCTCTACGGCGGCTCGGTCAAGCCTGCAAACGCCGCCGGGATCTTCGCCATCGCCGATGTTGACGGCGCGCTGGTCGGCGGCGCGAGCCTCAAGGCCGAGGATTTTTCTCCTATTATCATGACTTTAGAAGCCACAGCTTAAGTCGCAGGCTTCATCTTGCAATAAATATTCCGGGGGAGTCGGCCCGCAGGGTCGGCGGGGGCGGCGCCCCCTCTTCCGCTCACAGCGGCAGCGCGGTGGTCGACTTGATCTCCTCCATCGACAGAAGCGCGGTCACCGTGTGGATCTTCACCTCCGCGATCAGCGCCTGATAGAACAGGTCATAGGCGCGGGCGTTGCTGACGCGTACCTTGAGGATATAGTCGATATCGCCTGCCAGCCGGTGCGCCTCCATCACCTCGGGGCGTTTCCTGAGCGTTTCCAGGAACTTCGCCTGCCACGCCGCGTCATGCTCGGAGGTGCGCACCAGCACGAAGAAACACGCCTCCAGCCCCAGCGCCTCCGGGTCGAGCAGCGCCGTCTGGCTACGGATGACGCCGCCCTCGCGCATCTTGCGGATGCGGTTCCAGACCGGCGTCTTCGAGGACCCCACGGCGCGGGCGATATCGTCGAGCGATTGCGCCGCGTCGCGCTGAAGCTCCCCAAGGATTTTCCGGTCAAGCTCGTCTATCCGGATCGTCATCCCAACTGTCCTCCAAATTCGGAACATTCCGCCATTCACCACGCTGAATTGGAACACACGTCCTTATTCGGCGCGGCATATGGCGTTAATACGGGAATATTTCCTATATTGGCGGCAACGTCAAACCACACCGGACCCGCGTCGCCATGCCCATCCAGCCCGCCTCCCGCCACGTCGTGCCCGTCGCCCTCGTCGGCGCGGGCCCCGGCGGGGCAGACCTGCTCACGATCCGCGCCCTGCGCCTGATCGAGTCCGCCGACGTGGTGATCCACGACCGGCTGGTGAGCGACGACATCCTCACCCTCGCGCCAGCGCAGGCCCACGTCATCGCCGCGGGCAAGCAGGGCTTCGGCCCCGCCACCCCGCAGGACGCGATCAACGCGCTGATCACCGGCCACGCCCGCACCGGCGCGCGCGTGGTGCGGCTCAAGGGCGGCGACCCGGTCCTGTTCGGCCGTCTCGAAGAGGAAGTCGCGGCACTCGAAGCCGCTGGCATTGCTTACGAAATCGTCCCCGGCGTCTCCGCCGCCTCCGCCGCCGCCGCCGCCATCGGCCAGAGCCTGACAAGCCGCGGGCGCAACTCCGGTATCCGCCTGCTCACCGGCCACGACATGCAGGGCTTCGCCGATCACGACTGGCGGGCGCTGGCGCGTCCCGGCGAGGTGGCGGCGCTCTACATGGCCAAGCGCGCGGCGCGCTATGTGCAGGGCCGCCTGATGATGCACGGCGCGGCCCCCGATACCCCCGTGACGCTGGTCGAGAACGCCGCCCGCCCCGACGAGCGTATCCTCGCCACCACCCTCGCCGACTGGCCACCGGCCCTCAATGAGGCCGGTCTCACGGGCCCGGCGCTCACCTTCCTCGGCCTCGCCCCGCGCGCGGCGCGTTCAAGGATTTCGCAGACCATACAGGAGCTTGCCTGACATGCCCCGCGCCTTTACCCCCAAGGTCGTCACCGCCAATGCCCTCATCGAGGGCGATGTGGTCTACCTCACCGCCGAGGATCGCTGGACGCGGGACCTCGCCAGGGCCGAGCTTCTGACCGACGAGGCCGATGCCGAGCTGCGCCTGTTGCAGGCGCAGGCGCGCGGTGCCGAGGTGGTCGGTGCCTATCTCGCCGACATGCGCCCCGGCGCACAGGGGCCGGAGCCCGCCCATTTCCGCGAGGCGTTCCGCGCCACCGGCCCATCCAACCGCTTTCACGGCAAGCAGTCCGAAGGACTGTCCCGGGCCTGACCCGGGACGTTCCAGAGACAAGGAGCAGTCATGTACCGCTATACCGAGTTCGACCACGCCTTCCTCGCCGAGCGCAACCGCCAGTTCCGCACGCAGGTGGAGCGGCGCATCGACGGAAGCCTCACCGAGGACGAGTTCCGCCCGCTGCGCCTGATGAACGGGCTCTACCTGCAACTGCACGCCTACATGCTGCGGGTGGCGGTGCCCTATGGCTCGCTCGACCCGGCCAAGCTGCGCCAGATGGCGTATATCGCCGAGCGGTGGGACAAGGGCTATGGCCATTTCACCACCCGCACCAACATCCAGTATAACTGGCCGCGCCTGCGCGACGTTCCCGACATGCTGGATGCGCTGGCAGAGGTCGGGATGCACGCCATCCAGACCTCCGGCAACACCATCCGCAACGTGACCTCCGATCACTTCGCCGGGGCCGCCACGGACGAGATCGCGGATCCCCGCCCGGTGGCCGAACTGATCCGGCAATGGTCCACCGACCATCCCGAATTCCAGTTTCTCCCGCGCAAGTTCAAGATCGCGGTGATCGCGTCCGAGACCGACCGCGCGGTCATGAAGAGCCACGATATCGGCGTCAGGCTGGTGGCGCGGGACGGCGCGCGCGGCTACGAGATCTGGGTCGGCGGCGGCATGGGGCGCACACCGATGGTGGCGCGGCTGCTGCGCGCGTTCCTGCCCGAGGCAGACCTGCTGCCCTATCTGGAGGCGACGGTCGCCACCTATAACCGCATGGGCCGGCGCGACAACAAATACAAGGCGCGCATCAAGATCACCGTGCACGAGCACGGGCTTGACGCGTTTCGCGACGAGGTCGAGGCCGAATTCCCGGCCCGCCGCGCCGCCTTTACCGGCGTCGATCAGGACTGGCTCGCCGATATCCGCGGGCGTTTCGTCACGCCGCGCCTGCCCGGGCGCGACGCGGACATCTATTACGCCGCGCGCGACACCGACCCGGTGTTCCGCGCCTGGACGGATACCAACGTGGCCACGCATCGCCACCCCGATCACGGCATCGTCACCATCAGCCTCAAGGCGCATGGCGCGACGCCCGGCGATGCCTCGGCCGATCAGATGCGCCTCGTGGCCGACCTGGCCGAGCGCTATGGCCACAATGACATCCGCGTGAGCCACGCGCAGAACCTCGTGCTGCCGCATGTGGCGCTGTCGGATATCCCCGCCGTCCACGCCGCGCTGCGCGAGGCGGGGCTGGGCACCGGCAACATCGGCCTCGCCTCCGACATCATCGCCTGCCCCGGCATGGATTACTGCGCGCTCGCGACCGCCCGCTCGATCCCCGTGGCCCAGGGCATCGCAACCCGGCTGGAAGAGCTCAAGATCGAGCATGACGTGGGCCATCTCCAGATCAAGATCTCGGGTTGCATCAACGCCTGCGGGCACCACCACATGGGCCATATCGGCATTCTCGGCCTCGACCGGGCGGGGGTGGAGAACTACCAGATCACCCTCGGCGGCGATGCCTCCGAGAGCACGGCGATCGGTACCCGCACCGGGCCGGGTTTCGCCTATGACGAGATCGTGCCCGCCATCGAGCGGCTCATCTTCGCCTATCTCGACCTGCGCGAGGGGCCCGAGGAGACCTTCCTCGAGACCTACAGCCGTCTCGGCCTCGCCCCGTTCAAGTCCGCCCTCTACGATCAGGAGGCACGCGCCCATGCCGCGGAATGACCTGACCGACCGCGTGACCGCGCTCAACGCGCGCTACCGCCACCATTCGGGAACAGCGGTGCTGGCCCACGCGCTGGCCGACCCGGAGGCGGGGCGGCTGGCGCTGGTGTCGAGCTTCGGAGCCGAATCGGTGGTGCTGCTGCACATGGTGGCGGTGACGCGGCCCGAGACGCCGGTGATCTTCCTCGAGACCGGGATGCTCTTTGCCGAGACGCTGGTCTACCAGCAGGAGGTGGCCGAGCGGCTGGGGCTGCGGGATCTCCGCATCATTCGGCCCGACGCGCAGGACCTCGCGCGCACCGACCCGGAACAGACGCTGCACCGACGCGATACCGACGCCTGCTGCGCCCTGCGCAAGACCCGGCCGCTGCTGCGCGCGCTGCAGGGCTTCGACGGCTGGATTACGGGCCGCAAGCGCTATCAGTCCGGCACCCGCGCCGCGCTCGATTTCTTCGAGATCGAGGACGGCACCGGGCGCATCAAGGTCAACCCGCTGGCCCACTGGGCGCGCGAGGACGTGCAGACCTACATGGAAGAAAACCGCCTGCCCCGGCACCCGCTGGTGGATCGCGGCTATCCGTCCATCGGCTGCATGCCCTGCACCACCCCGGTCCGCGCGGACGAGGATCCGCGCGCCGGCCGCTGGCGCGATCACGACAAGACCGAATGCGGCATCCACATCGTGGATGGCCGTGTGATACCCAAGGGAGTCTCCGCATGAGCACCATCGTCACCGACCGGGGCTTCGGCCCCGATGACTGGACCGCGCCCATCGTGGCGCTCGAGGATGCCCGCCCCGGCGTCGGCATCAACCTGCCCGGCAGCGCCGACCCGATGGAGCTGGCCGGACGGCTGCGCGACACGCCGCTCATCCGCGTGAATTTCGACAGCTTCGCGGACGGGCGCGGCTTCAGCATCGCGCGGCGGCTGCGGCTGATGGGCTACCGGGGGCGGCTGCGCGCCGTCGGCCACGTGATCGCCGACCAATACGCGATGGCGCGGCGCGCGGGCTTCGACGAGGTCGAGATTTCCGACGATCTCGCCGCCCGTCAGCCCGAAGATCAGTGGCAGTCCCGCGCCGATTGGCGCGCGCATGACTATCAATCGCGGCTGCGCGGCTGAATATCGCCTTCACCTGACCTAGGTCAAAGATTAGAAGAGGATGTCGGTTTAGACGGACCGGCATGAGTGACACCATGACCGAGATGAGCCCCGTGACCCAATCCAGCGCCGCCAAGGCCCCCAGGACTCCGACCCTGCCAGACGCGCAGACCGTGACCGCAGTCCGGCATTACACCGACCGGTTATTCTCGTTCCGTGTGACACGGCCCGCGTCCCTGCGCTTCCGCTCGGGCGAGTTCGTGATGATCGGGCTGATGCAAAAGGACGAGAAGACGGGCCGCGAAAAGCCGCTCCTGCGGGCCTATTCCATCGCCTCGCCGTCCTGGGATGACGAGCTCGAATTCTACTCGATCAAGGTGCAGGACGGGCCGCTCACCTCGCGGCTCCAGCATATCGAGCCGGGCGACGAGATCATCCTGCGGCCCAAGCCGGTGGGCACGCTGGTCCATGACGCGCTGCTGCCCGGCAAGCGGCTGTGGCTGTTTGCCACCGGCACCGGCATCGCGCCCTTCGCCTCGCTGCTGCGCGACCCGCAGACCTATACCGATTACGAGGAGGTGATCCTCACCCATACCTGCCGCGAGGTGGGCGAGCTGACCTATGGCAGCGAGCTGATCGAGAGCATCCGCAGCGACGAGATGCTGGAAGAGCTGATCGGCGAGGGCTTTGCCGACCGGCTGCGCTATTACCCCACCACGACCCGCGAAGAGAGCCCAAAGATGGGCCGCATCACCGACCTGATGCGCTCGGGCGAGGTGTTCGACGATCTCGGCGTGAAGCCGCTCGAACCGGGGACGGATCGCGCGATGGTCTGCGGCAACCTCGCCTTCAACCTCGAGATCAAGGCGATGCTCGAGGAATACGGCCTGCGTGAGGGGGCCAATTCAGAGCCGAAGGAATACGTCGTGGAAAAGGCGTTTCTCGACTGATACGAGACGCCTTTTGGAAAACGAAAACCCGCGCAAGGTCAGTGCCTTGCGCGGGTTTCTTCATGTCAGGTGCAGGTTCAGTAGCCGAGCGCCTCGCGCGCCGCCTCGAGCGCGCCCCGGAGCATCTCGGGGTTGTCCTGCGCCGCCTTGATCCCCTCGATCAGCAGGTTCTCCTGCATCGCCCCGAGATCGGCCCCCTCGATCACGCTTACCGCGCGCTCGAGGTCAAAGCCGTCGGCAGTCAGCGCCTCGGGGGCGTCCGTGGCCCCTGACGCCTCCGGGTCCGGCAGGCTGTCGGCGATATCTTCCTGCGCGGCCTCGGCGGCCGGTTCGGTCGCGGCGTCTGCGGCCTCGACCGCGTCCGAGGCCGCATCGGTGGCCGAGTCGGCGGTGTCCGAGGCCGCATCAGTGGCGCTGTCGGTGGCCATGTCGGCGGCGTCAGCGCCCGTCTCTGTGGCCGTCTCCGCCGCCGCGTCAGCGGCGTCGGTAGCGGTGTCGGTCGCCGCGTCGGCGGCCTCACTTGCCGCGTCGCCCGCCGCATCCGTCGCGCCGGTCGCGGCCTCGACGGCCTGTCCGGCTGCCTCTTCCGCGGCCTCGACTGTATCAGTCGCGGTATCGGTCACGGTCTCGGCGGCCTCTCCGGCCGCATCCTCCGCGGTCTCCACCACCGCACCGGCGGCGTCGCTCGCGCCCTGCGCCGCGTCCTGCGCGGTATCGGTCACCGTCTCGACGGCCTCGCCGGCCGCGTCGGTCGCGGTATCCACGGCGTCGCTTGCGGCCTCGGTCGCGGTATCGGCCGCCTCGCTTGCGGCCTGTTCCGCTGCCTCGACCGCCTCGCCCGCTGCCGTCTCGGCCTCTTCGAGCGCCTCGGGCGCGTCGATCTCGCCCTGCGAGACCTCCTCGACCACCTCGGTCACCGACTTGCCGGTCAACAGAAGGTACCCGCCACCGATCACCACGACGGCCACCACGATCCAAACAATGTTCTTCATCGCCATCTCCCACAAATATCGCGGGGCGGCGCGGTCCGGTGCGCGCCCCTCTATCAGCCCTGCGTCACAAATGAGGACATTGCAGCACCACCACAAGAGGAAAAACCGCTCCCCGGGCCCCATTGGGCCGGATTTTGCCGCTTGAAAGCCGCCGCCCCGCCGTTTAACTTCCACCGTCAAATCCATCCACCGAACGCAACGACACAAGGACCGAAGCCATAGCCCGCAGACCTCACAACGCGCCTCCGACGCGCGACACCGGACCCCGCGTCAACAGCCGCATCCGCAGCGACGAAATCCGCCTCATCGGCGCCGACGGCGAGAATGTCGGGGTTGTCTCGCCCGCCCGGGCGCTCGAGATGGCCGAAGAGGTCGGGCTCGACCTCGTGGAGATTTCTCCCAACGCGCAGCCGCCGGTCTGCAAGATCATGGATTTCGGCAAGTACAAGTACGAACAGCAGAAACGCGAGGCCGAGGCGCGCAGGAAGCAAAAGACCATCGAGGTCAAGGAAGTGAAGTTCCGCCCCAACACCGACACGCATGACTATGACGTCAAGATGCGCAACGTGTTCAAATTCCTCGAGGCGGGTGACAAGGTCAAGGTGACGCTGCGCTTTCGCGGCCGCGAGATGGCGCACCAGAATCTCGGGCGCGACCTGCTCGAGCGGATCGCGGGCGATGTCGAGGGCGTGGGCCGGATCGAGAACATGCCCAAGATGGAAGGCCGCCAGATGATCATGATCATCGGCCCGGGGGCGAAGTGACCCGCGCCCGCGCCACGGCACGGTGAGCGGCGGCGTGGCCGGATACGAGTATCGTGTTCTGCCCGCCCCGACGCGCGGGCGCAAGGCGCCCGGCGTCAGAACACCCGAGGACCGCTTCGCGCTCGGCATCGAGGATCTGCTCAACGAGATGGCGCGCGATGGCTGGCGCTATCTGCGCAGCGACATCCTGCCCGGCGAGCAGCGGCGGGGACTGGCCTCGACCGCCACGGTCTACCGCTCGGTTCTGGTGTTCGAACGCGCCCTCGTGCCCGCCACCCCGCCCGCGTCCGGCCCGACCCCCGAAGTCGTAGCCGAAGACGTGGCGCGGTCGCTGACGCCGGATCGCCCCGAGGATTGAGAACGCGGCTGTAGAACTGCTTTTCAGTCAGTCTGCTAAGCTGGTTTCGCGGCACCGGCTGCGCACCGTTCGTCGCGCGGGTGTCACGCGATTTTTTGCCGCTCCCCCCTTCTATTTGCCGCGTTTTGGCATACACTCTGCGCCCTGACTCGGAAAGGTTCGCGCATGTCCAAGACTGACCCCTTCGGCTTCGATCTGTCCGTTTCCTCTGCCAAGCGCAAGAAGCCGCGCGGGCGGCGGGCGATGTCTGGCGCATCGGAAACCTCGACCCGCGTGTGCGAGCACGAGGGCTGCGAGGAGGCAGGGCTCTACCGCGCGCCCAAGTCGCCGGACCTGCTCGACGAGTATTTCTGGTTCTGCCAGCAGCATGTGCGCGAATACAATCTCAAGTGGAACTTCTTCGAGAGCACCACCGAGGCCGAAATCAACGCGCAGATGTCGCGTGACAAGGTCTGGGAGCGCGATACCAAGCGGTTCAACGACCCGGAGGCGCGCGCCTGGGCACGGCTGGGTATCGAGGACCCGCACCAGGTGCTGGGCGAGAACGCCACCCGCAACCCGGGCCGCCGGCAGACCGGCAAGCGCAAGCTGCCCCCCACCGAGCGGCGCGCGCTGGAAATCCTCGAGGCTGCCGATGACTGGTCCAAGGCCGACCTTCGCAAGGCGTACAAGTCGCTGATCAAGGTGCTGCACCCCGATATCAACGGCGGCGACCGCAGCCAGGAGGAACAGTTGCAACAGGTGATGTGGGCCTGGGACCAGGTCAAGGACAGCCGCAACTTCAAATGAGGCAGGCATTCCGCCCGCCCGCGTGACCAGATCACAGACGGTGCCCGTCTGTCCGGCGCATACTCACCTCCGTCAACAGGCGCTTTTCGCGCGCCCCGAACACGAAGGTGACACCATGCTCAAGAAAAACGTCGGCTCCATCGACCGCGCGCTGCGCGTGATCCTCGGCCTCGCTCTGATCGCGGCCTTTTTCGTCAATCGCGAGGGGGCCTATAGCTGGCTTTACCTCATCGGTATCGTCCCGCTGGTCACCGGGTTGATGTCCACCTGCCCGCTCTATTCGATCCTCGGGATGTCCACCTGCCCGCTGGACAGGAAATGAGCGACCGCGCGGCGAGCCTCGGGCCTGACCCGAGGATCTCCGGTCGCAGGGGATCATCCGGTCAAGCCGGATGATGACGGATCGCGGATGGCGCGGGGCCTATTCCGCCGCCACCTTGCGCGCGTTCAGCATGTCCTTGAGGTAGCGTCCGGTATGACTGCGTGCGATCTCGGCCACCTCTTCGGGCGTGCCGACGGCGACGATCTCGCCGCCGCCATCGCCGCCCTCGGGACCGATGTCGATGATATGGTCGGCGGTCTTGATGACGTCGAGATTGTGCTCGATCACCACCACGGTATTGCCGGCCTCCACCAGTTCGTGCAGCACCTCCAAGAGCTTCTTCACATCCTCGAAGTGCAGCCCCGTCGTCGGCTCATCGAGGATATAGAGCGTGCGCCCCGTGGAGCGCTTGGCCAGTTCCTTTGACAGCTTCACCCGCTGCGCCTCGCCGCCCGAGAGCGTCGTCGCCTGCTGGCCCACCTTGATATAGCCGAGGCCCACACGCATCAGCGCATCCATCTTCTCGCGGATCGACGGCACGGCGCGGAAAAAGTCCTGCGCCTCTTCCACCGTCATATCAAGAACATCCGCTATGCTCTTGCCCTTGAAGCGGATTTCCAGCGTCTCGCGGTTGTAGCGCGCGCCCTTGCAGGTCTCGCATTCGACATAGACGTCCGGCAGGAAATGCATCTCGATCTTGATGAGCCCGTCGCCCTGACACGCCTCGCAGCGCCCGCCCTTGACGTTGAACGAAAAGCGCCCCGGCTTGTAGCCGCGCGCCTTGGCCTCGGGCAGCCCGGCGAACCAGTCGCGAATGGGGGTGAAGGCCCCCGTATAGGTCGCCGGGTTACTGCGCGGCGTGCGCCCGATCGGGCGCTGGTCGATGTCGATCACCTTGTCGAGATGCTCCAGCCCCTTGATCGTCTCGCAGGGCGCGGGCACCTGCCGCGCGCCGTTGAGCCGCATCGAGGCGGTCTTGAACAGCGTCTCGATGGTCAGCGTCGACTTGCCCCCGCCCGACACCCCCGTCACGCAGACAAACTTGCCAAGCGGAAACTCGGCGGTGACATCCCGAAGGTTGTTGCCCGTCGCCCTGACCACGGTCAGTTTCTTGCGGTTGCCCTTGCGCCGCCTGGGCGGAACGGCAATCTCGCGCGTGCCCGAGAGGTACTGCCCGGTGATCGAGGCCGCGTCGGCGGCGACGTGATCGGGCGTGCCATGGCTGACCACCTGGCCGCCATGCACCCCCGCCCCGGGGCCGATGTCAAAGACGTAATCGGCGGTGCGGATCGCCTCCTCGTCATGTTCGACCACGATCACCGTGTTGCCCTGATCGCGCAGGTTGCGCAGCGTCTGCAAGAGCCGGCCGTTATCGCGCTGATGCAACCCGATAGAGGGCTCGTCGAGCACGTAGAGCACCCCCGTCAGGCCCGACCCGATCTGGCTCGCCAGCCTGATCCGCTGGCTCTCGCCCCCGCTGAGCGTGCCGGCGTTGCGGCTGAGCGTCAGGTAGTCGAGGCCCACATTGTTGAGAAAGCCGAGCCGCTCGCGAATTTCCTTGAGGATGGCGCGCGCGATCTCGTTCTTCTGCTTACCGAGGTGCTCCGGCACCGTCTCGCACCAGTCATGCGCCTCGCGGATCGACATCTGCACCACATGCCCGACGTGCAGACACTGGTCACGCCCGCCTTTGGCGGGACCAATCCGCACCGCCAAGGCCTCTTCCCGCAGCCGATACCCGCCGCAGGCGCCGCACGGGCGGTTGTTCTGGTAGCGTTCGAATTCCTCGCGAATCCAGTTCGAATCCGTCTCGCGATAGCGCCGCTCCATGTTGGGGATCACCCCCTCGAACACGCGGCTGACCTGATAGACACGACCGCCCTCGTCATAGCGGAACGGGATTTCCTCGTCGCCCGAGCCATAGAGGAACACCTGTTTCACATGCGCGGGCAGGTCGCGCCAAGGGGTCGCCTTGTCGAACTCGTAGTGCTTGGCGATGGCGTTGATGGTCTGGGTGAAATAGGGGCTCTTGCCCTTGCGCCAGGGCGCGATGGCCCCGTCACCGATGCGCAGCGCCTCGTCCGGGACCACCAGTTTCTCGTCGAAAAACAGCTCCGCCCCCAGCCCGTCACACTCCGGGCAGGCCCCGAACGGCGCGTTGAAGGAGAACAGCCGCGGCTCGATCTCGGGGATGGTGAAGCCACTGACCGGACAGGCGAATTTTTCGGAGAAGGTCATCCGCTCCGGCTCGCCCTCGCGCGGGGCGGTTTCCAGCACGGCGATGCCATCGGCCAGATCGAGCGCGGTGCGCAGGCTGTCGGCCAGTCGCGTCTCCAGCCCCGCCTTCACCACCAGCCGGTCGACCACAACGTCGATGTCGTGGCGGAATTTCTTATCGAGCGTGGGCGGCTCATCCAACTCGTAGAATTCGCCATCCACCTTGACCCGCTGAAAGCCGGACTTGCGCAGTTCCAGGAATTCCTTGCGGTACTCGCCCTTGCGGTCGCGCACGATCGGGGCCAGCAGATAGGCGCGCGTGCCCTCCTCCATCGCCATCACGCGATCCACCATGTCCTGCACCTGCTGCGCCTCGATAGGCAGGCCGGTGGCGGGGGAATAGGGCGTGCCGACGCGGGCAAAGAGCAGCCGCATGTAGTCGTAAATCTCGGTCACGGTGCCGACGGTCGAACGCGGGTTCTTCGACGTCGTCTTCTGCTCGATTGAAATCGCCGGGCTCAGCCCGCTGATGTGGTCCACATCCGGCTTTTCCATCATGTCGAGGAACTGCCGCGCATAGGCACTGAGCGATTCGACATAACGCCGCTGCCCCTCGGCATAGATGGTGTCGAATGCCAGCGACGACTTGCCCGAACCGGAAAGCCCGGTGATCACAACCAGTTGGTCGCGCGGAATGTCCACGTCGATATTCTTGAGGTTATGTTCGCGCGCGCCGCGCACCGAGATCGTCCTGAGTTCGGCCATCCTGACCCCCTTGCCACCCGACATGACATAGAGGAGCGCGGTGAGTCGTCCAAGTCGAAATTGTGAACGGATAGTGAACGCGGCGGGGGGGTGAGGCTGGCCGATTGGTTCGGGAACGCCGCAATCCGGAAACCGTCTCCAAATCCTGGAATAACGTTCGATCAAGCCGCCCTTCCGCGAACTGGCTTTGTCAACACTATGGGCCTGAAGGGGGCATTGGGCATGAGCCGCGCCGGAATAAGAGAGGCGAACGTCCCCTCCAGGCCAGGACTGCGCCCCCCACCGTCCTATTTCTGCGCCAGCGCCCACGCGCAGACCGGGAAATCGGGATCGTCGGTCAGGTCGTCCGTCTCCGGGTCGTAAGGCGGCGGCCACGGCCCTTTCATGTTTCGCCGCGCGGCGGCACGATTGCCCCATTGCCGGGCGGTGATCCGCTCCGGCGCGAACCCGGCCTCGATCAGCAGGTTCTTTAGCCCCCGCGCGCTCCAGCGCGAGCAATCCACCGGATCGCCGTGCCAGGGAATGTAGAACGGCACGGCGAGCCAGAACCATCCATCACCGCGCAGCATCTGCCGCACGTGGCGCGTGGCGGCGTAGGGCCGGTCGAGATGCTCCCACACCTGATTGGCGAGAATGAGGTCGAATTGCTGCACCTCGCCCGCACCGTCGGTGAACGGCCCCGCGCAGATGTCGTGACGCGGGTAGCGAAAACGCGTGTAGCTGCGAAAGGCAAATCGCCGCCCGAACTTGCCCGATATCTCGGCGGCGTCGAGCGTTTCGGGCGCCAGCGCCTCGATCCAGCGGCGGGTGGCCTTCTGCATCACGATGCGGTTGAGACTGGCCAAGCGACGGGCCTCCCTGCGGCGTCCGAAGGTTCACCGTGCCCGAGCCTCGCGCGCCCGGCAAGGTTTTAGGCGTCGTCGACGACCGAGAAGAGGTTGGGGACGGCGGGGCATGGGGCGA